>JAWKTM010000008.1:0-202604 GCA_041399085.1 Pirellulaceae bacterium
TCGACGCCAGTCCTGGTCGTCGCCAAGCGACCACTGTGGTACCATCAACGTTGCGTCCGATAGACGTTTCCAAGTTCAGCCCGCGACACTCGACTTCGTTTTAGCCGCTCGTGTCAACGGCTCAATTGGCCGCAGTTCCGACAATCCGCTGCGATACAGGAGCAACATCATGTCCGGCCTTTGCTCGACCCAAGCCATGTTGTGGCAGGTTCTTTGTCTTCTGTTTTTGGTCAGTGGTAATACGGCGAATGCCCAAACCAACCCCGAAACTTCCACCGATCGCCCCCTGGAATGGATCCGCGTGAGTGACGACGGGATGCACTTCGTCGGTCGTGATTCGGGACGCAAGGTCGTACTGTGGGGCGCGAACTACGATCATGACGATGCCGGACAGTTGCTCGAAGACTACTGGCACGAACATTGGGAGACGGTTGTTCAAGACTTCCAGGAGATGAAGGCGCTAAACCTGAACGTGGTGCGAATTCATTTGCAACTGGCCAAGTTCATGGACGCAGCCGATCGTCCGAACATGCGTAACCTACAACAGCTTCAGCGACTGGTGGCGATGGCGGAAAAGACGGGGTTGTATTTGGATGTTACGGGGCTGGGTTGTTACCACAAACAGGACGTGCCCCAGTGGTACGATGATTTGGCGGAAGCCGACCGCTGGAATGTGCAGGCACGCTTCTGGCGCGAAGTTGCAAATGTGTGTAAAACCAGCCCGGCCGTGTTTTGCTATGATCTGATGAACGAACCGATCCTGCCCGGTAAAAAACCGGAGACAGAATGGCTGGCGGGCGAATTAGGGGGCAAGCATTTCGTGCAATGCATCTCTCTGGATCTCGCCGGCCGCACGCGAACGGAAGTTGCCCAAGCCTGGGTCAAGCAAATGACGTCGGCGATTCGACAAGTCGACCAGGACCACCTTGTCACCGTCGGCGTGATCCCCTGGGCTCACGTATTCAAAGGGGCCAAACCTCTCTTCTATTCGCCAGAGGTGGGCGAGCCACTCGACTTCGTAAGTGTTCATTTCTACCCCAAAAAAGATGCCGTTGCGGACGCCCTAACTGCGTTGGCTGTCTACGACGTCGGCAAGCCGATAGTGATTGAGGAGATTTTTCCGCTTCACTGTGGCTTGGAGGAAGCCGACGAGTTCATCAAAAGCTCGGCAAAGTTTACGGACGGATGGATCAGCTTCTACTGGGGCAAAACGATCGACGAATCCGAGCAGCAGGGTGATCTCAAAGCCGCTATTATTGCCAAATGGTTGAGATACTTGCGAGATAATCGGCCGTCCGCGTTAGAGTGACTAAGCTTCTAGCAATTGCCGTCTATCATCAATCAATCGTGGCAAGTTCCGGTCGAACGGCGATTACCGCCGACGCAGACTGGTTGGTTGGAACAATCGCACGCCCGTGTTTGCGGGGTCGGCGGGTAATTCGGTGTTGTCTAATGGTGTGAGTGTTGGATCACTCGTGCTTGGGCTCGCGTCAATACGGTTCGGCGGTTGTATATTTGGGATCGGTGGCAGGGTGCGGGGTTGACGCAGGCTATTGTCCGGCGAGTTACCGTTTTCCGATGGGATGCGCGGAGCCGGCAACGGCGACGCACCGCGATCGGCGGGCGGAATGGGCGGAGCATCTGGTCCGGGGAGCGACCGCGGTGTTCGGTTGGGAAGCGGACGGGCCTCGATGGTTTCCGCTTCGTCGGTCAACCCATCGCGCGCAGTTGTTTCCGTCTCGGGAGCACATGCGCCGCCACCCAACGGCATGGGCAACCCGTATTCGCCACCGACTGGACCGGGATCGATCCAGAGGCCGCGTTCGTCGAGTTGCATCGTGCCGAGATCGAGATCGAGCCGGCGGCGGAGCACTTCGTAGTTGACCCACACGCTGAGGAAGTTGTTCTGGGCGCTCAGCAAATCGGACAAGGCCGAAACCGTATCACGAGCTGCCGTGGGGCCGGACGACAGCCCGCCGGCTTCGCGAATCTTGCGGATGTCTTCGTTCAAGTCGATCTGCTCGGCGGCCGTGCGGACCGCGTATCGTTGGACCTCGAAATTCAACTGGTTGCGTTGAATCGTCCGCAGTTCGCCGCGCAGCGTGGTCGCCACGCCGTCGATGAATTGGTAGTAGCTGCGGCGTTGTTGTTGGAATTCAATCAACGCTTGGCGATAGGTGTTGCGTTCCAGCAGCCGCGTGAACGGGGCATCGAACCGGAAGCCGACTTGCAGTCGTCCGGTGGAATCGTTGAAGGCCAGCGGGTTGTTGCCGACCGTGCGGATGTCGCCGTTAAAGACCACGTCGAGATCGCTTTCCAAGGCGTCCGCGTTGAATTCGATCAACCGCCAACGATCCACCAATGCAGCTTGGGCGTTCATCCAATCCCGCCGGTATTCGCGGGCCAGATTCATCGCGTCTTTCTCGGACAGATCGATCGGCACCAGCGAGATCGCTTCGACGCGCGCCCGAGCTTGAATCAACTGATAGGCCAACACGTCTTCGGCCAGGGAGCTCAGCACGTCTTGGCTGCCCAGGATCACTTCGTCGCGAAGCCGCTGGAACAAGTCGCGCGGATCGAGCGACGAACTTGGATCATTGGCTTCACGCAGCAGCCGATCGATCGACTCGCGTACCGTCGCGGCGCCTTCGCGATACGACGCGATGCGGCCTTCGATGTTGTTTGCGTTCTTGCTGAGCGTTTGTGGCAAGTCCCGCAGCGGTTCGACATCCAATACGGCTGGGTCGAACGTGGCGGTTGGCAACAACGCGCAGATTTCGTCGGCGTTCCGTTCGATCTCGCGCCGGAGCCGCGCCGATTCCTTGTCGCGTTTGGGAATTTCTTCGGACAAGCGAGCGATGTCTTCTTTGACGCGCGGGACATTCTCTTCCAGCAGCGCGTCGGCGACGGCATCGACGTCGAACATCTGGTCGCGTAGCTCGCCCAGTTGCATCTGAATGCTGTCGTCCCAGACGATGGCCGCGGCCGTGGTGTTCGTCTCGGGATCCTCGACTTCCTGGACATTCGACAGCAGGCGGATATTGAGCCCGCCGACGCTCTGCCGCAATTGGTCGACTTGGTTGCGGCGTTCGACGATTTCCGGGTCGAACAAATTGAATTGGCCGAGCGAATCGTCGCTGATTTCCACGCACAGTTTGGGCGGCAGGCCGAGCGTGACTTTGAAGCTGTCGAGCGTTTGTTGGTACTGTGCCCGAGCGTTCAACAACTGGCTTTCGGCGTTAAACAATGCTTGGCGGGCTTGGGCGACTTGCAGCCGTTGCCGAGGGATGTCTTCCTGCGTTTCGGGAATCGTGGTCAGCATTTCGACCAACGTTTCCTCCAGCCGCAGCAGGTTGTCGCGCAGCCGCGTGATGTTGTCCTCTTGGTTTTGAATCGTGAGCTGATCTTGCAGCAGTCCCATGAAGCCGCCGGCCGACGCGGCGCCAGCGCCCGCGCCGCCGAAGCCTTGCGTGCCGCCTCCACCGCCGCCTCCGCCCAATGCGCCAAAGCCAGTGCCGGTGCCGGTGAAACCTTGTAAACCGCTGCCGCCGAACACGCCGCCCGCGCGGCTGGGACCGCTGACTCCGCCCGAGCCGGTCATGATATCGACATAGAATCCGCGGCGATAACGTTCCATCTGCCGCACGTTGTACAGCAGGATTCGTTCGGAACGCGTGAGTGTTTCCATCACGCGATCGCGGCCGGCGAATCGCAACAGCGGTTGGACCAGCGTGAAGTCGAGGACACTGTTGATCGATTGAGAATCCGTGCCGTTGAAGTTGAACACCATCGCGTTGGCGAAGTTGACGACGAGGTCGCCGCCGGTGGTGAATGCGCGTTGCAGCGAGGCGTCGGTGTCGAGCCGCAGTTCGCTGCGCTGGCCGGTCGGATGTTGTTCGCCGGTGGCGGTATAGGTCGCTCCGTGTCCGCCAAAGAACTGGGTGTCGAAGCGGAAGCGTTCGGCGCTGACGTCCAGCGCCGAGAGATACAGCGTTTCCAATTGGCGTTGGTAGTCGGGCGAATGCAACAGAGCCAGCTCGACCGCCAAGTCGCCGTTCAGCTTGAGGACGCCGCGTTCATCCAGCGGCAAAGCGGCCCAGAAGTCCGGGTTCTCGCTGCCAGCCGTCTCGCCGTTCACGTGCCAGTGCGGATAGCCATTCTTGTTGTCGACGCGGTGCATGAACTTGTGCGCGGCCGGATCGTCCAACGGCATGGGTTCGCGATCCGGGTGAAACGGATCGAACATGCGGCTGCGCGGATCGACTTCGATCGTATAGTTTGCCAAATCCCAATGCGGGTGCGCCGACTTTTCGTTCACCAACGAATACGCCTCGGCGTCGGCTTGATGGCGATAGTGGGCTCGGTTGCAGCCCGCGACCGTCGTGCCCAACAGTGCGGCGGCGATCACGCCCGCTCGCGTCCATCGCGACAGGGTGAAGAACGAACGGCGGCGACGCAGGCGAGTTTTGGCTTGTTGGCTATGGGTTCGGAGCAGCCTCATTACGCCACCTTTCGCGAAGAATTCTGGTTCGTGGTCGAGGCGGTCTCGGCGTCGACGGGGCACGATCGTGCGGCCGCGACGAACACTTCGAGCAGCTTCGTCACGGTGTCGAGCAGATCCGCATCGATGCCCGCCTCTGGTTGTGCTGCCCAAACGGAACAGGCGTGGCGAAGATGCCCGAGCGCCGCGCGGCCGTCGTCCGTGACTTGCCAAACTTGGCGGCGGCGATCGGTAGGCGAGCGGTCGCCGACCAAGAGTTGCTGACGTCGCATCCGCTCGACGAGATCACTGATCGCGGCGGGCGAGATCCCAAGCTGCTCAGCCAGCTCCGACTGCGAAGCGCCGGTTTCCGCGGCCGCGGCACAGCAGTGCAGCACCAGCGACTGCGTATCGTTCAGACCGTAAGGCCGAGCCAACTGAGCCAGAGTGGAACGCATTTGGCGATCGGTGGCCGTGAGCGCTCGAAGCGCGGAAAGCAGATCGAGATCGGCCGCCGTGTGCGGCGCGGATTCGTGCGACATCCTTGTCCCCCCGGAAATGTTCGCAAACGAACGATTCAGCGATGTACGATTCAGCGTCGAATGATTCGACGTGCGATGATTCGCTACAGAATGATTCGGGAATAAATCGTTCGGACTTGAACGAATGTGCGGGGACTGCGGATCGCAGCGGCAGTTTCGCTGCAAATTCAAGCGGGAAAATCACTTAGGCGTGGGGCGAAGCGAACCGAATTTCTTGACACCCTAGATACCCCAGCTTATTATCAACCGATACCTATCCCGGCTCCTCCTCTCGACATAGCGGTGCGGCTACATGGGCGGCAACGGCGCGGTGATCGTCCAGATTCTGGGCGTTCTGCTAATCCTGTTTTTCTTCTTCCTCACCTACATGTTTACCAAGACATGGAGGTGGCATCACGTCATGTTCGCCTTTCTGATTTTCCCGGCGACATTGACGTTTGCTATCTATGCGGCGATGACGTTGAAGACGCATTCGGCTTGGCAGGCGAAGCACGATGAGATCAAGAAGCAGCTTGAGACGGAATTGGCGGCGGTCGAGAAGCTGAAGGAAGGCGCGCCGACTGCGGCGGGCGGTCCTAACAAGACGATCTTGGAACTCAAAGGCGAGTTATCACGGTTGTTGCTGGATCGCGGGCGAGTTTGGCGGCAAACAACGCCGACGAACGGCCAATTGGTGCAGACTCCATCCGGCGTGCGTCCGCAAGCGCAACTGACCACCGTACCGCCCAATACGACGGAACCGACGCCGCACGGATTGCAGCCGAACGACACCGTTTATGTGTTCGCCGAGGCCGCGACGCCCGATGGCCGAGCCGTGCCCGATGTTTACTTGGGCCAGTATCGCGTCGTGGCGACTCCCAGCGAAACGGAAGTGACGATCCAAGGCGAATCGGAACCGGACGCGGTGCAGCGGCAAGTCTTGCAGCAAGGCGGCGCGACCTGGGCTTTGTACGAAGTGATGCCGCGCGACAGCCATTACAGCTTCACGGCCGCGGAACCCGACGACGATCACATGTACGGTTTGGTGGACGACGCGGCGGTACGCGGGCTGTTCCGAAATCGCTATGGTTTGCCGCCCGATATGCAGGAAGAAATCGTGCAGTCGTATCTGCGCGACGGCGGTGATCTGCAGGCGGATGATCCGCCCGAGACGCGTTGGGCGAAGGTCAAGTTTCTGCAATCCTACGATTTGCAAATCGACGCAATCGCTCCGGCCGGCGTGCTCGAGGGCGATTACTTCGATTCGTCAGGACGCGCCGAGGATCGACGTTTGTGGTCCAGCGAAACGGGCGATCAGGTGTTGAAGTTCAAGAAGGATGATATTGGGTTCTTCCCGGAAATCGAGGCCAACAAGCTGGTCGATCAAGGCATCGCGTCGATCGAAGCGCCGGTGTTCAGCCGCACGCTGCGCGACTACGCCTACATGTTCTGGAAGGCCGAGGAGCAACGTATCGACTTGCAGCGAGCCATCTATTTAGTCGATCGCGAGATTGCCAGCATGCAAGTGACGATCGCCGACGCGCAAGAGACGATCACGAAGCGCGAGGGCGAAGTCGACAAGCTCGCCTCGGACTTGCAGAAATTCGAGGTCGAGCGGGACGAGATGAAAAACTATCACGATGTGCTGGTCGCGCATTGGAAGTCGTTCCAGGGCCGCGCGAACAAAGCCTTCCAAGACAATCTGGTCTTGGAACAGCAATTGGAAGAAGCCAGCCGGCAGTTGACCGAGCAGATCAATCGCCGCACTTCGGAAGTGACCTCGACGCAATAGCGTCGGCCAGCGTCCTTGCAGCGAGTTTCAAAGAGCGGGGGCCTCGTCCCCGCTTTCTTTTTGCGCCATCGGTTGCCCTCGTCTTTCGACTGCCATCGCTCTACGATAGAAACGCGAACGGCACGCGAGGTTGGCGGTCGTGCTTCGCCCTCACCGAACGAACATGCGTGGAACCGAGACCGATGGGGCTTTCCGACAGGGAATATTATCGCGACGATCAGCCGGGCGGCTTTTCACTGGGCGGCGAACGTTCGATGTCCACGAACTTGGTCATCGCCAACGTAGCGATCTATGCGGTTTGCGCATTCATGCCCGGCCTTACCGAGCGGCTGTCGTTGCATGCCGACGTGTTCGGCTCGCCGCGAGGACTGCTGCAAGCGTGGCAGTTTCTAACCTACGGGTTCGTCCATGCGCCGCTGAACCAGCCGGGCGGCATCTTTCACATACTGATGAACATGTACATTCTCTGGATGTTCGGCCGGATTGTGGAAACGCGATATGGGCGAGCAGAGTTTCTGCGAGTCTATCTGGCGGCGATTGTTTTCGCGGGAGTCGCCTGGGCGCTGCGTCAATTGATTACCGGCGGTGCGTCGCAATCGGGCGACCTTGTGCCGCGAGTGCTGGGGGCGTCAGGCGGCGTCACGGCGGTCGTGATCCTGTTCTGCTTGAATTGGCCCAAGCAGACGATCTATCTGTTTGGGTTGCTGGCGATGCCGGCCTACGTGCTCGGCTTGGTCGTAGTCGGCCTGGACATGCTGCGAGCGCTCGACAAGGACTCGAACGTGGCTTGGGACTGCCACTTGGCCGGGGCGTTGTTCGCATTGGCCTATGTCAAGCTGAACTTGAACCTAGGCCGGTTCCAACCCGGCGGCATCGACACGAAGAAGTGGTTCAAGTCGAAGCCAAAGCTGCGAGTCCACGATCCGGACGCGGGCTACGAGGACTTGGACGACGAAGCCGATCGCGTGCTCGACAAGCTGCACCGAGAAGGCGAGTCGAGCCTGAATGCTCGCGAACGCAAGGTTCTCGAAGCCTACAGCCGCCGCATGCGGCAAAAGCATCGGTAGGGAGAACTGGTTAACGTGCTCGGGCGAACCTATCGTGCTCGAGCGAAGGTTGCCGCGAGCTTAGGGGATCGGCAGCGAGATCTTACCGATGCTGGCAGCATCGGCCACGTGGTACTGCTGGCAGCATCGGCCACGTGCTGGCAGCATCGGCCACGTGGTGGACGCTGCCAGCGTCCCAATGGGTACATTCTCGTCTGCCACTCGCCTCACGTTGCCGCGAGCGTCGCACGCGAGCGTACGCGGTCGCGATCTTACGCGGTCGCGATCTTCTCGATCTGCACCTTCGTGTACAACTGGCGATGGCCGGTGCGGCGACGCGAATTCTTGCGACGACGGAAGTATTGGATGTACAGTTTCTCGCCCTGCTCGACCCCCAGCACCTTAGCCGACACCGAAGCGCCGGCGACGGCCGGGCTGCCCAGCGTCAAACCTTCCTCACCACCCACGGCCAACACTTGGTCGAACGTCAGCGCGTCGCCCGCCGAAGCCTCGCGATAATCGATTCGCAGCTTCTGACCCTCTTCGACTCGATATTGGCGTCCGCCGTCGGAAATGATCGCGTACATGATTTCCTCAACACACCGATTTGTTTTAAGCCGCCGACGAAATACGACGGACATCTGTTGCCAAGTTGTTCCATCTGAGAACGCCACAAAATAACGCACCGCGGCCGATTCGTCGAGGCCCGGCCGCCAGGATTCTCGGGCTGTTCGGGTCGGTTGGTCGCGCTCCGCGTGTTCCCGTTTGCGTGTCCAAAGGCGAAGGCCCGATACAATCCGATTAGGCGACTCCAGCCGAATAATCGGAACGGACTCGTCGAAACACCCCAGTCTCGCGTTGCCGCACGTCGCTCAGCCCCCTTGACGCTTTCCGCCGTTCGCCTTTATAAACGCAACATGCCGCTCGCGAAGCGGCTGCTGGCCCCATCGTCTAGCGGTCTAGGACACCGCCCTTTCACGGCGGTAACACGGGTTCGAGTCCCGTTGGGGTCACTTTCCAGAAAGAGTCTCGGCGAGATCGGTTACGACCGGTCGCTCCGAGACTTTTTTCGTTTTCGGATGGCCCGACGGCGACAGAAGCCATTTGCCGCTCGAAGCAGGAGATCGCCGCATGACTTGTCACGATTCGCAACTCGGATTGAACGATCGCGCCCGGCAACTGTGCGAGCGGCTGATACAGCGAGCGGCCGAGTGTCGCGTTGCGATCACGCGGCTCGATTCGGGCTGCCGTGTCATTGACTGCGGCGCGAAGATCGTCGGTGGATTGGAAGCCGGCCGAGCGATGGCCGAAATCTGTTTGGCCGGACTCGGACGCGTTTCGCTGGTCGGCGATCGAGACGGACTGGGACCGCTGGTTCAGATCGCGACCGACCAGCCCGTGGCGGCCTGCATGGCTTCGCAATATGCGGGATGGCAGATTGCGGGCGAGAAGTTCTTCGCGATGGGCTCGGGCCCGATGCGGGCCGCTTTCGGCGGCGAAAAACTGTTCGACGACATTGGCTGCCGCGAGCAAGCGAACCACGCGGTCGGAGTCTTGGAAACCAACAAGGTGCCGCCGGACGTCGTGTGTCGGCAACTGGCCCAATCATGCCGAGTGGCGGCGAGCGAACTGACGCTGCTGGTCGCTCGCACGGCTAGTTTGGCTGGCTCGTTTCAAGTCGTCGCTCGCTCGGTCGAAACGGCGCTGCACAAGTTACACGAACTCGGTTTCGATTTGGGGCGAGTTGTCTCGGGATTCGGTTCGGCCCCGCTGCCTCCGGTCGCGGTCGACGATCTGAAGGCAATCGGCCTGACGAACGACGCCGTGCTGTACGGCGGCGATGTCACGCTGTGGGTCACGGGAGACGACGATTCGCTGAGCGACCTGGGGCCCAAGATTCCCAGCAGCGCTTCGGACGATCACGGCCAGCCGTTCGCCGATATTTTCGAACGTTACGATCGCGACTTCTACAAAATCGACCCGCTGCTATTCAGCCCGGCGCGCGTGACGTTGATGAACATCAGCACGGGGCGAAGTCATCGGTTCGGTGAGCTGCGGGATGATATCTTGCGGAAGTCGTTCGGCGTCTAAGTCGCCCTGCAGATGAGAATATGGCGAAATACGAGCACGCGGCGCGAGCGAGTGTGTCGGCGAATTCACTCGCTTTTCATTGGCGGCACTTGGCTCGGACCGGCCAAGTAGGCGATCAAGTCGCAAATTTGCTCGAAGGTCAACGTGTTGAGTTGTCCGTCCGGCATCATCGACAGCGGCGACGTTTGCCGCGAGTCGATCTCGTCGCGCGGAATCACCAACCGCTCGTTCACGGTTTGTATGGCCACGGCAACCGGCGACTCGTCGACCACCAAACCGGTCACGACGCGTCCGGCCGTTGTTTGAATCACTTGCATCTGAAAATCGCGTGAGACCGCGGCACTGGGATCGACCAAGTTTTCCAAAACGTAGTCCAGATTCATCCGCTGCGAGCCGGTCAAGTTGGGCCCGATCGTGCCGCCCGCATCAAACAGACGATGGCAGTTCGCACAGGTCTTGTCGTACACCGCTCGGCCTCGCGACCGATCGGCGCGAGCCAAGACAGCCGGCGTTAGTTGTCGCCGGAGGTTGCCAATCTGCCGAGCCTTGTCGGCGGGCGGCGTGCGAATCTCGCCCCAGACTTGCTTGACGCGAGCCGTCAAGGCTTCGTCGCCAAGACTCTGCAATTGCCGCGCGGTAAACGTCGTCACATCGCCTCTTGGCACCGAGTCCGCTTCGATTGCGTCGAGCAGCGTCGTGGCCCAAGCGGCTCGGCCCGCCAATGTCTGGAGGGCGTGTTGCCGATTGGTCGAGTCCAGCGAAGTGTAACGCTCCAAGATCGTGCTCGCCGTTGCTTGATGATCGAATTCGGCCAGCCCCCGCAACGCAGCCGCCAACACCGCGGCGTTCGTCTCCATCGGGTCTCGCATTATTCGCACCAGCAAAGCATCCGTCTCCGCGGCCCGAGCCTTGGCGAGCGCTTCGATCGCCAAGCGACGATCCTCCGCCGCCATGGTCCGATTACCGGCGATCGTCTGCAAGGTTCGCAGCGCCGACGCATCGCCAAACACAACGGCCAGTTCGATGGCCGCTTGCTTTACCCGAGCGTCATCGTCGGTCAGCAAACGCTCGAAGACCTCCGGCCACTCGACCGGCATCGGCGCACGGCGGCGGCCTTCCAACCCTTGAAGCATGCCGCTCAACAAATCGTGCCGAGCCGTCGAATCTGCAACGTCATGCAGCAAACGAACCAGCTCGCCCAACGCCGCCTCCAACTCGCGATGCGAAGCGGCTCGGCGTGCGATGTGCCGCCGCACTAGCGGGATTTCCGCCGCTCGCGCCAAAGCCACGAATCGCGGCAAGTCCGCGTCCACCAATGGCTCGATCGCATACCAATTCATCAGCGGCAGGTTTTGATCCGCGGCATCCTCCCGATGTTGCAACAGTCCCTCAGCGATTTCCCATCGCCGCTCGGCCGGCAAGCGTTGCAGGGCACACGTTAGATGCAATCTCACATAAGGCGAGTCATCTTGATCCGCCAATTCGCGAAACCGCTCCAATGCCCGCGCTGGCGGCTCCCGGTCCTCACATAACAATCGAATGGCCCACGCCCGAATGTGCTCGTCGGCGTTCGATAGCTGCTCGATGAGAAATGCGTCCTCCAGCCCGCCCGTGAGATGCAAAGCCCACAATGCCCGCAGTCGCCGAGTCACATCGGGTTGCTCATCGTACATTGCCAACAATTCGCGGCGCGCCGCGGCCATGTCGTTGCCGGCCGCCCAACGCTCTTGCAGCACGCGCCGAGCGTGTCGCACGAACCAATCGTTGCGATGAAGCTGAGCTTGCACCAGCTCGTGGTCGCTCAGCTTCGACACATTCACATCCACCGGCTTCGGCTGGCCATAAGTGATTTTGAACACGCGTCCCGTTTCCCGCCGCGTATTCCTCACACTATGACATTCGCCTGTATCCGACCAATCCAGCACAAACACACCGCCATCGGGACCGTATTGCAACAATACCCCCATAAACCACGGGTCGCGTGATCGCGCAAGATCGGCGCCGTGCGAAGCCACATATCCCGATCCCGAACGTCGCAGCAAATCGTTGTTAACTCGCTTGCCGTGGATATTGTTCATAAACACTTGATTACGATACCGTTCGGGCCAGTTGTCGCCCAAATAGATCATCGTTCCACAGTGGGCATGACCACCGCCGGCTTCGTCTTCTTCGGGCGACCCTAAACCATCCCGCACATTATTCAGTCCCACAAAATGCAGATGGTCCGCGATCGTATCAATGCGCTGATAGGCGTAGCGGCTGGACTCGCGATTCCTCCACGGCTCGTAATGAGCCCCTTGGACAACGTGAAATAAGTGTGGATTCACACAGTTGCACACAAAGCCTTCGCCATAGTCATTCCAGTCGATTCCCCACGGGTTGGTCGTGCCATCGGCGTATGGTTCCCACACATGCCGCACGGGATGGTAGCGATAAACGCCGCCATCAAAGGTCACTCGCTGATTGTCCGGCGTCCCCGGCTTTCCGAGTCGTGACCAGTTCGTTCGGCCATGCGTTCCATACAGCCATCCGTCCGGCCCCCACGCGAAACCGTTGGCCAAATTGTGAGCGTTCGCATGATTGCCGAATCCGTCCAGCAGCACTTGTGGTTCGTCGTCCGGCTCGTCATCCCCGTTGCGGTCGGGAATGAAATAGAAGTTTGGCGGAGACATCACCCACGCACCGCCAAATCCCACTTCGATTCCGGTCACATAGTTCAGCTTGTCATAAAACACTTTGCGGCGATCGAAACGACCGTCATGATCGGTGTCTTCGAGGATCACAATTCGATCGCCCGGCCGAGTGCCATGATGCGGATAATTGTAAGCCTCGGCAATCCACAATCGGCCGCGATCATCGATGCAAAAACCGATGGGCTGTCGGACATCCGGCTCGCCCGCGAACAGCGTGACTTGAAAACCTTCCGGCACGATCATGGTCCGAGCGGCTTCGGTCGGAGGCAACGGCTGGTCCACCTCGGGTTCGGCGGCCTTGGCTGTCGCCGCGAGAAACAAGGCGACGCTGGCGGCGAGCAGAAACGGTCTCACATAGGCGATATTCATGAACAGCCTCGAGGGTCGAGCATTCGTGGGGTCGAATTCAATGCGAATTAGCGGCGGCGACTCCGCCAAGTCAACCATCGTATTCATGGCGAAACGCGATCGCCACCAAGGTCGCGAGCCGTTAGGAGCCTCGCACTTGCGTCGCGTGGACTTACAATCGGAACCCACGCATCGAACGTGTGCATCCGCGCGAACCCGCCACGAGCCCTCACTTCCATGGACCCTCCTGTCAACATGAACGCCAATCCGAAACCGACCGTCGACGCTCACCAACATTTCTGGGATCTGGACCAGTTCGAGTATCCCTGGATGACGCCCGATTTGGCCGTGCTGCGTCGCAATTATTTGCCGGCGGAGTTGTCGCCGCAAATCCGCCGCGTGGGAATCGACCGCACGGTGTTCGTGCAAGCTCAAATGAATCCGGCGGAAATTGATTGGGTCTTGTCGATGACGGCCGAACACCCGTGGATCGCGGGCGTCGTCGGTTGGCTGGACCTGACGGCTGACGACCTGGACGAACAACTATCGCGGCGCCGCGAACATCCTAAGTTCGTCGGTGTTCGACACCCGGTCCATGACGAGTCGGACGAGCGTTGGCTGCTGCGCGACGACATAGTTCGCGGCCTGCAAACATTGTCTCGACATGACATGCCTTACGACTTGTTGCTGCGGCCGCCGCACTTGAAGCACATCCCAGAGCTTGTCCGACGCGTACCGAACCTCCGAATGGTGATCGATCATTTGGCGAAGCCGCTGATCGCTCGCGGTGAACTGGAACCTTGGCGGAGTGAACTAGCCGAAATCGCTCGCCTGCCGCAGATTCACTGCAAAGTTTCGGGCATGATTACCGAGGCCGACCAAGCTGAATGGCGAGCCGCCGATCTGCGTCCGTATGTCGAAACGGTCGTCGAGTTGTTCGGTCCGGAGCGGCTGATGTTTGGCAGCGACTGGCCCGTCTGCCGCTTGGCCGGCGAGTACAGCGAGGTCGTTGCTTCGGCGCGATATGCCTTGTCGATGCTGACCGCCGATGAACAAGCCGCCGTCTTCGGCCAAAACGCGGTGTCGTTCTATCGCTTGCCCGCTCCCTAGTGATTGGCGGAAGACAGACTGGCGGCGGACAAAATCAAACTTATTTGACGCGGTCCCAGCGATTCGCTTACGCTAACGTTCCTTGCCGCATGCAGGTGCCGCGTGCTTCCGCAAACGCTCCCAACCTTGCACGCCCAACCGTTCAATTCCTTTCACTTAGTTCCCAGGTGGTTCCATGAATGCATATGAATTGAATCGACGTCAAGCTCTCATCGCCGCCGGCCTGGGCACACTTTCGTTGGGAATGCCGGGCGTCGTGATGGGCAGCGACCAGCAAGACGCGAGCGGCAACGCCGTGGCCGCGGAAAAGTCGTGCATCTTTGTGCTGTTGTGTGGCGGTCCCAGTCATGTGGATACCTGGGACATGAAGCCCAACGCCCCGGACACGATTCGCGGTCCGTATCAACCGATCGCCACCAAAGTGCCGGGGATGCGAATCAACGAGATGCACACCGAGTTGGCGAAGCTGACCGACCATTTCACGCTGATCAATTCGATGTCGCATCCGGGTAGCATCAGCAACCACTTCGACGCCATGCACAATCTGCTCAGCGGTCAGTCCACCAAGCGCGTGCAGCAAGGCGTGCCCGACGACCTCCCCTATCTCGGCTCGTTCGTCTCCAAGCATCGGCCCAGCAAGCGGAACATCGTCTCCAACGCTTGGCTTATCAAATGCGTCGGCCCACCGGTCTTTTGTGCTCCGAACATTAGCTTGGGCGGCTATCTCGGTTCGGCCTACGCCCCGGTGTTTATCGGCTCGGCTCAAAACCATCCGGCGATGGACGACTTCCAGCCGCCCGAAATCTACGACATGGGCGACCCGGCTCGTTTGGCAACTCGCCGCACGCTGCTGAGCGATATCGAAAGCAGCCGGCTATCCAGGGACGCGCGTGGACAGGATTGGTCGAAGCTGCGAGAGAAAGGTTACGAAGCGATGACTCGCCCGGAAGGCCGCGAGGCGTTCAACATGGACCGCGAACCCGCGAAAGTGCGCGATCGCTACGGACGCCATCCGCTGGGCCAGAATCTGCTGCTCGCTCGCCGCATGGTCGAAGCCGGCGTGCGATTCGTGACCGTCAACGGTTGGGCCGGCCAAGCCACGCATGACACGGCCGGACCGCCTAGCAGCAGTTGGGATATGCACGGCGGCAACATGGGAATGGGCAACGCCTTTGGCAGCGGCTCGTATGGGATGAATTTCTGCTTGCCGCGATTGGATCAAGCGTTGTCGGCGTTGCTGTCTGATCTGAAGGATCGCGGCATGTTGGACAACACGTTGGTCGTGGTCACGGGCGAATTTGGCCGGACGCCAAAGATTCTCACGCAAGAGCCGCCCGGTCGCCAACACTGGCCGCAATGTTTCTCGGCCATCCTTGCCGGCGCCGGGATCGCGGGCGGCCAAGTTTACGGCAAGTCGAACAAGCATGGCGAATATCCGACGCAGAATCCCGTTCGTCCGGAGGAACTGGCGGCGACCATCTATCACGCGCTCGACATTCCGCTGAACGCACCGCAAAACAACAGCGGCATCTCGCGCCCGATCACCACGGGCGAACCGATCATGGAGCTGTTTGGATAGCGGCCTACGACGATCGGCTCGACGGCCGTCGCCTACGCACCGTGCCCTAATTGCTGGCACAGCCGCGACCATTCCTGTTCAAGCTCGTCCAGAAGGCAGTCCGCGTCGACAAACGCGATCGAACTAGCCGCAGTCGGATTGTCGAAATGCGAGGGCGTTGAGAAACTGGGGTCGCGCGTCGGCTCGGGCCAGGATTCCAAGTCTTGCTCGTCGTCGCTCGGATCGTCCACAAGTCGGGCGAGCGTCGATTTCAGACTGTCGTCGGCGGATTGGCGCCGGGACGGACCGGGCGCCTGCGTAAGCTCGATGAGGCCGACCAGTCCATGCGAGCGACGGG
The DNA here is from genome assembly GCA_041399085.1 of Pirellulaceae bacterium. Lineage (GTDB taxonomy): Bacteria > Planctomycetota > Planctomycetia > Pirellulales > Pirellulaceae > JAWKTM01. The sequence goes on from JAWKTM010000008.1 coordinate 15,998, forward strand.
CCATTCGCGTATTCCTTTAAGCGAACGGTGCGGGGCGAGTAGCGGACGCGTCGGAAGACGGATTCAAGAACCGACGCACCTACCCCTCTTCATCGGCGGTTTGCCGCGGAACTCCGCAGCTTAGAACCACCGAATGAGCAAAAACTTTAACGCGAGTGAAGATTACACGAAAACGCGGATCGTACCGCGCGGCAATCGAGAACCTGTTGAACACCTTGTGGGAAATCAATGCATGGACGCTGTCGCCGAGTCCGCCATGGGTTGGTCGTTGTTATTTACGTGCGAGCACGGCGGCAACCGCGTGCCGCGGCGGTACGCGACGTTGTTCGTGGGAGCCGACTCGGTGCTGGCTTCCCATCGCGGTTACGATCCAGGCACGTTGGTGCTGGGACGCCGATTCGCGACGGCGTTTCGTTCCCCATTGATCGCCGCCACGGTTAGTCGGTTGGTCGTCGAACTGAATCGATCGCCCCATCATCCGCGACTGTTTTCCGAATTCACGCAGGGGCTCGATTCGGCCGATCGACACCGGTTGCTGAACGATTATTACTGGCCGCATCGGCAAGCGATCGAAACACATATCGCGGCGGCCATCGCGCGCGGCGAGTCGGTCTTGCACGTCGGAGTTCACTCGTTCACGCCGACTCTGAACGGCTGTGCTCGCCGAGCGGACGTCGGCTGGCTGTACGATCCGCGTCGCGATGCCGAGCGTCAGTTGTCTGGTCGATGGCTCGATGGTTTGAAGCGGCTGCGACCCGATCTATTGTTGCGTCGCAATTATCCGTACCTGGGAAAAGCCGATGGCCTGACAACCCATCTTCGACGCCAGTTTTCCGACCAACAATACGCTGGCGTCGAGCTGGAAGTGAATCAACGCTGGCCGCAGGGGAGCCGAAATGCCTGGCAACGCCTGCAACGGGATCTGATCGCGTCGCTGGGTGATTGCCTGGGAATGATGAAGGCCGCCCAGCCGCGCGAACGGACTGCTCGCCCGAGTCTCGCCGCACGCGCTCGCGCCGCACCATGACGCATCGCCACGGGCCAGATACGATAGGAACGAACGAAATCGAAGCCCAACGAACACCTGCCAACTGAGCGAACGACTTCATGTGCGGAATCACCGGCGCGATCTGGACCGACCCGGACAAGGCAATCGATGCGACCACGTTGACTCGCATGACCGATGTGCTGCGTCACCGCGGGCCGGATGATTCGGGCCAGTTTCGCAATGAGTGGCGCACTCGCGAACCCTACGAGGCTCAGCCCGGCGTCGCGCTGGGGTTTCGCCGGCTTTCGATTATCGACTTGTCCGGCGGGCATCAGCCGATGGCCAATGAGACGGACGATGTGTGGGTCGTCTTCAACGGCGAAATCTACAACTATCCGGCTCTCCGGAATCGGCTGGAAGGCGCCGGACATCGCTTCCGCACGCACAGCGACACCGAAACGCTGGTGCATCTGTACGAAGACGAACAGCTCGACATGTTCCACCATCTGAACGGCATGTTCGCGTTTGCCGTGTGGGATGGGCCTCGGCGTCGATTGGTGTTGGCTCGCGATCGGATCGGCCAAAAGCCGCTGTTCTACCGTGCCGAAGCGGGACGCGTGTTGTTCGCCAGCGAGCTGAAGAGTCTGCTGCAAGTGCCTGACGTGCCGCGCGAGATCGATCCCGGCGCCGTCGACGAGTATTTGACCTACCAATACGTGCCGCACCCACATTGCATTCTGCAAGGCATCCATAAGCTGCCGCCCGGCCACTTTGCGGTGTTTCAAGATGGGAATGTGGAGGTTCGCCCCTATTGGCAACCGGACTTCGCCCATGAAATCGCGATCGACGAACGCGAGGCCGTGCATCGCGTGCGCGAGTTGCTGGAATCGTCGGTGACGATGCGAATGCGCAGCGATGTGCCGCTGGGCGCTTTCCTTTCCGGCGGCATCGACTCGTCGCTGTTGACCGCGATCATGCAGAAGCACAGCGAGCAACCGATTAAGACGTTCAGCATCGGTTTTCCCGAAGCGGAATTCGACGAGACGGCTTACGCGCGGCAAGTGGCCGAGCATCTGGGTTGCGACCACGAGCGATTCGAGGTGACGCCCGACGGCGTGGAGATTTTGCCGAAGCTGATTTGGCATTACGACGAACCGTTTGCCGATAGTTCGGCCGTGCCGACTTGGTATGTCTCGCAATTGACTCGGCGGCATGTGACCGTGGCGCTCAGCGGCGATGGCGGCGACGAGTTGTTCGGCGGCTACGACCGCTATAAGGCCGTCCGCGTGGCGACTCGTTTGGATCGGGTCCCCTCGGTTCGCAACTTTTTCGCCGCGTCGGTCTGGTCCCGTTTGCCCGATTCGACCGCCCAGCGATCGCTGCTGCGAAAGATCAAACGGTTCAGCGAAGCCGTGCGGCAGCCGCCCGAACGACGCTACTTGCGGTGGCTCGTAATCTTTGACGAAGCCCGCCGCGCCGAGATTTACAACGACGATTTCCTGACCGAGTTGCCCGACCGTGATCCGGCCAGTTTTGTTCAAAACGCTTGGCGGCGAGCCGGTCGGCGCGATCCGGTAACCTGTGCCTCGCTGGCCGACGTGACAACGTATCTACCATGCGATTTGATGACCAAAGTGGATATCGCCTCGATGGCTCACTCGTTGGAAGTTCGCCAGCCCTTTTTGGATTACCGACTGGTCGAATTCGCGGCCAGCTTGCCCGTGCGTTTGAAATTGCGTTGGGGCCGAGGCAAGTGGTTGTTGCGATCGGCGTTCGGTTCGATGCTTCCGGCCGAAATCTGGAACCGTCGAAAAATGGGTTTTGGCGTGCCGATCGCCAAATGGTTTCGCAATGAACTTAAGGAGATGGTCCACGATACGTTGTTGGCCGACGATGCCAAGTGTCGACGGTTCTTCCGCGAGGATGTCTTGCATCGCACGGTCCGCGAACACACCGATGGCACGTTCAATCACGGCTACCGATTGTGGTGTCTGTTAATGTTGGAATTGTGGATGCGACAATGGACCGCCGCGCCGGTCGCCGCAAGTTCGTCCAGTTCCGTTTCGCATTCCTAATACCGGCTTTCCTTCCCCAACGCCTCAACACCTTTTTCCGAACGCCGACTGTCGGTTTGCAATATGCTGCGAGAACATGAGATCGAAATCCGCGTACGCTATCAAGAAACGGACGCTCAAGGCCGCGTGCATCACGGAAGCTATATCAATTATTTCGAGATTGGCCGTGTCGAGTTGCTGCGAGCCGCGGGACACAGCTACAAGGAACTAGAGCAACAAGGCATCTTATTGGTCGTAACAGAACTTGCGTGCGAATACTACCAAGGCGCCGAGTATGACGACGTATTGCGTCTAAGAACCACCACGGCCCGCGCAAAAGGCGTCCGTATCGAACACCACTACGAGTTGACTCGCGACGAGCAACTAATAGTCCGCGGCCGCACGACAGTCGCCAGCGTCGACCGCACCGGCCGCCCGCGCCGCCTGCCCGAATGGTTGAGAATGAATTGAACGGAAAAAGCAGCAACGCCTCACCTGTATGTGTGAAAGGCGAATAGGGAGCTTATGGCATTTTGCGAACCTGAGATCGGATTAGCAACGCTTACGGTGTTTGCATTCTGGCCGTTCGCTCATGTGGCGATGTTGCTGTGGGGCTGGGGGCGGCGATTCCGATTCTGATTCATCTGTGGAGCTGGCGGAAATATCGCGAAGTGACTTGGGCGGCGATGGAGTTTTTGCCGGCCGCGCTGAAGAAGAATTCGAGGCGGATGCGGATTGAACAACTGATTTTGTTGGCGGTTCGCACGTTGGTGTTGGTGATGTTGGCGCTGGCGATGGCCGATCCGCTGCTCAGCGATCTGCCGGCGTTTGTCAGCGGTTCGGGACGCGGCGGCTCGACGCATTTCGTTCTCGTGATCGATGGCTCCTTTTCGATGGCGGCGAAGGACGGCGAACCGAGTCGGTTCGAGCTGTCGCGGCAATTGGCGACGCAGTTGGTGCGGGAGAGTTCGCAAGGGGACGGCTTCACGCTGGTGTTGATGGCCGAACCGCCTCGCGTGGTGATTGCCGAGCCGGCTTTCGATCCGAACGACGTGATCGAAGAGATCGAGAGTTTGGCCGTTCGCCACACGGCGGCCGATCTTTCCTCGACGCTGGTGGCCGTGGATCGGTTGGTCCGTGAAGCCACCGAACAGCAGCCACGATTAACTCAGACAACGGTTTGCTTTTTCACCGATTTGGGGCACAACACTTGGGAAGCCGTATTGTCGCCCGATGTACAAGAGCAGCTCGGGCGGCTCGCCGAGCGGGCTTCGTTGGCCATGTTCGACGCGGGCAAACCGGCGGCGGGCAACGTGGCGGTGACTCAGTTGGTCAGCAGCGAATCGTTGGTCACGTTCGGTCGCCCCGTGCAGTTCACGGCCGAACTACGCAACTTCGGCGAAGCGGCCGTTTCCAAATCGGAAGTCCAGTTGTTCGTGGATGGACAGCCCGTCGAGAAACAGACGGTGACAATCCCGGCCGGCGAGGCGACGTCCGTGGTGTTTTCCCACCGGTTCGATACGCCGGGCGAACATGTGGTCGAAGTGCGTTCGGCCGACGACGCGCTGAACGTCGACAATCATCGTTGGCTAAGCGTGCCGGTTCGCGAGTCGATCCGTGTGCTGTGCATCGACGGCAAGCCGGACGCGTCGCGTTATGTAGCTTTGGCGTTGGAACCGCGGCGAAACGAACAGGCTCGGGTGCGCGTGGATCAGCGGCCTGAGACGGCTTTGCTCGAGACCGATCTGACTCAATATGACTGCGTCGTGCTCTGTAACGTCGGTCGATTTGGTCGCGACGAAGCTCGTACTTTGTTGCGTTATCTCAAGAACGGCGGCGGGCTCATCACGTTCCTTGGCGACAATGTTCAACCGGCCAGTTACAACGAGCAACTCTTGCGGATGGATATGGCGACATCGCTGGCCGCCAAGCCAACCGACGCGACAAGCAACCTGCCGGAATCCGCCGAGCAACAGGTGGCTCGCGTGTTGCCGGCGCGGATTGAAACGTTGCAATCGGGCGGACCGTTTCTGTTCGATCCGCTCGAATATCGGCATCCGATTGTCGAGCCGTTCGCGGGCCATCCACGTAGCGGTTTACTCACGACGCCGGTGTGGCGGTATTATCAATTGGCGCCAGCGTCGGCGACCACGTCGCGCGTGGCGTTGGCGTTTCATACTGGCGATCCGGCGATTGTGGACGAGCCGATCGAGCGCGGCCGCAGTCTGCTCGTCGCCACGGCCGCTTCACCCGACTCGATGGATCAGTCGGTCACGCCGCCGCAAGTTTGGACCGCCTGGCCGACTTGGCCCAGCTTTCCACCGATGATGCAGGAGATGTTGGCATTGGCGGTTGAAAGCGGCATGAATAACCGCAACGTCGTGGTCGGTGAACCGATCGCTGGCTCGATTCACAGCACCGTGGCTAATCTGCCGCTGACGATTGTTTCGCCGGACAGCCGCGAGCTGCGAGTGCCATTGGCGATCGACGGCGAAGACAGCCGGTGGTCGTTCGACGACACAACATTAAGCGGCGTTTACCGCGCCGAGTATGGTCCGCCGCTTTCGACGACTCAGTTGTTCGTGGCGAATGTGGATACGCGCGAGAGTCCGTTGGAGCGGTTCGACGCCGACTTGCTTCCCAGCCAATTTCGGCAAGACTTCAGCGCCGAGCATTCGGACCAACCGACGTTTCCCGTGACGCGCGGCGCCGGTTTGTTTCGGGTGTTCCTGTTCGGCGTGCTTGGCTTGTTGCTGACCGAATCGGTACTCGCCTGGCGGTTTGGCCGCACGAATTAAGTCTCACTCATAGTATGTGAAAGACTACGAGTCTTTACGTTATGTCCCCACTCACCCGATTTCTCGAATGGCTTTACGGCGAGCCGAACTCGGTGGCGGGGCAAGGTGTGCAATCGTCGGTCGTGTCCACATGGCCGTGGCCAGCTTGGGTGATGTTGGTTCTGTTCTTAGGTTCGGTCGGCCTCGTCGTTTTTGTTTATGTACGTGAGCGGATCGAAGCGGGGCGAGCCACCAAGATGCTCTTGTTGGCGATTCGCGTGCTGCTCGTCGCACTCGTCGTGTTCATGTTGTATGGCTGGATGAGGCACCGATATCGCACGGATTTGCCCGACCTGATTGTGGTGGTCGACGACTCGGCCAGTATGGCTTTGGTCGATCATTATGAGGACGAACGCTTGCGAGCCGCGCTGGCGAAACGCTTGAAGGCGGCAAAGCTGGACGAACTCTCGCGTCTGAATCTGGCCAAGCTTCTATTGTTAGAACGCGATCATCGGTTGTTAGACGAGTTGAATGAGAGATACCAACTGAAAATCTACTGGCTTGGCGGCACGGCCCGAGCGGTATCGGCCGAGGCGGCGGAGTTGCCACAAGCGGTTCGTCGGCAAACGCCCGAACAATCGGCCAGTCGCTTGGGAGCTGGCATCCGCAATATCTTAGAGACGCAGCGAGGTCGCCCCACGGCTGCGGTCATTGTGTTGACCGATGGCATTACGACCGAAGGCCGCTCGCTCAGCGAAACGGCTGACTATGCGCGGCGAAAATCGGTGCCGTTGTATGTGATCGGAATCGGCAGCAGCCAACCGCCGCGCGATGTGCGTTTGTCCGATCTGTTAGCCGACGAGGTTGCTTTCGCGGGTGACTTGGTGAACTTCGATTTCAAGTTGTCGGCCAGCGGCTATGCGGGCAAGTCGGTGCGGCTGCGGTTGCGGCGCGAGAACAGCAGCGAGACGTTGGCCGAGAAAACCGAGACGCTGGGCGACGATGAGACGACCGCTTCGGTGCGGCTTTCGTATCGGCCGGTCGAGAAGGGCGAGCTGCGATTTGTCGTGGAGGCCGAGCCGCTACCGGGCGAAGCCGACTTGCAAAACAACCGCCTCACCCAAACCATCAACGTGCGCGACGAGACGCTGCGGGTGCTGTTGGTGCAAGAATATCCGAGCTTCGAGTTCCGCTATCTCAAGACGCTGTTGGAACGCGAGGTCGAGCAGTCGGATCCGACGCGGCAATCGATCGAGCTGACGAGCGTGTTGCAGGAAGCCGACCGGCAGTACGCCGAGTTGGACAAGTCGGCTCGGGCCGTGTTCCCCGTGCGTCGCGACGAGTTGTTTGCCTATGACGTGATTGTGTTCGGCGATGTGAACCCGGCGTTTCTTAGCCGTTCGATCATGGAGAACTTGGCCGCCTTCGTCAAAGAACGCGGTGGCGGGATGGTGTTCATGTCCGGGCCGCGTCACACGCCGCTGGCTTATCGCGACACGCCGCTGGCCGAGCTGTTTCCCGTCGAGCTTTCGTCGGCGTCGGTTCCCGATCCGGCGATCAACTTGGATCGCGCGTTCGCCGTTCAGCCCGCTCGACTCGGTTTGGCCAGTCCGCAGATGCAGTTGCGGCCGACACTGTCGCAGAACGTCGCTCTCTGGCGCGACCTGCCCGGTTTGTATTGGATGGTCGAAGCTCCCGATCTACGGCCCGGTGCCCGCGTGCTCGCAGCGCATCCGACTCGCACGGGCAACACGGGCCAACCGCTGCCCGTGATCGCGATGCAATTCGTCGGCGGCGGTAAGGTGATCTTCCACGCCACGGACGAGACGTATCGCTGGGGCCGGTACCGTGGCAGCGATCAGGCTTACAACCAGTATTGGATTCAAACGCTCCGTTATCTCAGCCGATCGAAACTGCTAGGCGGCAGCCGGTCGGTGGAGATGACGACCGACCGCGACGAGTATCGGCGTGGTGATGTGGTGTTATTGCGAGTTCGGTTTTTCGACGAGCGGCTGGCGCCCGAGCAAGATGATGGCGTCGCGGTGGTGTTGGAGCGCGAAGGAGGCACGCGGCGGCAAGTGACGTTGACTCGCGATCCGACGATGCGTGGCGTATTCGAGGCGGCGATTGGGGACTTGGCCGACGGCACGTATCGCGCTTGGATGGCTACGCCGGCGTTGGAAGGCCAGCCGCCGCACGCGCGGTTCGCGGTCGTCGCGCCGCCTGGCGAACAAGCTCGTTTGCAAGCTGACTTGGCCGATTTGCAGCGAGCGGCCAAGACATCGCGGGGCAAGTATTACACGCTCGACCAAGCCGATCGCCTGACGCGCGATCTGCCGGAAGGCCGCCAAGTGCGTATCGAATCGCTACCGCCGGAACCGATCTGGAACACTTGGCTGCTCCCCGCGCTCTTCACGACGCTAATCGCCAGCGAATGGCTGCTCAGAAAACGCGTGGGTTTGTTGTGATGCGTCGCGGGGAATGTGGCGGCGGTGTTTTCCCACATCGCTGAAAGCAGCTTGGTTCAGCGGAATCGACTCAGCCGGAGCTTCGTTCTCCCCGATCGACTTAGCAGGAGCTCCGTGTGCTCCGATCGACTCGGCAGGAGCTTCGTGCGCTCGGGATTGGAAATTCGTTCTCGAACTCAGCGAAGCGGTATTCAACTCGTACTCGGGGCCGCCCGTGGACATATACTTGAACGTTATTCTCTCGAATTGGTTCCGCGGTTCGCTATTTGATCCAATTGCACGATGGTTATCATCATCGCTTCAAGCACCGCCGCTACTACCACGGATAGACACAACCCTATAAGCAATCCAACGACGCCAGCGACTATTAGCCAAGCCTCCCCGAAAACAGCGCCAGGAATCGCGCAGATGGCTGCGCAGAGCGGCATGATTGCGATAGGAGCATTCTTGATAGCAAACCGTATCCGACTAGTCGCTTCTTCGACGCGATTTGAATCCACGGTAAGTCGAGTCAATGTATTCTCGCCTTTACATGGGGCAACAGATAATACACAACCGCTGCAAATCCACAGAGGATGTTTGGATGCTGGATAGACGCCAGTTTTCTCCCCTGAAAACGTGACTGTCAATGTTGCGGAGTGGGCCGCGTGTTTCTCGGCGACGATCCGTCTTCCGAACCGAGCGTGCGGTCACCATCGTCGCTCGACGAGGAACCGTCGCTCGCCCCGGCATGCATACCGGAGCCAATTGCGGCGTCGCTTGGCGAACCGATGCGATCCGCCTCGTCGGCTTGCGTGTAAATCGGCCGATCGTATAAATCGCTTAGGTTCTCAACGCGTAATGGGAGTGCGGATAAATTCCGCCTATTGGCGGCTGTCCCATCAACCTCTTCGGGGTGTTCCTCGCGGAAGATTCAGCAGAACCATCACTCGCCGAAGAACCGGATTTTTCGGCACATCCCACCTAAACCCCCCAGCCTCACAAATCTGTCGGCTGGCAGCTCGCGGACGGTGAACGCGGGGCTACGCGTTCAAGTGACTTCAACGAACGCTCGCGCGCCACATTCTGGCCGTCAACGAGAAAAGGCCGCTCCACACTAGGTGGAGCAGCCTGTTGGATTTGACGAATCCGGGATTCGACGCGGCTGACGTTTCTTTGAGCCGGCTATTGCGAGCTGGCTTGCAAGATGAGGCCACCTTGCACCGGACTGGCGTACACGGCCGGCGCGGTTGCCGGAGCCGGCGGCAGCGGTTGGGGAATCGTGTCCTCGTGAACCACGATGTCCGGCTGCGAGACGTATAAGACCGGGAAGTTTTTCGCGATTCGCCCGTCCGGTAGGACGATCTGAATCTCGGCGTTCTTCGGTTCCACCAAGCCGAGTCGCGGCAGCTCGATGGTCACCGAATTTGGCTTCCACTCGACCAGTGTGCATTCGGTGGAGGTGCCATTCAGGTTGAACAGCACGACGCCCGGCTCCTGTCGCAGGAAGTTGGCGAACAGCGTCACACGCGCTCCGCTGACGACTTCCGGCCGACGCAAGTTGTATTGCGGAGTTTGTTGAACCACTTTGTAGATGACGCTGTTCGCTGTGCTGCGGGTCACCTGGGCATGGACGACTGTCGAGCCGCAGTTGCTGGCTACGCTGAGGTTGCCGCTCTGAGCGTTTGCGTGAGCAGCCAGGATCACGGTCGATACCAGAGCGATCGCCAACGAGTTGGTCAAATTCTTCGACATGGTTAGGTTTCCTTGCAAATTGGGTGAAGTAATGATTCGTTTTGGTTTTGCTCAACGCGGCCGCGTCTACAAACAAAAGGCGGTCGACGCGGCGAATATTTCACGCTCGGCAAAAAAATCTTGGGGCGTTCCGATCGTGGCCACAGGCCCCGCACGAGTGGGTCGGTGGCTGCGAACGATGCGAGGCTGAATTATCATGCGTTGGATGTGTTGATCGAGGATTCGGAGGTCGTCCCATGTCGGACCGAGTTACTTCGCTGAGCTTGCTGGACCGCTTGCGCGATCCGAGAGATGATGCGGCTTGGCAGCGTTTTCACGACCTTTACGGTCCGCTAGTTCTTCAATGGTTGCGTCGCCGGGGTGTGGTGCAGGCCGATGCCGACGACGTGATGCAGGAAGTGATGCGGCAAGCGATTGTCGAGCTGCCGAAGTTTCAACACAACGGTCGGCTTGGGGCGCTACGGTGTTGGTTACGGCAAGTGGTGTCGAATCGGCTGCGAACATTTTGGCGCCAACGCAACCGATTGGGAGTCACGGGAGGCGAGCCGTATGGAGAGTTGGCGGATCAATTGGCCGATCCGAACAGCCAGCTAAGCCGTCAATGGGATGCTGAGTATCACCGGGATCTATGTGAGCGACTGTTGGAAATGGCCAAGGCGGAATTCCAACCGGCCACGATGGAGGCGTTTCGACGCGTGGCGTTGGAAGGACGCAAGGCGGCGGAGGTCGCCGATGAGTTGGGGCTGACCGCTAACGCCGTGCGAATCGCCCAATCACGTGTCATGCGGCGCCTGCGGGAATTGGGCGCCGATGTGCTCGAATAGCCGACATGGATTCACAAGCTTGTCGGGAACTCATGCATCCATCTCGCGAAATTCTGTTGCGGTTCGCCACCGGTCGCTTGCCGAAATCGGACGTTTCCGATGTGGAAACACATTTAGAGCAATGCGAAGATTGTGGACGTTTGTTCGACGAATTGGATTTGTCGGACGACTTTCTGATGCGTTTCCTACGGGGCGCCGATTCCACGAGTGATTCGGACGAACCGGTGGGCACAAGCCTTGAGAAGTCACTGGATCGCGGAGCATCCGCGAGTAAGCTTTCGAAGGATGAAGTAGCACCACCATATAAGAGCTTTGGTCGTTATGAGATTCAAAGAACGCTCGGCCAAGGTGGTATGGGAGTCGTTCATGAGGCGTTTGATCGGCTGTTGCACCGCTCGGTGGCATTGAAGTTGATCGTCCCGCATCGTGAGATTACCGAAGAACACCGTCGCCGTTTTCGTCGTGAAGCCGAGGCGGCGGCGCGACTTCAACATGCCAACATTGTACAGATCTACGACTTCGGATCACATGATGACACGCTTTACTGCGCCTTTGAAAAAGTCGACGGCGGCAGCTTGTCGCAACGTTTGGCTGATCGCGCGAGACCGACTCTGTCGTCGTCAGCCGCGGCGCGAATAATCGAGACGCTGGCCGACGCGGTTGACTATGCCCATCAACGGAAGATTATTCATCGAGATATCAAACCCGCCAATATACTATTTACGGTGAACGGGACGCCAAAATTGGCGGACTTCGGATTGGCCAAACAGTTAGATGATGTTTCGGATCACACAATGGATGGGGCATTGCTTGGATCGCCTTCTTACATGTCGCCCGAACAAGCGGATGGCCGCGTGGCGGAAGTTGGCCCCAGGTCGGATGTCTATGCGTTGGGGGCGGTATTGTATGAGTGTCTATTGGGGAGCCCTCCGTTTCAAAGTGATGGTGTGTTAGCGACGTTGGATCAAGTGAAGCATGCGACGCCGGTACGGCCATCCAAGTTGCGTAACGACGTTCCCCGCGATTTGGAAACGATTTGCTTGAAGTGCTTGGAGAAGGATCCCTCGCGGCGGTATGACCGGGCCTCGGATTTGGCCAGCGACTTGCGCAGGTTTCTGGATGATCTGCCCATTCACGCGCGACGAAGTACGCTCGCCTACCGTGTCCAGAAGTTGGCCCGACGCCACCCGTGGGTTTCCGCGCTGAGTATGGCGCTCGCTTGTCTGTTGGCTGTCTTTGCGGTCACGGTTGGTGTGTTCAACTTTCGTTTGCGCTCGGCGTTGACAAAGGAAAGCGAAGCGTTGTCCGACAAGATCGCGCTCGCCGATGAATTGCAGGAATCACTGGATCGCACGCGCCGCAGCACGTTCGCCTTACAGTTGCAAATGGCCGCGGCCGCGAGTGTCGGCGACTCGGATCGGGCGCGGCAAATGTTGCTGGACGAACAAGTATGTCCCGTGGAGCTCCGCGATTTCACCTGGGCACATCTGCTTCATGTATCACAACGACGCTCGGTGTCATGGAACAATTTCGATGAGGTGCGGGCGTTGGCAGTGGCTGCCGGTGGTCAAGTATTCGCAACAGGCGATTCGGATGGAACGCTTCGCATCTGGTCCACGGAGGCCTCCGAGCCTCGGCATGAGATCGGCAATCGACACCCAGGCGGAATCGCGGCCATCAGCTTCTCGCCGGACGGCCAGCGACTGGTGACGGTGAATCACGGCGAAGCAAGCAAACAGCGCCCCATGCAGGAGAGTGACTCCGATACGGAGCCGAGCAGCGAGGCGACGCTGGAGCCGAATCAACATGGTGCAATTCAGGTGTGGGATTGGCCAACCATGAAAATCGTGGCGAGCATTGAACCGCGCGCGGTCGCATTAACGCGGCCGAATTCTCTCCAGATGAAGCAGCGACTGGTAACTGCACACTCTGACGGAGTATTGGAAGTCAGGGACACGGTCGAATTACAACGCGTCACTGAGTTAGAAGGACATGGAGCGCCCGTTATTCGCGCCTCGTTCAATGCGAACGGAAGCCTGCTCGCCAGCGGCTCTCGCGATAATGGAAAGATGATTGTGTGGGATTGTGATAGCTGGCAGCCACTCAGCGAAACTGCGGGATTCGGTACGGAACTGCGATTTCATCCGTCGCGTGCGGATTGGCTGGTTACCGCGGACGTGGGCTACGCATTGAAATTGCTATCGGTATCGCCGATCGGGGCGATTACTACCGATGCGACATTGCAATTCTTCGAGGAAGAAATCAGCCAAGTCGCCTTCAGCGACAATGGACAATCCCTGGCCGCGTGTAGCTACAGCGGCGATGTTCGAACAATCGAGCTGAGTTCCGGCCGAACGTTGCAGTTACCAAAATCAGACGCCAAGCTCACCGCTGTTGACTATTTGGATGCTAACCACGTTCTAGTAGGAGACTCACGGGGCCAAATCCATTTGTGGTCCATTCAAGCGGGACGACCGGTCGAGATCGATGGCCATGCCGGTCGCGCGGCAACTCACCTGTTATTCGGGAAGCAGGGTGAATGCCTCATCAGCGCTGGCGCGGACGGCTCGGTGCGTGGATGGAATCCCGTCAATGGACAGGCTCTGTTTGCTTGGCAGGAAGGCATCTCGCCGCCAGGCGGCGTCGCAATTGCTCGCAGTGAGTCAACATTGTGGTGGGAATCGGGCGGAATCTTATACAGTGCCTCCTACAACGGCCTGGACTTGCGTCCCCGATCCATCCCGTCCGAGCCCGTGAATTGCCTGGGAATGGCAATCAGTGCCGACGCTCAGACGCTCGCCGTCCTAGACATTTTCGGAGTGCGTCTGTTGGATGCTCGAACGGGCCGGCAAAGTGGCTATGGACCGATCGAGTGGCCACGGCCGTGGCGGCTCATCCGCTCCAGAGTGAGTTCTACCTGATCGTCGATTCGGTCGAGCTGTGGTTGTTATCATCCGATGATAAGGTCACGCGCAAGATTTATACGCACACTTCGCCAATTCATACTGTAGTGTTCGACCACCTTGGCAATTATGTGGCCATCGGAGACGCGGAAGGACAAACCGTGGTTTTCGATGCGGCGACCCAAAATGTTATGCTTCGATTGAGCGGAAACTCTCAGCCCGTTTCCGCCATCGCCATTGCCTCGAACAGTCAAACCATTGCCTCGGCGGATACCGTTGGCGACATATTCCTCTGGGATCCCGCCATTGGCTGTGAACGCGGCATCTTCCGAGTGGCCAAGCCGATCGCGGCTTCGGTTCTCACCCGATTCACGACATTTGGCGGCGGCGACGAATGACGGGAAAATCCATATATGGACGTCCGATGCCGAACCAGGGAAATAGGTGTCTCGACGTGGAACTCAATGCACGATCGATTGGGACGTCCTTGGGCTCCTATGGTTCCGATGGAACCTTGGCGATCTTGGGAATGCTGATCGTTGGCGGGATGTTCACGACCGGATGTTGCTGGTCGTTGGTTAGGCGGATGACTTCCTGTTCCGCAAATGTCGCCAACTCCATGACACTCAGATATCCATTCCGGTCCGTATCGGCGACCGGACTTTTCAAGGCCGTTAGCAATGCCTTTGTATATGCTCCGTTACCCCAGGTTGCATTTTCACGGCTTTGTTCGGTCGGCAAGGATGCAAGCAGATAGATATCGCCGTAACCTCGCCAGTAATCAGTCGCATTGCGATTCGTGACGCCGCCCTTCAGTCGGTCGCCCGGTATCGCTCCGGCATGACAGGTATCCGCGAACACGACCTTCGGACAGCGGACACGCCTATTGAGCCAATCAAAGATTTCGACACTTGGAATCGCGGTGTTGACCAAGTTATTGGGATCGAGTTCATGCGAGCCGAAATGCCAGCCGTCGAATTCGTCAAATAGCCCGTGCCCCGAGAGCATAATGAGCGCCATGTCATCGGGGGCGTCTTTGGTCTTGTCCGTCAACCAGGTCATGGCATTTCTGATATTGGCAGTGGTGGCCTGTTGGTCGACGACAACGAGGGATTCCACCGCTTGATAGGTAAGGGCTTGCTGTTGTTTCCAGGCTTCCACGAAGTCGTTCGCGTCCTTATGAGCGAAGCGCAGATCGTACGCGTCATTCTTGTAGTTGGATACACCAATGGCCAATACATACAAGGTTGGTAGTTTCGGACGCGTCGCAGGCGCCGCTTCCGGTCCGCGAAGCCGCAAGAACTGGTCGTTGCTAACCGCATACTCATGCGAAGCGTTCACGGCTAGCTGGTTCGAGCCCGGCGATAGACGCACCGCTTGCTCCACTATCAGATGCAGGTCGTTCGCCACGAGCTTCTCGGAAACGACACGGTAACGCGTCGCTGGCTGTTGACCATTAACGCGAAAGATAATATTGCGAATTGGTAGGCTCTTTCTCGTGGTGATTTCCACCCTGATCTGTAACTCCGCGTCCTTCGCGTCACTGCCATCCGCAGGCGACAAGATTCGCACGCTTGGCGGCAAATAGCGATCGAATTCTTCCCGATTGGTAAAGTCTGGCGCGATGTCGTCACGGCGTACCAACACGCTATGATCCAAAGCTTCCGGAACTTCCACACCGATCCGCGCCAGGTGTTCGCTCAACTCGCGCGGGCGGTACAGTTGGTCACGAAAGCGATCCACGGGAAAGAATAGCGCCGCTTGCTCGCGTTGTTGATTGACATGCCATCCAACGTATCGCTCGCCGGATGGCGAGGAGTCGTATTTTCCTTTTTGGTCGAATAGAATCCATTGATCGTCTCGCGACAGAAACAAAGTCAGTTCGGCGACGCTTAATGCCGCGACGGATTGCAGCGTATAGTCGCGAGAAAACGTTCGGTCCGCCCCTTCTCGCTTCCAGACGATTGGAACTTGCTTTCCCGGAGTGTGTGATCCATCGAGCATGCTTTTGCGGGACTCATAGAAGGAGCCTTTGCCGAGAAGAATGATCGTATCGCCCGATCTCAGCCCCACGCGTTCGGCTTCACTGCCAGCCGGTACGGTTACAACGTAGTTGCCGTCGTGCGTGAAATCGACGCCTCCCGCTGGAACAGGGGTATCCAAGCGCCATAATCGTACCGTGCCATCCAGGGATGACGAAGCGAAATAGCGGCCGTTGGGCGCGACGGCCAATGATGTTACGGCATTGGCATGCCCCAGGAACGAGCGTACGAGTTGAAACTGTATCGTTCCATCACTGCCGCGTTGTAATGTGAATTGCCCAACCTTTCCTTGGCGAGTGCCGACCAGTACTGGACCGTCCGCAACGGAGGGGCATTCTTTTGGCAACACGACAAATGAGTAGAGTTCGTCGCCAGTGGACCAACCGGTGTAGGAGGACGTCTCGCTCTTCTGATTCGCGACGTTTCGCAGATCGGCCGTGAGCTGATTGGACTTGCACGCCAGCTTAACACAAGCCTCCCCAATACCAGCTTGCGGTAGGGGAACATGAGCGTGCTGCGAGGCACCGTTAGAATCCGTGGGAGTTCCCGAACTCAGGACGCGTCGTTGCAAATCAAAACGATAATTGATCGTTCCGAATTGATTATGCCAATACAAATGCTGTGGATGAGGTTTGTCGGCGAATTGCAGAGAGTTGCCGTCCGACGACCAAGCGACTCGGTAGATGGGACGATTCGCAGGGGCAAATGCGTGTTTCACGTCGGACGGCGAGCGCAGCGGCCAGACACGAACCTTGCCGAGTGAGTCGGCGCTGGCGCAGAGATTCAACTGTGGCTTGACGCAACAAGCCGTCACAAAATAGCTGTGTCCGTGATGAGTTCGTTTTTCAGGTCTAGCGATCGAGTCCCAGGCATCCACCCAATAGCGCGCGGGTCCGTCGGACGAAGACGATTGCCCCGACATCACAATCGCTTGCGGATTGTCCAACCGGAAATCACCAACACACGAGTCCCGCCAATTCAACCATTCGCGATTCGGAGTGAGCAGAAACTGCCGCAGTTCGGGTGGCCATTCGAAGTTGCTTTTCAGCAATCGCCGACGTCGGGTGTCAAAAACGATGAGTTGCGGGTTGAACTCCGAAAAGACCAGCCAGTCATCATTCAAGGGAAAGCCAAAATAGGGGAACGGCAGTCGGCTGGTGGTTCCGTTGGGGTCGGACTTCGAGAATCGAGCCAATTCCACGCCATCGCCTTGATTCTCATCCCAGTCAAGCAGCAGAATGGTTCCGTCGCAACTCCACGTGGCCAACAGATTACCGGTTGGAGAAAAGGCGACGCCTTTCGTGCAACCAGTATGTCCTTTGACAAGTCGATGCAACTGCTCGGGGCGAGTGAGATCATAGACTCGCGTCGATCCCAATTCGGTATTGTCCGTGATGCCGACGACCAAGAAACGGCCACTCGGTGAGAACTTGGCTTTCTGAATCATTCCGATGGAGATACCGTCGCCTTCGCGATATCCGTGCAGCGTCTTCCACAACCGACCGGATTCAAGTGAATAGATTCGGACCTGTTTGCCGCTACTAACGGCCAGCCGTTCCCCGTCAGGGCTGATATCCAAATCGACGATCGTTTCTCCTGGAACTCCGTCGGCGTCGATAACCAACTGAGGATCCCGGTATAACGGCTCGGCTTGGGGAGGAAACGCGTCGGCGGCCAGGGCGACGGAAGCATACTGCCAGATTGCCAGCGAGCTCAAAAACCAGTAACCGAAGAGCACGCTCTTCGTTGTGACATGGAATGAACAAGAAGCCATGAGTGGTACCGATCGGGCAAGATTGAGTTGTGTGGACCTACGGATTCGAGGCGGGATCATAGTATCGAATGACCGCCGACATGATTGGTTCAGGATGCCACCGGAAGCGTTGGATATCAAGCGGCAACGTGCGACGCGTGCCTTCCAGGATAATTCCCCGCGTCAACGTATCGGGCGATTCGCCACGTAGGGCCGAGCGCAGGGCGTCGGCGGTTGGCGGCGTTTCCTCGGGGAAATCGGCCTTCAGGATCGCCATGAGATCGGGGGCTTCGTCGATCGCGAGGGGATCAATGGTGTCACCACTGGCTTCGTTCACGGCTTGTTGCTGAAACACGACCATCGAGATGGTGCCCACATCGGCCCCGTAATTCATCGCTAGCTGTTGCGATTCCTCGGTTGAAGCGACGCGAAACTGCTCGACTTCGTCGCTCTTCGTGAAATGGAATCCGCTGATAACGCCGCCGGGTCGTTCGGCGGAGAGCACCCATTTCGAGCAATCCAGATCGGGCAAGCGTTCGCGATTCAGTGTGTTGACGCCGTTTACCTTGAGCACGACACCCAAAGCGCCGGGCTGACGATCAGTGCGTTCAAGCCGCATGCTTACCTTTTGTCCTGTCCTCGGTTCGGGAATGCGAGCGGCGTCTTCGGTGAATTCCAACTCGACCGGTCGATCGTCGTAGAAAATTCGCAACATCACGGAGGGCTGGTTTTGCAACGGAAAATTTCGGTCGGGATCGGCCAGCACGCGATGTACGGCGTCGGCGGGATCGGTTTTCTCTAGTTCATTAGGAACACTACGCAGTTGAAAGCTATGACCGGCTTCGCTCAGAATCGCGCCCGTCGTGGCAACAGTGAATCGCGGGAGCAATGGTTTCAGTTCCCGCGAGCCGGCTTCGACCGCTACCAACCCGATATCAAAGCTCCGATAATCGGCGGCGAATATCGCGATGCCGGTTACCAAGGCGTCCACCTTCATCGTGCCTTTGCCCCAGGCTCGCGCATAGTTGGCTTGCAGCAGGCGCTGGCGGCCGAGTTCGTCCAGATGCGAAGCGCCGCTGAGCTTTTCGGCGGTCTGGCTGGCATTGCGCGCCAAGCTGATCGGACTTGGCTCGACACGCGGCAATGCCATAGTCAGGGCCGCTTCGAGCCGCTCGGCCAGGAACCGATTTAGCGTCCCGACGTTGTCCGAGATGCCTTTTCGCGGCTCGAGCACGCGGAACTTCAACACGCCAATGTTCGTGCAACCATGCTCCGCCAGTTTCTGCAAGACCTTCGGGGCTTGTGCATTCAATTGTTCTTGGAGCGACGGAAGGCTGGGCGAGCGCGGTTCGTCGGCTCGGCTGGCGGATAAGTTGAATAGGACACAGATTGTGAGCGTCAAGCCGAACATTGTGCGGCGTTGGCTGTTCAACTCGCGTGGCTGGTTCAACATGGCGGTTCTCCGGTGACGAGTGCGAGCGGCCGCAGTGAGTTTAGCAGCGCGCGTCAGGTTTTCCCTGCCGCGATCGCATCGGACGGCCTGCTGAGAAGGAAAGGCCGCGAAGCGGGCGATCATTTCAGGGATTTTCGACGTTTTACAACGGCGAAATCGGCCCCGGCACGGTTGACTCGAAAGCAGATTTCCGCATCGGGAAAATTGTCGGCCATCAACGTGCGGGTCGTACCAAGATAGAAATCAAAGCTGGAGGGCAGATCGCCCGGTTGATCGCCTTGAAGCGTGGTGGTCAGCTCGAGTCGTGGACCGGCGAAATAGGATGCGCACCACAATGAATTTTCGTTCGCTGCCACGAGCACTCGCGTCGGCTGGCCATTGGCATTGCGCGGTTGGCTGTTGATCCAGCGCATCGCCTCGCCGTAGCTGGTCATCCAGTATTCGGTTTCGTAGCGGCGACTGGCGCCGGCGACACCCCCGACGAAGCCGTTGAAGTAGGCCAATTGGTATGGGTGCAACGTCGCCAACACCGCGACTTGCCAAGCTATGGCGGCAGCCACACCCACGCTTGCGATTCGGCCGGCGAGTTTGCCGCCGCGGAGTCGTTTCATGACCAGGAACACGGACTGTAGGCCAACGGACGCCATCAGCGCCAACGCCGGCAGGACAAACAGGAAGTGGCGGATTCCGTCGTAGGCGTTTGGCCGCAGCAGTGCAAAAAGCAACAGCGGCAACGTCAGCCAGACGATCAACATGCCATCGACAAGGCGTCGCGGGTTGCGACAGCCGTTGGTCCGCGATTGCCAACAACGGGCCACGACCGTCACGCATCCCACGGCTGCGAGCAGCAACTGCCACGGCGGCGTTGTGATCCACAAGTACTTGGCCAAGTAATATCGTGGCAGCGAATCGCTAGGCACGATCCGACCCTCGAACAGCACGGGCACGACGATATGAAACTTGCTGGCCATCCGAATCGCCTGTAGCGGATTGGCCAATGGCGACTCGTGGGCCCAGGGCCAACAGGCGATCATCACCAACCACGCGAGGCCGAACATCGTCGCTTGCTTGAGCAGCGTCCGGCGCGCTCGGCGGCGCGAACGTCGTTGCCTCGTCTGCCAATCCGCCATGAACGCCCCGGCCAAATACAAGGGACCAAGCAACATCCAGCCCCCTGGGCGAACTGCGGTCGTGCATCCCAGCAACAGTCCGCATTCGATGAACTCGCGCCAATGATATCGCCGCCGAGCCAGCAAAGCGGTCAACGCGGCCAACGACGCGGTCATCCCAACCGCGAACGGCATGTCCTTTGAATTCAGAAACGCATGGCCAAAGAAACGTGGCGATAGAAGCAAGACGACCGCGGAAAAGACTCCCAACCACGGCTGTCCCAACAGACGACCCCAACGAAACAGCGCCGGTACGGACAACAGTGCGAGCAGGCCACACAACAGATGGCGTGTTTCGATCAGCCGATCCGGCGCGTATCGCGCCGCGGCCGCCGCCAACAATTCGACCGGCGGACCATACAACCGCAGATCCAACAATTCATTGCACGCGCGATTCTGTCCGGCCGAGAGGAAGTAGTCCAACACGAGCGCTCCGAAGCGCGTTTGAACGGAGTCGTCCCAAGCCACGCCGTAGTCAGGAGCCGCGATGATGACGACGATCGCGCCGACGAACACCAACAACCAAGCGGCCAAGTTCGGATTTCGCGGACCGACCAGCCAACGGCGTGGTCGAAAGTCGTCGCGATTGGAACGGCCAAGCTGAAACGCTTGCGTAGCGACGTGAAGCAGCCGGAGCGCGTGGCCCGTCAGCATGATCGAGGCTCCGGCACGTCGGCCCGTGAGTCGTTCGTATTGACGTGGCCGCGAAGCGAAGCGGGCGTCTCTGGCCGACTTGGCAATCGCCCCGCCGCTGGACGCGACAGGCTTGGATAGGCGCGTCGAATGGCGCGAAGTTGCCACAGCGCGTGTGGCAGATCGAGCGGCTTGACTTTGCTGCCCGCCACGTCTCGCCAATCGCTCAGCGGAAATTCGTGTATTCGCCGCGACAATTCGATCTCACGCGGCACGCGGTCATCGTATTCGGCCATGTCGCGGACCCATGAGTCGTAGCGCGCCAACAGCTCGACGTCGAACAGCCAACGCGTTAAGAACGGTCGCTCGAATAGTTGGCGTGTCGACTCGCCTGCCCGCAGAAGCTTGGCGCCGCACTGTGTGTCGTAAATTGGCAGTCGCAAGGTGGTCGCGGCCGCGATCGCGAACAATCTTCCGAAGGCGTGGCGCGCCCACTGTCGCTCGATGCGATGCCCCATCATGCGCACGCGAGAACCGAGCAGCATGTCCACGGCCGGATTCGTTTCCAGATAGCCGATGAACTCGTCGATGGCGGACAACGGCGTGGCCAGATCCGCGTCCCAATATCCAATGTACGTCGGGTGAGCAGCCAGACCGCGAAGCATGCCTTGGCGAATCGCTTCGCCCTTGCCTTGGTTGCTGGGCAAGTGCAACGCGGCCAGTTGATGCGGATTAACGGTTACGAGATCCTCCAGCACTTCGGCCGTCCGGTCAGTGCTGCCGTCATTCACGAACAATACGCGATGCTCGCTGCGGCTCGCGAGTTCGACGAAGCCTTGCAAGTCAAGACGTGCCGCTTCGTTGTAGCACGGGATGATGATCGTACAGTCCGACATGGCCGCCGAGTTTCCAGGAGTTGGGAGCCAACGCTAAGGAAGCTTAGCTCAGCCGAGACCTGCTCGGTCGCGCGCTTGATCCAGTGACCTGATCTCGCCCAGCTTTCTCGGCAGGATCGCTGCAGCCCGCTTAACCGGCCCGCCCCTTCAACGATCCGCGAACTCGGACACGAGCTGTTTCACGATTGGTTTCGAGCGTCCGTAGCTCACAATTGCGATGTCGAGCCCGCAACTCGTCGGCGTGTTCGGTGTACGAGACGGGAACGCGGAACCATATACTTGTGAGACGACACGGGATGCACCGCCGAGCGTCACCGGGGTATCCCATTGCAAACCAACTTGTAAAGCCTGACGCATTCT
This sequence comes from Pirellulaceae bacterium, assembly GCA_041399085.1. Taxonomy (GTDB): domain Bacteria; phylum Planctomycetota; class Planctomycetia; order Pirellulales; family Pirellulaceae; genus JAWKTM01. The sequence goes on from JAWKTM010000008.1 coordinate 38,052, forward strand.
CCTACTCGTACTCAGCGCAGCGGTACTCGTACTCCGAATCGCCGCCGACGAACAATCGCAACCGCCCGCCGCAATCCGCACGAGAAAGTATCTGTTCCCACATCGACTTCAAGCCAACGAACCGGCGTTATCCAACTTGCCGGGGATTGCCGCGACTAGGCGATCAGTCCCATGCCACGTTGGATTTTTTGGGAGAGCATTCCGAAGTCCTCATACGCGGAACCAACCGCGGCGGCATGTGCCCCGATTGCCCCGTCGGCTGCATTCAACGAGAAAATCGGCTTCCGCGCTTCGTGGGCCATTGGGATAAGGCTGCGATAATGTTTGATCGTCGCCAAACAATAAGGATCGTCCTTCGTGGTCATGTCGACGGCTGGCTCGCCGAGGATACTCGAACGATACGTGGCGGGCATACGATTCAGCCACCTATCGTACGCTTTCACCGGACGGCTTAGACGAACGCCATGTTGCTGGACCACATAGCCCAACGGCTGCATGTGGCCCGAGGGCAAGGGAAAGTCGGGCGTGTCCCAATTGTCCACACGCTTTCGCCATCCCGAACGCCAAGCACGCAATGTCGGTCCCAAATTGCGGAGACCTTGCAAGGAGAACAGATCAGCGCCCAACGGTATTACGACATAGTCGGACGCCAATAGCGCCGAGCGATTGATTGCACCGAGATTTGGCCCTACGTCGACCATGATGAGATCGGCGTTGGCGTTCGTCGCGGCCATCTGAGCGACGTGCCAGAACGCTGTGAGAATTCGGAAAGGGCGGTACAAATTCGTATCGCCCAATGCCGCGGGCCAGGCTTCGGACAATTGTTCTTCGAATCCCGCGAGTGCCACATCGCCGGGTACGAGTTGCAGCCGCCTCCCGACCGATTTGAGAATCGGTTGCGCGAGATCGCCGACCTTCGTAATCGGCTCGATCGCGCGATAAATCGTCGTCGCTCCGGTGTTCCGTTCCCACAACGCTTCGAGATCCTCGTCGTCCAGAAATGCCGCGGTAAGATTCGCTTGCGGATCAAGATCGACGACCACGACGTTCTTGTGAAACAACGAAACCATCCAAGCAAGGTGGTAGACCAGCGATGTCTTTCCGACACCACCCTTGTTGTTGAAGAACGTTAAGACGGGCACGCTCATGGCCGCTTCCTCATCATCACCAAGACCCGATTCGGATGCACTTCGAACTCGGCCGGCGGATTTCCGTTATCCCGCAACTCTTTTTGCGCGACGGCAATGCCCACTCCGAAACGTTGGACGAATCCCAGTACCTTCATGGCGTCGGCCAAATTCGGATTGCGATAGTCCGTGTAACCGGGACGACCAAACGTCTCCGCGGTCACGACGCCGAATGGACCGCCGGGACTATGAATTTCGATTCGATCTTCAAACCAATACACCCGCACGGGCGAATTCGTGTTCTCATATGTGCGATGCATGACGGCATTACGAACAAACTGTTGCAACGCCACTTTGGGGTACTGTTCGCTTCGCGTTTCCACATCCGCCGATTTCAGATCAATCCGGGTCCGATTATGAGAATCCAGTTTTTCATCGATGCGACGCAACACCTGAGCCAACTCACCATCGACATCTAGCTCATCGAGAATCGCATCGGATAAATTGGCGCCATCGAATCTCACGAACTGAATATATGCGCCAGGCAACCAGTCGCGTGTTGCCCGTCCGATTGCCAGAAGGCCCAAAATTGTGGGAGCTGGATTGTCGGCCGAGCTCACTAGACGTAACGCCGCCAACCGTTGCTCATAACTCCGCTCGTTCGCGGCGATCACGTCGGGAGCGAAGGCATTCGGCAAATATTCATCCTCAAACGAACGCCGGTTTAGATCGGCCAAGGTTGCGCCCGGAACGGTTTGAATGTCGAACGGCAGATCGCGAAACCTACGCCGCTCGTTCAGAATCCGTTCGTCTTGAGCCGTTGCGATTCCGCGACGCGGACCAATGCGAACGCAGATTCGGCCCTTGAAGCGAACGGGCGGAGCGTCGCTGGGCACAACCGTCACGACGGCAACGTCGGTTCCCTTGAGCGTCCGCTTTTCCACGGCGATTGTTGGCGGGGGAAGTATCGCCCCCGAGGTCTTGATGTCCGCGAGCGTCCGAAGTAATTCGTCCGTAATGGCTAAGCCGATTGGCGTTCCATCGTCCTTGACGCCCACGAACAGCACGCCTGGTCGGCGGTGATCCGGCAAGTCGTTGGCGAAAGCGCAGACGGCTTCGCGGCCCTTATCCGGCGCATCGCCGTTCCAGGTCTCCTTTCGTTCGGCGAGATCGGACTCAATGTCGTCGAGCAGCGTTTCCAGTTCCGCGTCGCTGTATCGCATGTCCACCTTCTCGCACGAGACCGAACCCGCGGCCATCGAACGATGGCCGCCAAGTGTGTCGCGAATCCTATCGCTCGGTGACTCGCTTATCAATATTGACGCTACGACTCACGTCAAGCGTCGCTTCGCAACCCGGCCGCGCGGCTTGCGGGCGGGGATGGATGTGGTAAAAAAGACCGTCTTCCGGGCGGCTTTGGATTTCTAGTCGGGCGAGTTCCTCGTACGAGCTTGTCGTTTAAAACAGTCGTTCCAGCTTGTCGAGTGAATTCAACGATTTCGTTCTTCGTCCGAGGCGTACGAACGGCTCGAAACACGCACAAACCATCTCTCCATCGAACATCAAGGAGCTTTTCTCATGTCCACCAACGGTTCGCTGAATCGCAAGCTGCGGATGGCGCTGGTCGGCGGCGGTCAAGGGTCTTTTATCGGACGCGTTCATGCCACGGCCGCCGTGCTGGATAATCGAGCCGCGTTGGTGGCTGGCGCTTTGTCGTCGAATCCCGAACGAGCGAAAGCTTCCGCGCCGGATTACGACATCCCCGCCAATCGAGCTTACGGCTCTTATCGCGAGTTGTTCGACGAGGAAAACAAGCTGTCGGCGGACGAACGAGTCGACTTCGTTTCGGTGGCCACGCCGAATCACACGCATTATGAGATTGCCAAAGCGGCGGTCGAAGCGGGCTTCAATGTGATTTGCGACAAGCCGATGACATTCGACTTGCAGCAAGCCGAGGACTTGGCCGCCGTGGTCGACAAGTCGGACGTGGTGTTCGCCGTCTCGCACAACTACACGGGTTATCCGTTGGTGCGGCAGGCTCGCGAGATGATCCTCAGCGGCGAGTTGGGCGAGATTCAAGCCGTGCGGTCGTTCTACATCCAAGGCTGGTTGCGAACGAAGTTGGAAGAACAAGAGCAGAAGCAGGCTTCGTGGCGAACCGATCCGGCTCGCAGCGGCGCGGCCGGCTGCTTCGGCGACATCGCCACGCATGCCTATAACCTGGGGCGGTACATGACCGGGCTGTTGCCGGAATCGGTCAGTTGCCATCTGCGAACTTTCGTTGAAGGCCGCAAGCTGGACGACTACGGAACGGCTGTGATTCGTTACGAGAACGGCGGCTTGGGCACCGTCACCGCTTCGCAAATCAGCCACGGTCGCGAGAACGATCTGTTCATCGAAATCGACGGCACGAAGGGCGCGATTCAATGGCGGCAGGAAGAGCCGAATCAGATGATCGTCCGCCGCAATGGCGAACCGCATCGCATCTATACTCGCGACCCCAACGCACCGTTCATGAACGCTTCGGGCGCGGCGGCTTGTCGGTTGCCCAGCGGCCATCCCGAGGCGTTTTTCGAGGCGTTCGCGAACGTTTACCGGTCGGCTTACGACGCGATGATCACACGAGCCGAAGGCAAATCCTACGAGCGTCGCGATACGATTTACCCGAACGTGTTCGATGGCGTCGAGGGAATGTATTTCATCCAGCAATGCGTGGCCAGCAGCGCGGCGGGCGGCGAATGGTTGCCGTTGCGGCACGAGCGAGCTCGCCGCTGAAGTCGCGTCGACCATGACCAACACAACCACATCGCGGCGCGGCACGACGGGCTTGGTCGACTACTGGAATGAAACGACTCGGCCGTTGGTCAGCCTGTTCTTCGTGCTGCCGATGTTGGTGGCCTACGAAGGCGGCTTGCTCGTGCTCGGCACCGAAACGGTGATGCGAAACGGCGCCGATGGCTGGCTGCGCCGTCTGCTGCAGTGGGTCGGATTCGGCCAATACTTTCTGCTGCCGGTGTTGGTCTGCGGCATCTTGCTGGCTTGGCATCACCTGTTGCGCGACAAGTGGCGGGTGCGCTGGGGCGTGATGACCGGGATGTATCTCGAAGCGGCGCTGTTCGGCTTTCTGTTGTTGGTTCTCGCGCAGATTCAGGGCCAGTTGCTCAGCGCTTTGCCGATTCAGCTCGGCGGCGAGTCGTCCTCGATCAGCGTGGCGCAAGTCGGCGGCGAGTCGGAAGTGCCCAGCATCCGCCAAGTGGCCGAGCAAGCCAGCGGCAATGCCGGGCAATTCATCGCGTTCTTGGGCGCGGGGATTTACGAAGAGCTGCTGTTTCGGCTAATGCTGTTGCCGGTGTTGGCGTTCGTACTGCGTGGGCTGCATGTGTCGCCCAAACTGAGTTGGCTGGGCGCTGTGTTGCTCAGTAGTCTGCTGTTCTCGGCCGCTCATTTTCAAATCTTCACGGGCACGGGCGACGCGTGGTCCACGTTTCGGTTCGTGTTTCGCTTCAACGCCGGCGTGTTCTTCGCCGTCTTGTTCCTGACGCGAGGCTTCGGAATCACAGCCGCCGCACATGCGTTTTATGACGTGCTGGCGACGATGTCGGGCTAATGGAATGGTTCGCGAAAACGGTCCGTATGTTTGAGCTCGACCAATACGAACTGCTGGATTTTGGCGAGGGCCGCAAGCTCGAACGATTCGGCTCGCTGATCGTCGATCGCCCCGCGCCGGCCGCCGCGGGTGTCTTGCCGCGAGTTCGCAATTGGAACGCCGACGTGCGGTATCGCCGGACCAGTGGCGAACGCGGCGAGTGGAACGGCGAGTTTCCCGAAATGTGGAGCGTGCGACATGCGGCGGTGCGGTTCGAGCTGAAGGCAACACCGTTTGGCCACTTGGGGCTGTTTCCCGAACAAGCCGCGAATTGGGATTGGATTGCTCGGCAGTGTCGCGCGGCCGAGCAGCCGTTGCGAGTGCTGAACTTGTTCGCCTATACGGGCGGTAGCACTTTGGCCGCGGCTGCCGCCGGGGCGCAGGTGACGCACGTGGACGCCGCGCGGAACGTCGTCTCTTGGGCGCGGCGCAATGCGGCTCGGTCTCAGTTGGAAGATCGACCCATACGCTGGATTTGCGAGGACGCGGCCAAGTTTGTGCAGCGCGAAGTCAAACGCGGCCATCGCTACGACGCCGTGATTCTTGATCCGCCCTCTTACGGCCACGGCCCGAAAGGCGAAGTCTGGCGGATTCACGAACATCTGCCGTTGCTGCTGGAAGATTGCGGCCGTTTAGTCGATGGCCGAGCGGCGTGGATTCTGTTCACTTGCCATTCGACCGACTACAACGTCGCTGCCGCTCGTCGCTTGATTGGCGACGCCTTTCCCCATGGAAAGCGAAACAGGCAGGCGGCCGAGTTGGATCTGCAAGCGGCGGATGGTCGAGTGCTGAACTGCGGAGTGGTCGTGCGGGGATAAAAGGCCGACGTCGACTGCCGTTCATTCGCCCGCAAAGCTGATCCGCTACGGCAGCAACGGACGGACGATTCGCGCGATTTCGTCCGCGACAACGCGATGTCCCGCGGGAGTCCAATGCGTGTCGTCGGGAAAGTACAGCAGCTCGTCGCTGGCCTTCGCCGCCTCGGCAAGCGGTTCGGTTAGATCAAGATACGGAATCTCGGGATCGACCGCGGCCACGATCTCGCGGACTCGCGTCGGCAATTCGCTTTCGGTCCACGCCAGGCATTCCGAATCGCCCGGGAACTCACACAGGTCGCGGTAGACGCGGAACTTGATCGGGGCGTACACAAACACTAGTCGACAATCGTTCGCGCGACACAATCGCTGAGCCTCGCTCAACGAGTCGCGAAACATCTCCAACGCCGCCTGCTGACGATCATCCAGCGGAGTGAACTTTTCAAGAAAGTACATCCGAACAGGTTCGGCCGACGAAGCTTTCCAATCGCCGAAACGAACCGCCGCCAACGCATCGGGCGCCGGCCGCCCTACGACTCGCCCAAACGAACGGCTGAGATTCACGACGAACGATCGTTTGCGCCAGACGCTCAACGGGTTGGGCGATTCCGAATCGCCGACATGTGCGTATTCCAGCGCGTCCTGTAAATCGTTTCCCGCGAAGAATACCCACACGCAAACCTTGGGCTCCAGCGGCAACGCGAACCGTCGCAGCACGACCAACTCCTGCTGCGGACCGTAGCCCGTCTGTCCCAAATTCACGACGACGCGATTCAAGCGTTCTGACAACAGCGAGGTCGCGGTCTCCGCTTCCAAAACTTCGCGGGCTTCGACGAACGAATCGCCGACCACGGTCACGTCGGCTTGGTCGTAGGCTCGCGAGTTCCGAAAGCCGTTGGCGTCCGTCGTGATGTCGAATCGGTACTCGCGCTGGGAATCGAGATTCCAGTAGTAGGCGATGTTGCCACCCGTTTCGCTGCCCACGAATCGCTCGTGCGGTCGATGCAGGTGCAGCAACTCGGCGTCATGACGCTGGCGAGCTTTCCACGAATGCCACGGCGCCGTGCTGAACATCTCCGAATAATCGACGCCGACCAGCACCAATGATTCGCCAACAACGCCCACCAGCACAATCGCCAACGACGCGGCCACAAATCGAAACAGCCACACGCGCCGCGACAACCGACTGACGGAAACCAGCGCGATCCAACCCAAGAGGTAGGTCGCAAAAAGGCATAGAACCACCGACTCGACCACGTTCGCGCCCGCTCGGGGTGGACGAGCCCACGTCCAAAGGGCGAACAACGCGAGTAGGCAAAACAGCGGCGTGATCGCGCGGCGAGCGACTGCGGCAGGCCGCGTCGCCTGAACCGCCTGAGCCAAAATGCCGAACTCGCATAAGGCGGCGAAGAATTCACCGAGGATCGTTTCGTCCATGAATCTATCGTCGTCAGAGAAGCCGCCGCGGAGCTTGAAATCCACACGCGACATGGTTGAAACAACGATTTCGCGGAGAGCCCTTACGACCTCCCATGAAATCTGGCGATGGCCAAAAAGATAACCCGTCACCCGCGAAACGAAAGCCGCCCTTTTGGGATTCGGACCGGTTGACTACGGGAAACTGTAATCGGAGTTCTCGCGATCGAAGTCGGCGTCGGTTAGCCCCACGTTCACCTGCAGATCGGCGTAGGTGTAGTCCTCCAACAACAGCGGTTCGCCACCGGGCGTTTCGGGCCAAGCCCAAGCCGCATAGCGAATCGGCAAATTCAATTCGTTGTCGATCCATATCCGGGCGATGTGGAAATCATATTCGGGCTTGCGATCGTCGTGTTTCACTTCCAACATTCGACAATCGCGCCCGGCGACTTCGTCGTGTTCGACCGTGCGGACTTCGCACATCCCCAGCTTCCGATCGCGTTCGCCCTTAACGATCAATTCCTCGATCAAGTTTTGCACACCGATCTTGTAAATCGGATACCGCTGGCCCAGCATCGCCAGCTTGCCGTCGGGTGGCAATGTGACCGTGACCAATCCCAACAGACCGCCTTCGTGCGCGACCAATTGCCCGTTGTTTTGGTTCTCGACCCAGATCACTTCGCGGCCCGCGACGGAACGCGGCGAAACGAATTTCAAATACACGCTGAGCGGCTGCACGAGTTCGCCGTTTTCCAATTTGCGGCAGCGAATCTTGGCTTCCATCTGCTGCTCGTCGCCCAACGTGTCGCCGATCCGTTCCCGTTTGATGATCCGAGCCGTGTAGTCTTGCACGTCGGATTCAATGCGATCGAGGGCTTCGCGAGCCATCGCCAGCGCCGGCGTAAGCGGGTGAACCTCCGCCTGAGCCGCTTCCTCCGCTGGTATTTCCTCGGGCCGAGCGCCCGATTCAGCCGCCGCATGATTGCGATTCATCCGCTCGGTGATGCTCTCGGCGTTGCTGGCCGCGTCGGAGAAAGCCACTTGCCATATCACGACCGCCGCGATGCCGAGCAAACCGAGGACGCCAACCACACGAGCGACTCGCGACCAGCGACAGCAGCCGCCAGTCGCACCGCACGCGCGATCTGTTTCGGTCGTCGTTTCGGCCCGAGGCTCGTCGGCGGGCTTGGGCGTATCGGACATAGCGTTCTCTCCTCAATGTTCGTGTTTCGATGATCGGAGAATTATAGCAGCCGCGATTCCAGCCGCCCGTTTTTCCACGACCGCGACGATTCCGTCACGAAACTTGCGACGCGAGATCGGCTAGTGTTTACTAGCGTTCGCTAACGTGATCCCTTACCTCACCGGGAGATTGTCCGCATGTTTCGCCAATTTGCTGTTCGTTCGGTATGTTGCCTGGCGGCATTGATAACCGCGCCACTGGCCCAACAGAATTTCGCGGCCGCCGACGATAACTCGGGCGGCATCGTCCTGCGCGAGCAAGAGCTGTCGACGCGGCTCACGGTCGGCTACGCCGTGCGGCTGATCGACATGAACAAAGACGATCGGCTGGACATTGTGATCGTGGACAGCAAGCGAATCGTCTGGTTGCAGAACCCGAATTGGGACGAGCATGTGCTGATCGAAGATCCGTCGAAGCCGAACGACAACGTCTGTTTCGCTCCCTCGGATATCGACCGCGATGGTTGGCTGGATTTCGCCATCGGAGCCGATTGGCAATTCAACAACACCAAGTCGGGCGGCACGATCGGCTGGATCAGCGGCCGAGCCGGCAAGCTTACCGATTGGAAGTATCACGCAATTGGCGAAGAGCCGACCGTGCATCGCATGCAGTTCGTGGACTTGGACGTGGACGGCCAAGACGAGTTGATCGTCGCGCCGCTCAAGGGTCGAAACACGACCGGCCCCGATTTCGCCGAGAGCGGCGTCCGATTGCTGGCCTTCCCCGTGCCGAAAGACCCGGTCGATGGCAAGTGGCAGCCGACTGTCATTAGCGACCAACTGCATGTGGTCCACAATTTCTGGCCCACGAATTTCGATACGGATGTCGAACCGGAACTGTTAGTCGTCAGCTTCGAGGGCGTGACGCTCTTGGACCGCCAGAAGGACGGCACGTACAAACATACGCGCATCGGCAGCGGCGAACAGAACAAAGGATCGAATCGCGGCGCCAGCGAAATCAAACTCGGCTTGCTCGACGGAGCCCAACGATACATTGCCACCATCGAACCGTGGCACGGCGATGAAGTCGTGGTCTACGCCGCCCAAGGAAGATGCCGCGGCCGGCACCTTGTGGAATCGCCATGTGTTAGACGACCAATTGAAATGGGGCCATGCGGTGTTTTTGCTGAATTTGGACAGCGACCCCGACGAGGAACTGATTATCGGCGTTCGCGACGATCTAAACGACCAAGCTCGCCGCGGACTAAGAATCTACGATCCGGTGGATGCCTCCGCTGGCAAATGGACTCGCCAAGTGGTCGATCCAGGCAGTGTGGCAATCGAAGATCTGCAAGCGGCCGATCTGAATGGCGACAACCGTATCGATATCGTGGCCGTCGGCCGTCAAACTCACAATGTTAAAATTTACTGGAACGAAACCAAGTAGTTGCGTTTCGCTTTAAGTTATAAGGATCCAGGTTATGAGCGTGCGATTCGGACTCTGGGGATTGGTCGCCGTTGTAACGGCAAGCGTCGTCGCCGCGATGCTCTATTCTCCACCAGCTCCGGCCGATGATGTTGCGAAACGAACAACTTCGTCAGCGCAGCAGGCGCGTGACAATGTCCGTGACTTCGGGGCCGTGGGCGATGGCATGCACGACGATACGGCGGCCATCCAGAAGGCGGTCGATTCGATGACGGGCGCGATCCGTTTTCCAAGGGGAACTTATCGACTCACGCAACCCGTTGTGATCGACCTGGATCGAGTTGGCTACACGTCGCTCAGCGGCGACGGCGTCGCCAAGATCGTGATGGCTGGCCCCGGCCCGGCTTTTCGCTTTGTCGGCACGCATTTCAAGTCGGCCGATCCCGGCGGATTCGAGGACAATGTGTGGGACCGTCAAAGGATGCCGCTCGTCGATGGCCTCGCGATTCATGGCGAACATGAAGAAGCTTGTGGAATCGAGGCTGTCGGCACAATGCAGTTGACCGTGACTCGAACCCATATTCGCCACGTCCTGCACGCCATCCACCTCCGCGAACAGAATCGCAATGTGATCCTTTCCGAGTGCCATTTCTACGAGAATCATGGCGTCGGTGTGTTTTACGACCATGTGAATCTGCATCAGTCCAATATTACCAACTGCCATATCAGTTATTGTGACGGCGGCGGCGTTGTATCTCGGGGTGGCAATGTGAGAAACATTCACATCGCCGGTTGTGACATCGAAAGCAATATGAGTCCCGACACGCCACCCACGGCCAATGTGTTGATTGACTGTTCGGAAAGTGCTTATGGTACGGGCGAAGTCGCCATATCCGGCTGCACGATCCAGCACAACAATCCTTCGCCCGGTTCGGCCAACATTCGGATCATCGGCCGCAGCACGCCTACCGAGCGTCAACCGCTGGTGCGCGAAGGCAACGTCACCATCGTGGGGAACGTGCTAAGCGACGTGAAGGTGAACGTCCACTTGCGTGACTGCCGCGGTGTGGCGATCAGCGGCAACACGTTTTGGCAAGGCTACGAGCACGATTTGCTGATCGAAGATTGCTCGAACATCGTCATCGGCGCCAATAATCTCGACCGCAATCCGCGCTACGATTAGGCAACACGGCGGACGCGAACAACGGCGTGGTCCTGCGCGGCTGCGACGACTGTACGCTGCAAGGTTTGCACATCACCAACGTCCGCCGCAAACCAGCCGGCTTGTTGGTGGAAGATTGCCGCCGCTTAAACATTGACGGTTGCACGATTCTGGATTGTGATAACTGCGGTCTGCTTTTGCGAAACGTCTGTCACAGCCGAGTGTCCGATTGCTTGGTCCGCGATGATCGCACGGAGTCAGAATCATTGTCGATCGTCGTCGAAGGGGGCGAGGATAATCTGCTAGTTGACAATCAAACGCACGATCCAAAACCCCAGTAGCGTCGGAGCTTCCTGCCGACTCACCCTCGCACCGGGTCTGGTTGCTGCCAAGGTGGCGGGCAGACTTTGTCGACTTCGGCAATGTGATCCGCTGAAACATGGTTCGACGCCGCGGCGATGGCTTGCTCGATCTGCTCGCGGCGTGTGACGCCGACAATCAACGAACTCATGGCCGGCTGAGCCAACGTCCATGCCAAGGCATATTGTGCCATGGGCAAATCGGCTTGGTTGGCCAAACGTTCGATCGCTTCTAATCGGTCGAACAGCGCCTCGTCCGTTCGCCATATCCAATCGGGTTTGTCCGCCGCGCGCGTACCGGCCGTAGGTGTTTGGCCGCGCCGATACTTGCCGGTCAACAGGCCGCCTTGCAGCGACTGATACGGCGTCACTCCGATGTTGTGCTGGCGGCAAAATGCCAAGTCGTGATGAAACTCGCGTCGCAGCATACTAAATGGAATCTGCGAACTGACGACTCTCGGCCCATGTTGTTTTTCCGCCAACCACAGGAACTCACATAATTGCCAAGCCGCGTGGTTCGACGCCCCGAAGCAACGAATCTTGCCTTGCCGCATGGCGATGTCGATCGCCTGCAAGGTGACTTCGGGCGGAGTGAGTTTGTCGGGCCAATGGATGATGTATAAGTCAATGTAGTCGGTTTGCAATCGCCGCAGACTGCGATCGACTTCACGCAGGATATGGGAGGCCGTAAGCCCGCGGTCTTGCGGCCCTGGACCAACTGGCGCGCCGACTTTGGTGGCCAGTATCACACGATCGCGACGGTCGCGAATCGCCTTCCCCACAATCTCTTCCGCCACGCCGCCGGGACTGCCGAGGAACCGGGCGTAACCTTCATACACATTGGCCGTATCGACAAAGTTGATCCCCATATCCAACGCCGCAGCGTCAAGGCGATAGCGTCGGCCTCCGCCACGGGCGACCCAAACGTCATCGTGCCGAGGCAAATCGGGGAAACTTGCAATCCACTAGAACCGAGCGGGCGAAGTTGCATGTGGGCTCTTCCTCTGTCAAAAACCTAGCGTGTATTCAAGTTAGCATCGTCGGTGATCATCGCCGCTCGCAGCTTCGCGCTGCGGCTGCGTGGGATTTCGAGCGGCTTCGGCATCGCTCGGGCGAAGCGGCTTTTGGTGAGCACCGTATAGCGCGGAGTCGTCGCGGAACGCCTGCTTCACAAGCCGATCTTCCAGCGAATGGAAGCTGATAATCACGACGCGTCCGCCGGGGCGAATCCAGTGCGGTAGGTCGCGCGATCTCCAGCGACTTCAGCTCCTGATTCACCGCGATCCGCAGAGCCTGAAACGTGGCGTCGCCGGGTCGATCTGATGGCCGCGCGAACGAGGAACGCAGCGACGCACCAACTCGGCCAACTCCGCGGCCATGCGGACCGGCGATTCGCGACGCCGCTCGACAATGCGGCGAGCGATGCGGCGGCTGAATCGCTCCTCGCCGTAGTGGTAGATGATGTCGGCGATGTCTTCGGCCGACAGATGTTCGAGCATTCGCCAAGCTGGCTCGCCTTCGTCCGGGTTGAACCGCAGGTCCAGTTCGCCGTCGGCCTCGTAGCTAAAACCTCGCTCGCGGTCGGCAAGCTGATCGCTGGACAGTCCCAAGTCGAGCAACGCGCCGTCGAACTTGTCGACGCCCGCTTCGCCCGCGATGTGTTCCAGCTCGCAGAAGTTGGCTTGCACCGGCGTCACTGGCAAACTCGCCAACTCTTGCCGCGCTCGCTCGATCGCCACGGGATCTTGGTCGACCGACACGATTCGCCCGGCCGCTCCGACTCGCTCGGCCAACAACCGCGTGTGCCCGCCGCCGCCCAGCGTCCCGTCGAACACCGTCTGGCCGGCCTGGGGGGCGAGCCATTCGAGCGTTTCCTCGGGCATCACCGAAACGTGGATGGATGGACTAACGCTCATCGTCCGTCTACTTCACCTGCAAGCGACGGCGAATCACGCCCTCGGACAGCTTGATGATTTCCGTGCTCGCCTGCAGATCGGTTCGCAGAATCTCCTCGCGCAGATTCTCGGCCTGTGGAAAGTGATACTGCACGATGAAGGCGCCGATCTGCAGACCCTGGTCGTGATACACGGGCGGCCAAAACTCCTGAGCACGATCGGCCAACGTCCGAGCCAACACACGCGTCGCTCGGCCCGAAAAACCGGCCAGCACCATTTCCAGCCGGCCTTGCGATTCGCGGTGGATGTAAAACACCAGCGCCGCGTCGTTTCCTTGATTGTCGCTCGGACAGCACGCCCACTTGCCTTTGGCCGTCTCGTACCAAATCCCCGGCTGGTCGGTGTTGTGCGATCGTCCCAAGGAAAGGCCGCTGCAACACGACGCCGGATGCGGGTCGTCGTCGCGATAGCGAAGGAAGATCGGGCAGCTCCGCTCAGTCTCGCGATTCATCGCGTCCTGGCTCTCGAACGGAGCACAGCCGAACGTTTCGGCCAAAATCAACTCGACCACCGGATTACTCTTCGTGCTGCCGATGCACACCATGGCCCGGTCGCCCACAGCGTCCGAGAAGGCGCGGTAGACCTTCTCCGATCGGTCGATCACCTCGGGGCTCGATTCCGGGCTGGGGCTCCAAACCAGCGTCTGGTTCAGTTGCTCCAGCTCCGATCGGACGATCCGGTCCTTGTCGATTCGATCCTTGTCCAACTCAAAATCGCGACGAAACTTGGCCGAGCCGCCCAGTGTCGACACGTCGTTCAGCAGCTCGCCCAGCAGCACGGCATCCGACGCGGTGACCCACGCACTGCCGCTCCACTCCTGCGATTCCGCCTGCCGCACGCCGACGCACAGCTCCAGCTTCTTCCGCCGCCCCAGCAGCTCCCAGAAATTCTCGGGCTCGACGGCGAACAGCGCTCCGGGCAGCTTGTCGGCCTCGACCTTGCCCTTCTTCACGAGATAGTCGCACAGCCGCGACAGAGCCTCGAACGGGATATACTTGACCTGATTCTTCAGCAGCCCCGACACCTGATGCCGATCCAACCCCGTGTGCTCGACGATCTCTTTGATCGTGCCCGGACGCTTCCGCGGATCGGGGTCGTGCCCCACTAATTCGGCCAAACGAAACGAGTATCGCACCAGCGTTGCCTCCTCTGAAAGCGAATACGCTCCGCCCGGAATTGAGACGCCGCAAAACGGCGAAGGTTGAACGGAGCGACCTTAGAGTAGGCTTAGCGGCGGTTTCAGGCAAGTATTCCGCCAGTAACTCTAGGCCAATTCTCGCAGCGGCTGGCCATCTTCCAAGACCACGTAGTTCGGACGGCCGCGCGGATCCAGATACGTCGTGTCCAACGGCACTTGGAAGTGGCGATAGATGGTGGCCGCCAAATCGCCCGGCGTCACCGGTCGACTGGCGATTTGTCCGCCGTCGCTTTCCGTCGAACCGATCACTTGCCCGTGTCGCAAACCGCCGCCCGCCAAACACATCGACATCACTTCCGGCCAGTGGTTTCGGCCATCCGTGCTGCCTTGCGTGCCGATCTGCGGAGTGCGGCCGAACTCGCCCATCGCGATCACCAACACGTCGTCCAGCAAACCGCGCTCGTCCAAATCGCTGACCAACGTCGTGATCAGATGATCGAACAACGGCAACAGCGGGCCGAGCCCCTTCTGGATGCCGCCGTATGGTGGAATGTTGTCGCCGTGCGTATCCCAGGTGCCCGAGGCCGGATGATAGCTGAGGTCGATCGTCACGAACGCCGTGCCCGCTTCGACCAATCGCCGAGCGACCAATGCCTGCTGGCACCAGAGGTGATTGCCGTATCGCTCGCGGTTGGCGGCCGGCTCTCGATCGATGTCGAACGCCTCGCGCGCCTGGCCGCCCACGACCATGTCGATCGCCTGCTGCGAGTACGAATCCAAGGCGTCCATCGTGCCCGTGGCGTCCAGATCGGCTCGCAACGCGTCCAACTGCTGTAGCAACGAGCGGCGGTTGTTCAGCCGCGGCGTGTCCAAACCCGCCGGCATGTTGAACAACTCGGCCCCGGTCTTCTGTCCCGTGTCTTCGCCAATCACCGTATAAATCGGCAGCCGCGTCGCTTGCTCGGCAATGAACGGATCGTACCGTTTGCCGAGATCGCCGGCGAAAGCCAGATGGGAACGCGACTTCATGAAAGCCACATACGGCGGCGCGCCGAATTGATTGGCCCCATGATGCTTGGCCACGACCGAGCCGATCGACGGATACGTTTCGCCTTTGGGATTGATTCGCGGCGCCGCCTCGCGATTGCCCGTTTGCATCACTTTGTTGGGCTCGTGGTTGCTGCCCTTCGCGTCGACGCTGCGAATGATCGTGAACTTGTCCAGCATCGCGGCTTGTTTCGGCAGATGTTCGCAGATGAACACGCCGGGCAGCTTGGTGCTCGTGACGCCGAACGGCCCGCGGTTCTCGATCGGCCGAGTCGGCTTCGGATCCCACGTATCAATGTGACTCGGTCCGCCCGCCATCCACAGCAGAATCACGCTTTTGCCGGAAGCGCTCGCTCGGCCGGCCGCCCGCGCGGCCGCCTGCGACTGAAGCAATCGAGGAACCGACAACCCGGCGATTCCCGCCAGCCCGGCCTTCAACATGTTCCGCCGCGACAGCCACATCAGCCCGTCGGCTTGCCGGGCGTTCCAGTCGACAAAAGCATGCTGCCGCGAGTGATCGCGTTCGTGTTGCCAGCCCTGCATGGCTCGTCCCTTTCGTGCCGTGTTCGAAGAAGCGTCGCGGGAAGACCGAGGCTCCGGCCGAGTGTCACTGGGAGACCGAGGCTCCCGCCGAGTGCCCTCAGGGAGAACGCTGCTCCCGCCGAGTGCCCTCACGATATCGACATTGGCCGATATGTTCAAGCAAGATTCCGCAACCCTTTGTTTTCCAGGGGGTTGCGACCGACGGCAAGTCGTGATGTTTGGCTGCACGATGCTGATGTTTGGCTGCACGATGGCGATGCGCGGCTGCACGATGCCGATGCGCGGCTGCACGATGCCGATGTTTGGCTGCACGATGCCGACGCGGCTGCATCGATGTCGATGTTTGCTGCACGGATGCCGATGTTTGGCTGCACGATGCCGATGTTTGACTGCACGATGCCGATGTTTGGCTGCACGCTGTCGATGTTTGGCTGCACGGTGTCAGCGGGCGGCTGCACGGTGTCGATTTCCGCGGCTGCACGTATTTTTCAAGCTCGGCTCGCGGCGGATGACCCGGTTTCTCAACGTGCCGAGTCGTTCGACCGTCAGCTCGATCGTGTCGCCGGGCTGAATCCACCGATCCAGCTCCAGGCCGCAGCCGCTGGGAACCGTGCCCGAGCCGATGAGGTCGCCGGGGTAAAGCGTTTCGTCTTGCGAGATGTAGGCCACGATCTCGGCGAACGAAAAATGCATTTCGGCCGAACTGCCTTGCGACCAGAGTTCGCCGTTGACGCGAGCCGACATCGCCAACGATTGCGGATCGCCCACTTCATCGGCCGTGACCAGATAGGCCCGATGGCGTTCCCCGTGTCGAAATCCTTGCTCTTGGCCGGGCCCAGTCGGCCTTGCATTTCGCGCATCTGCAAGTCGCGGGCACTGAAATCGTTGAACACCACATAGCCGGCGATATGCCGCGCCGCGTCGGCTTCGGATATGTCCCGGCCGGTCCGGCCAATCACGGCCGCGAATTCCAGCTCGTAATCCAGCCGCTCGGTGAAACGGGGGTTGTTGCAGCATCGCCGGCTTCCGGCCCGACGACGCTGTGCGGATTGCCTTTGTAATAGATCGGCCGCTCGTACCAGACCTTGGGCGGCGCGAGCAACGACCGGCCGCGACGTTGCTGCCAAAAGCGATCGAAGCGGCTGAGCCACGGCGCTCGCCAGCCCACGACCGTCCGCGTGGCGTCGATCAAATGCTGCTCGAATGCCAAGCAATCGCGGATCGACAGCCGCAATGAGTGGCGCGAGCAGTCGGCACTCGCCAGGCGAAAGGACGGTCTCGGGCGGTCGTCTGCTCGCGGCCAACTCAACCGTTCGCTCGGTCGCGTCCCGCGCGGCCTCACCGCCGTCGAGCCAATCCAGCAACGAGCGAAATGCGTCGAACGGCGGTTCGTGTCGAGTTGTCCGCACCGCCGCGAGATCAACGATCCGGGCGTCGGTCGATTCGCCGATCAGCACGCCTAAACGCGCGGCACTCTCAGGCGCGCCGCTCGGTTCGACGTTCGTGCGAATAAACGTGACCAGCTTCATCGTCCGCTGTTCCTTGACGTGGAACCGGGGTGTTGGTTGTTGGTTCTTAGTTGTTGGTTGCTAACTGCTACCTGCTACCTGCTACCTGTCACCTGTCACCTGTCGCCTGCTGATTGCTGATTGCTGATTGCTGATTGCTGATTGCTGATTGCTGATTGGGCGTTTCGTTGCGCGTGTGCCTGGGGTTAAGCGAAGCGAGTCCCCAGGCACGGAGGCTCAGCTCGGCGGGACGTCGTCCAGGATCGCCACGACGCGGCTGGGACCGGCCGAACCGCCTTGCACTTTCAGCGGAAACGCACACACGGTGAAGCCCGTCGGCGGAAGCTGATCAAGGTTCGCCAGTCGTTCCATGTGGCAATACTCTCGCTCCGTGCCCACATAGTGAGCTTCCCAAAACAGATCGGACCGCCCCGTCGCTTTCGCCTGCCGAGCTTGTTCGGCCAGCGGCATATCCCAGCCCCAAGCGTCGATGCCGGTCAGCCGCACGCCTTGATCCAACAGCCAATGCGTCGCTTCGGCGCTGACGCCCGGCCCGCGCGAAAAGTACTCGCGCCGCCCGTACCAGCGATCGTTGCCCGTTTGAATCAGCACGATGTCGAGCGGCCGAATCGCGTGCTCGATCTTCTCGGCGGCTCGACGCAGATCATCCGCGCTGGCCGCCGATTGCGGATCGAGGTGCCTGATATCCAACACGACGCCCGGGCCGTGAAACCACTCCAGCGGCATTTGGTCGATCGTCCGCGCCGGCCGGCCCGCGCATTCGGGGCCGTAATGCCACGGCGCGTCGACGTGCGTCGTGCCGTGCGTCGACAGCTTCAACACATCGTTGGCCCATCCCAAACCGGTGCGAAGCTGATGCGGCTTCACGCCGAACAACCAACGGATCGCTCGCCGCCCGAAACGATGGTCCTGATACCGCACGCGATTGCGAGCCCATCGCGGCGCCCAATCGCGGTCGTTGGCCAACGGCACGCTGAGGTCGATGTACTTCATGTTCGCTCGTCCGCAACGATCGTTATCCGGGCCCGCCTTCGCAGCAAGTTTCGCAGATCGTGTGGCACCGCGAGCAAACCAGCTTGCCGCGAATCTCGATCAGCGATCCACGGCACACCGGGCAGACCGGCGTGGTCGACGAGTGTTCGTGATCCGACGATGACGAGTTGGAATCTTCGGACATGAGGCTGCGGTCGTTTTCAAGCGGATGGGAGTCGGGCCAGCGGAAACGGCGAGGCGACGGCCGTCGGTCGGCGATCAACGCGGCTTGTAGGCCAACGAATTCGGGTCGATCTTGCGCGTCGAATAATCATCGGCGCCGGAGACATCCAACTGCTGAATGAACTGGTCGCCACGCATGATCCAGATCTCGCCGTGTTCGTCCGACTGGTCGGTGGTGACGCCGTGATGCCGGCACAATTCCAGCACGGCCAGAAATACGCCGATCATCGCCGACTTGTGCATTCCCAACGCGAACATCTCCGAGAAACAGACCCGGTCGTCTTCCATCAGCCGTTCGTGAATCCGCTTCATATAAACGTGAATCGGCGTATCGTCGAACGTGATGCTTTCCGACTGCACAACTTGGTTGTCTCGCATGATGCGGCCAAACGCACTGACCAAATCCCACAGCTCGACTTCCTGAATCGGCTGGTCGCTCGGGTCCACTCGCTGCGGCGAAAGATCGACGGACAGCCGAGCGTAACGCTGCTGCCATTCGCGGCTTTGTTCTTCGAGCATGCTGGCGGCGTCGCGATACTTTTTGTAATCCAGCAACCGCGTCACCAGCTCGTCGCGCGGGTCTTGAATCTCGGGCGGCTCTTCGTCGCCATGCGGCAGCACCAACCGCGATTTCATCTCGACCAGCGTGCTGGCCATCTCCAAGAACTCGCCCACCGCGTCCACGTCCAACTCCTGCAGCACCGTTAGATATTCCAGGTATTGGTCGGCGATCACCGCGATCGGAATGTCGGCCACGTCGACTTCGTGCTTGCGGACCAAATACAACAACAAATCCAGCGGTCCGCGGAACGAATCAAGTTGGACACGAAAGGTGGACATGAGGCGGCAGCGGTAAGCGGAAGATTCGAGGAACGGGGCGGCGTGGCGGCCGCTGTGGGCGCGGCGAGCAAGATCGGTCAACGCGGCACGGTCGTCAAGGCCATTCTGACTGTTGAAGGCGGCTCGGTCGATAGCCAACGACCGGTTCGCATCACCGGCGCTATGTTTGGCGTTCCGAATCGGACTGCTACGCTGTCAGGCACTTTGGCCGCCGATCAAGCTAAGATTCCCTATGGGACGTCCGATCTCGGCAACGCCGCCCCAAGTAGCTGGCGATCACTATGAACTATTCGCGACACGAACGAGAAGTTGGACAAAGGTCGCTAAGGGTGATCGGGAAAACCGCCAAGTCGCTGGAGCCCAGCGGGATCGTGACGTTGACGACCGATTTTGGCGAAGTCGGATCGTATGTGGGCCAAATGAAGGGCGTGATCTTGTCGCTGGCGAGACAGGCCGCGATCGTCGACATCACGCATTCGATCGGGCCACAGAATGTGCGGCAAGCGGCGATGATTCTGGACGAAGCGACTCGGCGATTCCCCGCGGGCACGGTGCATGTGGCGGTGATCGATCCCGGCGTGGGGACGGCCCGCCGCATCCTGGCCGCTCGGATCGGTTCGCAATATTACGTCGCCCCCGACAACGGCCTGCTCAGCCTTCTGGCGTCGCGGTACGAAGGGAACGTGTTCGTCGAACTGACCGAGCGGAAGTACTGGCTGCCCGAAGTATCGGCCACGTTTCACGGCCGCGATATCATGGCGCCCGTGGCGGCTCGGCTCCTCGGCGGCTTGGCCATCGAATGGCTCGGGCGACCAATCAACCAGTTGCACGAATGCGTTTGGCCCGAACCCGCTCTGCAAGCAAATCGCATCGTCGGCCAAGTCATCGCCGTGGACACGTTCGGCAATGCGATCACCAACATCGACCGCGATCATTTGCCAGATGTCTCGTCCGCGCCGCAATGGAAAATCACATCCAACTCCCGCGCGGCCGTGGCGTTCGTCGCGACTTACGGTCAAGCCGCAGTCGGCGATCTAGTCGCGCTGTGCGGTTCTTCAGGCCGGCTGGAGTTTGCCGTCGTCAACGGCAGTGCCGCGAAAGAGTTTGGCTTCGAGGTCGGCGATGAAGCGGTCGTCGAATGGCCTTAGTCGCGGAAAGCCGACTCTCGCGAAATGAGAGCCCCGCTCATAAACAGCTCTGCCTCAAAAAAAGCCCCGCCGATTGCTCGACGGGGCTTTGTCGTTTGATTTCCGAAAGCGGCGGATTTACAGCATCTTGCCCATGATGGCGACCGTCGGCCCAGGTGGCAGCTATAGCCCCATTCGTTGTCATACCAGCTCACGACCTTGGCGAGCTTGCCTTCTTGCCGAGCACCTGAGTCCAATCGGCGGCGAAGATCGAGCTGTGCGGATCGTCAATGATGTCGGACGACAACCGGGTCTTCGTGCAGCACAAGATGCCCTTCAACGGACGCTGCCGCGGCGGCCTTCATCGCGGCGTTGATGTCCTCGGCCGTCACTTCCTTGTCCAGGTTGACGGTCAAGTCGACCACGCTGCCCGTGCCGACGGGAACTCGCATCGCGATGCCGGTCAGCCGGCCGTTCAGCTCGAATCACCAAACCGACGGGCGCTGGCCGCACCGGTCGATCGTGGGATGATTCGAGCCGCGCGCGAGCTCGATACAAATCCTTATGCGGCAAGTCCTGCACGTTCTGGTCGTTCGTGTAGGCATGCACGGTCGTCATCAAAACCAGACAGGATCGTGAAGTTCGTGCAACACCTTGGGCGACCGGCGCCAAGCAGTTCGTCGTGCAACTGGCGTTCGACACGCACTTCAGATCGGCCGTGAGCTTGTCGTCGTTCACGCCCAACACGCAGGTCAGATCCGCGCCGTCCTTGGCCGGAGCGCTCAACACCACGCGCTTCGCGCCGGCTTGCAAGTGCGAGTCGTAACCGGCTTTTCCGTTGGCCGCTCGGGCCGTGAAAATGCCGGTGCTTTCGATCACAATGTCGACACCCAGATCGCCCCACGGCAACTTCGCCGGATCGCGTTCGGCCAACGCCTTGATCGCCTTGCCGTTAACGTTGATCGAATCCTCCGTGTGCGAAACGTCGCCGTCGTAGCGGCCGTGAATGCTGTCGTACTTCAGCAACGTGGCCAATGTCTTGTTGTCCGTCAGGTCGTTGATCGCCACCACTTCGAATTCATTCGAGCGGGCCATCAAGTTGCGGAACGTGAGTCGTCCGATACGTCCAAATCCGTTAATACCAATGCGAATTGCCACAGCGACTCTCCTTCGCGAAAAGAACGGCCGGTCCGTGACCGACACCCCCGTATGGGAAACGACGTCGAAAAGTGGGCCGACGCCACGCCTGTTTCTTACCTTCAACCGATACGGCGGCGAATTATAGAGCCGCCCCGCCACTCTCACAACGGCCTCGCAAAGCGTGACAGCCACGCGACTTGTGAAGTTTCGGCGAAGATCGCCCAGCCAACCAACAACGGGTATCAAGGGCGGCGAATCTTCCATAGAAGTGAGTTGGACGCACGCAGCTAGGTACATCTTCCAACTGTACGAGAGCCGGACTCGTCCTGCCAAAGGGGCACGCCGAACCGGAATTTGCCGACTATCGCTCGAGAGCCGTCGAGCGACTTGCGGGCCGCAGCCCCGCCACGACGTTCGCCAACAACTTCATCTGACGCAGAAAGGCCGCTTCGTCCTCGACGGTCGATGGGCGGCGGCCTTCGGGGCGCGAAGCGGCGATGGACCAACCGACGTAGATCATGCGACCCTTGCCAAGTGACGCGGACGCGAGCAGCGTCGTGCCACCAACCGTGCCGATGACGCGCTCGCCTCGATTGGCACGGATCGGCGTCGGAGCCTTCAGTTGCTCGATGGCGAAACCGGTGTTGGCCGCCGGTTCGATTTGGTCCAGACCCCGCAGCCACGGATGCTCCGGCGCCAACACGCGAAACTCCGCCACCGACTCACGAGCCGGCTCGCCGAACACTTCCGCCAGCAACTCCCGTCCGTGGTCCGACGCGAACAGGTCGGTTCGCTCGCGCATCAACAGCAACGTGCCGCCGCTTGTCAAAAACTGGCGAATCGCCTCGATGTCATCCGGGCTGAAGCGATCGGGCTGGATCTTCGCCCGAGTGAAATTGCCATCGATCACCACGACGTCGAACTTCGCGAACTCGCGCGGGTCGACCCACGTTCGCTCGACCACTTGCGGCCGCGCGCCGCGACGTCGCAACACAAACTCGACCAACGGCGCATCAAACGCCGGGTAGCCTTGCACGATCAACGCCTTCAGTCGCGACTCCGCAGGCTCGTCCTTCGCCGACCGTGAATTCGATTCGCCCGCCGGCCAACGCACGGCATAAGGAAACTCGGTCGGCCGATCGCCCGCCGCGGTCGGTTCGCCGAAGACGCTCAACCGCCCAAGCATGCCGACCGGCCAAGCTCGCCCGCCGCTCGGCACCGCCCCGATATCTGGCCGCCCCGCATCAATGTCTGCCAACGCATCAGGCCATTCACCGGGCAGCGGCACTCCGGCATCGATCGCCGGGCTATCGGCACGCAGCCGCAAGTCGGCCGGCATGCGCCAATCGGCCTTCAACGACACAAACGCCGGATCGGCAAAGCGATCATGCGCGGTCCAGCCGGGCAAGTATCGCTGTTGACTGGCGACGAAATCCGGCGACCGACGAAACTTGCCCAGCCATTCGCCGTTGTAACTCGGTCCGTCCGATAGACTCCAGAACAAGTTGCCGTCCGACTGAAAGTCGACCGCCGGATTGGCCACCGAGTCGCCCGGCATCCCATCCATTTGGCAGATGATGTTGTTGAACACGCGACGCGTCGTGCCGTGTCCCAGCCCATGATTCAAGCCGTTCGTGCCGTAAGCGTATCGCGGCGGATTGTTCGCCAAAATCGTGTTGTGGTAAATCCACATCGGCTCCCAACCAGGCCCGCCGTGATCGCCAGCGACTCGGCCAAACGAACGAATCTCTTGCGGTGCGTCCGGGCCGGTCGGCCAGTAGTACATGACCGGCTGGCGAAAATCAAACACGTTGCGGTAAATCCAAACGCCGGCCCCTAACTGCTTTCCCGCGGGCGTCGTGCGTTGCCGCCCGTGCCCGACGCCAAAAGCGAACGTCGTCAAACACCGAGCCAATCGGTTTTGATAGATCCGCACATCGCCGCCAACAGTCTGCCCGTCGTGCGAGGTCGCGGCGGTCAGAAAAATGCCGTCGTCCGATACGTTGTCCAGCAGATTGTGATGAAAACGAACTCGCGCCACGTTCCCGATGAATACGCCGTCCACGGAATCGGTGAACTCGCAGTGCTGAATCTCAAAGTCGCTGGCGTCCGCGCCGGTCGGCTCCCAACCGCTGGCCGAAAACAGCCTCGATTCGATTGCCCGATATTTCAAACTGCCGCGAAACGTCCACGGCGCCGCCAAGCCGCGGCAAGCCGAATTCACCATTCGCAGGTGCCGCGTGTCGCGAACCTGCATCGCCGCCGAACCTCCATAGGCCGTAACGCCGTCGAGCTCAACGTGCTGGCAATTCACAATTGCCAAAGTCGCCGACCGAGCCCCGCGAACCACCAAGTCCTGCAACCGCACATGCCGACAATCGTCCAGCGACACAGCAGGCCCGTCTGCCAAGGCAGCGATCACCAGCGGCAAGCGTCGCGGATCCAATTCGCCGCGATAGTTGTCGTCACCCAATCCCGGCAACCGCGTGTGAGCCAACCGCGCGTGGATGCGACCCGTGGCGTGGTCGTACCAAATCCCCGGTCCGCAGTAGACGAATTCTTCGCCGCCCACTTTGTTGCTGACATTCCAATACGGATTGTCGCTCCGCATGTCGCCCGCCAATCGGTAGCCATGCAGCGGCGTCATCGAGTCGACGAAGTTGCCCAGCAACACGGTCTGTTCCGGCGCGCCGCCCAAATCGGCATAAGTCCGCGTCGAACGAAACTCGCCCTCCGCGCCATCGCCGTCGTCGAACGGCTCCCAAGCTTCCGCTGGCGATCTCTGAAACTCGGGCAATCCGCCGTCGATCACAGCCACTTCGCCCGGATAAGCCCGAATCGTAATCGGCAGTTCCCGCGTGCCTTGAATCGCCAGTCGCACGTGCTCGAAATATACGCCGCCACGCAGCACCAACGTCTCGCCCGGCTTCAACCGCTCGGCCGCGAACTGCACCGACTTCCACGGCGAGCCCACCGAGCCCTCGCCCGCATCATCGCCTCGCGCGGCATCCACAAACCAATGGCGTCCGTCGCCCAACGGCCGATCGCTGGCTGCCGGCAACGGTCGAGTCGGCCGATGCGACCGCCAATCGTCCGCGGCCAACGCGTTCGCCGCCCAGCTTCCAGCCAAGCAAACCGCGAAGCCACCCAACCAAACAAACGTCGCTCGCCAACCGCGCATGTTCGATCCCCCAGCCGCGATCACACTCGTCTCAGATTCTTAGCCCGATGTCCGGCGCCGCTCAGACCAGCTCGGCAATCGGCCGCACGCCGTCCGGCACCAAATATTGAGGCCGTCCGCGGAAGTCGAACAGACGTCGCGAATTTAGATTGACGCCCAAATTGTGATACAGCGTCGCGAACACTTCCTGGAACGTCACCGGCCGATCCGCCGCCTCGCCACCCATGCGATCGGTCGAGCCGATCACTTGCCCGGTCTTCATCCCGCCGCCCGCCAGAATCGCGGAGCAAACGCGCGGCCAGTGATCGCGGCCCGCATTGTTGTTGATCTTCGGCGTCCGACCAAACTCGCCCCAAGCAATCACGGTGGTATCGCGATCCATGCCCCGCTCGTGCAAGTCCTCGACCAGCGCCGTCAACGCCCGCTCGAAAACCGGAAACTCGCCGCGAGCATTTTTGAAGTTCTCGCCGTGCCAATCCCAAAAGCTGTAGTTGATCGTGACGACCCGAGCGCCCGCCTCGATCAATCGCCTTGCCACTAGGAAATTCTGCGGCGCTCGCGGAGCCCCATCGCCTTTCGGTTTCGTCTCGTCATCCGTCCCATACCGTTCCCGCGTCGCCGCCGACTCGCTAGAGAGATCCAATGCATTGAACAAATCCGACGAAGTGAGAATCCCCATCGCCCGCTGAGTGAACGTGTCCATGCCGTCCATCTTGCCCGACGAGTCGACCTCGCGGCGGAATTGATCGAACGACTTCAACAACGCTCGCCGGTCAGCCAATCGATCGGCCGAGATGCCATTGAGCACCATGTCGCCGCGGCTCGGCCCCGTCGGCCGAAACGACGAATGGCCCAAACCCAGGAACCCCGCCCCCGGCTCGTTGTACGGCTGATGCTGAGTCGTATAACACAGGCTGACAAACGGCGGCACGCCCGGATGCGTCGGGCCTTGAAAGTAGCTGACGGCCGATCCGATGTGCGGCCAGCCACCGGCCGGCGCTTGCTGGTCGTGATAGCCGGTCATGCATTGATAGGAATAGTGAGCGTCACGCGCTCCGACCAACGACCGGATCGGTACGAGCTTGTCCATGATCGTCGCCATCCGCGGCAAGTGCTCGCAGATTTCGATGCCCGGCACATTGGTCGGAATCGCCGCGAAAGGCCCGCGAATCTCGCTCGGCGCGTCGACCTTCAGATCATACATGTCCTGATGCGGAGGCCCGCCGCACAGATAGATCATGATCAGCGACTTATGCGACTTCCGCGTGCCGCTTTCGGCTTCGGCCCGCAGCAACCCCGGCAAAGTCAACCCGCCCAAAGCCGCTCCGCCGATGCACAACGCATCGCGGCGAGTCATCCCATTACAGAAACGCTGACGGCGATCAGACCGACCGAGAATCGAGAGCATACAGACGCTCCAAGCAGTAAGGTGAACCAGGCAGTGAAGTGACCAGGCGTGACAATTCAGGAGGGACCGGAAACCGGCTGCGATTTCCGCAACACATCTTAACGCATCGCCAAACCCGCCGCCTAGCGCACGTGCCCAGGGACTTAACGTGCCTGGTGACTCAACGTGCCTGGTGACTTAACGTGCCTGGTGACTCAACGTGCCTGGGGTCGAGCGAAGCGAGCCTCCAGCCAACCCGCGCGCAAGTCCCTGGGTTCGAGCAAAGCGAGCCCCCAGCCGCGCGTTCACCACGAAGTCCCACAACAACCACGAAGAAAGAACCTTCAACAATCACAAATCAACAATCGCCAATCATCAATCCTCTCCTAGCTATCGAAACCGCCTTCCCCGCAAGTCTTCCAGCTAATCAAGCGTTCTTGACGCCTTGACCGGACCAAACACCGATCTCCCATGCCGCCGTGCTGTCGTTCCGGCAAAACTCGGCGCGAGCTAGATGAGATTGTGTTGGCCCGCTAGGGCTGCTTGCGGAATTGCTCCGCGTCCGATGCGTCTTGCAAGCACTCCGGTTTCGGCCGCGTTCCAGTCCGCCGCTTGTCGACCAACGCGTTCCGCAGTCGAAATCGCCCGTTCCGCTCGCCGAATGGTGCCTTCCGCTGGGCGAATGCTGTCTTCCGCTGGGCGAACGGTCACTTCCGCTACGGAATGAGCCCTTCCGCTGGTTAAACGGTGCCTTCCGCTCTCCGAATGGTGCCTTCCGCTCGCCAAGAGGTCGATTCCGTCGTATCGATACCCCCATTCCGGTGCTGAAATGAGCCGTTCCGCTCGTCGAACGCCCCGTTCCGCTGCGGAATCATCCGTTTCCGAGCGGAACCCGCCATTCCAAGAGCGGAATCGACCATTCGACCAACGGAAGCACCCTCTTCGAGAGCGGAACGGCCGATTCGCCGAGCGGAACGAGCCATTTGTCGAGCGGAACGAGCCATTTGTCGAGCGGAACGAGCCATTTGTCGAGCGGAACGAGCCATTTGTCGAGCGGAATTCTTGAAGGAAGGAGCATTCCCCGAGCGGAATCAGCCTGCCAACAGCGGAACGCCGGGCTTGTGACCGGAAACCAGCATTCGCCGAGCGGAACCGGCCGCCACGCCAGCGGAACGGACAAGCGGACGGCCGGAACCTCTAACAGATGAGTCGCAAAAGAATGCCGCAGCGTGTGTGGCGTCGCAGGTTTGGTAATCGCCGTTCGCCGCAAAGCCCGTCGCATGGCCGAAGCGAACGTACTTTCATGCACATGATGCCGTCGCCAAACTCCGCTCCGGGGATCGTTAGACAGCTTTCGTGAGGGAAACACATACTGCCAACCCAATTGACGGTCGGCGTTGGGATACTTTCGATGCAGGGCGTAGCAAATGAAACCCGCCTCGTTTCCATCCTGGAGATCCTCATAACGTATGTATCCTCCGTCGTCCGCGGATGATGCAACAGACGCATCCGGGCGCATAACGCCCGAACGGTCTCGGACTCGGTTGGATCTAAGGCGATCGGCAGCGAAATTCTTACCTACCGATGCTGGCAGCATCGGCCACGTGGTGGCAGCATCAGCCACGTGGTGGACGCTGCCAGCGTCCCAATGAGTACATTCTCATCTGCCGCTCGCCCTAACTCGCCAATCTTACCCTCGCCAAGCACTCCCGGGTCCGCCTCGCCGTTCCCCAAGCGTCGCTCACGCTCGCCAGGAAACCCAGCTTTTCCTTGAACCAGGCAAAGTCAACATCCGCGCTTCCAACACCAAGCTGCTGATACCATCTCAACCGCCGCGCCGCTGCAATCGCTGCCAAGCGGAACACCCGCGTCCCGCAGAATTCCCGCAGATAGCTCAATACCCGTTCTTCGGTGACCGGCGCAAATTCTCCGCCGCCGAACCGACCGACTGCGAGGCATATTGGTCCAACCACGCGGCATCCAATGCCGGTCATTGACGGAAATCTCTACACGCCCCAGTCGCTGACAGAACAAGGCAAGTGACATGACGGGAACTCCTGAAAAATCGATCCGCCTTTCCCACGTCCCGAAACTCATAACTGCACATCCGCTTCATATCAACGGTTCGGCACAATATTCCCAATAACCCATCCATCGTACCCTTTCCTTCCGGTGCGAATGAACCAAGCTAAAAAATCAATCTCAAATGCTTGAACCGGGTCAGAGAATCGTTTCCAATACGGACCAACCAGGAAGAATTAATAGTTCGCCCACTCAATCGAATCGCGAATGATGGAGACTGACCGTTGGCAATCCGCGTGACCCGATCCTACTCTTGCTCGCTGCGTCATGGGTCGCCATGACGTCCGCTCCTTGAAGTGGGACACATTATCGGCGGCACATGCTGCGGTGGGTCATTACAATCGGCTGACTTGTTGCCGTGGCACCTTCCGTACAGCATCTTTGAACCAGATCCATTTCCATTGGTGACGCTATGGGCAGGTCTTATTATCGGCGTGTTGGCTCCCGTGGGCGTCGCATTGATCATTCGACGCGATTGGATGTGGTTCATTGCGAACTTTTGCATACTTGCCAATGGCGCCATTGCGACTGCTTGGTTCTCTGGCGACCGCTACCTTGATACCCCAAAATTGCTTGAACATGGTGCAAAGCCCCATCACGATTGGACTATACTGCTTAATGACCATTGGATTTGGTTACGTTGGATTTCGCCGGTCATGCATTTCCGCGTGTCCGCACCAACGACACCTGAAACGGAGAATCCACAATCCGTGGACGAACAAAGCGATGCACGCAAGTCGCCGGTCGGCCGCGAATTTAATCATAGTTTTTGGGGCGGCAACTGCGTGATCGCCGTCGTTATCGGGCAGAGAGAATCCGACATTGTTGGAAAGCCAAGAGATTCGTGACCGACGCTCCACCTCGGGACGAACGATGCGCCAGGTTTGGCGCGCGTCCCGTTCGGATTAGCCGAACAACGTTTGCGGTTTTGGCAAGAACGTGTTTGGGAGGAATTTGTCGCCGAACATCCAGAGTGTCGCCTGGACTATTCGCAACTGGTTGGACGTGTTCGCGGAATGCCCAACAGGATTGCTCGAATCCTGAAATCTAAACATCACGGCCCGGATAGAATCATGGCTTCGCGGCCGCCCAAAAACTGTCGAGGAAATCGAAAGTGATCATATGGTGTCGGATGACAAACTCGGGCCAACCCGGTTCCATTCGGGTTTGGGAACAAAAAGTGGCGAGAACTAAAAGCACAGATGCGATGGTGATCGGTTGCGGAGTTTAAGTCACCGCCGGAAGTCCTTGGGCTCGGATGGCAGGACGGCAAGGCATCGCACTCGTGCGCGGCGGCAAGGTCGTCGATTGATTGTAACCCTGCGCTACCTCACATGGCTCGATAACAAATCAAGGATTAGATGCTGCGTCGCTACGGTGACGAGGTTGGTGCGGGGAGGGATTGGATGGCGCCGGGGCGGGTGACTGGCCGAGAGTCAGACGGCATCTAAGCCTCTGTTCAAGGGGCCCAGCGGCGGTTTGAGTTGAGCGATTCATGGGCGTCCCTATTTGTTGTCAAATTGGAGCCGCAAGAGGCCGCCGAATCCCCAAATGCAACGAATCGCATCTTTGGAGTGCTCCGCCTTGTCGGAGCTTTCTTATCTCCATCTCGCCGGACTAGGCGCTCGAATCAATTCGCACGCCATCGATCGACCCTGGACCAATTTCGTCGGTCAACCAAATCGTCCATCCACCCCGAAGGGCCGCACGCTTCCATCCCGCCGAGGTCGGCTTTGCATTTGCGAAACAGGCGGGCGAGTTGTTCGCGCTCGGTGGCGATGGTGGCGAACCGGCTTTTCCGAGTCGCCGAGTCGAAAATGCAGCCGACGGAGTTGAATTTGCCGAGGTCAAGTGCGAGAATCTTCATTACTGGTGTCCTTGTGTTTGGCGGGTGGTCTGAATGTGACAAGCAGCCCCATGCTGCTACGATCACGGGTCCGAGTCGCCAGTTGTTGTAACCAATTGGCTCCCACCCGCCAAACCTCGGACTTACATGGATTCTTTACATGCCTAAAAGCGAAGCGAATGGCGACTGCTGAGATCATTCGCGAACGTCCTGCCTCCGCGATTCCGGAAGTCGCGTTCGATGCCTACGGCAACTGCCTTTGGGTGCTCTTTGAAGACGACGACTACCGTCAATGGTGCGGTATATTCGGTGCGGGAGACCTCCATTACGAGGGAAAACTGCAAAACGTCAAAAACGATGAATTCATGGTGTTGGTAGCCGGTCGGCTTTACCGGGTGGCCGCAAATGACCGATCATTGCGTTTTGCCTCCGAAGAACGAATGCTCACGGATGCCGTCTACGACAGAAAGCGTGACTGGGTAATTGCCTGTGACTGGACGAATCTGTTGTCTTACGATTCCAATGGTCTGAAATGGCGATCGAAACGGGTTTCGTTTAATGGAATCGCTCTTGACCGGATTGATGACGACTGCGTTTATGGAATGGTCAATGACTTGAGCGACGACGGCGCGTCATTCACACTTTGGCTTGATGCACTTTACGTCGAATCAAACGTTGATCCTCGCATCCTCGGCATGTAACAAATCAAGGATTAGATGCTGCGTCGCTACGGTGACGAGGTTGGTGCGGGGAGGGATTGGATGGCGCCGGGGCGGGTGACTGGCCGAGAGTCAGACGGCATCTAAGCCTCTGTTCAAGGGGCCCAGCGGCGGTTTGAGTTGAGCGATTCGCGACGGGTTGCTAGGGGTTTGCTTCCGGATGCCGCAGGGGCGGAACGCCCGTTCGGGATGCTGGGGATAGCGCCGCTTCACACGCCCGCGACGTAGGGATGGTAACGGATCCGTGTGATGATTCTTTTGGGGTGGTGCCGCGTCGCTCGCGGCTCGGCCATGCTCTTCGACGGCTCAGAGTGTGCCACGTCAAATGTTGATTTGTCGGCACCGAACTGTCGTTCTCAGGCGGCTAGGGTTCTCCGAAGCCGTGCCGCCCTAGCGGGACAATCCTTGCTTTGTCCGGCCGGTGATGTTCTCTTTGAATGATCGTTTGGACGTCCAACCATCATCGACATGCAGCGTTACCGGTCGGCTTGCGCCGATCCGCTTACGTCGCCACGTACTTGCCCGCGGCGTTATTGACCGTCTAAACGCAGGGAAAGACAATGAAAACCCGCTCGTCCGACAGGTCAGCGAACTGGCGTGGGCAAGCCCGAGGTCCGAGTAAGACTTCGTGATTCCGCGGCCGAGTTTATCTTTCCCAGCTAATGAATATCTGCGAGCGCGACGCGCGCGTCATGAAGGAGAGGAAGCATTATGTTGCGGCACCTTACCACGAAGCAACTTGCCACGAACCAAGCTGGTCGTTGTCCAAACGATTCGAGCCCGCGATTGCCAATGACGGCGAAGCGAATCGTCGCTTTGCTGGCGGTCGTGTTTGCGTCCGCAACGGCATCGCCGACCATGTCCGCGGCGGCGAATGATCGGCCGAACATCGTCTACATCTTGGCCGACGATTTGGGCTATGGCGACGTGCGATGTTTGAATCCCGAGGGGAAGATCGCGACGCCGAACTTGGATCGGTTGGCGGCTGACGGCGTGATTTTCACCGACGCTCATTCGAGTTCGTCGGTTTGCACGCCGACTCGCTACGGCGTGCTCACCGGCCGGTATAACTGGCGTTCGCGATTGAAGAGCAGCGTATTGTGGGGCTTTTCGCAGCGATTGATCGAGCAAGACCGGCTGACCGTGCCGGCGATGCTCAAGCAGCACGGCTACGCGACCGGATGCTTCGGCAAATGGCATTTGGGGATGAATTGGCCGTTGAAGGACGGCGGGTTCGCCAGCCAAGACGCGGATGGTTGGAAGGTGGATTACACCGCACCGATTCAGGAAGGCCCGAACGCGGTCGGTTTCGACGAGTTCTTTGGCATCAGCGCGTCGCTGGATATGCCGCCTTACGTCTTCATCCAGAACGATCGCAGCGTGGGCGTGCCGACGGTCGAGAAGAAGTGGATTCGCCAGGGGCCAGCTCACGTCGATTTCGAAGCGATCGACGTTTTGCCGCGGATCACGACCGAAGCGACGAACTTCATCGACCGACATGCGGCCGCGGCGAAGGACGGACGGCCGTTCTTTTTGTATTTTCCGCTGAACGCGCCGCACACACCGATCTTGCCCACCGCCGAATGGCAAGGCAAAAGCGGCGAACTCCTACGCCGATTTCGTGATGCAGGTGGACGACACGGTGGGCCAAGTGATGGCGGCTCTGGAGCGACACGGGTTGGCCGAGAACACGTTGGTGGTGTTTACCAGCGACAACGGATGCTCGCCGCAAGCCGACTTTGCGGAGCTGGAATCCAAGGGGCACGATCCGAGCTACGTTTTTCGCGGGCACAAGGCGGATATTTTCGAGGGCGGGCATCGCGTGCCGTCCTTGGTGCGTTGGCCGGGCGCGGGTCAAGGCGGGTGGCACTTGCGATCAAACGGTGTGCTTGGTCGATCTGATGGCCACGGCGGCGGAAATCTGGGAACGAAGCTGCCGGATTCGGCCGGCGAGGACAGCGTTAGCTTTCTGCCCGCGTTGCTGGACCCGTCGCTCGAAGGGCCGCTGCGCGAAGCGACCGTGCATCATTCGATCAACGGTTCGTTCTCGATTCGGCAAGGCAAATGGAAGCTGGAATTGTGCGGCGACTCGGGCGGTTGGAGTCAACCACGGCCAAACAGCAAGGCAGCGGCCGGCTTGCCCAACGTGCAGCTTTACGATCTGGAAGCCGACATCGCGGAGTCTCGGAATCTGGAAGCGGAGCATCCCGAGGAGGTCGCGCGGTTGACGAAGTTGTTGGAGCACTATGTCGAGCAAGGCCGCAGCACGCCGGGGGCTCCGCAGGCGAATAATGGCGAAGTGCGAATCGGTCGACGCGGCAAGTGACGGCAAAGCCGTTGCGTTTGATGCCGTTGGACCGACGGAACTCCGATCGCGCTCGCACCATTGCATGCGAACGTGCGGCTGGGATAATGCGTTAGCCCGACCACTACAAGGAAATTCGCATGTCAAACTACCCTGAGATTTTTCGCGTTCGCCAGCATTTTGAAGCTCCGCGCATCGACGACGTGCCGGGCGAAGTCGCCGCACAGTTGGCCCGTCTGAATCTGCGTGAACGAATCCAGCCGGGGCAAACGGTTGCCGTGACGGCCGGCAGTCGCGGGATCGCGAACATCGCGGTCATCATCAAGGGGATCGTCGATCATTTGAAGTCGCTCGACGCCCGGCCGTTTATCGTTCCGGCGATGGGCAGCCACGGCGGCGGCACGGCCGACGGGCAACGCGGCGTGCTCACGGGATATGGCATCACCGAAGAGTTTTGTGGCTGTCCGATTCGGGCCAGCATGGAAACGGTGACGGTCGCCCAAGCCGACGAGGGCTTTCCGGTGCATTTCGATCGCCATGCTTTCGAAGCCGATCATGTGTTTGTCTGTGGTCGGATCAAGCCGCATACGGGCTTCGTTGGCGACATCGAAAGCGGTCTGATGAAGATGATGCTGATCGGACTGGGCAAACACGAAGGCGCGAAGATCTATCACCGGGCGATCAAGGACTACAGCTTTGGTCAGATCGTTCGCAGCGTGGCGAAGCATGTGTTTGCCAATTGCCGCATCGTTGCCGGGCTGGGAATTGTGGAAAACAGCCTCGATCAGACGGCCAAGCTGGAAGCGGTGTTGCCGGAGCAGTTCGAGGAGCGCGAGAAGGCTTTGCTGGTGCAGGCCAAGCAATGGATGATGCGACTGCCGTTCGATCGAGCCGACTTGCTGTTGATTGACGAGATCGGCAAAAACATCAGCGGTTCCGGCATGGATACGAACGTTGTGGGACGCAAATATTTGGATCACCGCGCCGCCGAACACGAGTTCCCCAAGGTCCGTTTGATTGCCCTGCGCGGCTTGACCGAAGCCACGCACGGCAACGCGTGTGGAATTGGTTTGGCCGAGTTTTGTTTGCAGCGATTGGTCGACCAAATGGACGCCGAGATTACGCAGATCAATTGCATGACCGGCGGCCATCCGACGGGCGCGATGGTGCCGATCAGCTACGCCACGGACCGGCAACTATTGGATGAAGTGTTGCCTCAGATCGGTTTAACCGAATCGCACGAGGCCCGGCTGATGTGGATTGCCAATACGTTGGCGGTCAGCGAAGTGGAATGCTCGGTGGCCTATTTGGAAGAAGCCCGCTCGCGCAGCGATCTGGAAATCATTCAAGAACCGCGCCCCTTCCCGTTTGATGAACATGGGATGCTGCCGAATGTGGGCGGGGCCAACGGCTGTCACTGACTCTCCCACCAAGTCTGCCAACGTTTTTTGGCGACGAAGCGTTCTACGACCGAGTCGGTGTCGGTGGGGCCGAAATCTTGTTTGGTAAGTTCGCGCAAGGCGGCGTGCGCGGTGTTGGCCACGGTTTCGTCTTGGTCGACCAGGCACTCGATCAGATTCGGAACCAGCTCACGAGCTTGCTTTCTGGCGGCGGCTTTCGCGGCGGCGGTTCTGGTTTCGGCGTCTTCCGCCAGCAATTTCGCCGCGAGCGTTCGAGGCGTCATCCGCTCGAAACGTTCGGCCAGAGCCTGCTGAGCCGCTCGTCTCAAATCGCCCGACAGCGTGCCGATCAGCTCGGCCAAGGCATCGCTGTTGGCGGCGCCTTTCTCGTCGCGCAGTTGTTGAATCAATGCGAGTTGCTCTTTCTCCGAGCGTGCCGCTTGCACGCCCGCCACGGCATCGCCCGCCATTTGACGGTTGCGTGCGTTCGCGACGCGGTCCTTCAATGAATCGATGGAATCTCCCGAGCTGAGATTGGCTTGCCCAGAGAAAACGGACGTCAGATCTTTGGCCACGTTGGATTTGCTGAGGAATAGCAGCGCGAAACTGGTATCCACGCCGCCGCGATACCGCGTTTGCCAACTGCCGTCCGCGCCCTGCATTCCCACGATTTGTTCAGCGCCCCAATCGTACCAATCCACATCGCCAATACGCTGCAATCCGTAGATCATGCCGACGCGTTCGAGCGACCAACAGAAATAGAGATCACTAGCCAAAGCCCCGCGGCCAGCCGCTTGGTCCTGTTGCAAGACACGGGCAAGATAAGCCAACGCGTCCTTCACCACCGGGTCGTTTCGCGGAGCCGGACGCACTCCAGCGTCGCCGGCTTGGCCGTTGGCTGCACCGTTCCGAGGCCGCCCTTCCCGGTTGGCTCGCAATTGCGGCTGCGTTCCTTGATGCGTGGCCAGCGCGATCAAACCGGCGCAGGTCATCGCCGGTGTGGAACCGCCCGATCGGTGATAGCCCCAACCGCCTTGGTTCGCGTCGATGCTGCCGCGGAAGTACTGATCGACTTGCCGAAGCGTGGCGTCCATGTTCACTTCGTGACGGCGAGCGACCCAGGAACCCAACGCCGCGAATTGCGTGTTGGAGTTATCGCCTCCCGCCGCGCGGATGCGACGCACGGGGCTCTCCTCATCGCGAGGCACGCCATAGCTCCACGAACCATCGCCGCACTGGCCCTGGCTCAGGCGTTCGCCCAAATTGCGAATCAATGCGCGATCGCGGCTTTCGCCTAGCCGATCGAGAAACAGGATCGCCAGCGTCACTTCGTAGGTCGAACCATTCGCGGGCGAGAGCGCGCGAACCTGTTCGGCGGCGTTCTGAATCACTTTCGAATCGGGGGTCTCGCCCGTTTCGAGCAACGCCAGGCCAACCAGCGCCGTCTCGCCCAGCATGCGGCCCATCGTATTCCAAGTCCCCTGCTGTGTTTGCTGGGTCTTGAGATAGTCCCGGCCACGCGTAACGGCGCGAGCGATGGCCCGCTGGTCGGCGGTTTGAACGGGAATGCTTGAACTCCAGCTCGCGGCCAACGCGAGGAATAGAAACGCAATCACAATTCGTGTCATGGCAACACCTGTCGAGTCAGGTTCGGCAATCGCCCCGATATCCTTTGTATGAGATTGTAGTCCGACGGGCAAACGTTGTTGTCGCTGGTTCTTCGCGCGGGGCGTGGCAATGGTCAACGCCCGCGGGAAAAAGTTTGCAGTGAGACTTGACTACACGTGTAGTCTCTGGGTATGATCTGCCTACAACAGTAGTCACGTTATGTTGGAACGGAGTCACGAGCCGATGAAAACGCCCGAGCCGCTTGGCCGAGTGGAGCTGGAGTTGCTGCAGATGATCGACCGATTGCAACCCGCCAGCATCCGCACGTTGGTGGACGAGGCGTCGGGAAGTTCCGGTCACGCTCGGACGACGATCCAGACGATGGCCGAACGCCTGCGTAAGAAGGGCTATGTCACGCGACGCAAGATTGGCGGTGTGAATCATTATTTGCCGCGCGTGCCGGTGACGGAGTTGCTGCAGCGATTAGTTGGCGATTTTGTTCAGCAGACGCTGGGCGGTTCGGTGTCGCCTTTTGTTTCGTATCTGCAAGGCATCGAGCGGGTAGATGAAACGGAGCTGGCTGAATTGAAAGCTTTGGTGCGCGATCTCGAATCGCGTCAACCGTCGGGGCAGTCACGAGAGGGCAAGTCATGAATGCAATGGTTGCCGGCGGGGTGCAGGTTTGGTCCGAATTGGTGTGGCGAGCAAGTTGGCAAGCCGCGTTCGTCGTAGCCTTGGCATTGGCCGTGGAAGCGGTTTGGCGATCGATGTCGGCGGCGGTTCGCAG
Organism: Pirellulaceae bacterium; assembly: GCA_041399085.1. GTDB lineage: Bacteria > Planctomycetota > Planctomycetia > Pirellulales > Pirellulaceae > JAWKTM01. The sequence continues at coordinate 75,034 of JAWKTM010000008.1, forward strand.
TTGGCTATGGCGATTGGTGTTCTTGAAGATCGCGCTGGCGTTAGTGTGTTTCGGAACAATCCCGTTGCCCGTGCTGCCGGCACGGTCCGATGCCGCAACGGCCGCTGGCTCAGGTAGATCCGGCGATAAGGTCCATGTCGGCGTCGAAACAGTGTCCGGCGCCGACGATACCGCGTTGGGCGCGATCGGCTCCGTCGGCATCGATTCGGACTCGCCTACAACACAGGCATCCGGTCCTTCGACCTCGCATCGGATTTCGTGGCCGGTCGCCGCATTCTCCATCGTGTGGTTGGCGGGGATCGTCGGCAATGTCGCTCGGTTGCTTCACGATGGCAACCGAGCGGCGCGTCAACTGGGAGTTTCAAGCCGGTTGGTCGACGCCAACATGATGCTCATGCTTCGAGCCGTGGCTCAGCGACTGGGGCTGAAGAACGTGCCGGAGGTCCGATTGGTGTTGGCCAACGGCGGGCCGTTCGTGATTGGTGGTTGGAAGCCAACGATATGCTTGCCGTGGAATTGGTTCGACAGATGTCATGCGGAGCCGTTGCGGATGGCGGTGGCTCACGAAATGGCTCACATCGCGCGACGCGATTTGTTATGGAACCGAATGGTTGTGGGCGTGCGAGTCGTGTTGTTCTTTCATCCGTTGGTCTGGCTCGCGTCGCGGCGTTATCAAGCCGCGCAGGAGTTGGCTTGTGATGAATTGGCATTGCAGCGAACAGGCGGTTCGCCGGTGATGTTCGCTCGGATGTTGTTGCAATTGGCGGAACAATCCGCGGTTCCGAATTGGGCCGGCGCCGCGGCAATGATGGGGGCAAAGTCTACGTTAAGGGAAAGGATCGAAGCTATGAATCGAAATCTGCAAGTCACGTCGCCCGTCGCGACGGCCATCGTGCTGGGAGTTTTTGGCCTGGCGCTATTCGTGACGCCGTTCTCTTTGGCCGAACAGCCGAAGGATTCCAGGCCAAGTGGAAGCGGTCGAACTTTGAGAACGGAATCGAAGGAACAAGAGTCTAGCAAGTCGAAGAAGTCCAAGTCCGCTTCGGCCTCGGCATCCGCCAACGCTTCGGCAAGCGGACAGGCGTTGGGTTTCGGCGCTGGCCAAGGCAACGGACAAGGGATCGGCATTGGCGCCGGGAACGGCCAGGGACGCGGCGTTCGCGGCGCGGGACAAGGTTTGGGACAGGGCTTTGGTCAAGGACGCGGCGCGGCGGGGCGGGAGCCGGTGCTACGACACGCAGCTCGACTTCCACGCGCAGCAGCGTTTCGCTCTCGTCCGACGATGACTCGGATGATAGCGCCGATTCCGATTCGGACAGCCCTCGTTATGACGACCGCGACGGCAAGAAAAGTTCGACGCGGTCCTCCAGCATCAAGCAGTCGATGACTTCGCGCAACGATGGCGATGGAGAGAAGTGGGTCCGCAAGACGGAAGTGAATGAAAACGGGCGACGCGTCGTCATCGAAGAAGAAGCGGACGAGATTCGCGTGACGATTCGCAACGGCGATTCCGCTCGCGAAATCGCGGCGAGCGACGCGAAAGAACTTCGCCGAGCCGATCCGGAAGCCTATCGCTTGTATCAGAAGTACGTTAGTAACCGGAAGAAATCCGCGACATCGGCAACGTTCGATTTGGATTCCGCGACTCCGCCCGACGCCCGCAATCTGTTACGCGACCAACTCCGCGAATTACGCGGACAGCAAGACATCCAGGGCGGCCCGCTCGATGATCTGCTCCGCGATTTGGAAGAGCAAATCGCGGATGAATGATTCGCGAGACGCAGACGGAAACGTTGTCGTTTAAGAGCGGGCGGTTGGCATGTAGCAACCGCCCGCTTTTGATGTTGGCGGAGTCTCAACGTTCAAACAGTACCATCGGCACTGGCTACGGATTTGCCGTGGTACAGGCAGCTCCGCCGTGGGCGCGGCGGAGCGTTGCGAAGTGGGAATTGCCGGGCGTTTCGCCGCGATCAATGCACGCGTTGTCCGGGCTGGGCGCCTTCGTCCAGACCGAGCAAGAAGACCTCGCTGCCGCCGGGACCGCTGGCCGTGACCATGCCTTCGCTCAGTCCGAACTTCATTTTGCGCGGAGCCAGATTGGCGACCATGACTACCAGCCGGCCGACCAACTGTTCCGGTTTATAAGCCGCTTTGATGCCGGCGAAAACCGTGCGTCGATGATCGCCGCCCAGGCTGAGCGTCAGCTTCAACAGCTTATTCGCCTCGGGCACATCTTCGGCGGCGATGACGCGGGCCACTCGCAGGTCGACCTTCGCGAAATCGTCGATCGAGATTTCCTCGGCCAACGGCTCGGCCTGCAACGGCTGGTCGCTGTCGTTCCACGGCGAGTCGGCCGCTGGCGTTGCACCGGATGCTTCCGCCGCGGAGGCCGCTTCTTGTTTACCTTCTTCAATCATCGCGTCGACGTCCTTTCGTTCGATACGCTGCATCATGTGAGTGAATTTCGCCACTGGTGTTCCGACCAGCGGCTGTTGGGAAGCATTCCAGCCATCGAGTGGCCGGCCCAGCAGTTCGCCCGCTTGTTCGGCCAAACGTGGCAACACCGGAGCCAAGTAGATCGCCAATTGGCGAAACAGATTCAAAGCCACCGTGCAGACATCCTGCAACTGTTGGGCTTTGTCTGGGTCCTTTCGCAAATTCCAAGGCGCGGCGTTCTCGACATACGGATTGGCTCGGTCCGCCAATTCCATAATCAGCCGCATGGCTCGGTTGTAGTCGCACTGTTCATAAGCGTCCGCGATCTCACCGCCGGCTTGAGCGGCCTGAGCGAACAGACCGCCATCGTCGGGATACTCGGCCGACAGCCCGGTCTCTTGCACGAACTTCGCCGTCCGGCTGGCCAAGTTCACCACTTTGCCTACCAAATCGGCGTTCACCTTATTGACAAACTCGTCCAAATTCAGATCGAGATCGTCCAAACGCGAGCCGAGCTTCGACGCGTAGTAATAACGCAAATAAGCCGGATCGAGGTGGTTCAAGTACGTGCGCGCCTTGACGAACGTCCCCTTGCTCTTCGACATCTTTTCGCCGCCCACTGTGAGAAATCCATGAATGTGGACTTTCGTGGGCAGGGTGAATCCGGCGCTTTTCAACATGCCGGGCCAGAACAAAGTGTGGAAGTAGGTGATGTCCTTGCCAATGAAGTGGTGGATTTCCGTGGCCTCGTTTCGCCACCAATCATCAAACGTTTGCCCGTGGCGGTCGCACCATTGTTTGGTGGACGCCATATAACCGATCGGCGCGTCGAACCACACATACCAATAATTGCCGGGGCTGTCGGGAATCTCGAAGCCGAAGTACGGCGCGGGACGCGAAATATCCCAATCACGCAGCGGCTCGTGCAGAAAGTGCCCTTTCAAATAGTTAGCCACTTCGCTCTGCAAGTGGTCACCACTCTGCGTCCAGTCATTCAAGAACTCGTGCAACTGCTCCAACTCAATAAACAGATGCTTTGCCGAACGGACTTCCGGCGTCGCGCCGGTATAGACGCTGCGCGGTTCGATCAGGTCGCGAGGCGTATAGGTCGTGCCGCAGACGCTGCAATTGTCGCCCGGTTGATCCGGCGCTTTGCATTTTGGACAAGTCCCACGGACGAACCGATCGGCCAGAAAGGTCTTGGCTTCGGGATCGTAAAGCTGCTCGACATCCTTTTCCTTGACCAACCCGGCGGCGCGAATCGACTGCCAGAATTCGTGGCACAATTCGCGGTTCTCCGCGCTGTTGGTGCTGCCGTAGTTGTCGAACTGGACCTGGAAGTCGGCGAAGTCCCGTTCGTGCTGGGCCTGCATCTCGGCGATCAACTGTTCCTCGCTGCGTCCCTCCTGCCGAGCCCGAATCATGATCGCCGTGCCGTGCGTATCGTCGGCGCAGAGATAGATGCATTCGTGTCCGCGCAACTTCTGAAAGCGGACCCAAATATCGGTCTGGATGTACTCGACCAAGTGCCCCAGGTGGATCGGGCCGTTGGCGTACGGCAGGGCCGCCGTCACGAGGATTTTTCGCTGACTCATCAAAAACTCCGTTCCGAACGATTCGAGGAGCGGGCATTGTAACGGCAAAGCGGCCGAAGCTGCCAGCTTGCCTCGCACCGCCATGATGGCAGCCAAGAGGCGTCGACGGCGCGTGAAGTTCGCGCACCGGCCGCTAGTTCGCCCGCGGCTCGACACCCAGCAGATGCCGCACGAAATAATCCGCTCGACGCCGTCGGCCGTAAGGCGTTTCAGCGCTGCCGTGCCCAGCGCCTGGGATTAAGAGCATGTCGAAATCCTTATCGGCTTGGATCAAGGCGTTTGCCACCTGCATCGTCGAAGCCGGGTCCACATTGCGATCCAACTCGCCGACGATCAACAGCAGCTTGCCTTCCAGACGATGGGCCTGCGTGACGTTCGATTGCTCCTCGTAATGCGGTCCGATCGGCCAGCTCATCCACAGTTCGTTCCACCAAATCTTGTCCATGCGGTTGTCGTGACAGCCACAATCGGACACCGCCACGTGATAGAAATCGCCATGAGCCAGCAAGGCCCGCGTGCTGCTTTGGCCGCCGGCCGAACCGCCGTAGATGCCGACTCGCGTCAAGTCCATCGCCGGCTCCTCGGCCGCTGCCGCTTTGATCCACAGAATGCGATCGGGAAACCCCGAGTCACCGAGGTTTTTCCAGCAAACATCGTGGAACGCCTTCGAGCGATTCGATGTTCCCATGCCATCGATCTGGACCACGATGAACCCCAACTCGGCGATCGACTGTGCATCGTAATAGGCGTTGAAGTCCTTCGGCACGAACGAGCCGTGCGGTCCGGCATAAATCTTCTCGATCACTGGATACTTCTTTGCCGGATCGAAATTCGTGGGGCGATGGATGATGCCATAGATGTCGGTTTCGCCATCGCGGCCCTTGGCGACGAACCGCTGCGGCATGCGTTGGCCGGTCGCCCACAGTTCGCTGGCATCGGCTTGTTCCAGCTCGCACACCAGCGATCCGTCGCTGGTCCGTCGCAGCTCGTGAATCGGCGGCTGGTCCACGCGCGAGTAGGTGTCGATCACAAACTGCCGGTCGGGTGAATATTGAACCTTGTGCGTGCCGTTGCCGCGAGTCATCACGACCAAGTTCTCGCCGCTGAAATCGACTCGGCAGTAATGGATGTAGTACGGGTCCTGTTCGGGAAAGATGCCGCTGGCTTGAAACCAAATCTGACGAAGCTCTTCGTCCACCCGTTCGACTTTGCGAACCACCCACGGGCCGCTGGTGATGGGATTTTTGAGCGACCCCGAGCGCGAGTCGAAGAGGTAGAGATGATTCCAGCCGTCGCGTTCGGACATCCAGATGATCTCGTTCGAGGCATCCGCGTAATGCGTGAATTGTTTGAAGGCGTAGTCGACGAACGTGTCGCTGGTTTCGTCCAGCAGCACGCCCGCCTCGCCAGTCCGAGCGTCGATGGCGATGATCCTCAGCCGCTGATGTCCTCGCTCGTTGTAGAGAAACGTGAATCGTTGCGAGTCGGGCGACCAACGACACTCGTCGACGCTCCACGGATTCGGAAACAACGCGTCCGACACCGGCAGATGCTGGCGCGATTCCACGTGGAAAAGCTGCGGCTTGCGGAGCGGAATCTCGTCGCCCGGCTTCAAATAGTCATACCAATGCAGCTTCGGTTGCAATTGATCCTTGGGCGACGACTCCACCAGATGCACGCGCCGGTCGCCGCCGCGGCGTGTGCGAATGGCGACGACGCGTTGCGAATCGGGCGACCAAAAGACCGGCAAACCGTAACTATCATCGGCCGAACCGTCGGTGCTAAGCGGCGCGACATCGCCGGAATCGTTGTCGACCAACTGCAAATTGTGTTCGTGCAAACGGATCAGCCAACGACCATTGGGCGAGCGATTCGGATCGGGGCGCGGACCGCCGCGCCGGCTTCGTGATCCGCGCTGGTCGTCGTCCGAGCCCGTGTCGCTGGAAACCGCGTCGCCGGACTCCTTCTCTGCCGGCTCTTCTTTACTTCATAAGAATCGAGCGAGCAGCGCCATCGTTTGCCGAACGCGGTGAATCGCGCCTCATTCACACCGTCCGGCATATCAACAAAGTTCAAACGTTCGAGCGGCAGTTGCTGCGGATCGACCGTCTCGCCACTGGCCTTGGCAAGCGACTCGGCCAACCGGCTGTGATCGAACGCTTCACGCCGCTCGCCGCCAGTCGCATCGACAACCACAAAATCGCGTCGCCCGTCGCGACCGTCGTTGCGATACCACATCCGCATATTATCAGCAAACCAATGCGGCTCGATCTTCCAACGCAGTACTTTGTTCGACGACAGCCGGGGCAGTTCGGCGGCGCGCTGATAATCGGCCCGAGTCCCTTGCGACCAAACATCGGTGGGCGCCGCGGCAAATAAAACAACGACAACGAAGACAACGATCAGACGATGAAAAGCACTATGCATGGGGCGGTGCGACAATCATGAGGAAACGGGAACCGGACGAACCGGCACTTAATCTGCGGAGAGAGGTCCAGTCTAATTCGAGGCGTCGCATCGTTCCGAACCGGAGGCAGAAAAACGCGTGGCTGAGTGGTTCAAGTCGTTGTCGCCCGTCTGGCAGTCGTTGCTGGCCGGCATTTTCACTTGGGGCATGACCGCCGCCGGCGCCGCGCTGGTGTTCTTCGCGCGTCGTATGAACCGCCGCCTGCTGGACGGGATGCTTGGGTTTTCGGGGGGCGTGATGCTCGCCGCCAGCTACTGGTCGCTTCTGGCTCCGGCCATCGAAATTGCCGAGCAAGGGACGTTGCCCGTGTGGCTGCCGCCCGCCATCGGCTTTCTGCTGGGCGGCGCGGTTTTGTTCGTGCTCGACAAATCGCTGCCGCATCTGCATCTCGGTTTCGACATCTCGGAAGCCGAAGGTCCGAAGAGCACTTGGCAGCGATCCGTGTTGCTGGTCTCGGCAATCACGCTGCATAACATCCCCGAAGGCTTGGCCGTCGGCGTGGCGTTCGGCGGTGCATTGGCCGGCTTGGAATCGGCCGGCGTGATGGGAGCGGTCGTGCTGGCCGTAGGCATCGGCATTCAGAACTTTCCCGAAGGTGTGGCCGTAGCGATGCCGCTGCGCGGTGAAGGCATGAGTCGCCGTAAGAGTTTTTGGTACGGCCAGCTTTCGGCGGTCGTCGAGCCGATTGCCGCGATGTTAGGTGCCTTCGCCGTATCGCTGGCCGCCCCGCTGTTGCCGTATGCGCTTAGCTTTGCAGCAGGTGCGATGGTTTACGTGGTGGTCGAAGAGCTAATCCCCGAATCGCACCGCGAAGGCAATGTGGATTTGGCGACCACCTGCCTCATGCTGGGGTTCGCCGTGATGATGGTTTTGGATGTGGCGTTAGGTTGACCCATTTGTGGATTCAAATAGTGGACAACTATTTCCGCCCTGGCGAGTTGGACGGACGCGCGGCTTCCAAATCTTCCAACAGCCCGGCGTAATTGTTCAAACACCTGTCGATCGAAGCTTGAAGACGCTGAATGTCAGAGCTCTGTAAATTAGCGGCATTCAGCACCGGCGCCATCCAACTCTGCATCAGTTCAAACTGAGCCCGCACGACGTCTAACACCACGCGTGGCACTTTGTGTTGCACGGTTACTTTCGGAGTAAGTGCGCTCGAAATGTCCACGGGCTGCGGCGATGTGGAACGGAACTCTTCCAGTAGGGCACGCAGGTCGTCGCTCGACAAACCACTGGCGTTGCCCGCGGCGCCGTTCGAAATTCGCTCGGCCAAGGCTGCGAGCTGACTCACGCCCCCTGACATGGCTTGGCTAATCGCGTCCAGCGACAATTGGAAGTTGTTCAATTGGCCTCGTAACACAGCCAACTCATCTTCTTCGTCGGTGGCTCGCGGAGCCAGCATCTGGCCGACGCCCTCGGCCAACGCGCGGCGAATTGCGTCCAGGCCGTCGTTGACACTGCTAAGCTGCACGATCGCCTGCCCGAATTTGTCGCTGGTATCCACGCCCTGAAGTTTGACATTGCGTGTAAAGGCGCTCTTGATGCTCTCCCAGCGATTCTTTTCTTCCGGTGTGAGCAGGTTGACCAACTCCTTGAACTTCAGCATGTTGGCTTCATTGTCGCTAGTCAACGTTTGCGAATCGTTCTCATAATTGGACAAGATCAAGGTTTGCAGCTCGCGATCATTCATGATCGGCATCACCTTTTCGGAGATACGATTCATATTTCGATAACTGCCCTGCAGCTTGAACGGCGGCTCGGTTCGATAGGCGTCCGCCTGCGCGGCCGAGCGGATGTACTCACGATTGACCGTGAGAATCACGTCTCGCACGCGCATCATCTTCTTCATAACGCTGACCATTTCGTTCAGCTCTTCGGCCGAGTAATTGGCCTCGAACGAGACGCTGGCTCGATCCGCATCTTCCGCCAGCCGAATCACGCTGTATACATCCTTTTGGCTGCGGCTGGAGAGCTTGCTGAGAATTGGGTTCGACGTGAGCGCGTTCTCCAAGTAGCTCATCTCGAACACTTCGCGCGTTTCGCCAATAATCTCACCCAAGTTATAAACATCGGCGCGATTGGAAAGCATGTCGGGAATCTGGAACTTTTCGCCACTCTCGGTATAAGGATTCCCCGCCATCACGACCACCACTTTGCGACCGCGTAGGTCGTAAGTGCGGCTGCGCCCCTTGTATACGCCTTCGATTTTACGCTGAGCGTCACACAACGAAATGAACTTCTGCAATAACTCGGGATTGCAGTGCTGGATATCGTCCAGATAAATCATCACGTTGTCGCCCATTTCCAGGGCCAGGTTCAGCTTTTCCACTTCCTCGCGAGCGCCGGCATTGGAAGCCTCGGTGGGATCGAGCGACGTGACTCGGTGACCGATCGCGGGTCCGTTGATCTTCATAAAGATCACGCCCAGGCGATTGGCCACATATTCCATGAGCGTCGTTTTCCCATAACCTGGCGGCGACACTAACAGCAACAACCCCATGAGGTCCGTACGTTTGCCTTCGCCAACCACGCCGACTTGTTTGGCGAGATTGTCACCGATTAACGGCAGATACACTTCGTCGATCAAGCGATTGCGCACAAAGGACGTCAGCACGCGGGGGCGGAACTCGTCCAACCGCATTTCGTACCGCGCCGCCTCGACCAATTCCTTTTTGCGTTCCACGAACCGTTGATAACGCGGAACCACATGGTGCTCGAATTGGTCGAGCTTGGCGATGAACTGATTGAAGTTGAGATGGTATTTGCCTTCCCGAATCACGGCGTGAGAGCCAACCATGCCAGTGATTTCACGCGACGCTCGGCCTTGCCCAATCAATTGCCGATCAATTTCGCTGCTGATTAACAAAATGGCCAGCTCATCCACATAGTCGAGCAGATCGGCGGACGCGTCTTTTGTATTGGCCTGTTTTTCGAGGAACGCCGCGGCCCAGTCCCGCGCGAGTGAAAATCGGCTGGGTGGGTCCTTCTCAACGGCCGCCAATGAAGCGGCAAATCGTTCGGCGTGGCCGGCGCTCTTGAGATGCAGCTGAAAAGCATCCAACGCGTCAGCGGCCGTGCGGCTAATTACGAATTGGTCGCCCTTAATCAATTCGGCAAATAGGTACTCTGCCGCCTGTGTGAGAAACGTCGGCTCAAACAATCCCGTGTCATTCACGAATTGTTCCAGCAAATTGTGCAACTGAGCCACATACTTACGTTGCGTGGGAGCGTCCGGGAAAGCCGCGGACACCTCGCCATACCCACGCAGCTTAGCGCCGATCAGCTTTCTCTGAGCGCGCTCGGCAAAATATCGCCAATACACAACTGCCATCGCGCGAGCTCGGGGATCGAATCGTAACAACCCCAGCGTCGATTTCATCTCGACCAACGCGCGCAGCATTTTCGCGGCGTCATGGTCATGAACACCCTTGGAGTACGCTTCCTGATAGCGCGGCCCCATGAATCGCTGGACATCGGCGACGAGCTGCGATTCCTCATGCTTGGCAAACTTCGCAGGATCGAACTTCGGATCACGGTACAATTGATCGAGCATTTGATAGGCCAAGTATTCCGCTCGATACACATCACGATTTTCCGACACGACCTCCTGCTGCCACACGTCTCGCAGCCCATTCAGTTCAGCATCCTCGATGGGCTCGAAGAAATTGGTGCCTGTGAGATGCAGCACCATGCGTTCTTCACGCGTGACGGTCGTCAAATCCAATTGTTGTACATTCACCGAGAATCGGTGTTTGCCCAAGCGGATGACGTTTTCGCCTCCTTCGAACAACTCTTGGCGATCTTTGAGTTGGCGAACGGCGTCTTCGCGGATCGTCTTTAAGCGGCTGTGAATATCATCGACTTTCACACTATCGTCGAGCGCCTTAAGTTGCTCGACGATGTCTCGGACCTTTTCGATCATCAGGTCCGAGGCGAAGTAGCCGTGAATATCATTGATCGACGTAAAGCTTTCGACGCGGGTCTTAATGCCCTTCAAAATGCGGTCGGCCGCGCTGGCAAGCCGCCGCGCGCGTTTGTTACGTGCCTCGATCAACGCGATCTTACGCGACTCGAACGCGTTGTAGATCTCCTCGCGCTTTTCAGTCAATTGGACTACGAACTCGTCGAACTCAGCGAATCGGCCCTCGAGTTCCTCAACCTGAATCATCATTTTGGTGAGGAACTCTTCGCACTTCTGTGGCGCGTCACATATATCCAGATAATTGACGACCGCTTGATTTAACAACTTCATCTGCGAGTTGAACTCGGCCACGCCCTCGACCGACATCAACTCTTTGGTTCGCGCTTTGAGAGCCGAGCGAGCTTGGTTGACCTTGGCAAAGATCGCCGAAATGTTGTCGATGATGGTCGTGCGTTGCGTGGCGTCGTCGATTTTGAGATTGCTGACGATTTCGATCAGCATCTCCAATTCGGATGCACTATCGGAAATCTGCTCTTCCAATTTCTTCGCATCGGCCACCTTTTGCACGCTGTCGATCGTGGCCTTGTGCTTTTCGATCGCGGCGTCGTAAGGTGCCAGGGCATCTGCTTGCAACAAGAATTGAACGCATCGCTGAGCGAGTTTGTCCGCATAGTCGGCGACTTGCTGTTCGAGCGTGTCGACCAACGTGGCGTCGACGTACCGCAGATCTCGCAAGGCGATGATGTCACCGCGAGTTCGTCGGAGAGCGGCCAGCGACTGGACGAACTCGTTAATGTTCTCGAACCGCTTGTGATTGATTGAGGCGATCAATTCGCGCGTGGTGCGTTCGACTTGGCGAGTCTGCTCGTTGGTGTTCTGGCGAACGCGAACGACTTTTTCGAACTCGTCGACGGCTGCCGCGGCCGCTTGGCGAATCTCCGCCAAAGGCTCCTTGAGATTGGCCGTTTCCTCTTTGTCAATCCAGAAATATGAGTCGATAACATCGCCAGCCAATTTCACCAAATCGACGTACAGATTCGCGTAGCTATCTTCCTTCTCAATTAGATTCAACAGTTCGTGGCATTCGGCCATACCACGAACAATTTCTTTGTTGCCGATCTTGTATAGCAAAGAATCCGTATCGGACGGAGCTACGTAATCGTCTCCCACATAGGGCGTTTGCCAGATTTGCACGGCGTGATGCTTCTGTGGCTCGTCTTGGCTGCGAAAGCAGACCAGTTCGCCCCCACGAAAGAACGTGGCGCCATTGCAGACCAGCGGCGTGCCGACTCGCTGTTCGATCAAATTGTATTGCAGCAGCACATGCACGCCGGACAGCCGATTGTAGAACATGTAGAGAAAGTCCTCGCCATTCGGCGCTTTGACTTGTCTCTCAAATAGGAGGTTCTCCAGCCCCAGTTCAAACGTCTTGTATTCCCCGCTTTGCAGATAATATCCGTTGGGGAAAATCAAGCCGTGATCGTCTGGCAGCAACACACAGGCATGCTGGATCGAGTCGATTCGCTTAGCCTGTTGAATCTTTTCGTTGTAGACGATGTACCGAAACTCGTTCTCTTGATAGGGCCGAACCTTCAGCACGATGATGTTGCCGACGATGGCATAGTAGATTTCCGCGTCGTCGAGTGTCTGATCCGCGTTGTCCACGGGTTCACTGTAGAGTCCGCCGCCGTCGTCCGTGTTGTTCTCGATCTTGACCGTGAGATCGCCCCCAATCGTTTCGACAAACACGCGATCTTCGATGGAGATATGCGGGTGCTTGCCGAAATGATGCATGTCACGAGTGGTGCGAGTCCACTTGAAGTCGTGTTGTGGCGGAAAGCGGACTTCGTGATCGCTGCGGTTGTCGAGATAGGTGAGCTGGTCGCCTTGCAGAGCCCATTTGAACGACTTAATATCGCCCGCCGTCTTCCCGACACGAAACACCATATACAGGAACGCGCCGTTGGCGAAAAACTTGGCGAACTTCGCGTCTTTGTAATAGCGGTAGACATCCTTGAAATGCTTGCGAAAGTCGTCGTTTGCGATCAGGTCAAGTGGTTGTGAGTGAAACGCATTATCACGGAACTCATAAACGGCGAAAACGTCGGCCAAGTCGACTTCGGATTTCAGGCCGAAATGGACGTTATATCCGAAAATAAACCGATTGCCGATCGATACCATATCGCGCGGCACACAGTTGTACTCGGTCGTGATTCGTTCGGTCCCCAGCAGCTTGGTTTCGATCGTTCCGAACACGTCTTTGCGAGCCGCGTTCAGCTTCTCCAGCCGCGACCGCAATTCCTTGCCATGCTGACGCAGCCGATTGCGAATAATCTCATACGTGCCGCTCTCGAGCGTCGTTTCGCCCGCCTGCGACTCGGCCGGTTGGGTTTCAAGTTCTGCTGTCGACATGATTTATCTCGCATTCTTCGGTGCAACGTCAGTCCGGTGGCAGCCTGCCGTTTCCTTCCGGTACCACTGGCAAGAGGGAACAGCAAGCTGGTTTGCTTCCGCTGACAACGGCGGACTGAAACGATGCCAGGGCGACAGAACACGGTTGGAGCCGCCTTCCGCCGCCCTGGTTTAGCAAGCGTTGATACCTACTTGCCGTTAGCTTCCACGGAAGTCGCTTCGTTCAACTTCAGCGAACCGACGCGGGCATCGGTAAGACCAATGCTGCCGGCCATGTTCAGCAAGTTGCGAAGTTCACCGCGAACGGCTTCGCTGCTGGTCAGACCGAGCATTTTCGCGATCAGCGCGGCGATGGAAAGATCCTTCACATCGTCCGTGCTGAGGTTGAACTGGTCGACCAAACCTCGCAGCTTGTCCCGGAAGTAATCCGGATTGCCGTTGAAGAACGTGTTCTTCACATCCGTCGCCACTTGGCTGTTGTAGACGAAGCGATCGACCGCTTTGCCACCCTTCACCGCATTGACGATGTTGTCGAAGAACTGCGTCTCGCCGCCGACGATGTCGATGCGGGCGGACTTGAGCGCTTCGCTGACGATCTCCGATTGGGCTTCGGCGATCTTTCGCTGCGCTTCGATGGCCGCGATCTCGATATCCTTATCCTTGTTCAATCGCAGCTTGAACTCCTCGTGCTCGCGGCCGACGCCGTCGAACAACTTCATCGCTTCGGCCTTCTCTTGGATACCGGCCGCTTCGCTGCTGTACTTCAACTTCAGCACGTTGGCTTCGGCCGTGCCGGTCTTCTCGATCGCGGCGGCCTTGGCTTCCTGGCCCTTGGCTTCGGCCACGGCTTTGCGTTCGATCACCGAAGCCTCGGCAACTCCGGTCTTCTCGATCGCTTCGGCTTTGGCCTTCTGCACGTTGGCTTCGGCCAAGCCTTCCGCCGCCGCATCGGCCGTGCGACCTTCGGCCAGCATCTTGGTGGCCTGCATTTTCTTTTCCGACGCGGCTCGGCTGGCTTCGGCCTCGATCACCGTTTGTTCGGCGATCAATTCGCTGGCTCGTTTCGAAGCCTCGGCCGCCTTAATTTCTTGCACCAACCGTTCCTCGGCCGATTGTTCGGCGGCGGTAACGGCGACGCGTTTCTTACGATCCGCAGTGGCGAATTGCTCCGTATCCTTGATCCGTTCCTGTTCTTCGACCACGGCCCGTTCGACCACGACGCGTTCGCGGATCACCTCTTGGATGTTCCGCTTCTCGACTTCGATCGCCTTCTCCTTTTCGACCTGAGCGACCCCGACGATCCGTTCTCGCTCGGTGGCTTCCAAGGCTCGGTCGCGCTCGACACGTTCGGTCTCGACCACCGTCGTGCGTTGCTTGTTCTTTTCGGCGACCACGATCTGCCGCAGCTTGTTCTCTTCGGCAACTCCGATTTCCTCTTCCGTCTGAATCCGCGCTCGTTCGGACAACAGCCGTTGTTCTTCTTGGACCTTGGCGGCTTCGGCGCGTTCGCGAGCCGTGATCTCCGCGATCTCGCGTTCTTGCTTCTGAACGGCTTCGACACGTTGCTTTTCCAGTTCCAGGATCGCTTCGGCGGCCTCGACGTCCTGTTTCTTCAGCGTCTTCTCTTTCTCACGCGTGAAGTGGTTCTCTTGCACCTTCTCGCGAGCCGTCAATTCCGTGATCTTCTTGATGCCCTCGGCGTCCAGAATGTTACCGGGGTTCAACATCTCCAACGGCGTTTGCTCCAGGAAGTCGATCGCCGCGTCGTCCAGCTTATAGCCATTCAAATCCGTACCGATCACCTTAATGATTTCGGACTTGAATTGTTCGCGATTGTCGTACAAATCGATAAAGTCGAACTGGCGACCAACAGTCTTCAAACCTTCGGAGAACTTGGCATCGAACAAGTCGATCAGCGTCCGCTGATCAGACGCACGCTTGCAACCGATCGACTGGGCGACCTCCTTGATTTGGCCGGGCTCGTTATCCACCCGCACAAAGAAAGCCACTTCGATATCCGCTCGCACGTTGTCGCGGCAAATCAACCCCGAGCTCCCTTTGCGGTGAATCTCGATCCGTTTCAGCGTCAAGTCCATGTTCTCGACGCGATGGAAGATGGGGAACACCCACATCCCTTGTCCCGAGGCGACCGCCAAATCGCCAAAGCCGGATCGCACGAGCGCTTCTTCAGGCCCCACCTTGCGATAAAAGCGGGACATGAGCGCGCCGATCACTAACAGCGCGAACACCGACCCAATGATTACGATGCCGACCGTAATCAGGGTTTCGATGGAAATAGCAAACAGCAACAAACTCATTTTTGCACCTCGTGCTTCGCGGGAGCGATTCTGTAGACTCGCTTGTTGGGATCGTAATTGACGATGATGGCGCGATCTCCTTTCGCAAGCGTTCCTTCCTCCATCCTCACATTCAGCAGCAGCGGGGCTCCGTCCGTTTGATACCGCGCTTGTCCAAATTCCATAGTGGCCTCGTAGGTCGAGACAATGCACTCCTTTCCAATCAACGTTTCCGGTTGATAGTCCTCGCCCTTTTCAAACAATTGAATTAACGGCTGCGTCAGCAGCTTGGTAATCGCCAAAGCGATGATGACATTGCGGACGATCAGTTGAGCGATCAGCCACGTCCGCGGCTCATACGTCTCGCGATCCCACGAAAACCACAACAACATGGATACGGCCCACCAACTGAGCCCTAGTACTCCCAGCCAAATCATGATGGGAACTTGACCCAAGTTCAGCTTCTTCAGCGACCATAGGCCAGCGTTGGTGAACGCATCGCCGTCAGTGTCGATATCGATGTCGAAATCGAACAGGTTAAAATCGAACATGCCGAGTATGACGAAAATGCCATAAATCAGCACAATAATGAGCAAGACCGTCGCCGGCAGATTGGGTCCGGTCAAGCAGTGTTCTAAGTATTCGATGACCATCGTTCGTAGTTTGCGAAAATGTAAGACTTATCGAACCGGCAAACTGTTCGGGTTGGGAAAAGCTTGAACAAATCACCGCCCAGCGAGCCACGGGAAACGATCTTTGATCGAAGTGAGAGTTGAACCAAGCATGACGAGTATTCGGTTTGGTTTCGTGCTGTCGAACCTGCCGTGCGGGAGATTGCCAAGCGAGCTTGTGGCGCCCCCGCGGACTATTCGTGTTGTAGCGAGCGGATGGAATTTAGGGGCACGAAGCACGCTATGTTAATCGGTTCCATAGTTTGTCGAACTCACCGGCGTAACGTTTTACTAGCGACGCCAAGTTGGTGACCAACAGATTCTCTTCGTTGTACTCCGCGGCCCCACGAGTCCAGTTGTAGCTGCCTGTCAACAGTAGGCGACGGTCGAACAGCGCGAATTTGTGGTGCATGTGGTATTCGGTTTGGTCAACCACGATATTCAATCCCGCGCGTCGCAAGCGATCGATATCCGAACCGGCATCGAATGCCTTGTCATTGTCCGTGATGATTCGCACGGCGACGCCACGTTGTGCTGTTTCAACGATCACCGAACTGATTCGGTCGTCGGTGATGGTAAACACACAGATATCAACCGATTCGCGAGCACGCCGTAAGTGACGCACGATTGCTTGCCAGCAATCATCTCCGGGTGTGAAATAGGCCGTGGCTTCTTCTTCGTCGTCGTCCGCTCGGGGCAGAAGCGTCTTGACTACATCTTCAAGCCATACCAAGATCGCGTCGGCGTTACCGGCCGAGAGTTCTTCGCGAGCGATGGCAAACGCCCGACTGCGAAACAGGCCCAACTGTTGATCGTTGGCGTTCCACCGTTTTAAGGTCGCTTGCAAAGCTCGCCGTTCGCCACGCGATAGGCGATAGTCCTCTAATGTGAGGCGCAGCATGTCATCCAGTTCATCCGTCATGATTCACGATGCTTTCGTAGTAACGACGAGCCGCCGGATGCAAAGCCAACCCTTGCCATTCGGCGGCGAATTCGCGCGAGATGAGATTCGATGAAGTCGAGTCGGGCGAATAAAGAATGTCGAGCGCGGTGGTGACTAAGATGTCGGGCGCATCGGCTCGCGCCGCCAAAAAAGCGGTGGTCGCCACGGTCAGAACACCTTCGTCGGGAATGGATTTTGCGCCGCCGTAATCCGCCGCTTTGATGATATAGGGACGATAGGCCGCGTGTTCCAGCGACAGGCGCTGGCTATCGACAACGGGGATAAGCTCGAAGTTGGACGATTCGAGCAACGCTCGCACGGTTTGACTTCCGGCGCCGATAGTGACAATCGCCGCGTCGAATGTCGAGTCGTCGCGGAATTGGGCGAGCGACTCGCCTAGTGCCGGTAGATGTTCGAGTGTCAGTCCATGATGTTCGAGCATGATTCGCGCACTGAGACGCGAGCCGGAACCCGGCGGTCCAACAACCACTCGCTTGCCGGTGAGATCCTTGATTTCTCCGATGTCGCGATCACGGCGCACGAGCACGTGAACGACCTCGTAGTACAGCGGCGCGATGACCGCGATGGCCGGTCCCCGCACGGCATTCGCTTGAAGCAGCGCCAAGTGGGAATCGTGATTCAACACGGCTTGGCGATTATCCCCCGAGCCGGTCGTGGTGATGATTTCAACTGGACGCTGCGTCGACGCACCGAGTGCCTCCGCAAACCGGCTGCTGAAATCATGGTAAAAACCGTCCTCCTGGCCAGCGGCGATCCGAATGGTTCGCGGCAAGCGATTGTGCACGATTCGAGACACCGCGAATACGCCGAAGAACAATAGGGGAACCAGCATGGTCACTGCCAACAGGGCCGTTTGAACTCGTCGATGCGCAACCGTCGGCTCCAAGACGCGTCGCCCGGCGAGTGCGGCCACCAGCGGCATGTTTAGAATCCAACGAGTGGTCTTCACCAGCGGACTGGCTGGCTTCGCGTCGACCGGTTCGTCTCGCAAATAGCGCCGCAGGTCGTCAGCTAATTCCTTGGCGGTTGAGTAACGTTCGGTTGGATCCTTCTGCAAACATTTCAAACAAATGGTTTCTAAGTCACCGCGCAGCGATGAATTAATCTCCGAGGGTGGCAGCGGATCTTGATGAATTACTTTGAGTATCGTGTCGACCGGTGTGTCGCCGCGATGTGGTGGGCCGCCGGTCAGCATCGCGTAGAGAATCGCGCCGAGCGCATAGACATCCGCGGTCGGGCCGATATCCGTTTGCCGGCCCTCCGCCTGTTCCGGCGACATATAGCTAGGCGTTCCGATCGCTAGGCCGCTGGCGGTCAGACCTTCATGCTGCCCGAGATACTTGGCCAATCCAAAGTCGCTGATCAGCGGCCGATCGAGATCGTCGATCAACACATTGGCGGGTTTTAGATCGCGGTGCAGAATGCCTTTGCGATGAGCATATTCGACCGCGTCGGCAACCTGTGCGAGATACCGTGCGGCCAGTTCCGGCGCAGTGGACCGGCCGCGATCATTGAAGCGAGATCGGTCCCTTCGATAAAGTCCATCGAAAAGTAGTGATGCCCTTCGATCTCTCCGACTTGGTAAATCGCCACGACATTTGGGTGATCCAGTTTGGCGGCGGCTTGCGCTTCCGTGTAGAACCGTTGAACGTCGTCCGATGACGCGAATCGGCCAGCCAGAATCATCTTGACGGCGACGATACGGTCGAGGCTTGACTGACGCGCCTTATAAACGACACCCATGCCGCCGCGTCCAATTTCCGTTAGCAATTCATATTCGCCGAGTCGTTCGGGAGCGGTGGCGGATGACGCCCGGTGATCGGCGGACAGCGTACGTGTAGGCGTATCGGGCGCGGCACTGCCGGCGGGCAGGAATGGTTGAGTCTCGTCGGGCGACATCGGTTTTGGCCAGCGGTCGGTCGCTTCATCGCGGCGTTCGTCCGGTGGAGACGGGGCTTGTGCGGATCGCGCTTCGGTTGAGGCGTTCGACTCGGCGGATTCGTGAAACTCATCACATTGCCGAGGGCCGGCCATGCGTTCGATCAAGTCGGCAGTCCGCAACAATTCCCGCAACAGACCGGCTTGGTCGCCGCACTGAAGCAAGAACTTCTCTCGATCCACGGGCTGCCCCGAATCGATTCCGCGCAGATACTCCGTCCAAGCGGAGTCGAGCGCATCCGGGGGCGATTCGATCTCGGATGGGTGTGGTTTCATGGATTCGCAATGTACTTCAAAGTTCCGCGAAGTAGCTTCGCAAGCCTTGCAACCCGCGTTTCAGCAATCCGGCGACGGCCGTCTCGCTACGCTGCATTCGTTCGGCCAATTGCTTCAGCGTGTATCCTTCGAGGTAGCGCAGCCGAATCGCTTCGCGCTGTGGTTCGGCTAAATTCTCGATCGCTTGAGCCAGCCGCACGGCCGCCTCGCCGCGCATCACGCGCTGGCTTGGCGATGACTGTTCGGCCGCGAATTCCCACTCGGCTTGTCGTTGGCTTCCGGGCGGCGTCTCCAGCGGTTGTTCGCGGTTGGTCGAGCGTTTCTCGGCACGCACATGTTGCTGGATGACTTCGCCCACATTGTTTCGCAGCATTGTCTTTAGCCATGCCAACAATTGTTCCTCGCGGTCTCCGTGAAACTGTGAAAAATCCCGTTGGGCTTCGAGAAAAGTAAGCTGCACGAGATCGGACGCGTCGACACGCACGGCCGTTCGGTCGTCCAACTGCCGAGCCGCCAGGAGCCGCAAAAACGGCCGATGCTGCTCGAGCAGCCGGCCGAGCGCTTCGCTGTCGCCGGTCCGTGCCCGTGCGATCAAATTGGCTAACGATTCCGCAGTCACAAATGGTTCTCGAAGAGTTAGGCGGATTCGCGGCGAGAATGAGGCGCGAATGCGACACTTTTTTTTCACACGTTAGTCGAAACGAAACGAGATTGCATCGCGGAGTTCGGCTGCGGGACAGACCAAGAATGCGGCGGAGTGATTGCGCCGTCGGGACTTGCGCACTTGTTGGGCGCTGACGATGGTCGTAGAATCGCGCGCACAAAGCCGAATGTAGAATGCTGGCTGTCGCCAAAGCAAACTTGAACGGCGGTCGGCACGCTTTAGATGTTGAGGAGTAAACGCGCGAATGGCCAGGAAGGTAATTATCGACTGCGACCCAGGTATCGACGACGCCGTCGCGCTGTGTCTCGCGTTGTTCGATCCGAGTCTCGAGGTGGTCGGAGTAACTGCCGTCGCCGGCAGTGTCCCGGTGGAGCAAAGCAGCCGAAATCTGCAAGCGTTGATCGAGCGACTGGATCCGCCCAAATATCCGCGGATTGGCGTCGGCAGTCCGCCCGAGGATGGCCCAGTGATCGATGGCCGCGAGCTGCACGGCGAAGATGGTTTGGCGAATGTTGGATACGCGGTGTCTCGGTTGCAGCGTCAACATCCGGCCGAGAAATTGATCGCCGACGAAGTGCGCGCGGCGCCTGAATCGGTGACAATTCTTTGCCTCGGCCCGCTGACGAACGTTGCCAGGGCGTTTCAACGCGAACCCGAATTGCCGTCACTCATTGATCGCTTGATTATCGCGGGTGGCTGCGTCGATGGAATTGGCAATGTAACGCCGGCAGCGGAATTCAATATGTATTACGACGCTGCCAGCGCCCGCGCCGTGTTTCGGTCGCTGACCACGAAAACGCTGATTCCCCTGGATGTTTCTCGCCGCATCGCTTTCGATTTTGATTTTGTCGATCAATTGCCGACCGCGCATAGCCGCGCGGGAAAACTGCTGCGGGACATCGTGCCTTATTCATTCCGTGCATATCACCAGACACAGGGGCAAGAAAGCGTCTTGTTCCCAGACGCCGTCGCGGTGATGGCCTGCCTTCAGCCCGAAATGTTCGAGATGTTGGAGATGGCGGGCGATGTAGAGACTCGCGGGGAGCTGACGCTGGGTGCAACTGTTTTCGATCGACGGCCAATTTCTGAATGGCGTTCGAATATGGAAGTCGCCATCGACGTGGATGTCGTGGCGGTGAAGGAAAGCCTGGTGCGCGGGTTGATGTACGCCGGACAGCAGTCGATCTGAGGTGGCCTAAAACGGACTGGGATCGAGCACTTCGCCGCCGTCCGCCGAGATCAAGGAAATGTAGGTCTTCATTTCAATTGTCTCGGCCAAGAAATGTACCGCGCCGTCGGCAAAGTTCGCCACAATGCCCCCTGGGTGAAAGCTGAACGCCTCGTTGTTGTTCGTGCAATTCATCGCGCATGGACCAGGGCAGGTCAGACCATCGTAGCCAAACGAATGCATCGGAATTGATTGGGAAGTATCGGCCCAACCGGCGCCGCGAACCCGTCCGCCAGAAACGTTCAGGTTGCCGCAGGCGAGACTGGTGCTATTTGGTCCTTGACCGCCACGCACCCAGTGGATCGGGCGGCCGGCATCTTCGCTAATAATCAGCGTATTCGATGTGCCGTCGAGAATTTCGCCGATACGTAGCGAAAAATTCGCCCGCATCACACCCTTGCGTCCCAGGGATGCAGGTACGAGCCCCGTAGCGAAGACAACGTTGTCGACACCGGTGACGGGTGCGTAGTCCGTGGCCGCCGCCGAAATCGACGAGCTAATCTTATCGACTCGCCGCCCACTGCCGGGTGCGGATGGACATTGAAACGCGTCGAGTTGAATGTTGATTGCCACTTGATTGTCCGCGTGATCCCAGTTTCGATCCCAACGGTAGCGATCCTGCAACGTTCCCTGCTCGAAATACGGCAACAACATGGGAACCCAATTGTGAGCACTCGGATTGTTGATCGTTGCCGGCGGGAACGTTTTCAACGTGTCGTGATAATTGTGCAGCGCTAATCCAAGTTGTTTTAGATGGTTGATGCACGCGGTTCGCCGTGCGGCCTCGCGAGCCGCCTGAACGGCAGGCAACAACATGGCGACGAGCACGCCGATGATGGCGATCACAACGAGCAGCTCGACGAGCGTAAAGGCGGGACGGCGCGTTCGTTTTGCCAACATGAGTTTGGTGCTCCGACTGACTCCGCTTGCCTGGGAAGCGGAGCCGGTTCGAGTTGGAATTTTGTGCGACCTGATTAGACACGTTGAACAGCACACTTGCAACGAAAACTTGGGAAGATTGTTGCGGAATTTCTGCGCTGGGAGCGTCGCCGGCGCAAGTGCAAGGAAGCGGCGGTCCTGCGGATCGTGCCACGCGGGTGCTGCGCGCTCTTAAACTCGCGAGCGCGCAAAAAAAACCGCCCAGGTAGGCAAACACCTGGACGGTTTTCATTTATGGTAGCTGCCGAATTGCTTCGGCCGATCTTTCGTTCAGCTGAGAACTGTTTCCACTGTAGCCTGCCAGTGTCACCACATGGCAAACTGATAATCCTTAGAAAGGAGGTGATCCAGCCGCAGGTTCCCCTACGGCTACCTTGTTACGACTTAGTCCCAATCGCCAAGTTGACCTTCGGCGCCTGCCTCCCTTGCGGGTTAGCTCAGCGACTTCGGGCCCCCCCAGCTTTCGTGGCTTGACGGGCGGTGTGTACAAGGCTCAGGAACACATTCACCGCGGTATGCTGACCCGCGATTACTAGCGATTCCGGCTTCATGCAGGCGAGTTGCAGCCTGCAATCCGAACTGGGGCGCATTTTTTGGGATTTGCTGGCTCTCACGAGTTTGCTTCCTTTGTGTGCGCCCATTGTAGGACGTGTGCAGCCCTAGTCATAAAGGCCATGAGGACTTGACGTCATCCCCACCTTCCTCCGGTTTAACACCGGCAGTCTCTCTAGAGTCCCCGGCATGACCCGCTGGCAACTAGAGACAAGGGTTTCGCTCGTTAAGCGACTTAACGCGACATCTCACGACACGAGCTGACGACAGCCATGCAGCACCTGTGCAAGGGCTCCCCGAAGGGCACCCCTTGTTTCCAAGGGGTTCCCAAGCATGTCAAGACTAGGATAAGGTTCTTCGCGTAGCCTCGAATTAAGCCACATCCTCCACCGCTTGTGTGAGCCCCCGTCAATTCCTTTGAGTTTCAGCCTTGCGACCATACTCCCCAGGCGGAGCACTTAACACTTTCGCTACGATCGAGAAGATGTGGAAGTCTCCTCAATCTAGTGCTCATCGTTTACGGCTAGGACTACCGGGGTATCTAATCCCGTTCGCTACCCTAGCTTTCGTGCCTCAGCGTCAGAAAAGACCCAGTGAGCCGCTTTCGCCACGGGTGTTCCTGATGATATCAACGCATTTCACCGCTCCACCATCAGTTCCGCTCACCTCTATCTCCCTCAAGCCTAGTGGTTTGAAGCGCAATTCCTCGGTTGAGCCGAGGGATTTCACACCTCACCTTCTAGGCCGCCTACGCACCCTTTAAGCCCAGTAATTCCGAATAACGTTCGTACGGTTCGTGTTACCGCGGCTGCTGGCACGAACTTAGCCCGTACTTCCTCCTAGAATCGGTCAAGCTAAGGGGAGAACCCCCTAGTATTTCCTCCTCTACGACAGCGGTTTACAACCCGAAGGCCTTCATCCCGCACGCGGCGTCGCTCCGTCAGGCTTTCGCCCATTGCGGAAGATTCTCGACTGCAGCCACCCGTAGGTGTCTGGGCAGTGTCTCAGTCCCAGTGAGACGGGTCATGCTCTCACACCCGCTACCCATCAGAGCCTTGGTAGGCCATTACCCTGCCAACTAGCTAATAGGACGCGGGCCCATCCTCGGACGGAATCACACCTTTGGTCCGGAGACGTTATCTCGTATTACCGGCAGTTTCCCGCCGCTATCCGAGATCCGAGGGTAGGTATCCCACGCGTTACTCTCCCTTTCGCCGCTTTCCATTCCCGAAGGAACTTCTCGCGCGACTTGCATGCCTAATCCACGCCGCCAACGTTCATTCTGAGCCAGGATCAAACCCTTCAATTAATGTAAGCTTACTGGCTCCGAAGCTAATCGAAGCAGTTGTTTAGCAAACTAAATTGATGGAATGAACCATCGTTTGCGACCCCGGTCAAGGGTCGCGAAGCCTGTTTTCAGTACAGTCTCAAGCTGAACAAAGAAAGATCGCTACCAAATTTTCAAAGATCAAAGTTCTCGACTGAAGGCTTTTGCCGTCAGTTGAGATTCGCAATCTTAGGCGAGTTTCAAAGGCCGTCAACCGGGCCCGTGAAAAATTTTTCACATTCGCCCGCGTGACGCGTTGGGCGGCCGAAGCCAGTCCCAACTCCCTTGCAGTCAACACTAGATCACCGATTCGCGGCGAAGTGCTGACTAAGATATCGACTGCCAAGCCCGATTAGTTGGGGCGGCAATCGCTATCAGCCAAGTCACGAAGGAGCTATATTAACGGCCTTTCACGAAGGCGAAAGTGGGTCGGAGGAAATTTTTTATGCAGTGCCGCGGCGTGCGAGGCGCAACTACCGTCGAGACCAATTCTCGCGACGAAATACTGGACGAAACGCGGAAGTTGTTGGCGTTGATGATCCGCGCGAACGGGATCGAGCCCAGTGATGTCGGCAGCGCGATCTTCTCACTGACTCGGGATTTGGACGCCGAATTCCCGGCGCTGGCGGCAAGACAACTCGGTTGGCTCGAAGTTCCGCTGTTGTGCACGTACGAAGTGGACGTGCCGTTCTCCCTGCGCCGCTGCATTCGCGTGCTGTTGCACTGGAACACCACGAAAACACAACACGAAATCCGGCATATCTACGTCAATGAAGCCGTGAGCTTGCGGCCCGACCTCTCCGATTTGCCGCCCGTGGACTTGGCGGAACTGGAAGCTTGGATTGCCGAGCAAATGCAGAAGCACACAAGCTGACCACGGGGGATTCGGGATGCTTCAATTTCCCGTCATATCCACGGCGAATCGCGTGGGCAGACGACGCATGGCAGCCAGCATCACGGGCGTGTGATACAACACCAGCGGCTCGGCGGTCTGCGAATTCGCAAACAGCACCGAACTGCTGCCCAAATCTCCGCCCGTCAGCACCCAGCGAATTGCATATTCACCGGGCTCCAGTTCCAGTCGGTAGACATCGTTCTTCGTCAGATTTTCCCCGCCGACATCGCCCAGCTTGCGTCCGTTGAGATACAGCGAGTGCAGCCCGCCTTGGTCGGAGCCGCCCTGATGCCGCACGAGCACCGTCATGTTCTCCGGCACATGCAGCATGCCGTGAAATTCCAGTTGCAATCGACCGGCCGGCTTGCCGAATCCTGCCAGCAAGTCGCGAATCTTGGCATCGCCGATCACGAAGCCGTTGCGGTAACGCATCTGCGCCGCGGCGTCGGCGCCGTCCACGGAAATCCGCCCAAGCAAGCCGACGTAACGAGCGGCCGGCATGGGGCCAGGCGGCAGGATTCCGCCGATAGCTTCACCGCTGGATGCGGCGGAAGCCCAGTCCAGCGGCAATTGGGCATCGAGCTCTTCGATCCGTTTGTCGAGCGCGGCCAACTCGAGTCCGCCGAGCTGCGGCTGGGCCTGCGTGTACCAGTGGCGCGCACGGATTAGCAGCGAATCTCGCTCGCGTTTCGCCGCGTCTTGCGCTGCCTCCCACAGCATGTCGCCCAACTTTCGTTGCTCGGCGGCTTGCTGCGGCGAGGCGGTCTCCGCGTCGCCGATTGGTCGCCAAACTTCATCGCCACTCTTGACGAGGAACGGCGCGGCGGCCGCCCACTCTCGCTGCTGTAGGGCCAAGAACTTGCCCCACGTCAGATTCCACTGCGGATCGTCCGGCGCGGTGTCGAGTTTCTCGCGAGCTGCCTGAGCCAATTCCCAATTCCGCTTGAGCGCGTTCAGCTCGTCACGGCGGACGCGGGCCAAAGTTTTCAGCGCATTGTCTTTTCCGCGGTTGGCGGCTGCGTAAGCCAACCGAGCCGTCTCCGATGCCAAGTCGAATTGGCCCTGAATCACGGCCTGCTCGGTCAAAGCCATCGCGGCTTTCGCCAGCACGGGCGGCGCAATCGGAACTTTGGCATTCGGAGCACTCAATTCCTTGAGCGATTCAACCTTTGCCGCCAGCGGTTCGACCTCGAAACCGGCCGCCACCTCGTCCACAATCGCGAACACCTGAGGCAATCGCCCCGCTTGCACTTCATATTCGCGAGCCAATTCCAGCAACGCGTAGCGGGCGACCGAATCGTCGCCGCTGTCGCGAGCCGTCGCGACCAGCTTCTGGGCCAACGCGGCTTTCTGCACGATCGTTTTGGCCGCTTCGATCTCCGCGGCGAAAACTTCGCGGGCCGCCCCGCGTTGCTTCACGCAGGTCGTCGCTATTGGGCACTTCGGCTCGCCGGCGGTGATTTCGGCGTTAAGGCGAAGCGCCGGCCGGGTCGTTTGGCATGGTGGCGGGATTCGCGGGCGTTGGCGCGGCGGTCGCCACGTCGGTTGTATCCGGCTTCGACGCGGTCGCATCCATCGCTGGCGGATAGCCTGCCGCAACCACGCGCAGGGTACCGGTCAATTTTCCATCGCGAGCGTTTCCCGAACGATCAACGACGGTTGGCCCCTCGATCCGCTCGAAGTCGAACAGGGCGAGCGTTTCGGCGTCGCTCGCCAGCTCCGTTTGCGGCACGAAGTTCGTCGTGTAGCGATCGGTCGACGAAAGCCGCGCCCATCGCACGTCGCCGTTCAATCCGCCTCGTTGCTGAGGCAGCATGCGAGCATGCGCCGACAGATGCAGATTCAGCGGGCTCTCGGTCCAGCCGCCCAGCAGCAACTCGGCCGGCTTGCGGCCTACAAGTTCTCCATCCAGAAACAGGTAAAGCTGCTCGCCATCGCCGCAAACCGCCAGATGATGCCAGCGAAGCGGGATCGAAGTTCACATCGACGAAAAACCCGATTCGCGTGGTCAACGAAATCCGCCATCAGCCAGCTGCGGTTTCTTCGAGCCACCGATTGCCAACCGGCCGGGACCACCTCGGTATCGCCGGGCGATGGCGGAAGAAACGCAAATTGCCAGCGAGCCAATGCCGCGTTGAGCCCGGCGTTAGCTTCGTCCACAACTCGACGGTGAACGGACGACGCAAATCGACGAGCCGATCGCTGTTGGCGATCTCCACGCCGTCGCTGCCCGCCAATCGCAGGGCATTGGCGCCGTCGGGCACTTGTGCCACGGGAGGAGCGTTTACGGGCGAAGTCGGATTTGGCGTGTCGATCGGCGACGGAGCCGGTTCGACCACGGCGACGTCGGTCGAAGAGCCGGGGGCAGTCGTGTTCAGTTCGGTGGCCGGCATGATCGGAGGCAAGGTGCTTGCGTCCGTCGCATCGCCGGCTGGCAGGCCGGCGTCCAGGTGGTGGCGGCGGTCTGAGTTGCGTTCCGGTTCGCCGCTGCTCGCACTACCTGCGGGATCGCTAGGCGGAAGTTTCGCTGGCGACGGCCGTTGCGGTGCCCGCCACAACGTCGATCACGCCGCCATCGCTCGCGCCATTCGCATCCGGCGACGGGCACTGCGCCCGCATCACCATCGCCGCCAATCAAGGCCCATCCAGCGGCCGCAATCACCAAGCAGCGATGGCGAGACCGCCGAACATCGCCCACATCGGAATGCCCGATCGGTTGCGATGCGGAAACCAGATGGCCGTGCGAACGAACTTGGATCGGAGCGGCAGCAGGGCGAGCCATCGCGGGCGAGCCGGACGAGCTCTGCGGTTGGGGAGCAGCCTTTGCGCGATCGAGTACGCCGTTGCTGCTGGCGAGGCCGCCGCATCAGTCGACACGGCCCATCGCGGATCGTTGCCGGGGCGTTTAAGCAGTTGACTGCGGCAGCGGCTTCCGGGATTTCGCCGAGCCGTGCTGTCCTTCGGCCGGCGTCGACTCGGCAGTGGTCTCCGCCACGGGTGAAGCGGCTGAAGCGGCTGAAGCGGCTGAAGCGACGGGCGAGATAGGCGGCGAGGTTGAAGAAATCGGAGGTGACGCGGGGGGCGAAGCGGGTGGCGCCGGTTCGGCTTCGGCCTCCTCGGCAGCTTCCGCCGCACGACGCAGGCGGCGATCGTAGGCGACTCGTTCCGCGGGATTCAACAAGCATCCGGCCGCCCGAGTCAGCTCGTTCAACAGCCGCCGAGCAGCGGCGGCATCCGGCCCGTCGAGGTGGCTTCGCACGACGTCCATTCGCTGCTCGGCCGCGCGGGAAATCGCGTCGCGGCTGCCTTCGCCTGGATCAATGCCCAGCAGCGAGTAGTGATTCGCCGGCAATTCGTCGGGGCTGAGCCCCAGCCAGGCTTGATACGGATCGAGTTTTTCCATGATTGTTGCCATTTCTCCGACTCCGATCCGAAAACGCGATCTTCAACGCCGACGGAAAAATTCGACGCTTTTGACCGGCGAAGGTTCCTCCGCAAGGTGGCTTTTCGCGATCGGAGCCTGGGTTTTGTCGCTCCATCGAGACCTATTCTACGCGAAGCGGGAAATCTCGCGAAGTTTGTGCGGCGCGGCTCGGCGCCCCGGTCCGAACCCGCAGCATTGCTGTACGTTTAAAACCCGCGCAGCTCCGTTCGGTCTCGACGCGGGGACCGTAAGCGACGCGGCGGGGGCGGCTGGAGATGCAGACGAAAGCTGGGACCGCACACGGGAAGAAAGCTCGGATCGCACACGGGAAGCTCGGATCGCACACGGGAAACTCCGGATCGCACACGGAGCGCTCTCGGACCCGCAGACGGGGCGTCGGACCGCACACGGGGAAGCTCGGACCGCAGACAGGGCGCTTGGGATCGCAGACAGGGCAGCATTTCGGGATCGCAGACGGGAAGCAGGACCGCACACGGGAAACTCGGATCGCAACGGGGAGTCGGACCGCAGACAGGGAAGCCGTGAAGGATCGCACACGGGGAAGCTTCGGATCGCACACGGGACTCAATTTGAGACAAACTTGGCTTCCGGTAGCGACATTCTGGCCGTGCGAGAGCGATCTTGACGATGAACTGTTGCTTTACCGTCCAGAATGTTCCGGCTTTAGGCATCGTGGGACGCATCTTAGCGAGACCGCGACATGCCCGTTCCGCATCGTGGCCCGAGGCATTGCCATCGTGCGGCCGGGAAGAAGCACGCCCGAGAGGCCGTTTGGCGACTTGGGGCGTAACGCTCACTTCGGGCTGCTTGGCCGATTGGCCCATATCTTCGATCAGGCAATTCCGTCTATTGCCGATTGCCATCGGTCGATACAATTCGGCCGAAGTTGGCGGTCAGTGGCGAAAGCTGTTGCTGCCGGCTACTTTGGCGATTTCCTCTGCCATGTTCGTGATGTCGGCGTTTAATTCCTGGGAGCCGATGAGAGGTCCGCAGGGAGCTCAATGTGGTCGCGGCGCATGTAGGCCGGTCAGCGTGCCGGTAACGTAACCCGAGGCTCAAGCACCCACTTTGATCGCGGGCTTCCACGATATCGCGCCGCCACGGCATTGCGGCGGAGGAGATTGCCTTTTTCTGTTTCTTGGCGGAGCGGCCAGCGGGGTGACGAATGGCGGATCGAAATAATCGAGTTGCGGAGCTGTCGATTGGCTTCGTCGGAGCCGGACAAATGGCGACGGCGTTGGCTCGCGGTTTCTGCCAGGCTGGTTTGGTCGCCCCGGCCGACATCACGGCTTTCGATCCCGATGGGGGAGCGGCCAGACGGTTTGCCGAGGCGGTTCCCGGCGTGCGGATTGTGTCGGGCAACAGCGAGGTCGTCGCCGCCAGCTCGGTCGTGGTGTTGGCCGTCAAACCGCAAGTGATGTCGCAAGCCACCGGTTCGTTGGCCGGGGCCGAGTTGCGGGACAAGTTGTTCGTGTCGATCGCGGCCGGCGTGACGCTGGCTCAGTTGTACGAGCAGCTTGGCACGCGACGTGATCGCGTAATGCCGAACACCGCCGGCTCTGGTCGGATGCGGCGACCGGGTATTCGCTGGGCGGTGATGCGACCGGGGCGGACGGCGAGTTGGTCGGCCGGTTGTTCGGCGCGGTCGGCGTGGCGGTGCCGTGGGCGAAGGCCGTTGTTGAACGCCGTGACCGGTTTGTCTGGTCCCGGGCCGGCGCGGCGTGTTGTGTAGCCGCGCGCGATCATCCAGGGGCTGAGCGACGGCGGCGTGCGGATGGGTTTGCCGCGAGCCGTGGCGAGCAACTGGCCGCTCAAACCATGCAAGGGGCGGCTCGGATGGTGTTAGAGAAACCGGTGAACATCCTGGTTCATTGAAGGACCGCGTGACTAGTCCCAGGCGACGATCGCCGGCCTGCAAGCGGCTGGAAGACCGAGCCGTTCGGGGCGCGATGATGGCGGCCGTCGAAGCCGCAACCAAACGGGCTCGCGAGTTGGGCTGAGCGGGGCGTTGCCAGGCAGACGCCGTTTGCGAAAGTCGCGGTCAGGTGGCACGCCCAGAGTCTTCGATGGGCGTGGCTGAGTCGCTCGAATGGTTTCCCGCAGCGCCGCACGCCGATCTCCGATCCCGCGGCGGCTGACACGCAGGTCTCCCAACGCTGCGAGAGACCTTCGGTCCGTGGTTTGCGAGGTCGGGAGACCTGTGCCGGCTATCCGGCGGCCGCATCGTGATAGGCTTGGCGGTACATTGCTTGACGACGGTAATCGTGCTGTTTGGCGTGCTGGTGAGCGTGAACTAAAGACCTATCCGAAACTGATTCGACAAGACGAAGTAAGCTAACGCGAGGTGAAGTCCAGCGATATGGTTTTCAACTTTCTTGTCCCATCGTATGAGGATCGCTCGAAAACGATTTAGCCAGCCATGAGTTCTCTCCACGACCCAACGTCGTGGACGTTCCGATTTTCGATCAGGTTCTCGCTGCTCTTCACCGCGACTTCATGCGTGTGCTGTGTACTTGTAAACTGCACTTTAGGCGATCGCCTATCACTGTGAAATTGATGTTGCCACGAAAAAGGCCCTCAGAGAAATTGGAGGTTCTGATACCGCACCAATACTCAAAGGGCCAAGGATGGCTAAGCGTAAACGCTCCGGACGACTGCCACAAGCTCAACATTCCGGTAAACGAAAACCGTCGCAGCATGACAAGCGAAAGCGACTTGCCACGCCCAATCCCGAGCGACAACGCACGACGCAGGCCAGCGTGCCTTTGTCCGGTGGTGTCGCGGTGATGGTTGCCGCGATGAGCCGCTTGCTTGACCATCGCATCGCTTTTCGATTGCCGATCGTCTTCGCGGGAGCGATGCTCGCCGGAGGACGTCGTACCGCAGCGAGTTGGTTTCGCTTCGCAGGCGTCAAACACGACTGGGACCGCTTTTATGAGCTGTTGCGGACAATCGGCAAAAACAGTGCTTCGTTGATGACGCCGCTTCTGGGTTTCGTCTTGTTAAGTTCGATCCTGGTGAACAGGGACACTGGACGCTGTTGATTGATGATTCGCCGACAAAGCGATTTGGACCGTGCGTTGAAGCGGCCAACATTCACCATAACCCGACGCCTGGACCGGGCGATGGAGCATGGCTCTACGGACACAACTGGGTTTGTTTGGCGTTGGCACTGGGGCATCCGTTCTTTGGCGTGATTGCCTTGCCGCTGCTGTCGCGGTTGTATGTTCGTCGAGTCGACATGGAGGCACTCAAAGCTCGCCATGACTGGGAATTTCGCACGAAGCACGAACTGGCGTTGGACCTTTGCCAGAGAGTGATCAACACACTGCGAGCGATGGGCTCCAAGGCGGGCTTTGTCGTCGTGTTCGATGGCGCCTATGCGGCCACGTCGTTGGTGCGTCCGCTGATCGCCACCGGCGCGACGGTCGTCACGCGGATTCGTCGTGATGCGAAATTGTTTGATCTTCCGGTGAACAAAGTGGGCGGGCGTGGGCGACCCAGGAAGTACGGCAAGAACCGAATTAGCTTGGCCAAGCGAGCCGGTCATCGTGATGGCTGGCAAACGATCAGCTACCTGTGTCGCGGTGTGATGACCGAGGGCCGGTGCAAGACATTTCTGGCGACCAATCCTCTTGCCGGCGGTGTCGTGCGAGTGGTTCTGCTGCAACACGCCAACGGCAACTGGGCCGCGTACATTAGCACCGACGTATCGATGAGCGTCGCGTCGATCTTGAAGATTGTTTCGGACCGCTGGAGCATCGAAGAACATTTTCACGATGTCAAAGAGATCTGGGGCGCCGGCGAGCAGCAGGTCCGCAATGTCTGGTCGAGCATCGGTTGCTGGCACGTTTGCGGTTGGCTCTATGCGTTGGTGGAGTTGGCGAGTTGGGACGAGGATCAAGCAAGTTTGGTAGATCGAAATGATAGACCGTGGGACAATGCCCAAAGACGACCTTCACACAATGACCGTCGGCGCAAGATTGCTCGTAAAATGCTACACGAAACATTTTTGATTGATCTGCCCGACACCCCTGACGGCACAAAAACCCGCGACCGAATCGAACGACTCCTGGCATTGGCAGTTTGAAATCGAGCCGGTCAATAGGCAATCGCCTAAAGTGCAGCCTGTCCGCAAGGACGCTTTATCATCGCTGCCACTCCTCTCTCCACTGCTTGAGCAAACGCGGAGGAATCGAATCATAGAGGCGATAGGTGATGAAATGAGCGTGCCCAGGTTCACTTGCAGTGCGAGGTGCTCATCGGTGACTGCTTCGGGTGTTTCATGGCTGAGCCACAGGTAGGGTGTAAAGAATGACGGAAGTCAGAGCGAAACAAGGCAGCAGGATGCTGGCAGCATCCACCACAATTAATCGCAACCGTAGCAGACGCTGGCAGCGTCTACCACGATCAGGCATAGTCGTGGCGTCGTAGCCGGACGCTGCCAGCGTCCGAAGCGGGTGGAAGCTATGACCGCGGTTCTGCAAGGCCGAACGTCGCGCGCCCCGAATAAAACGCGTTCGCCTTCTCGTAGTCAGGACGATCCGGCGGCTTCGTTTGTTCCTGCTGCCCGGTCAAATTCCGCATGGAGCGCACGAGTCGCCACTTCTCCGTTTCCTCCCCACCTCAATTCGCCTCGCTTAGTTGCCAACAGTTGCTCTCGATGCTGGTCCACTCGCACTGGAACGAAGCCATCCCGCAACACGCCGATCCCCGAGATTAGCAACCGAATCAAGTGCATAACATGCTTCCACTTCACGTGCCCCTGATTCCGGATGTCCGCCTGCATCTTCTTGAATTGAGACATGACGTAGCCGTTGTAGGTCTGGTACACGAGCCGGGATAGGAACATGGACCGCATCGACAACAGCTCGTCGGCCAACGGTGTCGTTCTTTCGACTAACGGCGTATAGAGACACTCCAGCACATTCGGGTTCGCCTTGAGCGCCAAAACAAGAAACTTTTGGAGTTCCCAGTAGGACTCCTGAGTCTCATGGCATTCCAGTTGTTCAGGGACACCGTACAGCGACCAGTGCAGTTCGGCTGGCGGTAAGTAACACCCACGACGGTCGACGTCTGACTTGCTGTCCGCCAATCCGTACGCATGCGAGCCAATAATGCACTGGTAGATCACGTTATCAAAGAAGGTCGTGTCGACGAAGAATCACGCCGCTTTTCTCCAATGTCGCCTTCCTTGAACTTGGCGAGCGTGGTCAGATCGCACCCGATTTCAGAATATCTGCTGGGCGTCGTCTGCCAGGGAATCGAACTCGATAAGAGTGTTCCAGATCAGACGGTGTTCTGACGACCACCGACTGCGCCATGAGGATGCAGAGTGCGACCATTCTGGCCGACAACATCCTTCAACGTCACGACCTGCGTACCGATGGGAAATGGCGTCATACGGCACCGAAATTTGCGGAATCTTTCGCCGGCCGGTTGCGACCCCGAACAGAAAGGCGTCCACGAGTCCGTCGGCCAGGGCTGGCGTGAGCCTTTGTTCAGGGTTGGGTCTTCCTGATAGAGCGTTCGCGTGGTAATCCATGATGCTGCAAAATAACAGGGCGAGCGAATTGTCGCCGCCGTGAGTTCTCCAGCATCGCTTGCTTCCCATTACCTTTGCCACAATCGAAACGCATGTCGGACATCATGCAAGAACTCGGCGGAGTTCGAGATGACGGGGGCCGAACGCCGTTTGAAACATAATTTGTGGGACTCGCGGATCGGCCGCACAAAACGCAGAGTACCGCGAATGATCGCTCGCAACCGATCGGCAACGCCGCTGGTTGCCGAGATTGTGGAAGCAAGTTCATGATATGCGTCATCGTGTTTCCAGCGCACGACACGCTCGAATAGATCCTGCTTGCTATCGCAATAGTAGTAGAGCACCGGTCGCGTGACGCCAGTCGCCGCAATGATCTCCCGCACGCTGGTGGCGGCAAAGCCTTTCGTGGCGAACAGCGTCAGTGCCGCATCGAGCAACCGTTCTTCAGTTTCATTCCGGGCCGTTCCCGGCTTGCCATTGGTCGATATGGCCACTTACTTGCCCTCCCCGCCTGAGACGTCGACTCGCGGCTGCCGGGCGTCGTGTTGCAAGTTGTCGTAGATAACATGAATCAGATCTTCGGTTCTCTTGGCCGAGAGCAAGAAGAAACAGAATAACATTTCGTCGTCCGTTTCCTCTCCCCATGTGACTCGCTGGGGCGGTGAGCTGGGATTCATCACATTGTCGGACGAGTTGTCGAAAACCGCGTCGACAGTCAACCTTGTCCCGGCTGGGAGTGTGAACGGCCGCTCATAATAATATTCGTCCTGCCAATTGTAGTTCCAGTTGCGAACGTCAATCAATGTTTTTTTGACGGCAACGCCATTGTCAGCCGGCAATGTCGCCGTCACTTTCATTGACTTGCCGAGTAAATGCATGTGTGGCACCACTCCGACCATAATGACATCCTTTGGCAGCGTATAGGAGGTTGTGCGGCGATAGTCGCTTTCGCCAGCCGGAATGTCCATCTCATAGTTGGCCATCCAAATGCTGCCGACCAGCTTGCCGGGTTCCCGCAATGTGTCCTCGACTGGCTTGTCGATAAAGTAGAGTCCGACTTCCGACTGGTCGACTTCCTCCTTTCCAGTTGGATGATAATGAATCTGCATCACAAGATCAGAACCCTGCTTGAGATATCGCCCCATTCCGGCGGGCAATCGCCTCGGGGTGTTTCCGACGGACCAACCGCCCAAGGCGCCGGTCGGCGCGAAACCTGGTCCGCCGAAATTCGAGTAGCCAGGTTCCGGCGTGGCCTTATCGAGCTGTCGGGCCACGCCATTGCTGTCCAGGAAGAGAACGCTGTGATGCACGACGCGTTTGTTGCCCGGATGAAACTCGATGGCGGCCACCATGCGATCCGATGGGATGTCGATTGGGATCACAAAGTTTTGAAACAGATCGGGACCGTTGGCGTAGACAGTGAATGGCTGTGGCATTTTCACAACCAAATCCGGCTCGCCGAGACGCCAGCCTTCGGCGAATTGTGGCATCGGCGGAAGATCATCCTCGTCCCCTCGATCGCGTCCCGATTCGGCCCATTGTTTCAGCAGCGATAACTCGCGCTCGGTCATCCAGCGTTGGCCGACGAACTTTTCGTGGCCTGGATGTGGAATCCAAGGCGGCATGATTCGATCCTGCGTCACGGATGCGATCCAGTCGGCACGCTTGGCAACTTGTTCATAGGTTGCAAGCGAAAACGGAGCCACCTGGCCGTCTCGGTGACAATTTAAACATCGCGAGTAAATTATGGGGGCGATGTCACGATTGAATGTGACGGCCGAGTCTTTGGCTTCCGTCGAGAATGACTCGAACAGACAGCCGACGGGTTTCGTCACGGCAACCGAAACATCCTGGCCCTTTACCGCGCTGTCAATGGCATCGGCTAGATAATATTTGGATGGCTCGGCTCGCCGCCGTCCCACACTGCCCCATGTGTTGTCAATGGCGCCGCGATACACAATCGCGTCCGACGGGTCGAGCACGAAGGCTTCGGGGACATGTGTCGGCTTCAGCACGCCAGCAAGATGACCGGCCGGATCAAACAGCACGGGAACCGCGAGCCCGAACGACTTGAAATGGTCCGCTACCGCCGACCGCTTCACGGTGGAATCCGTAACCACTCCGAACAGTTGCACCTTTTCGGCATCAATGCGTTTGCGCAACTCGTTCAAGGGCTGGATATAGCTGTTCGAAATCGGGCATTCCGTTGACAGGAACACAAACACGCGAACCATGCCGCCGTCGTTCTGTTGCAGCGAATAAATGTCGCCTTGAAGATCGAGAATCGGCACGCTGAGTGTTTCGCGGAGTTTGGGAACGGAATCGGCCGCGGACGAATGAGGCTCGGGAAAAACCGCAAACCACGCGGACAAGATCAACAAGACGCTGCAACGAGATCGCAAAAGCACGGCATTTTCTCCGGAGATTGGTAGTTCGAGCCAATGTCGGATGATACCTACCTAACGATCGGTAGGTTTCATTCGGTCGCGAAAATTCATTTCGCAGTTCAACCGCAGCGGACCGACTGGCATGCAGGCCGCGGGCTTCGCTGATGCCTACGGCTCGCCGTGGAACAAAAAACGAAGCCTTATGGCGGGCTAAATTCACGCCCGTTTTGCGCCAGGTTGGCCTTGCTCGATTGTGAAAGAGGCTTTGGTCACAATCGGCGAATTCGGCTTGTCGACGAACGGTGTGACACGGAAATGCGCCGTCCAGGTTTCGGGCGTGAGGTCACACGAAACGTAGCCTCGGTTCGAGTTGTACCAGCGGACGAAATCGTTTTGAGCTGCCGCCCGTTCGTACTCGGGGATCACGTTGCCGCCATTGCCACCCGAGGTCATGGCCGTGCCGACCAATTCCGTGCCAACCAACGGCGAGCGTGGGTCGGTGAAGTCCAATTGCAGATCGTTGACCCAGTTCAAGTGGATGTCGCCGGTCAGCACCACGGGATTTGGGATGTTCCGCTCGTGCAAGAAGCGAAGCAATCGGCGACGGCTGACTTCATAGCCCGGCCATTGGTCCATGCTATATCGCCGGTCATCGCCTTCGCCACGGTTTAGCGGGGCCATCATCACTTGTTGCGCCAATACGTTCCACGTAGACGATGATTGCAGCAATCGAGACATCAGCCAGTGCTCTTGGCGGTCGCCGAGCATCGTGGCTTGCGGGTCCAGCGCCTTGTCAATCATTGGCTTTTGGCCGTCGCCATTCGGTTGATCGGTGCGGTATTGCCGCGTGTCCAGCACATGGAAATTGGCCAAGCGTCCGTATTGGCAACCGCGATAAAGTTTCATGTGGGGACCTTGCGGAAACGACCGACGGCGCAGCGGCATGAACTCATAGTAGGCTTGATAGGCGTTCATGCGGCGGGCCAGAAACGCTTCCGGCGAAATCCCTTCTTCTTCAGACACTAGATTGGCATAATTATTGTCAAACTCGTGGTCATCCCAGGTAACCAGCCACGGAAACAACCGGTGCGTGTCCTGCAAGGTCATGTCCAGCCGATACTGGGCGTAGCGCGTGCGATAGTCGTCGAGGCTGACAATTTCACCGCCGATATGTTGCCGCGTTCGTTTGTCCGAGGCCGCGTACTCATAAATATAGTCACCTAAGTGAATAACCAGGTCGAGGTCTTCTTGTTGCATGTGAGGATAGCCGTTGAAATAGCCATACTCATAATGTTGGCAGGAAGTAAAGGCGAATCGCAATCGGTCGGGCATCGTATTGAGGGCTGGGGCCGTGCGAGTTCGCCCGACGGGGCTCGTTTCAGACCCGGCGTGGAAGCGGTAGAAATACCAGCGATGCGATTCGAGCCCGTCGACTTCGACGTGTACCGAATGGCCCAACTGCGGCATGGCCATCGCCGTTCCCCGCCGCACAACGTTGGCGAACGCCTCGTCCGTGGCGACTTCCCATTCGGTCGGCACCGGCACGTTGGGCATTCCGCCGCCGTCGAGCGGCCGTGGGGCCAGTCGCGTCCAGATGACCACGCCGTCCGGTTCTGGATCGCCCGACGCAACCCCGAGCGTGAACGGATTGGCGTCGAATCGTGGCGGCTTGCCGACAGGTTCGGCGGCTTGAACGGCAAGCGTTGGGATGGCGGAAACGGCCGCGATGTATTCGAGAAACGCGCGGCGGTCGATTCCATATCGTCGTCCGGTAGGTTTGCTGGGGTGGTTCATGTGGCGCTCCGTGATTGGTGGGCAAGCGAGATCGTTCGGCCGACGACCATCGTAACAAGCGGCGGAGTCTGTCGCATCGGCGAGGGAACCTCCGCAAAGGAATTGCCGCCAACTACAATCAGGGGCGTTTTAGTCCCTGATTCGATAACGAAACGGTTACCGCCATGCTTGCCTGCCGAGT
The DNA here is from genome assembly GCA_041399085.1 of Pirellulaceae bacterium. Taxonomy (GTDB): domain Bacteria; phylum Planctomycetota; class Planctomycetia; order Pirellulales; family Pirellulaceae; genus JAWKTM01. Next base: position 112,972 of record JAWKTM010000008.1, read on the forward strand.
CGATGTTTCATTGTGCTTTCTCGCGGTGTCGGCCATTTTCGGGGCCGCGCCCGCGTGGATCGAGGCCGCCGACACGAAGGCCCCGATTCAAGTTTTCGTTCTCGCGGGCCAATCCAACATGGAAGGCCAAGGGGTTGTCGATCTGGATCATCCCCAGCATTACAACGGCGGTCGCGGAACGCTCCGGCAAGTGGCCGATGATCCGGCCAAGGCATCGGTCTATCAACACATTCGGACGAAGGATGGCCAGTGGGCTGTTCGCGACGATGTGTGGTGTCGGTACCGCACTCAACACGAACTCAAGAAAGGACCGCTGACGATCGGGTTTGCCGTCTATCCCGGCAAGCATCACATCGGTCCCGAATTTCAATTCGGACATGTGATCGGGGACGCAATCGAAGCGCCCGTGTTGTTGATTAAGACGGCGTGGGGCGGCAAGAGCCTGTATGTGGATTTCCGACCGCCCAGTTCATCCGGCGAAGCAGGACCGTTCTATAAGCAGATGATTGCTGAAGTTCGCGAGGCACTGCGTCACATCCCCGATGACTTCCCGGAGTTGAAAGATCGCCGCGCGGAGTTCGCTGGCTTTGTATGGTTTCAAGGTTGGAACGACGCATTTGGTCCCCCAGAAGCCAAACAGGAATACGAACAGAATCTGGTCAACTTAATTCATGATGTCCGCGCCGAATTCAATCGTCCGAACCTTCCGGTGGTGATTGGTGAGTTGGGGAACGGTGGCGAGCAAGTTGGCGAGCAGATAATGGCGATTCGGCAAGCCCAGGCGGCCGCGGCCCGTCGACCAGATTTTCAAGGCCGCGTGGCATTTGTAAAGACGACGGCATTCGCCCGCCCGCCCGCCGAATCTCCCAATGTGTCTCATGGCCATCATTGGTATGGGAATGCCGAAAGTTACTTTCTCATCGGCGATGCACTCGGTAAGGCGATGCGGGAACTAATTGCCGCGCCCACTCCGGCCGAATAGCCGTGCGCAAAAGTGCCTCTGAGCCCTAGCTCCACGTTGTCGACGTCTCTCAATTCAGGGACCGGAATATGAAATCTTCGGAAGCAATTACCGCCAGCTCAATCTCACGTTCGTGTCGGTGTCGTGCCGAGCTTCAGTCGATGAATCGCGGGACTTTGTGTATGGCCGTGGGTTTCGTATGTGTCCTGCTCGCCGGCGTGTTTTTTGTCAGCCCGAGTTTGGCGGGCGACGAGTCCGCCACTCAATCGGATGTCAACGCCACGCCCGACAATCCGTTTCGCGTGCATACAATCCGTTCGCCCTATCAGTCGGGTGAAACGCGCGTGAGCGTGTTGTTGCCACGGGACTATGATACGGATCGCACGTATCGAGTCTTATATGTGTTGCCGGTCGAGGCGGGCGACGGACGGCGTTGGGGCGATGGCTTGGAGGAAGTTCGCCGGGCTGCTTTGCACGAACGCTTTCAGTTGATCTGTGTCGCTCCCACCTTCTCTCAGTTACCCTGGTATGCGGATCATCCGACCGACAAGACCGTTTGGCAAGAGTCCTACTTGTTAAAGAGTGTGATCCCGTTGGTCGAAAAGCAGTATTCAACTCGCGGCGATCGACAGGGGCGTCTGTTGGTTGGATTCAGCAAGTCGGGCTGGGGCGCGATGACGTTGTTGCTGCGAAACCCGAAAACGTTTGCGGCAGCGGCCGCCTGGGACGCGCCGCTGATGATGGAGCAGTTTGGCCAATACGGTTCGGGGCCGATATTTGGAACCCGCGAGAACTTCCAACGCTACTGGCCAAGTCGCCTGTTGGCGCAGGCTCGCGAACCGCTGGGCGTTCGGCCGCGAATCATTCATCTCGGCTACGGCAACTTTCGCGATCACCACGAGCGATTCGAGCGATTGCTGAACGAGCGTCACTTTCCGCATCGGTATGTCGACGGACCGGTTCGCGAGCACGCTTGGGGCAGTGGTTGGCTGCCGGAAGCGGTCCATAGCTTGATGGAAGCCGTCGAGCCGAATGCCGATTGAACGCGTCGAATCGGCCGGATCTCGCCAAGTCTTCCTGGTTCGCGGCGTGCATGCGTGCGTATTGTGACAACCTTGCGCCAATCCGCACACTTTCGCACACTCCACGGCTTGCTTCGCGGCCGACAATCGTGACAATGGTTGGTCGCTGCCCCAGGGAGCGATCAGGCCAGTCGCCCTTGACCACGGAAATAGGAAATGAACGACCGCAGCGGAGCTGACGCCTCTGTCTCCGATGTCTCCCCCAATTCGCCGCTCCATCGCTCGACGAGCGCGCGCTCGACGGAAAATGAGCTTGTTTCGCACGGAAGCCACGATGGCTACGGCGACGCCCGGCTGAAGGCGATCGTGAACACGGCCGTCGATGCGATTGTGACGATCGACGAAAAAGGCATCATCGAATCGATCAATCCGGCTTGCGAGCGGATTTTCGGCTACGCGTCGCACGAGCTGATCGGGCGCAACGTGTCGATGCTGATGCCCTCGCCGATGGCCGATGAACATGACGGCTACCTCAGCGAATACCTGCGGACCGGCATCGCGCGGATCATCGGGATCGGCCGCGAAGTGGTGGCGAAACGGAAGGACGGCAGCGAATTACCCGTGGATTTGGCCGTCAGCGAATTGTGGCTGGGCGAGCGCCGGTTGTTCACCGGCATTATTCGCGACATCACGGACAAGAAGCGAAGCGAAGAGCGCGCGTTGCAAGCCGAGCGGTTGGCGGCAATCGGCCAGATGATGACCGGCATGGTGCATGAAAGCCGCAATGCGTTGCAGCGCACGTTGGCTTGTGTCGAGATGCTGGAACTGGAGGTCGAGGGGAACGATGCCGCAATGGACTTGTTGCGTCGGATCGAGAAAGCTCAAGACGATTTGCAGCGGTTGTTTGAGGAAGTCCGCGGCTATGCCGGGCCGCTGAATTTGCAGCTTCAGCGTGTGCCGATTTCCTCATGTTGGCGCGAGGCTTGGGAAATGCTCTCGCCACAGCGGCGGGATCGCCAATGCCGATTGATCGAACACATCGAAACGGATGACGCCCAATGCCGACTGGATCATTTTCGGTTCGTGCAAGTCTTCCGCAACTTGTTCGAGAACTCGTTGGGCGCCTGTAGCGATCCGGTCGAGATCACCATCGCCGTTCGGGAAGTCGGCGGCCAGTCGTCCGGCGACCAGTCATCGAATGCAACAGGCGGCGATGCTGCCGCAAGGCTGGAGATCGAAGTCCGTGACAACGGGCCGGGGATGTCGCCCGAGCAGCGAGCGCGCGTGTTCGAGCCGTTCTTTACGACCAAACACAAGGGAACCGGACTCGGCATGTCGATCGCGCTGCGGATTGTCGAAGCACATCTCGGAACGATCAGCGTGGCACAGTCCGGTTCGGACGCAATCAGCTCGGGCCACTCGGCCTCGAAGGATGAAACGTCACCGGGGGCGACGATTCGGATCTGTTTGCCGCTCGCTCCGGCGGAAGCGATTCGCGCTTGATGCCCTAACGATGACGAATCGGATCACTCTCTTGTCGCGTCACGGCTAACGCTTTTCAACTCTCGTTCATCCACTGGCCGTGCCGCGATAAAGACATAGGTGGACGAACTGTACTCGGAAGTCCGCGGCAGCGGGCCGACCACGATCGAGGGTCTGCGAGCCGAGAACTCGACGAGCGTCCGAACCGTCCGCTCGTGAACGACCGGCGGCGACTCGCGATCGCTGGCGTCGGTTGGTTTCGGGGGCTCGCTCAGCGACAACGAAGCCTCCAACAGCAACGTGGGCCGGCCTTCGAGTTCCCGTACATCCTTCGGCGTGAACTCGGCCCGTGTCCCGAACGGCAGGAACCCGAGCGGCTCGTCGCCGTCTCGCGATCGTCCCGCGACGGGCGTCTCGCCGCCGACATGGAACATGGCTTGTTGGTGCGGCAGCGTCATGATGGTCGGCTCGGACAAAATTTTCACTTGCTTCTGTTCGAGCTGCTCTCGAAGCTGGCGATCGAAATCTTCGGAGACATCGGGCCAGGGCTGATCGGATTCCGCGGGCATCGAGCCAGCTTGTTTTAGCTGCTGCGCGATCTCGCCGGAAGCTTCAAAGACGATGCAGCGAATCATGATCGGCGGCCCGGTCGGCTCGGGGCGATGCCCGGCATGTGGCTCGGGCAGCCTGGCCAATTCGCGAAACTGCCGCTCGAACATTTCGCCGCGATGACGCCGCTGTTGTTCCAGCTCGTTTTCGATGGCGGCCAAGCGTTGGTGTTCGCGCCGCAATTCGGTGGCTTGCAACTCGGTTCGCAAGTCGAACAGGCGATCCAGCGCCCTTCGCAATCGCGCGCGTTGCCGGTCGGTTTGCTCGTCGCTCGGCGGAGACGGTTTCGGCCTGGCAATTTCAGACGCCGCCTCTTTCACGGCCCGCTCCGCCTCGCCAAGTTCTCCGCGCAGCCGGTCGATCGCACGACCCAGTTCGGCGAGTTCCTGCTCGTGCCGCCGACGCGGTTCGTCGAGTTCTGGCTGAGCGGCAACGGTGCGGCTAATAAGCGCGATTGCCAACATCGCAATCAACTTGGCGAGCTGAATTCCGCCTCGGTTCATCATCGTCGGTCTCCGTGTGTTTGCGGGTTCGGCCGGCAGTGTAACACCCGGCCGCAAACTACACAAAGATCAACTTGGTTGACGCGGCTTCCGCAATTACGTGCCGAATTCGGGTCGGCGGCGGCCGAGCTGACCTTGCAGCCGCTGTACGATGCTGCTGTGCATCTGGCTAACGCGGCTTTCGCTAAGATCCAGCGTCGCGCCGATCTCTTTCATCGTTAGCTCTTCATAATAGTAGAGAATGATAATGAGACGTTCGTTGCGATTCAGGCCCTTGGTCACCAACCGCATTAAATCATTCTTTTGGACGCGACGCGTGGGGTCTTCACCCTTCTTGTCTTCCAGGATGTCGATTTCTCGTACATCCTTATAGCTGTCGGTCTCATACCATTTTTTATTCAGGCTCACCAAGTTGACCGCACTCGCTTCCAGGATCATCTTTTCCAGTTCCTGGATGCTAATCTGCATGTGCTCGGACAGCTCGACTTCGTTCGGGGCCCGTCCCAACTGAGCCTCCAAAGTCTTGGTGGCCTCGTTCAACTTGCTGGCTTTCGACCGCACCAAGCGTGGCACCCAGTCCATCGTTCGCAGTTCGTCCAGCATCGCGCCGCGGATACGGGGGACACAGTACGTCTCGAATTTGACGCCGCGCGACATATCAAACGCGTCGATGGCGTCCATCAATCCAAACACGCCGGCGGAGATTAGGTCGTCCAGTTCGACGCCTTCGGGCAAGCGTTGCCAGATGCGTTCTCCGTTGTATTTAACCAGCGGCAAATAGCGTTCGACAAGCAGATTCCGCAACTCCTTGCGGCTGGGGTCGGCCTTATAAGCTTTCCATACTTCTTGGATATCTTCCGTCGGTGCAGCGGCGGTTACCATGCAATCCTCCGTGATTGGCCAGTCATTCCCTGCTGGCTCGATACGAGTTCCGTCTCGACCGTGTTCACTGCTTGTCGCCATTGGCGAACGAACCCGCGATAATTCCCTCGGCGATTCGTCCGACGATGACTCCGATGGCGGTGAAAATGAACAAGTAGACACAAGCAACCGGAATCGTGGCCACTAAATCGGCTTGTTCCACGACGCCACGCGCCAATACGGTTGTGAATGCCAAGCATCCGAGTATTCCACCGTAGGCTCGCTTCATCGCCATTCCCTTGGCTGTCGGCAAAGTCTAGTCATCCGTTCCAGTTTAACGGCTGATTCGCTGCCAACACGTTCCGAAGTTATCGGCGATACGTGGACTCCGACTTAAACGCTTTTTCCGATTAGTTGCAGCTCCTTATGTCAATTGCACGGTACTGATGTTGTTTCGATGAAGTTTTACGACCAAGTGTGACGGGCGAGTTCCGCCGCGCGTCCATGCGCCGCGAACCGCCGTGGGCGACATCATTCGCAAGTGTCACCGTGGCGACGCTTGCAATGCTTTAGACAAATAGATGAGAGAGTTGGAGATAAGAAATACAAACGAGCGGAATTGTTTCCAGGCATGTGGGTGACGATCGTGCGTGGCTCGTTAAGCCACATGGGGGCCGGCTCGATTATGTTTCGAGCCGGCTTGTGTTAATTCGACGGCCAGGCGCGAAACGGCCCGAGCGGCGGGCGTTTCCGTGTCGCCCGGCTGCCACGGTTCCCGTTCGCCCGCGGAATTTGAATCGATGTTCTCCGGAACGAATCCCACAAATCCCAATTGGGCTTCGAGAAATCGTTCGCACGAGCGGCCGATGCGCGTGGCGACTTCGTCCGCCGTCGTCGCATCGTCGACTCGATTCACAATCAATCGGGGCCAAGCGACCCGCGTTTGAGCGTGCAGGGTTTTTAGCGAAGCGTAGGAATCCATCAAGACCGAAGATTCGCTCGTGGTGACCAACACCGGTTGGTCGGCCACTTTCCAGAACGTTGTCAACAGCGGATTTGCAATTTCGCCCGCATCGACCAACACCCAATCGGCATGCAGCCCGAGTGTATGAATCTGTTGCAGCAGCCGCTGCTGTTCGCGCGGCGTGACTTCATGATGGATCGGCGACGACGGTCCGGGCAGGATTTGCAGCCCGCACGGGCCTCGCTCCAAAACTTCATGCACGTCGCGTCGCGCGGCCAGCACTTCGGCGATCCCGTTGTTCTCGCGCAGTTTGCATCGCCGGGCGATCTCGGCCCGGCGCAAATCCGCGTCGACCAATACGGCGCGCAAGCCCTGTCGAGCGACGGCGAGCGCCAGTTCGATGGCCAGCGTCGTGACGCCGACTTCCGGCCGACCGCCGAACAGGGCGATCATTTTCGGAGGCGGCGCCGCGGCGGCGACTCGCTCGCGCGCGGCTCGCAGCACGAGCTTGCGAAGTTCCGTGGCTTGATCAGACATACGCATTTCCCAAAACGGCGCGGGCCACACGATCGGCGTCGGCGACTTCGATGTCATCCGGCACGTTCTGCCCGGTCGTCAAATAGCTAAGCGGAAGACGGCAGGCTCGCAACAACGGCAACAGATTGCCCAGGGCGTGAGCCTCGTCCAATTTCGTAAGGACCAGCGAAGTCGCGCCAATGTCGCTAAATCGCCGGGCGGTGGATTTCAAATTGGCCAAGCTGGCGCCGCTGCTCAGCACCAAGTGGATTTCGTCGGGGTTCACTTCGCACAACATCCGCTTCAGCTCGACCAGTTGAGCTTCGTCGCGCGGGCTGCGGCCGGCGGTGTCCATAAGAATCAGATCGAGCCCCGCCATGCGTTGCAACGCGGTTCTCAGTTCGTGCGGCGTCGAGGCCACTTCCATCGGCAAGTCGATAATCTCGGCGTAAGTTCGCAGTTGATCGATAGCGGCGATGCGATAGGTGTCAACCGTAATCAGCCCAATCCGCAGCCGTTCGTGAAGGTGGAAGTTGGCGGCTAACTTGGCGATCGTCGTTGTCTTGCCCACGCCCGTCGGCCCGACCAAGGCGACCAACCGCGTGCGGGCCGGATCCACCACGATCGGTCCGCTCGTTTCGATTTCGTCGGCGATCTGGCGATGCAGTCGTCGTCGCAACCACCGCGCGTCGCGTGGTTGATCGTCGTCCAGCCCGCGGCGCACTCGCTCGATCAACTCGCGCGCCGACTCGTCGCTAAAATCCGCCTCGACCAATTCCGTGAACAGTTCAAACAACGCGTCTGGCCAGTCGGTCGCATCCGAATTCACCGCTTGATGAGAGCGTGTCGCGATCGCAGGCGCCGGCGCTGTCGGTTTCGACGCCGTGGCGATTGAACCACTGGGACTCGCGATCGCTTTGGGCTTCCGCTGCGGCAAGCGACTGGGCACCTGCACATCGGCCGAAGCGGTCACTTCGATCTGCTTCGGGCCCAGCATCCAACGCATCAAACCGCCGCGGACCTCGCGCGTGTGCAGCACTGCGGCATCGGGTCCCAAATCATCGCGGACCAAACGCAAGGCGTCTCGCAGGCAACCGGCTCGGTAGGTTTTCACTTCCATATCAGCGAGCGGCTCCGTCTGGTTGCATCGCGCGAGCCGCATCGGCGGCTGACTCCGCGTCGCTGAAAAGCTCGGCGACGCCCACCGCTTCCACTCGCGTATCCCGAGTGATTTCGGCATAGCTGAGCACAATCAGCCGCGGCAGTCGCGCGGCAGTGAGTTGCCGCACCGTCGGCCGCACCGCTGGTGCAACCAACAAGATCGGCGTGTGGCCGTCTCGATACAAAGGCTCGGCCGCTTGCGAAATCGCTTCGGACAAAGCCTCTGTCTCTCGCCAATCCAGCGTGGCCGGATCGTCGCCCGCTTGGTCGATCGCGTCCAGCAGCCGGCTTTCCCAAGCCGGATCGAGCGTGATCGCTCGCAGCCGCCCCGATTCGTCTCGATGTTGCGTCGATAAGGTTCGAGCCAGTCGCTGCCGCACGATCTCCATCAACCGCGCGACATCACGAGTTCGCAGAGCCTGCTCGCCGAGTGTTTCGAGGATCAATGCCAGTTGTCGAATCGGCACTTGCTCGCGCAGCAACGCTTGCAGTACCTGCTGCACTTCCGCCAACCGCAGCACGTCCGGAATCAGTTCGTCGACCGCGGCCGGCGCCGTTTGTTTCAATTCATTTAGCAGATGTTGCAGGGCGTCTCGCGTGAGCAGTTCGTCCGCGTGGCTCCAAAACACGCCCCGCAGATGCGTAGCCAGCACCACGGCCGGCTCGATCACCGCGTATCCCAGCGACGTGGCTTGCGATCGCCGGTCGGGCGTGATCCAAACGGCCGGGTGTCCGGAATGTGGTTCGCGCGTCGCCTCGCCGTCGAGTTGCCCGGCGGCGCCCGGCGGCTCGATCGCCAACAGCCGCTGCGGCTGCAACGCGCCGCGGGCGACCGGGTTGGTCGCGATTTTCACGCGGTACTCCAATTCGCCCAGCCGCATGTTGTCCCGCACCCGCACCTTGGGCAACACAAGCCCCATCTCGGCCGCCATTGCTCGTCGCACGCTGGCGATGCGTTGCAGCAGATCACCGCCTCGCTTCGGATCGGCCAACCGAATCAGGCCGACGCCGATCTCCAACTCCAGCGGATCGACGTGCAGATATTGTTCGATACGTTCTTCCGTCGCGGCCTTTGGCTTTTCCGACGCCGCGGCCGCCGCAGCGCGGGCCGCCTGTTGTTCGCGCTGTTGGCGGCTCAGTAATAGCGAAAGCCCGACGCAACCGCCGCCGATCGCCAACAACGGTAGCTTCGGCAGATTGGTCAGCACCAACACGCCCAAGAATACGGCAGCCACGGCCAACGTCTGGGGACGGTGAAACAATTGCCGCAGGAACTCGTTCGACAGCTCGACATGCTGCGTACTGCGAGTGACCAGTAAACCGGCGGCGAGCGAGATTAGCAATGCGGGCAGTTGGCTCACCAAACCGTCGCCGATCGTCAACGTCGTGAATCGCGAGCCAGCTTCGGCGATCGACAACCCCGACTGAAACACGCCGATGACCAAGCCGCCCAATATGTTCGTCAACGTAATCACGATGCCGGCAATGGCATCGCCGCGAACGAACTTGCTGGCTCCGTCCATCGCTCCGTAAAAGTCGGCTTGCTGAGTGATCGCTCCGCGCCGTTGCTGAGCCTCGTGCTGGTCGATCAAACCCGCGTTCAGATCGGCGTCGATCGCCATCTGCCGCTCGGGCATGCCGTCCAAGGCAAACCGCGCCGCCACTTCGCTGATCCGCGTCGCGCCTTTCGTAATCACTACGAACTGAATGACGATCAAGATCACAAAGATGATCAGACCGACGACCAGGTTATCGCCGGTCACGAATTGACCAAAGCCGCGGATCACACCGCCCGCGGCCGCCAATCCGTCTTCGCCGGCTCGCGTCAGAATCAATCGGGTTGAAGCGACGTTTAGCACCAGCCGTGACAACGTGGTGGCCAACAGCAGTGTTGGAAAGACGCTGAACTCCAACGGCGTTCGCACCGTAATCGTCGTCAGCAGCATCAAAATGGCGGCCGTGATGTTCGCGGCCAACAACAGGTCGAGCACCGGGGCCGGCAACGGCACGATGATCACCAGCACACAGGCGATCAGCCCGACTGGCAGTACCAGTTCTTTCCAACGCAACAGGCTCGACATAGACCGACGACCGTAACGACGCACGTCGCCCCAAGGACGATTTGAACGAGTGTTCTGAAGAAAATCAGCTTTCGCGGAAGAGGGGCGGAAGTTAACCGAAAGCACATGCAACGTCCAGATCGTTTCGTCGCGCTGCTAGCTTTCCGAAAGCTAATGCGGTCGCTGGTGGATAGCGGCGCACGGTTGAGGTTGTTCGTCCGTGGGCGAGTAAGAGTACGCGTACCGCTGTGCTGAGTACGAGTAGGAGTGCGACGCTCAAGCGACGTTCGCACTCGATTCCACGATAACCTCGGTATGAGTCTCCGTCGCTGGCAAGAGCTGGCTTACCAACGCGAGGGGGGACAGCATTAGCCACGCGAGATAGAACTGGAGCTGATAGACGCCGCACATGAACGGCGAGCGGACAATGCGTGATTGAATATGCTGGGGAAACCGGGTCTTCCGAAACTTAACCGCGTGATAGGTCGCTCGAAGATCGGAGAGCGTCTTGAACGGGAAGACCAACTGATCATACGGGCCGTGAGTCGCCACCGGGCGTTGCAGCCGCGCGATGCCAATTGAAATGATGCCAAACGGCATCGCGGCCAGCAGCAACCCGGAGCTCCAACCGATGTGGAAAGCGATCCACGCAAATCCGAGCAAGGAACACAACGCCACGAGTTGCGAAACCGACCAGCGTCTTGAGTTCCGCGATTGAACACGGCTGTTCGATTCGAGCAGCAGCAACAGGCGTTGAAAGTAGTCCCACTCGGGTTTCGAGAGTGACACGAGGTGATCGTCGCAGTCGTCGTAGTGATACCAGACTGCCTGAGCCACGAAACGGACCGCACTATCTTGAGAGTCGCGGTAGTTGTCGACCAGTTCATCGAACTCGAACGCGGTGATGCTTTCGTCAAGGAACCGCCGAATCGATTCCGCAAACTCATCCCGCTGCGTTCGATCAACTATGTCGCTTCGCAGCTCAACCGCGGACGTCGGTGGCTCGTAGGGATTGGGAGTCATCGCATTAGGCAATGTCCAGGTAGAACGAGTTATTCCACTGAACGCCAAGAACCTTAGGCTCGGCAGTTGATCCTGCCAACGAAATTCAATGACTTACTGTGGCGCGCCGTCCGCGTCGTTATTTCGCCAGAGCCAGATGAGCGATTCGGGCAGAATGGCTCCGCCGTGTTTGCCATTATGGCCGCCTTGGCCGCCGACGAATTTGTAGTCGTATCGCGAGAACCGCAGGGCGGCTTCCATTTCCAGATTCGATAGCCACCAATTGCCGTGTTGATTGTCTAAATCGTTTTCGCCATCTTGCAGGAAGACTCGCAGCGGCTTGCGTTCGGTCTTGCGAATCAGAGCCGGGTAGACGTGTCCGCCGCGGATATTCGTGAAGCTGCCGACGTGCGAGAGCACTTTGCGAAACGCGTCGGGGCGTTGCCAAGCGACCGTGAATGCACAGATGCCGCCGGACGAAATTCCGCAGATCGCTCGCCGCTGGGGATCGTCCGTCAAACGGTACTTCTTGCCGACTTCGGGGAGCATTTCGTCCAGCAAGAACCGAGCGTATTGATCGCTGAGCGTGTCGTATTCAAAGCTGCGATTGTTGCCTCGCCAAGGGTTTTCCGGCAATTGTTCGGCATTGTGGCCAGGGTTGATGAAGATGCCAATGGTCACCGGCATCTGGCCACGGTGGATCAGATTGTCGAAGACGACCGGCACGCGGAATTCGCCATCCTCTTTCACATAGGCATGGCCGTCCTGAAAGACCATCACGGCGGCTGGCTGCGAGCCGTCGTATTGTGCCGGCACATAGACCCAGTATTCCCGGATCGTGCCAGGGAACACCTCGCTGCGCCATTCGTGCTTGGTGACTTCGCCGCGCGGCACGTCGGCTTGCCGTTGCGAATCGGGTCCGAGCGGGAACTGGGGCTCGTCTTGAGCCTCCGACATCGTTGTGAGAGTGGTAATGGAAATAATGAGAAGCGCGGTGATCGGGAATAGTCTCATAATATCCGTGTTCGGAATTGTGGTAAGAAGGAGAGTTTTAACGGCGTTCGAGTTTAACGGGTTCCGTCGTCGAAGAAACTGGGGGCCGATTATTCGGCCGGTCAGCGTGCGCGATCCCGTACCGTCGCGCGTCACGTTGGCCAAACGAAACGCGGCGCACCGACGAGCCGCGCGGCGGATCCGGCGACGTGCGAATCCGCGCCGCTGCGCCTTTGCGCAAAACCAATGACGCGAGCGTCACTTACGTCAAAAAAAGCGACGACGATTCGCAGCCGAACGTCGCGGGAATGCTAGGTTTGATTAGCGGAGTCATTGGTCGCCGACATGCCGAGTCGCTCCGCGCTGTGATGAATCTGCCCCAACATTCTCATTCCAAGTCCGGTCGGCGCTATGGCATCCATTCTCAAATTTCTACGCGAAGACGAAGCGGCTACGGCGGTCGAGTATGCCGTCATGCTAGCTCTGTTGATCGGCATGTGCCTGACCGCGATTGGTCTGTTGGGATTGGAAACCAAAGATCTCTGGGCCGATAACCAAACGGGTTTGCAGAAAGCATTCACTTCGTCAGGAAGTTAGCCGGCATGTCGGGCTGTTGCCAGGCGCTCATCCCGCCGTCGACCAACAGCATCTGGCCGTGGACATGCTGCGCGGCGTCGCTCACCATGAACACCGCGCCGGGGCCGCAAACGTCGCTGTGAGGAACGCGGCGGTTGGGCGTGTGAAGTTCCATCCATTGAGCGAACCGCTCGTCGCGATCAATGATCGATGTGAGTGGCGTGCGAACCAATCCCGGCGCCAGGCCATTGACCCGAATACCTTGCGGAGCCAGTTCGACACACAGCGTGCGAACCATCATTTCGATGGCGCCCTTCGACGTGTCGTAACACGAATGCGTCGGCTCGGCCAACCGTCCATTGATCGAACCGATCATCAGCACGCGACCTGCCACTTGGTTGGCGACCCAGTGCCGAGCGAAACGTTGTGTGAGGAAGAACGGCGCGGCGACGTTCAGCCGCATGATTCGCTCGAACCGCTCCAGTTCCATCTCCAGATAAGGAACGTCGTCGTAAGTTCCAGCGTTGTTCACCAAGATGTCGAGGTTCGGCATCATGGCGAGCGCCGCCGACGCGGTGGCTTCAACCACATCGCCGGTCGGGCCGGAAAGGTCGCTGCTGACGAATTCGGCTCGCACACCAGCCTCGCGGCAGTTGGCCAACACTTGTTCGGCATCCGCGCCGAGCTGCCGACCATGAACCAACACATCCGCGCCGGCTCGGGCGAACGCTTCGACAATCGAACGCCCGACGCCTTTCGTCGAACCGGTGACCAAGGCGGCGTGACCATTGAGATCAATCATGGCGTGGCCTCTCAAGGATTCGTCTCGCGATGCGTTGTCGACGATCAGTTTCGCGCCACGCGGGCTTCCAGCTTCTTGACCACGGCTTGAAACTCTTGCCGCAGCTCGTTGAACTTCGCCCGGTCCTTCTCGCCCGGCACCTTTACATAGTCCAACATGATCGATTCGGCGGCGATGAACTCCTCGGAAATGTCGGCGATCTCGGCGGCCAATTCGATCGGGATGTTGGTCACGCCGTTGGCGTCGCCATGCAGCAAATCGCCTTGGCTGACCATCAAACCGCCGACTCGCACCGGCAACGCCAAATGCAGCATGTGGCAGTAGCCGTGCGAAGCGATCGACGAATTCGTAAACACCGGATACTTGAGCGAACGAACTTGTTCCAAATCACGGCCGGCGCCGTTAGTGACCAAGCCGACGGAACCGAACGCTTGATAAGTCGAGCACATCACTTCGCCGAACACGGCGGCGACGGGCGGATCGTCGATATCCTGAAAGACGACCACCGCCGGGCCGGGAAGGGCGGCGAATTGATCGAGCTGCTTTTGGATGCTGCCGTAGGCATCGCCGCCGGCCGGAGGCACGTCGCTGCGGAAACAAGCCGTGGCGGCGAATCCGACCATCGGCGGCAGCTCGGGATAATTGCATTTGACGCGGGCGTCCATATAGCCGCGATTGCGTGGGCGGATGTTGAACAGCTCGATCACGTTGCAGATCGTCGGCGTATCGAACTTGGCGAGTTTATCCAGCGTGGCTTGCGTGACGGACATGGGCGGGGCTCCGGCGTCAGGTGGGAAGGGCGAAGTGGGCTCGGGCGTCGCGGCTCGGAATGCTCGGCGGCGACAGACGGCCAGACGTACAACTTACCGCCGCCCGTGCGTTTTGCAACCAGTGTGCGCGTCGAAGCTCCTTTCGCCGAACGCTGGCCGAACCGCTCGGCGATTCGCGGCCACCGGGTTCGCAAAGCGATGGGTTGCGATACGATCGAAAGCTCGCGCGTAGAACTCTCCCACACTTGGAAAGCCGCCCATGTCCGACTCGGAATGCGACCCGTCGCTCGATCCGCCCGTTGATTCGTCCGCCGATGCGCCCGTTGAGGCAACAGACGACGATTCGAGCGGCCAGCCGATCTCCGAGCCAAGCGACTTGACCGAGCGGCCGGGCGTCGACATGGCGCCGGGGTTCGCCAGCGCGGTGTTGCAAACACGAGCTCGCAAGGCGAGGCCGTTTTATGGGCGCCATCCGTGGGTGTTGGACAGTGCGCTTGTGCCGCCGGGGCAGCCGATCGAAGACGGCTCGATCGTCGACTTGCACAACGACAAAGGCAAATTTATCGCTCGCGGCATCTACAACAGCCGCAGCCGAATTCGCGTGCGATTGTATACGTGGGATGTCGGCGAGCCGCTGGACGATCGGTTTTGGCGATCGCGTTTGGAGTCGGCCGCGCGATTGCGAAAGACGCTCGGCTACGACGATCGCTCGGCGGCGGCTCGCGTCGTGTACAGCGAAGCGGACGGGCTGAGCGGCCTGATCGTCGATCGCTACGGCGACTATCTCGTGGCTCAAGTGAACTCGCTGGCCATCGCCCACCGGCAGGCGACGTTGGTGCCGATGTTGGCCGAAGTGTTTCGGCCGCGCGGGATTCTGGTCCGCAGCGAAGCGGGCGTGGCAAAGTCCGAGGGGCTGGAGGTCGAGGACGGATTGGCTTGGGGCGAAGCGCCTGACGGTCCGGTCTTCATCAACGAAAACGGACTGCGGTTCGGCGTCGATCTTTCGGCGGGGCAAAAGACGGGCTATTACCTGGATCAAGTCGAGAACCGCCGAGCGGCCGCGGCCTATATGAAGGGCCGGCGTGTGTTGGACTTGTTCTGCTATGCCGGCGGCTTTTCGCTATTGGCCGCGACGGCGGGCGGCGCTCGCGAAGTGATCGGCGTTGACAGCAGCGAACGGGCACTCGCGATGGCCAGGGCCAACGCCGAGTTGAATGGCGTGTCGAACGTGAGATTCGTCGAAGGGGATTGCTTTCGGACGATGGACGAGCTGCTGGACGATCGCGAGAAGTTCGACGCGATTGTGCTCGATCCACCCAAGTTTACGCGGAGCCGACAAACAGTGGACGAAGCGCTGCGGGCCTATCATCGGCTGAACCGCGTGGCGGTCGATTTGTTGCAGCCTGAAGGGATTCTGGTCACGTGCAGTTGTTCGGGCAACGTGACTCGCGACGATTTCCTGATGATGCTCAGCGGCGTGGCACAGAAGACAGGCCGGATGATCCAAGTGCTCGATCAGCGAGGCGCGTCGGCCGATCACCCGATCGCCACGAATTGCTTGGAGACCGAGTACCTGAAGTGTTTCATTTGCCGCGTGGTCTGAGTAACCTTAATCCGGCGCTCGCTTTTGCAGCTTGCGTTGCAGCGAACGCCGATGGATCCCCAGCCGCCGAGCTGCTTCGGAAATGTTGCCGCCGCAATCGGCCAGCACGCGATGGATGTGCTCCCACTCGGTTCGGGCCAACGTCGGCACTTCATGATCGGTCGGCGGCGTGGCCATCGGCGCCGCTTCGCCGCGACGAAAGGCGGCCAAGATATCGTCGGCGTCGGCCGGCTTCGGCAGAAAGTTCGTCGCTCCCAACCGAACCGCGTCGATCGCCGTCGCGATGCTGCCGAACCCGGACAGCACCAACGTCCGGCAATCCGGGGCCAGCGACTTCAAATCCCGCACGACATCCAATCCCGAGCGGCCTGGCATCCGCAGATCGATTACGGCCAACTGAGGCCGATGCGATCGCGCGACCAGCATCGCTTCGTCGTAATCAGCGGCTGTCTCGACATGGAAGCCCCGATCGCGAAACGCTTGGGCCAGCCGCTCGCGCAGCGCGTAGCTGTCGTCGACCAACAGAAGGCGTTGCGAACCGTTGCCGGCTTGCTGCTCCGGCAACGTGAGTGTTTCGCTGCGACGTGAAGTGAGAAAGCCTGTCATCCGCCCGCGAATTTCGAGGAGCACGAACATCGGCAAGCCAGAGTCGCTCGCCTGTTTCAGTCTAACCGGCCGCGCTTCGGCGGAAAGTGTTTCGCGGGAAAACGCGGCTCAAGCCAACTGCACCAACTCGGCCGGCTCGCGACGACGATTGGCTTCCAACGCCCTCAGCTCGTGAGCCTCGTCAACCAACTGATAAAACACGTTTCGCTGGCGAGGCACGTAGCCCAGTTCCGTGATCGCATCGCGAATCTGTTCGAGCGTCAGAAAGTGAACCGTGCCGGCTTCCGCCACCACGTTCTCTTCGATCATCAAGCTGCCCATGTCGTTCGCTCCGAATTGGAGCCCGAGCTGCCCGATCTTCAAACCCTGCGTCACCCAACTCGATTGGATGTTCGGCACGTTATCCAAATACAACCGCGAGACCGCCTGCGTCTTCAAATACTCGAACGAGCTGGCGTGCGGCACGTCGGCCATGTCGGTGTTGTCCGGCTGAAACGTCCAACTGATAAACGCCGTGAATCCGCCGGTTTCGTCCTGCAGTTGCCGCACACGCTCCAAATGATCGATCCGCTCGGCCAACGTCTCGACGTGCCCAAACATCATTGTGGCCGTGCTGCGTCCGCCCAACTCGTGCCAGACTCGCATCACGTTCAACCAATCGTCGGTCATTACTTTGCCGCGCGTGATCGCCGCTCGCACGCGATCGACCAGAATCTCGGCCCCGCCGCCCGGAATGCTCCCGAGACCGGCGTCTTTCAAACGCGAGAGAACTTCGCGGATCGGCAGCTTGTTGACCTTCGTGAAATGGTGCAGCTCCGGCGGGCTGAAGCCGTGGATGTTCACCTGCGGAAAGTCGCGCTTGATGTCGCGCAACATCTCCTCATACCACTCCAATTTGAATTCGGGATGCAGCCCGCCTTGCAGCAATATCTGCTCGCCACCCAGCTCGACCGTTTCTCGCACCTTATCCAGCAGTTCCTCGCGCGCCAGCACATAACCTTCGTCGCTCTTCGGCCCGCGATAAAACGCGCAGAAATCGCAAACGGCCGTGCAGACGTTCGTGTAGTTGATGTTCCGGTCGATGTTGTAAGTCCGATACGGTTCGGGATGCATCCGGCGGCTCACTTCATCCGCCGCTCGCCCGATCGCGGCCAGTTCGTGCGACTCGAGCAGCTTCAAGCCCTCGTCCGCCGTCAACCGCTCGCCCGCCACCGCTTTGTCCAGAATGTCTGCAATCATGGTGTTCGCTAAATTCATAAGTAGACGTGTCATCGATCGTCCGCCTCGGGGCGAACCACCAAAATCATTCCGCAAGTAACTCGGTCGGCTCCAACATTGGCCCGCCGTCCGGCTCCGTTTCCGGCGCGAAGCCCAGCTCGGCCGCTCGGCGGCGGAACAACTCCAATCCGCGGCGTTCGCGCGGTCCGAGGTAGAAATACAAATTGTCTCGCAAGTACGACAGGCAATCGGCCGTCGACAGCCGAACGGCCGGAGCTTCCTGAGCCGCGATTTGTTCGAGATGAGCCACCCCGGCGTCGCGAGCGGCGGCCAACGCCTCGGGCAACGAACCCAGTTCGACGCCCGGCCGCGCGACCCAGGCAGCGAACACGAACGGCAATTCCGCCCAACGACACCACTCGTCGCCCAAATCCCACACTTCGACGAAATCGGCTTGCGGCGGATGAATCGCCCGATCGCCGATCAACAGCACGGCGTCGGTCGTCGTCCGCGTGGCATCGGAACCGATCGGCAGCGTTTCCAATTTTGGTCGCACTCCGAATCGGTTGGCCAACAACACCTGCGTCAGTGCCGCGCTCGTGCGCGACCCTTCGTCGAGTGCCAGCGATCGAATCTCGGACATCGGGCGGCGACTGAGCAGCTTGACACTAAGCACCGGGCCGCGGCAAGCGATGCAGGCGTCCGAAACCAGTTCGTATCGCGAGTCTTGAAAGAACTCGATCGATGGGATCAGCCACGTCCAACCGGCCGTCAGCCAAGTCGTCGGCCAAGCGGCTGGGCAAATCGAACGTCAGGGCGGATGTCCGGCGCGGCTCCGTCAGCCGATAGACAAGCGGCTTGGTGTTCAGATACGACACCGCGTAACGCGAAGCGGCTGAGTGGTGGTCGAACGTGTTGAGTTCATCGGCCTCGAACTCCTCATAACATCGCGTTCTGGCGGCAAGCTTGGCGATTATAGAAGTGGCTGGAAACAGGGCCTAGGCCCTTCGAGTTCCGCAAGACGATAACCGCATTAGCTCGCGACGTTTAACGCTTCAGCTTGGCGGCAAGCCGAACGCCTCCCACCAAACCGGCAACGCGCGGTGATCGAAACCGGCTCGCGAGTCATCGGGTGCAGAAAATCCAACGAGCGAGCATACAGCGCGATCCAGCGAGCCCGCTCGTCCTCGGTTTCTGGCCCGAACCGTTCGCTCGAACCGTACTGCGCATCGCCGAAAATCGGGAATCCGCGCGAGCTGGCTTGCAGCCGAATCTGGTGCATACGGCCCGTTTCCAATTTGATCTCCAGCCACGTGCCCCGTTCATCACGACGCAGCACGAGATAGTTCAACACCGCTTGCCGAGCGTCGGGGTGATCGGCGGCCACGACTTCGGCCCGCGGTTGGTCGGGCACTTTGCGCACGTAGTCGATCCAGGTGCCAGTGTCGGCTTCGATCGTCCCCGCGACGTAAGCCCAATAAGTTTTCCGCACCGAGCGGTCCTGGAACTGGTCGCACAGCCGCCGAGCCGCTCGGACGTGTTTGGCCAGCACCAAGACGCCCGACACCGGTCGGTCCAGCCGATGCGGCACGCCCAGGTAAACCCGTCCCGGCTTGTCGTCCCGCAGCTTGATGAACTGCTTCACGCGCAGCTCCAAGCTGTCGATCGCCGGCGGCGCCTGCGTCAACAAACCGCCCGGCTTCAACACAGCCAGACACGGCCCTTGTTCGTACAGGATGTCAAAGTTAGTCGGCTGCAATTCGACGTCCCGCGTCTGAAGAAGAAGTCAACGATCCTCACCAATCAAAAAAATACGCGAGGCAAAACCTCGCGTGTAAGTCACCCACTGGCTTCCAGCGGCTCGCGCCGAAAACCAGTGGATCCTAAATATCAATTCTGTTCCCGCGACTTGAACGATCGCGACACACATCGTCGACGAGCGAACGCCAACTACACGTTCGCGGCGCTCGGCACCACAAACGGCGCTCGGTAATCCCGAGTCAGCATCTGATCGGCTTGCGAATTCCCCTTGAACGTTTCGGTCTTCGGGTCCAACGGCAAGTGCAAACCGACTTGGATATCCAAGTTGTCGGTCTTCACATTGTTGTCCCGCAAGTGACCCAGCGTCCGCTCGAACGTTGCCTTGACGTTCTCGGTCGTCTCGACACCATCCAGCTTGGCCAACGCATCCTTCGCTGGCAGCGACTCGCCCAAACGGTACGAGATGTTGCCCAAATGGCACAATGCACTCGACAAATGGCCTTCCTGGATGTCGGCGTTCAAATCCTTGTGGTTGCGGCTGCGAACGGCCGTCAGGAAATTGGCAAAGTGATCCGAGCCGCCCTTGAACGACTTGACCTTATTGCCATCCTTGTCGAACGCCGTGCCGCTGTCGTAGCTGGGGATCACCACGTAGCCGTCGGTGCCTTCGAACACCACGCCCACGCCCGCGCCCTTATAGCTGTCCGTCTTCAAGCCGCGGACTTCGAACACCAGGGCCTTATCGCCATAGTCGTGAATCACGACTTGCGTGTTGGCTGTCTCGCCGGCATCTTCGTAACCGAAGCGACCGCCGTAGCTGATCACCGCATTGCAGAGCTGGTCGACACCGATGCCGGCCCGAGCGATATCCATCTGATGGATACCTTGATTGCCCAAGTCGCCGTTGCCGTAAGCCCACTGCCAATGCCAGTCGTAATGGAACTGCGGCCGAGTGACCGGAGCCATCGGAGCCGGGCCGAGCCACAGGTCATAGTTCACGCTGGTCGGCGGCTTGTAGGTGCCACGCTCGCCGATCGAGCCGCGACGCTTGTAGCACAGACCGCGAGCCACCTTCAGTTTGCCGATGCCGCCGTCCAACACATACTGCACGGCATCCATCACGCCCGAATTCGAGCGGCATTGGGTGCCCGTTTGGCAAATCTTGCCGTACTTGCGAGCCGCGTCCACAATCCGGCGACCTTCGCTCACATTGTGGCTGACCGGCTTTTCGACATACACGTCCTTGCCGGCTTGAATCGCCCAGATCGCGCCCAACGCGTGCCAGTGGTTCGGCGTGGCGATGCTGACGATATCCACGCTCTTGTCTTCCAACACCTTGCGGATATCTTCCTCGAACTTCGGCTTCGACCCTTGTCGCTTGCCGACCTCTTCCGCCCGGTTGTTGCCGATTTGCGAATCGGCGTCACAGATATAAAGAATCTCGGTGTCTTTGCGTCCGGCAAAGGCGCCGATGTGCGAGCCGCCGCGGCCCCGCACGCCAATCACCGCTACGCCCAACTTTTCATTCGGGCTCTTGGTCTGCGATTCCTCGGCGGCGATCAAAGTGCCGGCCGACGAAGCCGCCACGGCAGCGGCCGCCGCGAACATGGATTCTTCCAGGAACTCGCGACGATTGCGATTCTTGCTCATCATTCACTCCTTGCGGAAAACTAAGGCGGGATGCGAGACGCCTCGGACGCACCGAATCGCTCGCGTCAAGAAATGCAGCGTGTGGGGAACGGTAGTCAGCGGCCGTCAATGCAGCGTGACGGCGGAAGCTGGCTCTCGAAACAGATTGGCATTGTAACCCGAAGCGCGGCCGAATTGCCAGCGCACGGGGGCCGAGTTTGCCACAATCGGCCGATCGGGACGTTCAGACGCTGCCTAGCCGATATACAATCACCCGGCATGGAAACGAACTCTGCTACCGAACCCCACGTACCGCCCGGCGGGCCGCAATTCGCCACGACCCAGTGGAGCTTGGTGGTCGCCGCCAGCGAAGCGGACGCAGCCGTCTCGCAACAAGCGCTCGCCACGCTGTGCCAAGCTTATTGGTTGCCGGTCTACGTCTACGTCCGCCGCCGCACGCCCGACGTTCACACGGCCCAAGATCTGACCCAAGCGTTTTTCGAACGGCTGTTGGAACAGCGGTTGGTCGAAGCGGCCGATCCCGCGCGAGGCCGCTTTCGAAGCTTCCTGCTGACCGCCTGCCAACACTTCTTGGTCAACCAGTGGCAGAAGAATCAAGCGGCCAAGCGAGGCGGCGGCCAACAGCCACTGTCGTTGGATTTCGATTCCGGCGAGTCACGCTTGTCGGGCTTGGCCACGGTCGACGACAACCCCGAACGACTGTTCCAGCAGCAATGGGCCGTCACGCTGTTAGCCCGCGTGCTCCAGCGCCTAGCCGATGAATGGACGGCCAAGGGCAAACAACTGGCGTTCGAGCAACTCAAACAGTTCCTCACCGGCGCGCCGGACCCAGCCTCATATCGCCAAGTCGCCGAAGAACTGAGCATGAGCGAAAGCGCCGTCAAGGTCGCCGTCCACCGTCTCCGCGACCGTTACCGCCAGCAACTCCGAGCCGAAATCGCCGCCACCGTCGCCACGCCAGAAGATGTGGACGACGAGATACGCAACCTATTCGAAGTGTTAGGTTAAGCACGTTGCCTCGCATCCATCGTTTAACCAGCTTGCCAGGCAACGCCCGCGTTCGTGCTTGCCCCGCGCCCCATTGTTTAACCGCGTGGGCAACGCCCACGCGCCTTTGCCCCGCGCCCCATCGTTTAACCGCGTGGGCAACGCCCCGCGCTCGTGCGGGATAAAGCCGACGTCGACGCCCCCCATAGCGAATCTCACGACCCCATCACATTCATATGCGCGCTTAAACCGCGACGCATCCTTCAACTCAACCCACCGCCGCGCACCGCAAAACTAACGACACAGATGCTGGCTGAATCTCCGCCAATAGCGTGCTGCGACCCCATCCAATCCTTCGTTTGTTGCCGCGTTTCACACAGACATTAACCGACAATCGGAATGCCAAAGCCAGTTACGGTTACGTTGGGCAACTCTTGTTCGAGCAATTCCTTTGCTTTCAAGTAGTTGGGGATCGCATTGCCGCAACTTGGAGAGCACAACAATATCTCTTTGAGACGAGGCAGTTTCCTTAAGAGCGGCAAGACTGCAGTGATGTCGTTCAAGTCGTCGGTGAAGAGTGTGACAGCGACCGGAGTCTGAAAATAATCGTCTCCAAGTAAGTGCCGCAACCATGTGGGACCGCTCGGGCTCGTCGTGCGTTGTTCTGGAAAAATTGGTCCAATCATTGTGCCGCGTAGTGCGAGTTGTTGTGGCGGAAGAGCGTCATGTTGATGATCGTAGTGAACGATAACTCGCATTTTCGATAACTCGGCAATGGTCGCTTGCTGTCGTCGAATGGTGTTCGCTCTAATACCCATCCAAATTGCCGAGGCTGCAATGAGTAGCAACAACGTGCGTAACGTCAACCGAAGCGGTCGGAAACGGCGGCGCGACTTTGAGTTTTCCGACATAGAAATACATCGTGGATGTCGAGCGTCTAACGCTTAATATGACGTGACGAACTGAAGCTTCCGGCCATCTTCGCGTCGTCAACGTAATCACGCATCACCAGTTCAAGCCCAACAAAGAAACGGTTTGAGCACGGGGGACGGCAGGTGCGAGCCCTTGGGTTATAGCAACTGGCGACTCGGCTCCGTGATCGTTGAAGCACGGGGTCGCTTGTCACATTCAAACCAACCACCAAACCCAAGAGACACTTGAACATGGAGATTCTCGCTTTTGCCCTCGGCGAATTCAACTCCGTTAGCCTGCATCTTTCACTCATCAACGTGTAAAGGCAAGTTTGCCACCGTCGCCACCGACCGTGAACAACTCGCGCTTTTCCTTTGCGAGATGCACCCCCATTCATCGTCGCGATAAGAGCCCCTGCGGACGCTTCCCGCCCGGAGCGACCGTTTGACGACCCGCAACCGTGTCTTGACGGCTCGTAACGGTCGCTTGACGGCTTTGAACGGTCGATTGACGGGTCGGAATGGTCAATTGACGGCTCCGAATGGCCGATTGACGGCTCCGAATTGTCGATTGACGGCTCCGAACGGTGCGTTGACGGCTCAGAATGGTGCGTTGACGGCTTGGAATGGTGCGTTGACGGCGTCAAATGACCGCTTGACAACGTCAATGGCCCATTTCAGGCCGTCAACCGGCCGACTGACGCCGTCAACGGGAGGTATTCGACCCGGTCAACGGGGCATTTGTCGCGGTAAAGTCGTCATTCGACCCGGTAAAGAGGCTCTTTCGGGCCGTCAAGGCTCGGTTTCGAGGCGTCAACGGGTCATTTCAGGCGGTCAAGCACCCACTTCGCCCCGTCAAACAACCATTCCGAGGCGTCAATCGGCCATTCCGACGCGTCAATCGGCCATTCCGGGCAACCAGCCATTCATTGGCGTCAACAGGATGGAATGGACAAGCCGGCATTGGAACGGGTCTCGGTTCGACGGAATCGACCATCCGGCGAGCGGAACGGGCCACGTCGTTTGCGGAACGCATCGGTCAACAAGCCGCAGGTTGAAACGCCGAACAAGCCAAAGGTGTAACCGCCGCGCCCGTTGTCACTGGGCGTTGTAGGAGAACCCGGATTTGTGCCAGCGGCAGGCGGAGAGCTGGCTTCCTTTTCCCGGATGGTGACGTACAGCGAACGATGGTGGAAATGGCAATCGACGGGGACTTGGCCGCCGGACGGGAATTGGCGGAGCAAGGTGGCGCCGTCGCGAGATAGAACGGCGATCTTGCCGCTGCCTGGCATGGTGGCGTAGAGCCGGCCTTCCGCGTCGAATTTCAAACCGTGTGGAGCCGAATCGGAAGTCGCGACTTGGGAATTCGATTCCGGCGGCGCGGCGAACGTGTGAAGCACGATGGGCTCGTCCGAGTCGCGTTCCGCATGCAGCTCGATCGCGATGATTCGTTGTTCGCCGGCTTCGGCAATGCAGAGCCGCGTTTGGTCGGGCGATACGGCTAGTCCGCGTGGCTGGGACAAACCGCTGGCCAGCCGGACGACTTGGTTTCGCCGGATATCGAACTGGTAGACGGCACCGGATTCCGACGGATTGCTGGCGTCCGCGGAAGGGGTTGGGCTTGCGGCAATCCCGCTATCGCTGAAGTAGATATTGCCTCGGCGATCCACGGCCACGTCGCACAGGTTCAGAAAATGCTGACCATCGAACCGATCCGCCAACGCCGTCGCGCGTTGCCCATCCGCCGCGACGCGCAGCAACCGCCCTTGTCCCGAGTCCACGACCAGAATGCGGCCTTCGCTGTCGATCGTCAGACCACCGAGCACCGCTGGTCCGCGTTCGCTCGGCGCTAGTTTATCGACCGCGCACAGTACCGAAGCTTTGCCCTCGGGCGTGATACGACCCACGATGCCGCTTTGGCGATAATTGCTCAGGTACAGATTGCCTTCGCGGTCGAAGGCCAATCCGGCTGGCAACTCCAGACCGGTGGCGTGCAAGCTGGGGCGGACTTGATCGGCCGCCGGCAAGTCGTCGGTCGGTGGATGTTCGGCAGCTCCGCAAGTTGCCGCTTGCCCGAGGCCGAACAGGACAGCGGATAATAGCCAGCCGAGGACGCGGCGTCGCGCGATGGCGTCGATCGGTATGCGTCGCGGCAATTCATCGAAAGAGGTCGATTCCATATTCCAGACTACGTTCCGCCGAGTTGGCAACGTCCCGGCGGCGACCGATTGATCCGCTTCGTATCGCCACGGCCGCATTGCGAACGATACGATCGTTGAAATCGGTTCCCGCGACGACGATTTGTCTTCGCCATGACCAATGGCATTGATCGAGCCTGTTTCCGGTTGGTCGAGCGGGCTTGAGGCGGGTCCGCGACGAGAGTACAAAAGACTTCGCCGAATTCCGACGTTTGCTCCGTGCTTTATTAAACCCGCACTCCACCATGACTCAGCCGCCCGAAAAACCGCCAACCGGACCGACATCCGGTGTTCCACAGGCGGTCGTCAGCCGGCTTAGTCTTTATCTGCGGGAACTTCAGCACTTGGTGCGCGACGGGTTCGACACCACTAGCTCGACGCAACTCGGTAAACGACTGGGGTTTAGCGATGCTCAGGTCCGCAAGGATTTGGCTTACTTCGGCCAGTTCGGTTATCCCGGCATCGGTTATCGGTGCGAGGAATTGATTACCGAAGTCAAGCGGATCCTGGGCACGAATCGCACTTGGCCGGTTGCCATGGTCGGCGTGGGAAACCTGGGCCGAGCGTTGTTGGGCTACAAAGGGTTCGGCCAAAAGGGATTCGAGGTCGTGGCGGCGTTCGACGTCGATGAGTCGAAGGTTGGCCGCGAATTCGAGGGGATTCGCGTCTATCACTTCGATGATTTGCCGACGATGGTCGGTGGCAAGGGGATTCGGTTCGCGATTCTGGCCGTGCCATCCGTCGCAGCTCAGGCGGTGGCCGACCAACTGATCGCGGCGGGAATCGATGGCATTTTGAATTTCGCGCCGGTGACCGTGACCGTGCCGTCGAACGTCAGCATTATCGGCGTCGATTTGGCGATCGAATTGGAGCAGCTATCTTTCGCGGTTGTGAATCGCGGCTATAATTCGTAAACTTCCAGCCAATGGACTGCCCGGTGGTGTAATGGTAACACTACGGATTTTGGTTCCGTCATTCTAGGTTCGAATCCTAGCCGGGTAGCTCAATTCTTTGCGGCCTGCTGCCGCGACGCTCGAAAACAGCTTGACGCCATTCCCTGCGGGGGGTAAGGTCCGCCAACTTTTTCCGGTTGGAGTTCCAGACCCGCGGGTGATCGAATGGGCGGATTGCGATCGTTGCCGGTATGTCTCTTGATGCTCGGCGCTCAGGCGGTTCTCTGCTCGACCTGCGGAGCCCAGGTGTTGGAACAGTTAAGGACCGACGTGCGCAGTTCGGCTCCCGATCCGCCGGAGTCGCCCGACAAAACTCCGCGACGCCGTGATGACAGTTGCGACCGACGCGGAAGCTATTTTGGCAACTCTTGTGACGACGACGATGAATCCGGACTGAACGACCTGATCGGCATGGGCGTTTTTTGGGGACTCACCTCGCCGTTCTGGGCGCCTCCCGTGATGATAGGCGACAGCTACTCGGCGACCGGATTCTTCTCACGGTATCCCTACGTCGACGGCATCGACGGATACCAAATGATTGATCCCGATCTATACAGCGAACCCTATGATTGGTCGTTGCGAGTCCGCGGAGAATACGCCAACGACTTCGACAATTTGGAACGCATCGGCGGCCACATCTTATGGGAGGGAACGCATCGTTTCGGAATCGATACGGCGTTCAACTATCGACACGAGGAGATGCCGGCGGGCGATGATGACCTGTGGCACGGCGACGCGAATCTGGTGTTTCGATTCGCTCAATCCGAAAACGTGCAAATGCGAGCCGGTCTAGGTACCAATTGGCTGCACGACGATGACGGCACGGATTGGGGATTCAACTTCACCTATGGCGGCGACTGGTATCCCGTCCGTCCGCTGGTGGTGTCGACCGAAATCGACTGGGGCACATTGGGATCGGCCGGCTTGTTCCATGGCCGTGCCACGGTGGGTGTTGTGTGGCACGGCGTGGAATTCTATACGGGATACGACTATTACGATGTGGGAACCACGCAGATCGACGGACTCGTCGGCGGTCTGCGAGTCTGGTATTGATCCGCTACGGAATCTGGACAACTTCGCCGCCGCCGCGAGTTGCCAAACCCTGGTAGACCGTGAAGTCGATCGTATCGTCGATGCGAGCCACCGAGCCGTCGCCCATTAGGAAGTGGGCGCCGTTGGTGTGTTGGCTGCTAAAGTCGTCGAAGTGAGCCGAGGGATGATTCGGCGTGTGATCCGTAATCCCCACGATACGCGCCATGGCGTCGTCCGCGCCATGAACCATGCCGACCCACGTGCTATATCCAAGCCGTGAACAACGCTCGCCCACGAACATTGTGTTGCTCAGCCCATCGGTAACATCGGCAAACCGCGTCGAGCTGTTGTGGTAGAACACGCTTCGTTGCTCGGGTAGTCGGCACCAAGCGTTCCTAAAACACCCACATAGTTGGACTTGGCGATCTCGAACAACGGTGTGTGCAGGTTGGTCAACATAAACCGATTCGGATAAGGATCGCTGGGGCAGATAAATGTATCCACCACCGTGTTGCGCGCGACGGCGTTGCTGGGTTCGTCGATGTGCTCCGTCGTGTCGATTTGGCCTTCATACAGATTGTTCTGTTCCATGAATGGCAAGGTGAAGGCGGCCCAACCCCAACCCGGTTCGCCGTCCGGCACGTCGGCAATCCAACCCGGCGGCAGTACTTTGTGAACGTCATGGTATAAGTGCAGCGCCAGACCGATCTGCTTGACGTTATTCTTACAATGCGTTCGCCGAGCCGCTTCGCGAGCCATCTGCACGGCGGGCAGCAGCATGGCCACCAGCACGCCGATAATGGCAATTACAACCAACAGTTCAACCAGGGTAAACGCACGACGATCGGAGCGATGATAAAGATGCATTAGTTGCCTCGAATGTAATGTTGAAATTTGAGCGAGATAAAGCTCAAAGAATGCAGTGATCCGTCTGAAAGCTTGGTAGGCAGCCGACGCGGATTGAGTCGCGCTGATTTGACAAGTCGTTGAGAAACGCCAAGCCGGTGTTTACGTTCGGGGCTTTCCATCCGCTCGCGAGTCACGAACGGTGTTCAAGCCTCCACGGGCCGGCGCGATGCGACGCCGGCTAAACAGACAGAGCGGGAGGCGCTCGAGGCTGAGCGACTCGAAGAGACGATGTTGCCGGGCAGGGCAACTCGAGGACGGCAACTTCCGCGACCAGTGTCGGCAGCGACACAAGGACCGTCACGGTTGGAAGCTCGGCCGCTTGATGCAGCACGCGACAAACTAAGCAGTGATCGTCGTGCTGATGCGGAACGCGGGAGTCGGACGGCGAAGGTTGTTGGCGATACTCAAGCCCCGCGGGGTGATCGCAACAATCGGCTTGCGAGTAAGAGCCCTCGCGCGGACCAGCGTAGCCGTTGCGACCGGTCTTGCATTTCGAAGCGGAGCCTGGAGCGATCGACCAAACGTGGCCGCATCGCCCTCCGTCGGCATGTGCTCCGTCGACATGAACGTGCAGCGGTTGCAAAACAGCGCCCTCGGCCGCCAAAGCGACGGCGAGAAACAGTGCTAGCAACCGACGAAACATCTTGAAATCTCCGGGATCTGGGCAAACGACGGCTTGCCGAGCTTGATCGAACGATATCCGGGCGATTGGTCGTTCGTCAAGAGATACGACTAACGATTCTTCGGATTTTAACGGCCAGCGAGCCGACGAAATCGTCCAAATCGGCGAATTCTCTACAGATTTGCCGCCTGAGCCTTGTAGAGATTCAACGTCAAATGAGCTTGGCCTTGGTGGTGCGCTTCGTGCCACGACAGAATGTGAAGCACGTCGAGCATCGTGAGCCCACGTTGTGCGAGCGGCGGCGGGATCTCGCCAAGTCGGCTGTCATCGTAAAGAGCCAGCGTCTCCAACAGATGGGCTCGACCCTGTTCCAGCACCGCTCGAATCTCGCTCGGCGACGGAATCTGGTCGTCCGGCGTGCTGCCGCCGCGGAATCGTGGCCAGAGCTCGGTGAACGCTCCATGCTTGTCGGGCGCCAGTCGTTCGGTCGCGAAGATCTCTTCGGTGACTCCGATGTGCATCAGTTGCCAAGCGATGTGAGCTCGACCGTCGCCCGGCCGCCAGCCCAGCGCTTCGGCCGGATTCGGCAGTTGCTCGATCTGATCCAGCAGCGCCAGCGTGCGACCGCGATTGAATTCGTAAGCACGCTGGAGAATGGCAAAAGTGCTCATGGCTTGTTGACTCCTGGCAATGGTCGGGATTCCAGTCCGAGCGAAACGTGCCCGGCGGGACCATTTTGCCGCAATGCACCGCTTGTGGCAATCGGTTACCCAGCCGGTTAACATGGGGACCGTTTCGCGCCGCCCGAGGCGTGACTGCCCGCCGAATCCCTATCCTACCGAGGACGATTGCCATGCTCCGTATTGCTGCTGTTGTCGCGCTGTTGTTGGCCCTCGCGCCGTTTGTCCAAGCGGCCGACAAGTTCCAAGTGGAACGCCAAGATGATGGCGTCACCGTGAAGCTCGACGGCAAATTGCTGACTCGCTATCTGATTAAGTCCGGTCACAAGCCGATCCTCTGGCCGGTGATTGGCCCCAACGGCGAAGAGATGACACGTGCCTATCCTATGCGTGACGCGGGCCCCGACGAGAAATCGGATCACATTCACCATCGCTCGTTTTGGTTCACACATGGCAATGTCAATGGCGTCGACTTTTGGGCCGAGACGGCGGACGCTGGCGACATCATTCATCGTGAATTTGTGAAGGTCGAAGGCGGCGACACGGCTACCATCGTTACGAAGAATGATTGGATCGACCGCGAAGGCAAAAAGCACTGTGAGGACGAACGAACCTTTGTCTTCCACAGTGATGGCAAGCGATGGTGGGTCGACTGTGATATCACCGTCTTCGCGCCGAAGGATCGAGAGTGTGTGTTTGGAGATACCAAGGAAGGCAGCTTCGGCGTCCGCGTGGCCGGTTCGATGAAAGTGACGGCCGACAAAGGGGGCGAAATCGTCAACAGCAATGGCGAGAAGAACGCCGAAGCCTGGGGCAAGCCGGCTGCGTGGGTCGACTATCATGGTCCAGTCAATGGCAAGACTGTGGGCGTCGCGATCCTGAACCACCCGTCCAGCTTCCGTCACCCCACGCACTGGCACGTGCGGACTTATGGTCTATTCACAGCCAATCCGTTTGGCTTGCACGATTTTCCGGGCGGCAAGGAAAAGAATGGTTCGCACACGCTGCAACCGGGCGAGTCCTTCACGCTAAGGCATCGCGTGTTGTTCCACGACGGGGACGAAAAACAAGCCAACATCGCGGCGGCTTATGCTGAGTACGCCAAGTAATTAGGTTTCCGCGAGGCGACGATTCGCGCCGCGCGGCCACACTCTTTCCACCAAATCAACGGAGTTCAGCCCCGCGCTGAGCTCCGTCTTTTTTTGGTTTTCGCCGCGCTTACTTCGGCTGCGGCAATTCCATCGCAACTAGCCCTTCCGCCCAGTCGATTCCCGCACAATCGGATTAACCGGTGGAAAGCTCTGGGGCGGGGCGAATTCGCGAATCATTATCGGCGGTTGCCGATGAAAAGTCGCGACGAATTGGCGCATCTTTCCCTGTCGTCACTAGTCTCCCTTCCTACAAACCGACCCTATCTCTTGCAGTTCAAGCAGCCAGCCTAGTTTGACGATGAAAAACGACAATCGGGCCTCTGCTGCGCCGGATGGAGAAACTGGCTAAAGCACGACGGTAGGGACGTTCGGTGTCGTCCAACCGCGACTTTATCGAGCAGATGGATCGGGTGGCCGACGAGTTGGCGGCGAAACGGGTTCGCCGGACCAGACCGACTGCACCAAGTTGTGTTCGAAGGAGATTTGGAAGATGAGAAAGCTAGTGGCTATGCCGATCCTGGCGGTGGTTTTCGCCGTCATGATGGCGAACACGTCCTGGGCCGCTTTCTGCGGCGCGACGTGTTATCGAAACTGCGGCGCTTGCGCGCCGGCAAACTATTGTTGCGCCAAGCAGCAATGCCATACGGTCATGAAGACTTGCCGCGAAGTCGTGTACGAACAACAACAGTACACGTGCTATCGCACGGTCTATGACACCGTGTGCGAGGACAAAACGATCAATTGCGTCAAGTACGTTCCGGAGACTTGCTACCGTGAGTGCCAATACACGGTTTGCAAGCCGGTGTACGAGACCAAGACGCGCACCTGCAACTACACCGTGTGCAAGCCAGTCTGGGAAACCAAGACTCGCGACATCTGCTACACGGTTATGAAGCCGGTGTACGAGACCAAGACGCGCACCATCAACTACACGGTTTGCAAGCCGGTTTGGGAAACCAAGACCCGCGACATTTGCTATACCGTGTGCAAGCCGGTGTATGAGACCAAGACGCGCACGATCAACTACACGGTCTGCAAGCCGGTCTGGGAAACCAAGACCCGCGACATCTGCTACACGGTGTGCAAGCCAGTGTGGGAGACCAAGACCAAGACGATCTGCTACAACGTCTGCAAGCCAGTGTATGAGACGAAGTATCGCACCGTGTGCTACACGGTTTGCAAGCCGGTCCACTACACCAAGACGATTGACGTTTGCTGCGGCCGTTGGGAAACGCAAGTCACCGAGTGCCCCGGTCCGATTGTTCGCAAATGCGTCCAAGAGCCGGGTTGCTGGAAGTGGGATCCTTGCTGCTGCCGTTGCGTGTACTGCCCCGGCAAGTGCCACGTGGAATGCGTGCAATGCCCGCCCCGCAAGATCTGCAAGAAGGTCTGGGTGCCGGAAACCAAGCAGCACGACTCAATCGCGTCCGTTACGAAGGCGAAGTATGTGAGAAGCAAGTGCCCTCTACACCTGCTGCCACTATGTCATCGAGCAGAAGCAACGCACCTATACCATCGCTGGCCACATGGTGCCGGAGCAATGCCACAAGACGCTGACCTACAAGGTCTGCCACATGGTGCCCGAGTGCCGTACGAAGACCTGCAACTATACGGTCTGCCGCATGGTTCCCGAGCAATGCCACAAGACGCTGACCTACAAGGTCTGCCACATGGTGCCCGAGTGCCGTACGAAGACTTGCAACTACATTGGTCTGCCGCATGGTGCCCGAGCAACGCGAAGACTTGTGAATCTGGCGGTGTGCCACATGGTGAAGGGAATGCAAGACTCGCGAGATTCCTTACACGGTCTGCCACATGGTGCCGGAAACATGCGTGAAGCGAATTCCGTACACGGTCTGCAAGCCGGTTCACTACACCAAGACGATTCAAGTCAAGAAGTGTGTGCCGCGCAAAGAGGCTTATACGGTAACTCGCTGCGTGCCGCGCGTGGTTTGCAAGCAAGTGCCCGTCAAGGTATGCTGCCCGGCTCCTTGCTGCTGTGATCCCTGTGCGGGCGGTTGCACCTCGTGTGCTCCGTCTTGTGGATGCGACGGCTAAGACCTTGTCGGCCAATCTTCCACTCCCCGGAAGAGATTAGGGGTCTGGTTAATGGCGAGCGGCTCGATCATCGAGCCGCTTTTTTTATATTTGCAGTCAGCGTTCGAGACGCCCGCAAGGTTCCGCGACTTGCCATCGGTCGAACAATATTGTCCGTAGGTATGCTCGCCCAGGCGTGAGTCCACCGTCTGGCACGGCAGCTACATCAAGTCGGATAGTGATTGTCTGAACGATGCTTAGCTGCCGTAACGCCGTGTTAGATTGGCGGAATCCTGGCTTCGGCGTAGCGCGTCGTGGCTCGGAGATCTTCTCCAGCAATCTTTGTCGCTGTTCGCCTGACGCTCGCCGGGCAGCTTGCTCCAAATGGATTCTCGCCACGGCTCGTTTTCCTTCTGCTTCGGCCAACTTGGCTCGCGCCACAAGCCGATCAATCTCGGCGGACATCGCAGTCTCCGCCGCTTGCTGCTGACGCCGAATCTCCGCCACACTTAAATCCGACTGCTCGGCGGAACTGGGCGTTTGGGGGCCGAGTGACAACGGGGCGTCGTCGCCCGCCGCCGCTTCGACTGGCAATGATTCGCTGCGATAGTCACGCGAGTCCTGAGAACCCTCTTCGGCCAGCCGCCGCAGCCGCTCGTCCAACATGGTCCGCGAACCATCGCCGACCACTGGAACCACGCCCGTGACGAACGGCCGCAAGGATTGATTCCCGACGTAGCCGAAACCACCGTTGGGAACGGTAACGTAGGGCGTCTCGCTGATAATGCTGCGGCTGCTTCCGGCTCCGCCCGAAAAGCCGAAATGCCAACCGTTTCCGCCGAACCCGAAGCCAGCTTGTGAATTCGGATTGAAATTTCCAAATGGCGGCACGGCCTGGCCGGCGCCTCCGTTGTGAAAGAACAGACCGCCTGGCCGATTCGAGCGGAATCCCCAATTGAAGCCGAAGCTTTCGTAAAAGCTGTCGTTCAGCCGTTGCATCGGCGTGCCCAATGTCACTTGTTGTCCCAGCGCAATGTCGGTGCGTCCGGTCGCAACCGCCAACACGATCCAACTCGCCAACAACCATCGTTTGCAGACCATTCGCGACTCCTTGAGGTACGCGTCGTCGAGGTTCCTTCAACACGTTTGTTGTAAGGCATGTCCCCGAAAATTTCCAGCGAAACGCGCATTGCGAC
This sequence comes from Pirellulaceae bacterium, assembly GCA_041399085.1. Classification (GTDB taxonomy): domain Bacteria; phylum Planctomycetota; class Planctomycetia; order Pirellulales; family Pirellulaceae; genus JAWKTM01. The sequence goes on from JAWKTM010000008.1 coordinate 146,768, forward strand.
ATGCTGGCTACGGTAAGTCGACATTTTCCAAGCCCACGTCTATCGTTGTCACGATGGCGTCGCGTTACCCGCAACGGACGCGTTGGTTCGCTCGATCTCATTCGCCCCCGGCCGCATCCCTTGGAGCCAGTAGGAATGCCGTTCAACGTTGCCTGGTCTCTCGGGCCGCGTGGTGGTTTCCGGATAGGCTCCTAGCATGCAATGGCGAGGACTCCCCAAACATGAATGCAAAGCAGGAAACGTCTCGCGCCGCCGCGACCCGCACGCCTCTGATCGTGGGTGTCGGAGCATCGGCTGGTGGTCTGGAAGCTTGCGCCGACTTGCTGGAACGATTGGGGAACGTCGAGGGGTTAGCGATCGTTTTCGTGCAACATCTGGAACCGACGGGAAATTCGCTGTTGGTCGAGCTGTTGTCGCGGCACACACCGATGAAAGTCAGCGAGCTTTCGGGCCGCACGAAAATCAAGGCCGGGCATCTTTACGTCGCGCCCCCGCATTCGCTGTTGCGGCTGAAGAACGGTTTCGTGTCGGTCGAAACCCAAACCGAACCGCCGCATCGAGCGAATTCGATCGACCATTTTTTTCACGCCTTGGCCGGCGATCAAGGAGAACTGTCGGTCGGAGTAATCTTGTCCGGTTCGGGCAGCGATGGCACGCTGGGCTTGAAAGCCATCTCCGACTCGGGCGGACTCACGTTCGCTCAAGATCCAGCCACCGCTAAGTTCGATTCGATGCCGCGAAGCGCTGCCACGACGGGAGTGGCGGATCATGTGATGTCGCCGGCGCAAATCGCGGCGGAAATCGTCGCCTACCGGCAACACCTCGGCGAATTGAATTCGCCACCGTCGCATGGCTGGCGAGAGGATATCGGCGATACGATCCCGCTGATTGCCGAGGTGCTCCTCAAAACGACGAACCACAATTTCCAACACTATAAGTCCAGCACTTTATCCCGACGAATTCAGCGCCGCATGCAACTGCTGCGACTATCCCGCGCCGACGACTACGTGGCGCGGATTCGCGAGGATGCCGACGAAGCCCGAGCCTTGTTTCGCGAGTTGTTAATCGGCGTTACCGCCTTCTTCCGCGACCCCGAGGCATTCCAATCGCTGGCCCGAATCGTCCTGCCCAAACTCTTTGAAAACCGCACGCCCGGCGACTGTGTGCGCATGTGGGTCGCTGGTTGCGCCACCGGCGAAGAAGCCTACAGTTTGGCGATTCTATGTCGCGAGTATCTTGACCATCTTCCATCGCGCCCGGAAGTACAAATTTTCGCCACGGATATCGACGAGCGAGCGCTCCAAATCGCTCGGAACGGTTCGTACCCTTCCGGCATTGAAGAACAAGTATCCAACGATCGACTCAAACGATTCTTCGTCAAGCGAGGAAAGCGATATACGATTGTTAAGGAAATCCGGGACATGGTGCTGTTCTCGGCCCATAATCTCATCAGCGATCCTCCATTCTCCCGCCAAGATCTAATCTGTTGTCGCAATCTTTTGATTTATTTGGGTCCGCATTTGCAGAAGAAACTGATTCCGCTATTTCACTATGCCTTGCGACCAGGCGGTTTCTTATTTCTGGGGCCCAGTGAAAGCATCACCTCGCATACCGAACTGTTTCGGCCTTGTGACGCCCGGTTCCGAATCTCGCAGCGCAAGGGGACAGCCATCGGCTCGACGAGACCACTGCCATTGATTCCAAGTAATACATCCGGGCCGATCGGCGACCCGAATGCTCCAGTTCCCACGGTTGAGCTGAGCGAAATTCGCCAGCGCATCATCCTGGACGAATTTGCCCCCAAAGCCGTCATCATTGACGAGACGGGGCAAGTCCTCAACGCCTCCGATAATCTTCAGAAGTATTTGCGGCTCGGCGAGGGCGACTTCCAGAACAACATTCTGAAGATGGCCGACCGTGGACTGCGGATGGGATTGCGAGCGGCAATTTCCGAAGCGATAAAAACTCGCCGACGCGTGCAACACGAAGATCTATCAATTCACGACGGGGAATTTGTTCAGCGAGTTATGTTGACGGTCCAGCCCATGCCGAGGTTGGGAGAGGACGAAGGGCTATTCATTGTCGTCTTTCACGACGTCGGCTTGCCCTTTCATCGCGGCGCCGATCTCGTGGCCGAGCCGGGCAATTCGCATCGCGATGCGGATAGCATCATTGCCCAGATGGAGCGAGAACTCGAATCGACTCGCGAGGATCTCGATCGCACGATGCAGGAAATGGAGGCCGCCAACGAGGAACTCAAGTCGTCGAACGAGGAACTCCTCTCGATGAACGAGGAGCTTCAGTCGGCTAATGAAGAGTTGGAAACTAGTAAGGAAGAAATCCGAGAGAACAGCGATGCGATGGCTCGCATCAACAATGACCTTGAAAATCTGCTTCGCAGCACTCAGATCGCCACTATCTTCTTGGACCAAGAATATCTCATACGTGGGTTTACCCCCGCGGTCACCGTGATCTACGACCTAATCGCGACGGATATCGGTCGGCCACTATCTTTGTTTGTGCCCCATGTAGAAAACATGCCGCCGTTGCCCGATCAAGAGACGCTGTACGAGCGGGGCGTCATGGAAGACACGATTCTGGCCGAAAACGGCCGTTCGTATATTCGGCGAGTGCTTCCCTATCGCACGCACGTGGGCGATGCCGAGGGAATCGTGGTAACATTTACCGATGTGACCGAGTTGCGTGAGAGCGAACAACGTCTCTCCCTCGCGCTCGATGCCACCAGCGACGGCGCTTGGGATTGGAACATTTCCACGGGCGAATTGGTTTTTTCGGATCGGTGGTTGGCCTCGTTGGGATATGCCAGCGACGAAGTCGCAGCGCATGTGGAATTCCGCGACAGCATTGTCCATCCGGATGATCGGCCACGTAAACAGGAGTTGCTAGAGCGTCACTTCCGCGGAGACACGGAGACTTACTACTGTGAGAAACGTCTGCGGATGAAGTCGGGGCACTATCGTTGGACTCTGGCTCGTGGACGTGTCGTTCAGTTCGACGACGCCGGTCAGCCGCTGCGCATGGTTGGCACCGACACCGACATTAGCGAGCGAATGCACGCCCAGTTGGAGCTCGAAGCGCGCGAGCGACAACTGAAAACCATCACGGACGCCATTCCACCGTTAATCGCTTTCGTCGACCGCGAGCAAAGGTATCAATTTGTCAACGCGGCCTACGCCCGCGACTGGAAATGTGATATCGCTGATCTCATCGGACGTAAAGTCCAAGATGTGTTGGGTCCCCAAAACTTCGAGGAGGTGCGCCCACACCTAGAGGCGGCGCTGCAAGGGCAACGCGTGACTTTCGAATTCACTTTTCGCGTTCCGAATTCAGGCGAACTGCTCTACAAAGAAGTGACCTATGTTCCTCAGCCAAACGCGGACGGTTCGATCGACGGCTGCCACGTCGTGGTGATGGATATTACGGAGCGCCGCCGCTGGGCTCAAGAGTTGGCGGACCGCGAAGCCCATCTGCGTCGCGTGATCGACAATATGTTGGGATTTGTGGGGGTGCTCGCAAACGATGGCACGTTGCTCGAAGCCAATGCGGCGGCCACCAACGCCGCGGGAATCCAACGCGACGATGTTATTGGAAAGAAATTCTGGGATTGCTATTGGTGGAATTACGATCCCGCGATTGCCTCTCGACTTCGCGAGTCGATCAGCCGCGCGGCCGCTGGCGAAGTTGTCCGCTACGACGTGCCGGTCCGAATGATGGCCGATCGGATCATGACCATCGACTTCATGCTCGTGCCGGTAATTGGCCAAGATGGGACCGTCGAATTCATCGTCCCCTCGGGAATCGACATTAGTGACCGGAAAGCGTCGGCTGACATCTTGCGCCGCACCCTCGATGGCTTGCTTGCCTTCGTCGCCACATGCAATCTGGAGGGCCACATCTTGGCTTGCAACACGGCCGCTCTGGAATGGGGCGGACTGCAAGTCGCGGATGTGCTTGGGAAAGTTATCTGGCAATGCGATTGGTGGCAGCACGACGAAAACGTGCGAGGCGAAATCCAAAGGGCTGTCGAGCGGGCCGCGATGGGGGAAGTCGTGCGATTGACCACCACGTATCGCGACGCCACCCGCGAGCTTCGTTATATGGATTTTCAGATTGCCCCCATGTCCGATCAGCAGGGACGGATCGCTCACTTAGTGTTGTCGGGCGTCGATGTAACCACGCAGCGAGAAACCGAGGAGTCGTTGCGGAAAGCTCGGGAACTTGCCGAAGCGGCGAATGACTCCAAGAGTGCCTTCCTAGCCAACATGAGTCACGAAATCCGCACCCCAATGACGGCGATTCTCGGCTATGCGGATCTCGTGTCGGAGTGTGTGCAAGAGGCCGAGCCTCGTGAGTATCTCACGATCATTAAACGCAACGGCGATTTCCTGCTGGACATCATCAATGACGTGTTGGACTTGTCGAAAATCGAAGCCAACAAGTTTGAGATCGCTCGGCAACGTTTCGCGCCGCATCGTCTGGTGGAAGACGTGCGCTCGATTATGGAAATCCGCGCCGACGAAAATCACGTCCGTCTCTCGGTCATCTATGAAAACGCCATTCCCGACGAAATCGAAAGCGACCCGAAACGGCTCAAGCAAATCCTCGTGAACCTGGTCGGCAACGCCGTGAAGTTCACCCCGAACGGGTCCGTGCGGATTTTGGTCAAATATGTGGGAGGCGATCCACCGAAGCTGCAATTCAGCGTCGTGGACTCGGGAATCGGGATCAGCCGCGAGCAACAAGACCGTCTGTTCCAACCATTTCAACAAGGCGACAGCAATGTCAATCGCGAATTCGGCGGTACCGGCCTAGGTTTGACGATCAGCAAACGCTTGGTCGAGATGTTGGGTGGCGAAATCTCGGTCCAAAGCGAAGTGGGAAAGGGCAGCACGTTTACCGCCACGATCGTGGCTCGCCAAGTTCCCGGCGCTGGGAGCATTCAACCGGGAACGGAGTTTTCTGACGCGGAGCCGATTAAGGTGATCTCGGAGATTAGCCTGACGTGCCATGTTCTGGTCGTCGATGATCGCCGCGAGATTCGGTTTCTGACTAGAAAGCTGCTGAACAAAGCTGGCGCGACGGTCAGCGAAGCCGAGGACGGTTCGGCCGCGGTGGCTCTCGTCCAGTCGGCAATGTCTAATGGATCGCCGCCGGACCTTATCTTGCTCGACATGCAAATGCCGAGAATGGACGGCTATGAAACCGCCATTCAATTGCGAAAACTGGGGTTCACTAGCCCCATCGTCGCTTTGACGGCGGATGCCATGCAAGGAGATATGGCCCGCTGCATCGAAAGTGGCTGCAATGCCTATGTTAGTAAGCCCATTGATCGTGACACGCTAATCGGCGCCGTCCACCGATTCACTACGCAATAGATTTCTCATCGCGCAATCACGTTATATTTAGAAACGGACATTCACCATGCCGGGCAAACTTAGAGCCAGTCTAGTAACTATTCTCATGTGGTTTGGGATCGCTTTGCCGCACACGGCGCCAGCGGCCGAGTCTTTCGCGGTGGATGTGATGGTATACGGGGCCACGCCGGGAGGCATCGCCGCCGCGATTGCCGCCGGGAAAACCGGCCGCACCGTAATGCTTGTCGAGCCCACGTCGCGAATCGGCGGCATGACGACCAGCGGGCTGTCGCATACTGATTTTCATTCGTTCGAAAGCCTGACGGGCGCGTTTCTCGACTTCTCGCAACGGGTCGAGGCATATTACGCCACGCACTTCGGCCCCGATTCGCGGCAAGTCAGCGACTCGTTTCGCGGTACGTTTGGCGAGCCCAGTGTGAATCTGCAAGTCTTTCAGGCCATGCTGGCCGAACACCGATCGATCACCGTGAAGACCGGACTAACGCTGAGTGCCGTTTCCACGAAGTTGTTCGGCCAATCGCAACGGATCACGGACGTAACGGTCGAGAATGAAGCTGGCGATGCGTTGCGCATTACTGCGCGCGTCTTTATCGACGGCACTTATGAAGGAGACCTCATGGCCGCCGCCGGAGTGCCTTGGCGAGTCGGCCGGGAAGGACGGGCCGAGTACGGTGAATCGCTCGCGCCGGAGCAGTCGGATGGGCAATTACAAGCCTATAATTTCCGATTCATCATGACACGCGACCCGAATAACCGTGTCATGCCGGAACCGCCTGCCGGTTACCGTCGCGAAGATTTCCTCGGCGTGCTACCGGCGCTCGAGTCGCCCCGGATTCGACATGTGTTCGATTATCCGAAAGAGTGTATCTTCAAAGCACAGACTCCGCCCTTGCCGAATGGCAAATACGACATCAACGATGTCTCGAACGGCCTAATCCGACTTTCACTTCCTGGCGTGAACTTGCCGTGGCCAGATGGTAATGCCACGGCCCGCAAACAGGTGTTTGCGGAGCATTTACGGGACCAAGTGGGGCTGCTGTATTTCCTACAGAATGATGAGGCGGTGCCCGCCCAGTTCCGCGAGGAAGCTCGACAATGGGGATGGTGTCGAGACGAGTTTGTGGAGACAAACCATTTGCCACCCCAACTCTATGTCCGCGAAGCTCGCCGCATGTTGGGTCAGCGTGTGTATACTCAGCGAGACAGCGAGCACGCGGAAGGAGACGCGCGCGCTAAACTTCATGTCGACGCAATCGCCATGGCGGACTATGGGAACAACTGTCACGGCACAAAACACGAAGGACCGCGTTTCGGTGGCCGACACACGGGCGAGTTTTACAATCCCGTGCCTCCTTATCAAATACCTTACGGAGTTCTCACTCCGCGCCGGAAGGACATGGAGAATCTACTGGTTCCCGTGGCGGCATCGTCTTCTCATGTTGGTTTCTGTGCGTTGCGGTTGGAACCGATTTGGATGTCACTGGGGCAAGCGGCCGGCCATGCGGCGGCGATGGCGGTCGATGCGGATATCGCCGTGCAAGCCGTGTCGCTTCCAGAACTCCAGTCGCGACTGCACCACGATCGGTCGGCGACTATCTATGTGAGCGACGTCGCGCCGAGTTCGCCGGATTTTGTGGCCGTACAGTGGTGGGGCACGCTCGGCGGCTTGCATGGACTTCATCCCATGCCAAAGAAACCAGGACAGCGTGGTGAGCGGCTACACGGTCAATACTATGAAGCCAACCCAGGGCATGCGGTCGAACTCGATCGCACGCTGGAACCATCCACAGCCCAGAGGTGGCGAGCGTTGGCCCGGCAATTCGGATTGGGCCTCGATGGATTGCCCGACGCGGATGGCAAGGCAACTCGCGGCGATTTCATCCGCGCCGCTGCGCAACTAGGGGCCGCCCAACGCGGCGAGAAGTAGTCCTCCGAGCCGCGTTTCCGCGACGGCTCCCCGGCTTTTTTTTGCATTGTCCGCCGAGGCTGGTATATTCGGAGTCGGTTCGTCCACTGCGTCGGAGGCTTAACATGAAGATTTCGCAAGCGGTTGCGTGCTCAATTGCGTTTCTACTCGGCGTCTCGAATTCAGGTTCCGCTGCTGACGGGACGCTGGGCAGGCTTGCCAAGTCCCAGCCCGAAGCGACCGCTCCCGCCGCAATGCGCGATTCGCTCTTCAACGATAAGCCTTCCTTTCTGGTCGCCGTGCGAGTGAACCGGCCGAGTCTCGACTACCGAGAGGGCGACACGTTTAGCATCCAAGTTGCCAGCGAAGAGGATGCCTACCTCTATGTGATCTACCAGCAAGCGGACGGTCGCGCGTATCAGGTGTTTCCCAATAAGTTCCAAACGGATAATCGCGTCAAGGCGAGGCAAGCCGTTCAGGTACCGGCCGCCACCGATCTGTTTCGGTGGGTTGTGGGACCGCCGTTCGGTGAAGAAACCGTCAAGGTCATCGCTACGAAAGAGCCCGTCGATGTACTGGCACATCCCAATTTCACGAAGGGTCGATTCAATCCGGTCGGCAAGGATGTGTTGAAGGGTATCGAAGTGGAATTAGGGGACACGCCGCCCGTGCGCTGGGCCGAAACGGATGTCACTGTTCACACGTATCCGAATAGTCATCCAACTGCCACGGATACGGCTCGACGTTGGGGCGTGTTCTTCGGCGTCTCACGCCATCTACTTACGCCTTATGTGGTGTCGGCGTTTGGTGAAGACGCGAGTTCGGATTTGTTCGCTTGCCACCGCGACGCTCAACAATTGGCCGAAGTCATGCGTGGTGTCGGACGTTTGGATGGCCTGAAATTGTTTACGAACGAAACGGCCACGAAAGCTAATTTTCAAGCGGCCGTCACGGAGTGGCTGCCATCGGTATCCCGGCCTGGGGATACGGTCATCATTTTTTATTCGGGCCACACGGGGCAGTTGCCGGATCAAAACGGTGACGAACCGGATGGGCAGGACGAGTTTCTGGTGCCGCACGACTTCCTGGGCGGACAGGAATTGGAAGCGCTCAAGAAACTGTACGATGAGGACAAACTTACCTCCGGTGATCGCAAGTTTTTTGAACAGCTTGTGGCGAATTACAAGGACAAATCGCTCCTCGAACTGGTCGAGAACACAGGCATCACCGACGACGCCATGGCGCGTTGGATTCAACGACTTGAGGGTCGCCAATTGCTGTTCATTTCCGATTCGTGCCACAGTGGTGGTTTTGCCAACCAAGAGACCAACTTCAAGAGCCTCAAACCAAATTTTCCTTTCGATCTGATGAAAGGGGAAGTTGCACGTTTGAAAGACCTCGGGCAGTCGAATCACGCGCTGCTGTGCGCCGCGTATGCCAACGAGTCTGCCTCGGAACGCGTGACACATGACCTCGGAGTCATGACGTTCAGCCTTATACGGTTCCTCAAAGAGTCGCGAGGAAGCCAACGGTTGGAAGATGGCCACAAGTTCTGCGAAGTCGAAATGGAAAAGTACTTCGCCGCTTGGAATCAGGCTCTGGCGGACGAGGGGTATGAGGAACGCGTGACGCCCAGCCATCCGTTTTTGATAAACCATTCCAGACTGCCGGTGCTATTGAAACCTTGACCGCGACTGGTAGTCTGCCCACCGTTTGTCTGTTACTCAGGTCGGGTTATCGAGGCTTCCGTTATCTCCATATTCAGCAACATATTGACAATTGGAGTAGTCGTTATGATAACTCGCCATCGACGCCCATCGCGAATTCTTTCTATCGCGCTGCTGGGCTTGTTACTGGGTGGGTTCATCTCTTCAATTAGTCGAAATGAAGCGTTGGCAGAAGACACCGCGAATCCCGTGGTGTCCGGCGCCGCCGAAGCAGGTGAATTAGTCCAGCCTGGCGATGAACTGGTGAGCTATCAGCCGGGTTGGTTGGTAAACGTGGCGGTCAATCGAACCGACGGACGCTATGTGCATGGCGAACGGTTAAGCGTTCGTTTCAAATCGGAACGCGCAGCGCGGGTTTATGTGATCTATCACCAAGCCGACGCGCAGTCGCTATTGATTTATCCGAATGTGGCCCAGCCAACGAATGCGGTGGCCGCGAATACGGAAGTGATGATTCCGGCAGCTAATGATTCGTTTCGGTTTCGCGTTGGACCGCCGTATGGGCAGGAAGCGATGCAGGTAATCGCCGCCGAGAATCCGATTGCCATCTTGGACGATCTGCGACCAGGGGCGGCGCGAGCAACCAAGATTCCGCAAGACGTGCGACAGGCTCTTGCGACTGCGATCGAGCAGTCGCCTCATAGCTTTGCTGAGCATCGGATCGTGATTCATACACGCGAAGCGGACGTTGTGTTACCCCCGGAGAGAAGCCCTAAGCGATTCGGCGTGTTTGTGGGAGTTGATCTATTGCGCGACGCGTCTTTCGGCGACTCGACCCCCTTGGCCAAGAAGTCAGCAGAGCTAATGCACGCGGCGATGTTGGCTGATGGAGGCGTGCCCGAAGCGAATTCGCGACTACTGATCGGAGAGCATGCGACGTCGACTGAATGGGAAGATGTGATGACGAAGTGGCTGCCATCCGTGAGCGAGCCTGGCGACACGGTGTTTCTGTTTTATTGTGGGCACGGTGGCCAGATTAAAGCCTTGGATGAAAGCGAACCGGACGGGCTGGATGAGGTACTGTCGACGTACGACATGGATTCCAAGCGGATTCGTGAGACGGCGGTTAGCGACGATCGGCTTGCCCGATGGTTGCTGGCTTTACCGGGACGGCAGATTGTGCTGTTGCTAGAAACGTGCCACGGCGGCGGTGTCGTCGATGGGCGCGGGATGGCTGGTGCGTTGCGGGATGAAGCAAATCGTTGTCACGATATTGCCCAACTGAATACGGTCGTGGTTTGCGCCTGTCTGCCGGACGAGTTCTCTCATTTTTCGCCGAAGCTCCCGGCTAGCTTCATGCCACTGTTATTTGCGCAAGCGATGCGAGATCAACCAAAACCCTTGTCCGTACAGGCGGCCTTTGACTTTTACCGCAAGAATTTGCCCAAGCTCTTGGCGGACGAAAAGATCGGAGCAAATCTGCCGGGTTTCATTCAGCAACCATCACTTACGGATCACGCGTTGTTGCCCGTTCTGCTGGCGCCCGCTAAGCCGACTCCCACGCCATCCGATTCCGATAGTTCCCAACCCCCTTCCCCCACATCGTCCGCCGATGGTATGTGAGTTACACCAACGCCACGAGACGCCGCAAATGACACACATTCGCGTCGAACTCGCGACAACTTCTTTGAGCTTCTAGCCCCAATCATTGCCTCATCATGCTTACACCGACCTGCACCAAGCGACATTGTGCCGGGGAAGGAACGGAGTGACGATTTGAGGCACCACAAGTGCGGCAGGCAAGATCTGATACGTGCGTACTCCGCGAACGCCAAACGATTTGTTATGAGGCAATATGGGCTACTCCAGTCTTACGGGAATACGAAACCTGCTGGAAACAACCGCACCAGTGAGTTTCCGCCCAGAACCGGCGGCAACAAGAGGGAGCGAATGCTACGTCCTATGATCTTGAAGCCGTGGATCAGTTGTTGGAGCTATTCGACACTCAGTTCATGGCTGATCAATTGACCGAAGAGATAACTGCCGAGAAAATTGTAGCATCAAGGCGCCGCCACCGCAGTGACACGCCCGCGCCATTACGTGGGCTGGGAATGCATGTGCTGCGTTTGGCGCACACCGTGGGCGAACTGGTGACGCGTCGCGTCGGAGCGGGATCGTCGAGACCGCGGACGGCATATGGAAAGAAAGACGAAGACTATGCCTTCGCTATGGTTGGATTAGCCGACTGTTACGTAGTCCTCAAGTGTTGACGGGCGAAATCACTACTGGAAAGAGTCATAGTACTGAAGCACACTTCGGGAAAGTTCCGCTGAAGTGTCGGCTGCATGGACGATCGCGCGATGTGAGATCAACCAGATCACTTCGAGCACGCTATGATATTGCTCAACGGAGTTCCTGCGATAAAGCGCGAAGTGAGTTTGGTGATTCCAGCGTCGAAGTTGCCGACTGTTACTTGGATCTTCCCGATGTTTGCATCTGCTTGATCAGTCGAATGCGGCACTCGAAGGTGTTGAACTCGCAAGGATATACAAGGCAGAGTTTGGAGAGGGACAACACCGCCCATTGTTACTGGATGGAATTACTCGCGGACATTAAGTTAGATATGGGACACTTAGTCGAGGCGGAACGTGTCTATCAGGAATCGACACGAATCAACAAGACTGACCGGGAACGACTCTCCTCCGGTGGCTACCACGCAGCTTGGGCTGGCACGTTGTCGTAGCCGCCGGTCGGTATTAGGAGGCGGAGGCGATTGCCCGTAAAATCGCCAGCTATTCTCGAAGCCGCTAATCATCCAGACGTCGCTTTCAGCGCTGGAACTGCTGGCCGACTGTTTACAACAACAAGGGCGGTTCAATGAAGCTCCTGCCGCTTTACCACCGATCGCTTGCACTAAGAATTGTGACTTTCGGCGATGAAAACATTACCACGGCCTGGACACGTCATGCAGGCTGTCTTAAATTGCGTTTATGGCCAGGGAAACTCTCCGGATGCGGAGGTCCTAACGCATCGAAACCTGCAAACGTCGGAGCGTGTATTTGGTGAGTCACATTCTTCGATCGCTGAGTTTCTACAGTGTCTTGCCACCATTTACAGAACAGAATCGCGGCGACGAGTGCCTCGCCGCTCACCGTCGCAGCACATCGATCTACGAGCAAGTCTGAGATCGCATCGAAAACACATTGTTCGCACGTTTGAATCGGCAGACCGGATTGTCCAGCATGTGGGTTGAGGAAGCCGATACGGTAGTGACAAAACGGACGGCCTACTTGCAAAATATCTTCCAATGACGACTCGTCCCGATCGTACTTGAACTGCATACAGTCTCAAGCAGTATGCTCGTGCCGCGAGCAGTGGGACCAGGCGACGACTGGCTGAAATCCATTCAGCGACCGCAAACGGCTGGGGGATAATCATTATCCGGATTTTGCATCACAATGTATTTCCCTTGCGGAACTATACTTGAAGAGGGCAGTGGCCCCAGGCGGCCGAAAAGCTATTAATTCATGCACGCAGGCTATTACATCAAGCCAACGCCTATCCATCACGACTATTCGCCGGTTATATGGCAAGAGCGAAGATTGGCTGGGACGCACAGCGCCGCAGTGAAGCGCTGGCCGATTTGCGAATGGCGATGTCGCTGGCGGAAGAACAGCGTGCGAACAGCGCCGGGACCGAGCGGGAGAGGGCCAAATTGTTCGTCAACTATGCCGAAGCTTATGAGCAGATGGTGGCGTGGCAGTTGGAGCAGGGCGACGTGGCCGAAGCGTTGAGTGCGATGGAGCGAGCACGGGCACGCTCGATGATCGACGAACTCTCGGTTTCGGGCGCCAGCCTTCAGGTTGGCCGATCGGCCGTGGAGCGCGAAGCGTTGCAACGGCGCGAAGCCGAGTTGACCGCGCGGGTCGCGGAGCTAGAAAAACGACTGCAGGTGTTGGTTCGAGGCAAGGAGGAGTCAGCCGCCCCTGGGGCTCGCGACCGATTAGAAAATGAAGTGGCTCAGGCTCGGAAGGCATTGTACGACCATTGTCGTGACATGCGCACAATCCGGTCTACCGGAATTTGCCGCTGGTTCATTCACGCCCCGGCTTAGTCAGATTCAGCGAGTTGGTCGGCACCAATAACATGGCATTAATCTATTTTGTTGGTCAGGCTGCTACGTACCTGGCTGTCCTGAGTGACAGCGAAGCCCGGCTCGTAATCTTAGAGGTCGACCAGAAAACCGCGGACGCGATGGGGATCGCTCCAGGACCGTTAACGTATGAGGCGTTGAATAAAGTATTTCTCGGCGACCGGGGCGTGCTCGGTAAGCTGGCGTCGCCGCAAAGTGTTGATCAGGCGATTCCGACACTCGCCGAATTGTATGCTTTATTGATTCCCGAAGCCGAACGGTGAAAGCAGCTGGACATCGGGCGACGTGGGGCGGTTGATTGTAATGCCCGACGGGCCATTGGCGACGTTTTTATCTGAAAGCCGCTCGTGGTTGAGCGGGGCGATGCCCCACTTACCTGCTGGATGCCGGGCCACCCGTGCATTATGGCCCTTCGGCCACGGTCATGTTGAATTTGAGGCAACGCGCGGGCAATGCGTCGAATTCCGAGGCGCCGGTGCTGTCGGTAGGTGACCCGAGTTATCCGCGAAGCGGTGAACCGAGCTCCGAGTCTACCAATGAGGGCATTGATTCGGGAACACGTTACGCTTCGCTAGGGGGCCAATTGCCACGGCTTCCGTTTACTGCTTGGGAATCATCTTGGGTGAACGATGTATTCGGCAAGCGTGGTTTTGGCGTCGAGCGACTGATTGGCGAACAGGCCACGGAGGCCAATGTTCGCACTCAGAGCGCCGGTCGCCGCTATTTGCATTTGGCCTGTCATGGTCTCGCGGATCACGCCCACGGTAATCTATTTGGTTCTTTGGCACTGACACCTGGAGCGGCGGCTAGTGTTCCGGCTGACGACGGTTTTTTGACGTTGGCGGAGATTTATGAACTGGATCTGCGAAGCTGCGAACTCACAATCCTCAGCGCTTGCAATACCAACTATGGGCCTCAGCAGCGAGGCGAAGGTGTTTGGACGCTCTCGCGGGGATTTCTCGTCGCTGGTTCGAGACGTGTCGTGGCTAGTAACTGGGTTGTTGACGACCAGGCCGCTGCGAGCGTTATCAGCTACTTCGCCAGTGGGATTGCGAATGCCGAGGAAAAGCAACAACCCGTGGACTATGCGCAGTCACTAAATGCGGCGAAGAAGTGGGTCCGGCAACAGGAGAAATGGTCGAGCCCCTATTACTGGGCCACATTCGTGTTGGTCGGGCCCAATTAGAACCTAGCGCGTATGTATGCCGCCTCGCAAACCGTAGAGAACATGTAATCCGAAGTGAGGATAGATCCGTGGCTCATTGCATCAAGTCGGTTCGTTATGTCACGCTTCTGACGCTTATTTCTCTCCTATACCTGAACGCGAAAGTTCAGAATGCGAATGCTCAGCCTCCAGACTCATCGTCCGCGGCAGACGGCCAACAATGGGCGATTCTCATTGGAGCCGAGAACTACCGTTTTGCCGCCCCTTTGGCGTACACGATCAACGATGTGGATCAACTTGCGTTGACCATGCGCGAACGTGGCGGCGTATCCGCGCGGAATATTGTGCGATTCGTGGATTCGGCCGATGACGAATTGCGCCAGCCGCTCAGACAAAGTTTGCTTTCGGAATTGCCCAAATGGCTAGAAAAACCAGGGCCCAATGATCGGTTGTTGGTGTACTTCAGTGGACATGGGTTTCAATCCGACGATGGCAAGTTGTTTCTCGCGCCTCTCGATTGCGATCCAGCTCGAGCGGAGGAAACGGGGCTTTCCGTCGCGTGGCTCCGAGATCAGTTGGCGGCGTGTCGCGCTGGCCTAAAGCTCCTCATTCTTGATTCATGTCATGCGGGAACCGAGAAAGGGGAGACCGACGTAGAGAATGGGGAGGCAGGTCAAGACATGCGACGTGTGGCGGCGAAGGAATTGGGCGAACCGTTCCGGGATATCGAGGGTGTAATTACACTTGCTAGTTCCACCAACGAGCAGAAGAGTGTGATTTGGGCCGAAAAGCGACAGTCGCTATTCACCTATTGGTTGAACCAAGGGCTTAAGGGGCATGCGGACGAAGGCGGCGACGGAATCGTTGATATCGATGAGTTGAATAAATATGTATACGACAACGTCACACATACGGCGGAAGCCCGTTTTCATCGGTCGCAGTCTCCGGTCCGAATCATACGTTCGGGAGTGCAAGGGGTGCCTTGGGTGCTCAAGCTGGCTCCGTTGCAGCTGAAGCATTTGATTTCGGATATGGCAGACCAGATTGCGTGGGCCATGGAGTCGCGGGGCATCAAGAAAGTAGGCGTCATGCAGTTCACTGCCGATACGCAATTCGGCGAGGCCCTGGGCGGAGAGTTTGGGGCTTTGGGGCGGTGGTGTACGGCGGAGTTGGAAAACAAACTATTGGAGACTGGAACGGTCGAAGTGATCGACGGGCGGGAGCTTGTGACGCAGCTCAAGGCGCAACAATTTTCCGTGGATCAACTCGGCTCGCGCGAAGCGTTGGCTAAACTCTCGGCCAGCTTGGACGGTTTACCTGCCATCGTGACGGGCACTTTGCGCCACAGGCAACATCGGCTCATCACGTTGCAGTGCAAGCTGAAGCAACTGGAAACGAACTCGCTGGCCGGAGCGGCTGGCGGTGCGGCGCTGTTGAATGAACACGAATGGGCGATGCTGGGGCTGAGCGTGGCCGTTAAGCCGGAAGATCGCCCGCCTCCATTTCCGGGCGTGCAGCCACAAGAGCAAATGATTGCCAAGTTGGACGAACGAGCTCAGGGTGCGCATCCACTGAGCGATCCGAAGTTCCCCTATCGCGTCGCAATCTATGTGGATGGCAAGGAGCGGTCGGGGGAGTTTCGAGGAAATGATTATGTGGTTCCCTTACGTCAAGGCGAGGTTTACACGATTCGCGTGCGACTTCTCGGGCGTGACAAAGTCTACATGCGTTTGTTGGTAGATGGGCTTAATACACTTCCCGAAAAGGTACAAGAGAAGGGAATCGCGACGGTCGAAGTGGCGCCGATTGTGAAGCTGGATGAAGCGCGGGGTTGGATACTCGACCCTTCCGCGAGCAATCAGCCGTTATGGGAGATACGCGGGTTTGTGACGGAGACAGGTACCGGTGGCAAACTTCGTCGGTTCGTCGTTGTCGACGATAATCTGTCCGTCGCGGCGCAGAAGAACTTCACGGAGAATTTGGGCCTTATCACAGCGGCGTTTTACGCGCCCTCGCTGAGTCGCGTGGGAACGGGCGCCGAGGACGTGGAGACATCGGAAAACATTCAGGAGCGACGCGACGTGAAGGCGGGTGAGTTGTTGAGCGTCGTACACATTCGCTATGTTGATCCCGCGGAAGTTGCCACTCCGTGACCTTTGCGAATGCGGCGGCGTGGCAATGTGATTACTTGATTCTGGCAGCCCGTGTGGCCAAGTAATCGGAGAGCGTGACGTCGAACGGTCGGTCGGTACGCATCTGCTGGTAGTCGATGGCTTGTCCGCGGCAGGTGTTGCGGACGCCGGTGAGAAACTTGTCGAATTCGGCCAAGTAGGCTCGGCGCAGGGAACGGGCGTCCGCCATGACTTCCGGCATTTGTTCCAGGCCCTTGAACATGGTCGGTTGTGTGAACGGGAAATCCAGCTCGGCGGCGTCCAGCACGTGCGCGGCGATCACGTCGTGGCGGCGGTGTCGCAAGTGTTTTAGGCCCGTGGAGAGCGAGGCTACGTCGTCGAAAAAGTCGCTTAGCAGTAGAACGACGCCCCGTTTCTTGAGACGTTCGGCCAACTCGTGAAAAATGGGGCCGCAGCGAGTTTTTGCTTGGGGCCGGACGTTCTCCAACACCTGCAGGATTTGACTGAGGTGCGAAGGATTGCTGCCGGGGCGGATTAGGGTGCGAATTTGATTGTCGAAAGTTACTAGTCCGACCGAATCTTGTTGTTGTAGCACGAGCCACGCCATTGCTGCCGCCACGGTCTGAGCATATTCGAGTTTCGACATGGCGGCGTCTGGTCCGCGGTACTGCATACTCTCACTAATATCCAGTACCAAATAGCAAATCAGGTTTGTCTCATCTTCATACTGTTTGAGATAGAATTTGTCGCTACGGCCGAACACCTTCCAATCCACATGTCGCAGGTCGTCGCCTGGCGCGTATTCGCGGTGTTCGCGAACTCGATCGAGGAAGCCGCGGTAGGGACTGCGATGCAGGCCCGACACATAGCCTTCCACGATATGTCGCTGCAACCGCAGACTGCCGAGCTTAGCCAGCGTCCGCGGATCTAAAGACTTCAGCGACGTGTCCACGGTCGTTCGAGCTTTCGTCGGCGGGGAGATGTTCGATCAAACGGCGAATCAGGTCGTCGGCGGAAATGCCTTCCGCTTCGGCGTTGAAATTGGTCTTTATGCGGTGACGCAGGACGGGCAGCGCGACGGAGCGAATGTCTTCCTGGCTCACATAATTCCGGCCATGCAAAATGGCGCGGGCCTTGGCGCCCAGCACCATGTATTGGCTGGCTCGCGGACCAGCGCCCCAAGTGACATTCTCACGGATAAATTCAGGGGCGTCTGGTTGATTGCTGCGTGTTAGTCGGGCGAGCTTCAAAGCGTAGCGGGCGACGTGATCGGCGATCGGCACTTTGCGCACGACGCGGGTGAGTTGCCCGATTCGTTCGGCGTCCAGTGTGGGAACGATTCGCGATTCCAGGTCGGCCGTCGTGCGTTTAACAATTTCTAGCTCGTCGTCCTCGCTCGGGTAATCGACCAACACATGGAACATGAAGCGGTCAGTTGCGGCTCCGGGCAGCGGATACGTGCCTTCTTGCTCAATTGGATTTGCGTGGCCAGCACAAAGAATGGTTGTTCCAGCACGTGGCGTTGGCCGCCGACGGTGACCTGCTGCTCTTGCATGGCTTCGAGCAACGCGGCCTGGGTCTTAGGGGGCGTGCGGTTGATTTCGTCGGCCAGCACCACATTGGCAAAGATCGGGCCCGGCAGGAAGCGAAACATCCGCTCGCCCGTGGATTTGTCCTTTGGATCACTTCGGTGCCGGTAATATCCGACGGCATTAGATCGGGTGTGAACTGGATGCGGCTGAACTTCAGCGACAACGCATCGGCGACCGAGCGAATCATCAATGTCTTGGCCAAGCCTGGCACGCCGACCAGCAGACAATGTCCCTTGGCGAACATGGCGATCAGCAATTCCTCGATCACTTGTCGCTGGCCCACAATGGCTTTCGACATTTCGCGTGTGATCTGTTGGTACGCTTCGTTCAGACGCTGGACAGCCTGGAGGTCTTCGCCTTCGAGCATCAATGGTTCCTCGTCGATCAGAGTATCACCCGCCGATGGGCCCGGCGAGGAACCTAGGATAGTCGATGCCGCGGGCGAGCGTGATGCCGTGGGCGAGTCGCTTGCGCGAAACGCGACGCGGGGCCTATGCCTTGTCCGTCGAGCGAATGCGAACCCGTTGGCAGAGATCGATCAACGTATCTAGCTCGCCGGTGATCGAATCGAGCGGTTGGTCGGATCGTAACGGTTCTTCCACGCGGGCCGCGGCGTGGGTGAGCTGGGGAAAGCCGTAACCGCCGGCTGCCCCGCGGAGTCGATGGGACAACACACGCACTTGGTCGGCGTCTTCGGCGGCCTTGGCCGCCAGCAGTTGTTCGACGCGACGCGGCAAATCGCCGACGAACATCTCAATGAGTTCCGCGTAGTCCGGGTCGTCGCCGAGATCGGAGTAAAGGAACGAATCACCAATGGTTGCCGAAATCATGTTGTCTGCCCCTTCGAGATCATTTAGCGGTATGTGAAACATAACACGCGGTTTTGGGACACGATGTCGGCGCGTCTCGGCAGCGCGACGCATTTTCGCGCCGGTGGCAACGGTTCGATGAATTGCCGGGAATTTGCGGTGCAACCCATCGGCAGTTGTGGGTTCCAAGCCCACGTGGATTGCATGTAATTCGTTCGCTGTCCCCATTGTCAGGGGAAAACGCTGTCGTCGCGGGCTGCGGCAAGCGCCCCCGTTCGTTCGTTGAAAACCGCGCCGTCGGTGAATCCGGTACAACGCGAAAAGCGGCTCTGGGCAATTCTGGAGAAATGCGATCTCTAGTGAAGAGCTGCCGGTCAAGTCGTCGATGACAGACCATGCAATCAGCACGCGTGGTGCTGGTTCGAGAAGCCAGTGAAATTCGACTGAGCCGCCCGGATGAAGAGAACTCATGGGGCCAGCCGACTGGCAAAGGAACAAAGGTACCGTCTGTTGAGTTTCTTCGAACGAGGAGCCCTCCCTATGAAGCGACGAGTTATTCTTCCCGCGATCTTGGCTTTCAGCCTGATCACCTTGGTGGCCAATTTCGCCCAAGCCAGCTTGCTGGACCGCATGTTGGGTGGCGGAAGCTGTTGTGAGCCGGCCTGTGGTTGCGAACCGGCTTGTGGTTGCGAGCCTGCTTGCTGCACGCCTGCCCCGACCTGTGGCTGCGACGTTTGCACGCCGAGCTGCTGCGGTCACAAGCATCGTCACGGCCTGCTGCATCACCTGCGCAATCGTTGCTGCAAGCCGAGCTGCTGCGAGCCAGCTTGTGGCTGCGAGCCCGCTTGCGGTTGCGAACCGGCCTGTGCGTCGAATTGTGCCCCAGCTTGTGGTTGCGAGCCGGCTTGTGCTCCGACCTGCGGCTGCGAGCCCTCCTGCTGCGCTCCGAAGTGCTGCAAGCGAGTTGGCTTGTTGCACCACCTGAAGCACAAGCTTCGCTCGTGCTGCAAGCCCGTTTGCTGCGAACCGGCTTGCGGTTGCGAACCGGCTTGTGCCCCGGCTTGCGGTTGCGAACCGAGCTGCGGTTGCAACTAAGCTAGTTGCCGAAAAACCATCGACCGGGAAGCGGTACGAGCCGCAACTCGTGACTGCTCTCCCTGTCGATACCGGATAAGCCGCGGCCCACGATGCAAGTCGTGGGCCGCGGTCGTTTCTTGAGATCCGGTGAGACGCTCGACTACGAACTTTTCGGCTGCGTTCCAGCCGGCGCCGCGAACAAATCGGCGACCGCCACGGAGAAGCCGGGAGACATCCTCGCCGGTTGGCTGATCGTCGCGTTGCAAGATGGTTCCGCCGTGCTCATGGTCCGTACACATGCACGACTTGCGCGTTCGGTTCAATTACCCACACCAATCGCACGCCGGCTGACAGATACTCGTTGACCTTGACCAACACGTCGCCAAACAGCTCGTGCGGAGAGATAACTTCCACGGCCAAATCCGGAGCGATCGTGACATATCCTTGCGGCTCGTCGGCGGTTGACATCCGATCCGCGCGAATGAAGGACACGTCCGGCTTTCGCACCTTGTCAGGGTCGTCGGGAAAGCAGCGGAAACCGGCATCGGCCGGAGCGACCCAACCGAGACCGTGATCGCCACAATGGCGACGGAGTAGAAAATACATCTCGCCACCAACGCGACTGGAATGGTATCCCATCTCTCGCTCCACTAGCTGTCCGTTTACCAGTTCGAACGAAACGGAGTCTGGCATCGCCAGCAAGTCGTCGGGAGTAACCGCGGTTCTACTTTCAGCGATACTCATGGTTTCCCTCGAAATTCAGCGGCGGTCAGTCCCGCAAGCAATGTTGATTGGCCATCGAAATGCCGCTAATGATCGTTCCAATAATACCCACAAAGCCTTGGTCGGTGCCACACACAAACACGTTCTCCCACGGCGTCGTGCCATCGAGGTGTTTGTCGGGAGCTCCATAGACCGCGCCATTATCGTGCCAAGTAAAACGGCGAATGGTCTTCGGAGTGAACAGATCGGTGTCGACCACGTGGTTGCGAAAGTCGGGATAGAATCGGACGGCTGACGCCACGGCTCGGTCATACCATCGCAGTTTCGCCAAGCGATAATCGTCCTCCGAGAGATTCGACCAGCGAGCGTAGTCGGCGATGGACGTGATGCGGACAACGCCATCAGGAAGCTGGCCGTCTTCGGGGCCATAGTCGAAATTGTTGGGCGAGCAGATCACGCCGGTCCGCACGTCGCACAAGCCGTCATCCGGCCGTTGCCAATGGAATCGCGGCGAGTCGTTGTAGAACACGATCGTACGATCCATGCCCAATTGCTTCGGCTGCTTGTCCAGTACCGAGATGCTTTCGATAAACGACATCTGTCCTGGCTGAGCGGTCTGTCCTGGCTGAACCGTCTGCCCTGGTTGAGCATTCGAGGACGAACTGGCGGCGGGCACTTCGCGGCCCATCCGCATTGTCTCGACCCAACCGGCAGACGAAAGGATTCGGCGTCCCTGAATTTCTTCGCCGTTGTCCAAGATGACTCCGACCGCGCGACCATCTTCGATCTGAATGCGATCCACGCCGGCTCGCAATCGGAGTTCGCCGCCCAGCCCGCGAAACTTCCGCACCAGATTCTTCAGAATCAGCCGCACGCCGGCGAACGGACGGGCGAATCCCTCCAGAAAGATGCTGCGAAACATGATGCAGAACTGGCCCCAGTCCATATCATGCTCGCGAGCGTTGCCGTACCACATCAGCGGGCAGAGCAGCATTTCGATCAGCAGCGGATCGGACAGCGTCTCGCTCAGAACCGCACGCGTCGACTGGTCAAACGCCGCTTGATCCAGGTCGTCGTAATCGACCAGCTTGTCCAGCAGACGCTGAAAGTTGTCGATCTGCGCTGGAAAACGCGATGCGATCTGCGACTTCAGCAGTTCGATGTCGTTGCTAAAACGCAGCTCGACGCCCGGAAAGGCGATGGCCGATTCCAACTGCGGCGACAGCGCGAAGTCTTCCCAGCGAAAACGGAGCTGGCGAAGCAACCGGGCCAGCGGACCTTCTTCGCCCCAGCCGGAGTGAAGTTCGTGACGGCATGCAAACCGGCGTCGTAATCGCGTCCGTTCAGCCGATAGAACGAGTTGAGTCCGCCGATCGTATAGTGCCGCTCGAGCACGCACACGCGTCGATCGAAATAGGCCAGCCGAATTCCCGCCGCGAGTCCCGACATGCCGGCGCCGATGATGATCGTGTCGTACATGCTGCTGCCGGTCGAATTCTTCGCGCCGAATGTTTAAGAGCGGGGCCCGTGCCCACCAATTTGACTTGCAAGCCCCGGTTGCCCGGACGGAACCGATGACACGCCCGCGGAAGTGACCGGGCTTGGACCAACCGCTAGGCCGTCCGCCCGCTAAGCCTTCTGAACATCCGCCATGCGTGGAGTCAGATAATCAACGGTGCTCTGCATGCTGTTCAGATGCGAGTAATCCTCTTCTGGAATCTGACGCGATGCCGCTTTCGTAATTCCATCACGATGTCCAGGAAGTCCATGCTGTCCAACTCGAGTTGATCGCGGAAAGCAACGTCGTCCTTCAAGTCGCTGAGGTCTTCATCCGGCGCAATATCGCCGAGGATGTCGAGGATTTCTTCGCGAATCTCCGCGGGACTCATAGGCAGTCATCCTTCCTGTACTGGCCGACGCGCTCGTGCGTCGCCCCGGTTAAAACTTCGGGATAATTACGACCGAATTGATTCCGAGCATACCGAACGAATTATTGAGCAGATACCGGACTTTGCCCAGTTCCCGCGGTTGATTCATCACCAATCCGTTTAGATCGCATTCGGGATCAAGCTGATCGATGTTGATCGTGGCGTGACATACGCCATCCTGGAAAGCCGACAGATTCCCCGCCAGCTCCAAAGCTCCGGCCTGCGCCCATACAGTGCCCGATGAAGCTTTTCGTATTGTTGAAGTGAACGTTCGTTGACTCGCCAAACACTCGCCGCAAGGCGGCGCACTCTTGAGCGTCGCCTTGCCCCGTGCCCGTGGCGTGCGTGCTAACGATGTCGATTTGATCGGCCGGACAAGCCGGCGCGTCGCAAAGCCAGCTCGACACATTCGGCCTGCCGCTCTGGGTTCGGCAACACAAAGTCCGTGGCGTCGGTGTTCATCGCATAACCGACGAGTTCACCGTAGATCGGCACCCCGCCGCTTCGCATCGTCCAAACGCTCCAGCGTATAAACGCACGCGCCCTCAGCGACCACGATTCCATTGCGGTCCACGTCGAACGGCCGGCTGGCTCGCGCCGGATCGGGGTGCTCGGCCAGTGCACCTTGGCTCTTGAAGCTGGCGAAAATCCCGAACGTGTGAATACTTTCCGAAACGCCGCCGGCCAACGCCAAATCGCATTCGTCCAGCCGCAGCATCTGAGCCCCCTGAATCAAGCCCGCGTTGCCCGCCGCGCATGCCGCGCCGATCGTGTAGTGCGGCCCGGTGATTCCCATGTTCAACGCCACTTCGCCGGCCGGGTTGTTGGCGACCGTTCGAGGATTGTGATGGTGCGACCAAAACTGCGTGTCGTAGTCGTAGCCCTTGAGCTCGTAAATCTCGTTCTCGGTCTCGACATTGCCGTGTTCGGTAACGCCCAGATAGATGCCGACCCGCGATTTATCTACGTTTTCCCAGTCGATCCCGGAATCCTTAACCGCTTCGTTCGAGGCGTAAACGCCGACGCTGCCGGCTCGCGTGCCGCGACGCAGATCGCGTCGGGACTGATATCGCGTGACCTCGAAATTACAGATTCCAGCCAATGTCTTACCGACATAGCGAATCTCGTAATCGCTGACTCCGCTGCGGCCGTTGAGCAACGCGTCGCGAAACTCGGCCAAGTTGTTGCCGTTCGGCGCGGTCAGACCGATACCGGTAATCACGATCCGCTGATGATCGGGCAGCTTCGAGGGCGCAATCATGACCGCGATTCCGAGACAGAAGGCGAATGCCGATGGGCGGGTAGGAGGCAAATCCAGCAAACCGTTGAAAGTAGCGGCTTATTCCGCATCTGGCAAGCGGCAGAAATCCGCCGATTCGCGCCGCGGTCAGCGACTCTACAACTCGTTCGAGCCTTCCTTGCCACGCTGCCGTTCGGGCGGCGAGTGCCCGTTGCCCGAATCATGGCGTCGCAGCTCCGCGCGCAACCGCTCGGCTTCCGCTTCCAACTTCGCACGCTCTACCGCCACGTTCCGGCGAACGCTGCGAAAGAACCGCTGCGAGCTGAACATGTCGGCGGCTGCCAACGCCAGAATCGCCACGACCAACATCAGTACGCCCATCCAAAACATGGCCACCGCCTGCGGATCGTTGACCCACAGGCCCACGAAGACGGCGATTCCCACGAGCCCGATCAGGCCGTTCGTCAATGTGCGACGCCGGAATTGACGGTCGAAATAATCCGCTTCCGCAGCGCTCGCCGAGTCACTGCCTTCGGTCAAGTAAGTCCGACGCACCGCCCAAGTGCGCAGCGACAACAGCACGGCGACGACAACCAAGAACAGTGCGAACGTAACTTGAACGATCATGACGGGCTTTCAAGCGTCGGCCGGGCGACTCGGAGGCGCATCGCTGGGGCTACCATGGGTCGATCCCAAACACACCCATAAAACCTACGTGCCTGGGGTCGGAGCGAAGCGAAGCCCCCAGTCGCAACACGCTACTTCAGCGACTTCAGCCACTCCAGCACGACCCAACCAACTTTGGCGAGCGACTCGCCCGAGCATTTGTCGACGGTATCTTGTTCCGTGTGCCAGTACGAAGGCGCTCGCAGACCGGGACGCGGATAGTCGAAGTCGATCAAGTCGCAGGTTGGGATCTTGGCGATATTGTTCAACGGCAGATGGTCGTCGCGGATTTCATGCCGCGACCGCGGTTTGAATTCGTCCACGCCCAACCGCTGAGCCGTTTTCCAAATGCCCAGCGTCACATCGCGAGCGTTCCGCAAGCTGAAAACTTCGTAGTAAAGCTGCAAATCGGCGTCGCCAACCATGTCGAACAACACGCCGGCTCGATAGCGCACGTCACTGGTGCCGCGGGCGTATTCCTGGGCGAAATGTGTCGAGCCGAGAAAGTAGTAGTCTTTGTCGCGACTCTCGTCGAACACCAACTCTTCGCCGTCAAACAGCACGAAGTCGACGCCGTACCGCGAATTCAACTCGCCCATGTGATGAGCCAACTCGGCCAGCAGCGCCACGCCGCTGCCGCCGTCGTTCGCGCCTACAAAGACGCCCCGCGGATTCGTCCGATCACGGTCGGGGAAAGGCCGCGTATCGTAGTGAGCGCACAACAGAATTCGCTCGCGCCGCTCGGGATGCCATTCGACCAGCATATTCTTGATCGCCACCGGATCGCCGGTTTCTGGATGCCGCACGGAAAACTCTTGCATCGAGACTCGCCCGCCCAAGTTGGCGAAGTGTTCGGTCAGCCAGCGCTGTTGCTGCAACATGCCAGGCGAACCGCTGGGCCTCGGACCGATTTGGCAGATCTCTTTGAGATAGCCGTACGCGCGATCTCCGTCGACCGGGATGCGTCGAGCGGTCGACTGGCCGTTGCTGTGCGACGTCAGCCAATAAGCCGAAGCTCCGACCAACAGCAGAACGGCCAGACCCACCGCCAGCGTGGGAAGAGTCGATTTTCTCGCTGTCATGCGATGTGTCTCGTAGGTCGTTCGTGCAAAAATTGGCGGTCTTGTGACGACCGGCTTGAATGAGGTTTGCCCGTTAAACCTAGCCCGGACCCGTGCGTCGAGGCAAGTCGAATCGAATTCGGACGAACGGTCTCATGTGTAAAAGTGTCACGGCAACCCGCAGTCACTTTGTCCATTGGAAAGTGGCCAACGGCACACACATTGCCTTAGAATGACGAAGAGTCGCGGCGATTGCCAAATTGACTCGGCGGCAAGCCTGAATTGCGCTCTTATCGACCAGGGCGGTCGGTCATCGACCGTACTTGGGAGTGGCGAGGTGCCATTCGATCGAGCGAGGAAGTTTCGTTTTCTTTGGGAGGTAAACCATGCTTTCGGAATGCGTGGGCGTTGAACAACAGAAGCCAAATGATTGGCTCGGAAAAAATGAGGGACCAGAAATGGAGCAATTTGGAAACGAATCAAGTGCTAAGAAAGCTGCGTCGGTGATGCTGGTGGCGGTGGACGACGACGAACTCGACGCGCTCGAGGACGCCGTTCCCGAGTCGCGCTACCAAGTCTACTCGGCCAACAGCGTGGCCAAGGCGATGGAACGAATCGACGAGTCGGTCGATGTGATTGTGACCGGCTTGGATTTGGGCAACAACACCGCGATCCAGTTCATGACGCATTGGCGCGAAGTCAGCCCCGACACGCGTTTCATCGTCGTCGCACCCGGCTCGAACGAAGATGAATGCGTCAAGGCGTTGCAAGCCGGCGCGAACGATTGCGTTCGCCTGCCCCTGAACCCGGAAGAATTACAGATTCGCGTTTGTCGTGCGGTTGAACAGCGGTTGCTCGAGCAGCGGTTGTACGAATTGGCTCGCAAACCCGTCTCCAAAAGCGGGCCCACGACCTTCAACGGCAAGAAGCTGCACGAAATGGAGCGCGAGGCGATCGAAGCCGCGCTGGAAGCCTATCACGGCAACCGCACGCATGCCGCCGACGCGTTGGGCATTTCCGTCCGCACGCTTCAGCGAAAGATTAAGGCTTGGGGTTTGGCGCCGCCACGCGATGGCCGCTCCGCTGCCTACTAGATTATTTTCCACGAGTGGTTTCAGCCGCTCGTCGCGCACGCGATGAGTTGCCAAGTAACCGCTCTCGATGTTTTCAAGTGCAGTGCCACGGGTTTGCGTTTCCGAAGAACCTCGTGGCGCCAGCAACCAGGCCGATTGCTGTCGTTGCGAGTGTTCTTCTACCAAGGAGATTCACGACTCGCGTCGTTATCTGCCATCGGCGGAATGACATTGGCATATCTTGGAAGGCGACCGCTGCTATGATGGCGGTCGCCTTTTTTTTGGACCATGCCTTCTAAATCCCCGCGGCTTTTTTCGTGTTCTTCCGCCTGCTGCTGTTGTTTATCATTGTGCCGCTCGTCGAACTGGCGCTGCTGCACTACGTGGCTCAAGCGACCAGCCTGTGGTTCACAATCGGACTGGTGCTCGTCACTGGGTTTGTCGGCACTTGGCTGGCGAAACAACAAGGCTGGCGAGTCTGGAACACGATCCGCGAAGAGTTGTTCTCGGGCCGCATGCCAACGCAATCGATGTTGGACGGCGCGATGATTCTGGTCGCCGGCGCGCTGCTGCTGACGCCCGGAATCCTGACCGACGCGTTCGGCCTGACGCTGCTCGTCCCGTTCTGTCGACGCGTGTACAAAGTTTGGCTAACCCGCTGGTTCCGCTCACGGTTTCGCGTCGAGTCATTTACGAACTTCGGACAACGAACTTCCGATGCCAATCACGTCGACCGCCGCCGCTACGAAGAGCACAACTACGAAGAACGCCGCTTCGACAACTCGGCCCAGCACCCCAACCGCTCCGAAGTCATCGACTCCTACGTAGTCGGCCGCTCCGACGAAGAAGCTGATAACCAATCGTGAAACGAACTCCTCACACCACGGCCTCCCGGCTCACAATCTTCATTCTCCTGAGTGGCGTACTGCCGAATGCCGCCGCGCTCCAAGCCTGGGACGATCGCGGCCCCATGCGGCCCGACGCGGGGCTGAAAAACATTCAGCCCGACGGCATTCAAGGGACGTTGATTCTCGCAGGCGGCGAAACGCTGCCCGAGCCAGCCGTCGCGGCATTCGTGTCGACCATCGGCGATCAAGCAACCGCGTTGGTCATTGCGGGCGACGCGGACGAATCGAACCCAGCCACGAGCAAATCGCCGGCGTGGATGGCCGAAGCCGGCGTTCCTCACACCCTTTTCGCCTGGAGAGCCTCCGATCGTGAGGCCGAGGCCGACGCACGAACGCTATCCGCCGCCATCAATATGGTTCGCGGCGTCTGGATCACCGCCGATGGGGCCAGTCGTCTAACAGCAGTTGGCGGCAATCGCGATGTTGCCTCCGCGTTCCAAAAACTCCTGGACCGCGGCGGAGTGATCGGCGGCGCTTCGGCCGGCGCGGCGGTCCTATCTCAAACCATGTTCGACTTCGGCATCGAAATCGAACCGAACACGGCCATCCTCGTTCACGGTCGACGAATGCAAGTGGTCGGCAAAGGCGAGGTCACACTGACTCTGGCGAAATGCGACTATCGCGAACTCGAACAAGTGCGGCTCAAGAGTCCGTCGACCGCGGATCTCACGCAGTGGACCCGAGCGGCCCGCACGCGAAACCTGGGGATCGATCCGGGAACGCCGCGGCTCGGTCAGCCTCAAGTCCAATCGGGTTCGCTCGTGATCGTGGGCGGCGGACGCATGCCCCAATCCGTCGCCGATCGCTTTATCGAACTCGCCGGCGGCCCGGAAGCTCGAATCGTTTATCTGCCCACGGCCGTTCCGCGCGACGAAGCCCGCAAACAGGGCGTGCCTCGTTTCCTGCAACAAGCCGAGATCGCCGACGTCACGGTCTTGCCACAAATGGGCCGGCGGGAAGTCGCCGAGCCGGCGTTTCAAGAAGCGTTGAAATCGGCAACCGGCATTTGGTTCGGCGGCGGCCGACAATGGAACTTCGTCGACGCCTATGAGGACACCAACGCGATCCAACTGTTTCACGACGTGCTGGCTCGCGGCGGCGTGATCGGCGGCAGCTCGGCCGGCGCGACGATCCAAGGCGAGTTCCTCGTGCGCGGCCATCCGCTGGGCAACACGATCATGATGGCCGAAGGCTACGAACGCGGCTTCGGCTTCCTGCCAGGCACGGCCATCGACCAACACTTTGCCCAACGCCGTCGCCAGCCCGACTTGATCCCCGTCGTGCGGCAACACCCCGGCCTGCTCGGCATCGGCATCGACGAATCGACCGCCCTGATCGTCCAAGGCCACACGGCCGAAGTCCTGGGCGACCACGCCGCCCATTTCCTCACGTCGGACAAGCTCCCAACCGCCGACACCGCCGCCGCCAATTTCGCCTCGTTCTATCACACCGTGAAATCCGGCGAGTCGCTCGATCTCCGTGAACTCCAGCGAGCCGCCTCGAATCCGCCCGCCGCTCCGATCGGCGAATAGATCGCCCGGCGAAAGAGCTGGAAGCCCATTGCAACTTTTTGCAGTGCCCCAAAAATCGATTCGTCGACCGTTGCAGCTTCTGCAACGGCCAAAAATCAATTTGTCGGCCGTTACAATTTCTGCACTGGGCAAAAAATCGATTCGACGGCCGTTACAACTTTTGCACTTGATGAAAAATCGATTTGTCGGCCACCGCAACTTTCCGCACTGGGCAAAAATCGATTCGCGGGCCATTGCAACTTTTCGAACGGCCAATTCGGCGGTTTTTCATGGCCCAGGAGGCTCGACGAGTGCATACGAGCACGCATGCAGCAAGAGTTCGACGATTTTAACGCACGGTTTGCATCGTGCTTGTATTTCGGTGAACGCAGGAAGCGTGAAACGCAAAGTCGCCAAGGCTAGGGATGCAAGGGAGAAACAGACGCGAATGGAAAGTCCGGCCCGGCGACACCGGAGGCTCGCGCCGTGCCGCTTACATCTTCTGGCGTCTTGCGTCCTCGCGCCTTTGCGTTGCCTTCGAACGATCGGCAAGTAAGAACATACGAGCACGCAGTGCAAGCAAGTGAGTTCGACGATCTCATCGCCCGCGCATCGGGCTTGTATTTCGAAAGAACGCAGGGAAGCGTGAAAGTAAAGTCGCCGGGCGCGCTAGGACGCAAGGGAGAAACAGACGCGAATGGAAAGTCCGTCTTGCGACACCGGAGGCTCGCGGCCAGGCCGCTTACATCTTCTGGCGTTCCTTGCGTCCTTCGCGCTTTTGCGTTGCCTTCTTCTGAACGATCGGCAAGTAAAAACATACGAGCACGCAGTGCAGCAGAGTTCGACGATTCACTTGCTCGCGCATCGGGCTTGTATTTCGGTGAACGCAGGGAAGCGTGAACGCAAAGTCGCCAGGCGCTAGGACGCAAGGGAGAAACAGACGCGAATGGAAAGTCCGTCTTGCGACACCGGACGGCTCGCGCCGTGCCGCTTACATCTTCTGGCGTCTTTGCGTCCTCGCCTTTGCGTTGTTTTCTTCGAACGATCGGCAAGTAAAAACTTACCAGCACGCAGCGCAAGCAAGTGAGTTCGACGATTCGCGCTCGCTCGCGCATCGTGCTTGTATTGGACGGACGCCGGGAAGACACCGACGGCTCGCCGTGCCGCTTGCCTTCATGGCGTGGGCCGTGGCCTACTTGGCCTTCAGCAATTCCACCATGGCTTTCCTGCGCCTCGCCGACGTTCATATACGTCTTGGCGTTGCCGCCATAGTGAGCGTTCGACGGCGCCCATGCTCAGCGGATGCGAGTAGACTGTGGCCACGGTGCCTTTGAATTCCGGGTGGCGATTCGGATCGGCGACGGCGAACTTCGCTTCGATAATGTCCTTCTCGGTACCCTGCGTTGTCCTGTCGGTCTGACCGAGCGTCGCCATCACAAACGGGGCATTGGGAGCGTCGAAATCCTTAGCAGCGACTCGATCAGACGCACGAGGTTCGGCTCGTATTTCTGTGAGTGGCCTGGGTTGTAACGGTCCTTGTCACCTTGCCACCAAAAGAATCCGGCGATCTCATAATCCGTCGCGCCGGGGTAATACGTATCCAACTTGGCCAGCACCTCTTTGGCCGGCGCGATGTCACCGTCGTATTGCAGACCGGCTTGCCAACCGATCCGTTTCGGCTCCGTCCCCTTTTCCCAACGGTCGGGGCTCTGCCCGTAGCCGGCATACACGTAGGTCTTGCCGTCCTTGGGATCGGTGAATTCATACGAAGGCGAACCGGGCGGAAGCAGGTCCCAACCCAGCGAGCGGTTGCCGATCGCACTCTTAAGGATCAATACCGGTTCGTCGTGGAATTCGCCCAAGTAGTTGCCGATGCCGATTTCGACGCCGATCTTGCCGCCGGCGACCTTCAGCCAATCGTTCTTTCGCACCTGCGTCCTGCCCGGACCGCCGCTGCCCATGACCGCCACGTTGCGGACATCCTTCCGCTCGGTCCAATTACCGGCGTCGTCGACCAGATACGGATACAAGCCCTCGCTCTTGACCGCGTGTTCCAGCGTGCCGTCGGCGTCGCCCGCCACCTTGCCGAATTCGAGCATGTTGGATTGGCCCAACAGGATGTAAACCTTCACCGGCTTCGACATATCCGCCGGCTTTCCGTCGGGATCAGGCAATTCGGCCGCGTCCCAAGCCGGGCGAGGCCACCATCACGAGACTGGCGAGCACAAGTAACATCGAATTCCACAAGTTGTTCACGCTGTCGTCCTTTTCGTCAGTTGAAAAATGAATTCGGATTCCCTTCCGCCGCCGATCGGAGTCCAACGCACAGGCCGCCAACCCGTTCCGGCCGCGGCCCAGGCATCCCGATCGAGAACGAAGCCGTACAGTCTGCGCTCGCCGCCACGCCGAGTCCATCCGCTGTCGGAACTTTTTCACGATCGAATGCCTTCGCGCACGTGCAAGTCGACGCCCGTAGCTGCCGAATGCCGAGCGTTTTTGTCCGACTTCGCGATGAGATGCACTGTTGGACGCCTTTCGCTTAAGCTTCCTGTACGGAGTACTGAAGGGCATCGAGATTGAATGATCCCGCCGACGTTCGCCACCAGTTTTAATAGACGGATAAATGGAAAGCACACCATCGACTCTATCAATAGAAGAGTTGGAAACGCGGAGGCAGAGGGCGCGGAGAGGTGATAATTCCTCCGCGCTCTCCGCGCTCTGCGTTTTATTGCCCTTCTACCATTCATGCAAAATATGGGAATAACGCACGACCTTTTGCCGGTTTCTCGTGATTGCCACGGTCTTCTGTTGACGGAGATAGAAAACGCGGAGGCAGAGGGTGCGGAGAGGTGATAATTCCTCCGCTCTCCGCCTCCGCGTTTTATTGCCCTTCTACCATCTGCAAAATATGGAATAACGCAAGACCTTTTGCCGGTTTCTCGTGATTGCCACGGTCTTCTCTGTTGACGGAAGAGTTGGAAACGCGGAGCGCAGAGGGCGCGGAGAGTTGTTATTTCCTCCGCGCTCTCCGCGCCTCCGCGTTTGATTGTCTTTCTACCGTCAAGCGAAACAGACATCCGTAGGGCGTGCCGTGTGTGACAAGACACCGGTTCGATCTTGATAGACGAGTCGGTCGCTGGCGACTGTAGCCGACGGCGTGCGAATAGCGACTGTTCGGCGAGTGCCTCGTGGGTGCCGCATTTCCGAAATTCGCAGGGGGGCAGAAACCGTGGGCTTGCACTCTGCCGCTTGGATGCGATTTGGTAACTTGTTTCCGAACGGGTGCTGGGTGTCGCGTTTTGCCGCTGTGAAAATTTGTTTGTAACCTTTGGCGGGCGATTCTGTAGAGGATAGTAGAACGGTTCGTTTTTGCTCGAAGGCCGGAGTCCTCTGCAATGTCTGGTGCGAATGCTTGTCCGCGGTGTGGCGCGCGGGTGGATCGGGATGCGACTTGGGGGTTGTGTCCGAAATGTTTGCTCGGTGCGCAGATGCCGCCGGCGGGCGTGGGGCCGCGGGAGCCGGTGGTGCGGGGGTTTCAGCCGCCGACGCCGGCCGAGCTGGCTTCGCTGTTTCCGCAGTTGGAAATTGTCGAATTGATTGGGCAGGGCGGCATGGGGGCCGTGTATCGGGCTCGGCAGAAGAGCTTGGATCGGCCGGTGGCGCTGAAGATCATACGTCCCGAGTCGGCGGACGATCCGGGGTTCGCCGAACGGTTTCAGCGCGAGGCCCGGTCGCTCGCGCGGCTGAATCATCAGCACATCGTGGCCGTGCATGACTTTGGCGAAGTTCACTTTCAGCGCCAAGGTTCCGAGCGGAACGTGGTCGAGGGCAAAGTTGCCGAGCCGCAACCGACCGCGGCGACTCGGCCATCGACGTTGTTCTACTTCATCATGGAATATGTCGACGGCGTTGATCTGCGGCAATTGATGATCGGCCAAACGCTGTCGGCCGGCGAAGCGTTGGCGATCATTCCGCAGATTTGCGATGCGCTGCAGTACGCTCATGACGAAGGGATCGTGCATCGCGACATCAAGCCGGAGAACATTCTGCTAGACGCACGCGGCCGCGTGAAGATCGCCGATTTCGGGTTGGCCAAGCTGCTGGACAAGACCGCGATCGACTTCAGCTTGACTGGCACGCACCAAGTGATGGGAACGCCACGTTACATGGCGCCCGAGCAAATGGAAAGCTCGCGAGGCGTCGATCACCGGGCGGATATCTATTCGCTGGGCGTGGTGTTTTACGAGATGCTGACCGGGCAGATTCCGGCCGGACATTTCGATCCGCCGTCGAAGAAAGTGCAGGTTGACGCGCGGCTGGATCAAGTCGTGTTGCGCTCGTTGGCTCGCGAGCCGGAGCGGCGGTATCAGCGAGCCAGTGAATTGAAGTCGGACGTCGAGCGAGTTTCGAGCGGCGGCGACTTCGTGCGCGAGCCGTCGAGCCAGCCCGACTCGCACACGGCGACCACGATGCGCGACGTGGCTCCGGCCGGAACAGGCAAGACTCCGGTTCCGCTGGGAACGCTCGTCGTGCGGTTCTTGACATTGGTCTGTGCCGGCCCGGCGGTCGCTTCGATCTTTCTGAAATGGACACGCGTCTCGGTCGCACCCGTAGTCCAAGGAACCAATGCAGTTCCTGAAGCGTCCGCGTTTGACGCTCGGGGCATGCATTACTTGTATCCCGTGTTGGCCGCGATCATGGCCTTGGCGCTGTGTTTCGTCACGGTTTCGGTGTTCGACAGGGTGCGCAGTCGGTTGTTGGCAATCGGTGCGTTGGCGACTGGGTTGGCTTTTTGCTTGGTGGCTCTGACCGTGGCGGTGGGCGAGCCGTTCCCGAGTCATGCCGGGTGGTCGGATGCGGGTTCGCATCTTTATCCACAGCAGTCCTATCGATGGACCGACGCGGCGTCTCAACTAATCGGTCGATGGCAGTACTGGGGCGACGTTTCGATCCATGTCGAGCCGCAGGAAGGTCCGCTGGTCGCCGGGCTGTGTGGTTGTGCGTTGGTGTTTTTGGGCTTTGTCGAGCTGCGTTGGTGCGTGGACGAGAACGCACGGCGTTCGGCCGCCGATCCGTTAGCGATGGCACGTTTCGTGGGCGAACCATTGACGCTCGCCGCGCTCGCTGCGTTTGCCGCGCCGGTGGTCGCCGTGGTGACGTGGGGCGCCTATCTGCTTGCGACCGGCGGCGATTTTCCCGGCGAAATGGGACTTCCGACGTTAATAATCGCCGCCATTCCGATCCATCTGGCTCACGTCGCCACTTGCGGTTGGGTGATGTGGATGGGCGGCCGAGCGATGCGGCGCGGATCGGGATATGGATGGGCGATCGCGGGCAGCATCGCCGCGATGTTGCCGCTCAGCTTCGCTTGGGTTGTGAGTCTGCCGGTCGGCATTTGGGCGTTGATTGTGTTGCTGCGGAGTGATGTGCGGCAGGCGTTCCGACAGCAAGCCGCGGCGGAGCTTTTCAACGCGGCGGAAAACTCCAATCTGATCGCGGCCGAAGTGTTGGCCGCTCGACTGCGGACCTGCGGCACATTGTTGCTTGTCGGTTCGGCGATCGCGGTTGTCTCACAGGTTTGGGTGCCCATCTCGATTTTGGCCGAGCGAGCTCGAAGGCCCGAAGACAACATCCCGTATGTCGTGATTTTCATGATGTTGGGAGCCACCGGGATTCCAGTCGTTTTTTCCGCGATCATGGCATTCGGTGGCTGGAAGTTGCGAAAGCTGACTTCGTTTGCCTGGGGACGAGTGGCGGCGGTTTTGGCAATCGTGCCGTTCAGCTTGGCGGCGCCGTTGCTGATTCCGGTCGGCGTCTGGACGCTGGTCCAACTGCACCGCCGAGTGCGTTTTCCGAATCGTACGCGCGACGATGAACGGGTTGGACGAGCGGCCAGTTTGTTTCTGTCGGCAAAGAAGGGCGAAGCCGTGCATCCTGGTTCGCCGGTCGGTCACGCCGCTGGCGAAGTCGCTTCCGAATCCGATACGGCCAAGGCCGATCGCGGCAAGATGCAGGCGGACGAGTCACTGGGGTTCGTCGTGTTTGGGTTCGTGGTCGTTGGCGGATCGCGTTGTTTGGAGCTGTTCCCGCGGGTTTGGAAGATCGCCGATCAACTGTTCGTCGACGGGCCGCAGTCGGTTGAGTCGCCGGCCCGGCTGCTGCTGCAATTGACGGGGCCTTTCATCCTGTGGGCGGCGATCGCCGTTTACCATCGACGCTGGCACCGGTTGGCGCTGGCAGGCAGCTTGCTCTGCATGGCGTCTGGGAATTTTCTGTCCGTGGTGTTCGCGATTTGGTCGTTGTTCGCGTTGCTTGATCCGAAGGCTCGTGTGCTGTTTCACGACGGCGATCTGTCGAGCGAACGCGGTACGAAAGCGAAGAAGCCGGCGGCCGAGGCCGTGCCAATGTCGTCGTCGAGCGGCTTCGAGTCCTCGGCTCACCGCCCGGCATGGCAGAATTGGATCGGGCAAAATGCGATGCTGTTGCAAGCGGTACTTTGGGTGCTGTTCTTTGTGGCCATGTATTTCACGTTCAGTTTGAAAGTGCAACCGTTCGGCGAATTGCCGGATGGCACGAATGCGTCGGAGGCTCGTGAGGGATTTGCCGTGACCGTGGGCGAGCCGTCGCCGTGGCTGCGTTACGAGAAGACGACGAAACCGAATTTGGCGATCCGAAACTACGTGTCGTTCAGCTCGTCTTCGTTCGTCATCGCGGTGCTAGGCGTGTTGGCCTCGTGGTTGGCACGTCGAGTCGATCAAGTCCGGCCGTTTCCCGGCGAAGGGTTCGTGGGTTCGGTGCGGTTCCTAATTATTGGATGGGTAATTGTTGTGGCGACCGCGGTGCTGCCGGGTCTCGCGTCGCTGCGGATGTCGGTCACGCTCGATTCGCCGATGCGGGCTGTGGAAAGTGTCGAGTCGTCGGCGGAAGAGCCCGAGAGTTCTGGATTGTTGCCGGCAGCGAAGTGATGCGGCGTTCGGCTCCTGAAGGAAATCCGCTTGCGAAACGAGCGGCGGTGGAATTATCCTCAGCACGAACGCGAGAGCCACCGAGTCCTATATCACCCTGAAAGCTAACTCCATGACACTTCGCCATCTGGCTTTGGTTGTATTCGCCGTTGCGGTATTTTCGTTCGACATCGCGGCGCTGGCCGACGAACCGGCGGGGCGGGCGATCTTTGATGGCGAGTCGTTCGCGGGCTGGGAAGGGAACCTGGACTGGTTTCGCGTCGAAGACAAGGCGGTCGTGGCCGGCACGATGAAAAAGCCGATTCCGCGAAACGAGTTTCTCTGCACCGAGCGAGAGTATGGCGACTTCGAACTGACGTTGAAGGCCAAGCTGCTGGGCGACGGGGCGAACGCCGGCATCCAGTTCCGCACCAAGCGGATCCCGAATCACCATGAGGTGAGCGGGTATCAATGTGATATGGGCGTTGTCAGCAAGAACCACAACATTTGGGGCGCGCTGTACGACGAATCGCGTCGCCGGCGGTTCTTGGCCGAACCGGATCAGGCGGTCTTGGCCAAGGCGTTTCGTCCGAACGATTGGAACGAGTTTCGGATTCGCTGCGAAGGTCCGCGGATTCAGATTTGGTTGAACGGCCAGCAGACGATCGACTACACCGAGTCAGACGCCGACATTGCTCGCAGCGGCGTGATCGCTCTGCAAATTCACTCTGGACCGCCGTCGGAAGCTTGGTATAAGGACGTTCGAATCCGCGAGCTGAAGTAGCGCTTTGGCGAGAGGATTGCCGTCGTTTCGCGACCGGTATGCGGGAAGACAGCGGAAGTGTCGCACTCAAGCGACCCGCGCGTCGCGTCGTCACGGGAAATTTTCCCGCGCCGCGATACTTGTCTGCCACGGCAAGGTTTACTTGTGACGGTGAGCGACAACGTGTGGTTTTTCCGACCTGCGCCAATAATTGACCGATCGCAAACGTCTGGCTAGGGTGGAGAAGTTGAATCCCACCTATGAAACGGCATGAGCTTCCCGGAACAAGCCATGTCGCCCACCTAAATCGGCCGCCGCTCGGGCGGCTTCTGGAACACGAGTGGTTGTGTCTGACGGTTTCGTCGGAACGATCGTTCGAGAAGAGGAACAGCATGAAATCGCGGCTTGGCGAAGTCGCGCTGTCCGCCGGCGTGCTGGCGGTCTTGGGCGCGGTATTGTGGACCACGAAGTCCAATTTCCCGAAGCAGTTGATGTCGCCGGCTTCCGCATCGGCGGAGGTCGAAGATGTCGAGCCGCCCGGAATCGTCGACGACGAATATGCGGCCGTGGCTCAATCGGTCGAGGAGCTGCGGGAATCGCCAGCCTATTTGGCGGTCGAGCAGTCGTTCGACCAATTGCGTGCGGCGCGAGCAGCGATGCTGAAGCAGATGAACGCTTCGTCCGCGGAGTCCGCCGAAATGAACGCGACGTTGGACGCGTACCGCGTCGCGGCCGAAGAGGCTCAGGCGAGTTGCCGAAAGCTACGTGGATTGGTGACGGCCGAGCAATGGCGGTTCATGCAACGCCGCTTCAAACGCCAGCTTTGGGATCTTGAAGACGGATCGGACTGGGCCGTCGAATTGAAGTTGCCGGAAGGAGCGTTTTAATGCGAATCGCGTTGTACTCGATGCTCGCGCTGGCTTGTTTGTCGCTGTCTGCTGGATCGGTTTTCGCTCAAGCGCCGAAGACCGCGGCGGCTCGGCAAGAGGCGGAAATCCGCCAGATGCTTGAAGAACTGCGGCGACCACCGGCCGGCGTGCCGCGTGCTCACATTGCCGAAATGCTGGGCGAGTGCGGCGAGCCGGCCGTGCCGCTGCTTCTGCAAACGATCGACGACTCCGAGGAAATGATCGCTCAGTACGCGTTCGTGGCGCTCAGCCGCATGCAAGAGAACGCTCACGCGGCAATTCCCCGGCTCACGGAAATCGCTCGCGACGAGTCGCATCCTTTCCGCCGCGACGCCGTCGCCACAATCGCATTGATCGGCCCGCGTGACGCGGAGGTCGGCAACCTGCTTAACGAACTGTTGGTGAACGATGCGAAGGGAGATTTGGCGCTCTCCGTTTTGCACTCGTATCCCGTGTTGCGATTGCAGTGGAAGCAAGTATTTGTCAGCGCGCTGCGGCATTCGCAACGGAGCGTCCGGAGCGAGGCGCTCATGTTGCTGGGCGAAATGGAAACCACGGCCGCACCGATGGCCGATCCGGTAATGGCTTCCTGCGACGGGCAAGACTACGAGCTGACGGAAGCCGCGTGCCGGGCGTTGACGCGAATGGGCGTCGACGCTCAACCAGCTCTGATCCGTCTGAGCGAGTCGGAATCGGTCGACGTGCGTCATCAGGCGCTGGCGGCGTTGTCTCGTTCGCGGCCCGTGACTTCCGAAGCGGCCGCTCGTTTCAAGCAAGCCGCCGCGGACGCGGACGCCGCCACACGAAGCTGGGCGGCACGAGGATTGGCGCCGGTGATTCATCTGCCGGAAGCCCGCCAAGTGTTGTTGAAGCTGACCAGCGACGAAGATGCCGATGTGCGCTGGCAAGCGGTCCGAGCGATTCGCCAAGCGACGTTTCGGTTGCCCGAAGTGGCGAGCGCGATGCGCGAGGCGATGAGCGACGTGCATCCATCGGTTCGATTGGAAGCGGCCGTGGCTTATTGGCAAGCGACCGGCGAAGTCGATCAACCGAGCCGCGTGCTCGAAGAGTTGGTC
Organism: Pirellulaceae bacterium; assembly: GCA_041399085.1. GTDB lineage: Bacteria > Planctomycetota > Planctomycetia > Pirellulales > Pirellulaceae > JAWKTM01. The sequence continues at coordinate 185,466 of JAWKTM010000008.1, forward strand.
GCCACGCAAAGCAATTCCGTCGGCCGAGCCAGCACGGCGGCGCTGGAGCGCATGGGGCGTTAGAACGCTCGGGACGTTAGAATGAGAGGCGTGTCTTCTCGCACGTCTCTTCCCGTTCCGAACGCTCACTCATGTTCGCCGCGACTCGCCATCGCCAGCTTAATCGGCTCAACAAGCTAGCGCTATTCGCCTTGGGCTTGCTGGCGTTCAAGACATTCGCCGCCGTTCTGTGGGAATACCGTTGGTACTTTCCACCAGATTTTTGAAAGCTCGGCGTTTCTAGTGGGACGCAGAGACCGGCTTCGTTGGTCCCTATCGGTGGCGTTCTACGTGCATTTGGTCAGCGGGCCGGTAGCAGCAGTCTTGGCTGCTGTGTTGGTTTTCACGGGTTCCGCGATGAGGGTCGCCGATCGCTTGGGCGCTCCATCGAGCCGCTGGGCGTTGGCAAGTCGTCGTCGTGTTATTCGCGTTGGCGCTGGTGTTGATTATGTCGCCTTTGAGCACTGGCCGGTCCCGTGGCTGGCGTGGGTTTCGCGTCGCTCGCGATTCTGACCGCCCTCTATGCGGCGATGGCTTTGGCGACGAGCGGCTCAACGCAGGCACTCGGCTCATCGCCATTGGGCGTTGGGGTGTACCGTACTGCTTGTGTCGCCGCTGTTGTTGCGAATCGTCGGCGGAGTTTTCGTTACATTGCAAATAGAATCGCCGTGGAGCTACCGAATAAACGCCTGGCTTAGTTGGCTCATTCCTCTGTTCGTTTACGAAGCGATTGGCAAAGGATGGAATGATGAATTGGAAACCACAAAACGCATCCACACGGTCGACTCGTGCATTCACGCTGGTTGAGCTGTTGGTCGTGATCGCTGTAATCGGGCTGTTGATTTTGCTCCTTCTGCCGGCGGTCCGATCCTCGAATGAAGCCGCGCGTCGTTCGAGCTGCTCGAACAATTTGAAGCAGCTTGCCCTTGCGATTCACAATTTCCACGATCAGCACGGTCATCTGCCGCCAGCGATGGGCGCAGCGGGTGATCGTGCCGCCGAGTGGTCGGGCGATACAAGCCGACTGAGCGGCTTCGTGTGGTTGCTGCCATACTTCGAACAGCAAGAGCTCTGGGACGAAATCGTCGCCGCTGCGAAGTCGGATTCACTGGGAGTGCCGCTTCCCGACGACGAAGTGTTCGAACCGTGGCGGCGCCCGATCGATACGCTGCAATGTCCAACTTCTCTTCGGGAATCCAATAGCGCCGCGTTCGCCGGCACGAATTACACGTTTTGCATCGGCGATGTGACACGGCAGATTCACCACGCGCCGGTTCAACGCGGCGCGTTCGCCTGTCGCCTACCCACGCGCATGGACGATATTCGCGACGGGACCACCAACACCGTGGGGCTTGGAGAGATCGGCGCTGCCCAGGATCTGGCGTTGGCTCGGCGTTTCGCCATCAACCAACCGGCCACGTTGTTGGACCGACCGATCGAATGTCTTGACGTTTGCGACTCGAAACGTCCCTCGCTCTATGCGAAGACAACTCCGTTGAATGACCACGTGCGTGGATACCGCTGGGCGGAAGGTGCGGGCGGATACGCGTTGTTCAACACGATCCTGCCGCCAAACAGCCCAAGCTGTGCCGTGGGCGGCCGCGAAGCAGTCGACGGCGTTTACTCGGTTGGCAGCTCACATCCAGGCGGCGTTCAAGTGGCGATGATGGACGCCTCGGTGCGATTCATTACCGACGATGTCGACGCGGGCGATCCGAGTCAAACACCGCCGACGCCCGAGCAGCTTAGGGACGAGCATCCGCCCAGTCCGTTCGGTGTCTGGGGATCGCTGGGCACGGCGGCAGGGGGAGAGAAGCTTCAACTGCCGTAGCCAAACTCTTGGCATTGGCGCCGCATCGGAACAGTCAGTGGAAGCCGGCTGAATGCGATTGGTCGCGGAACGCTTGGCTCGAGACTGCCCGTCTGCCCAAAGATTGACGAAGCGCTATTCTGGACTGGATACTCAAACATCCTGGCGAATGCCGCGATTTCGTTTCTTGTTATCCGTCGCGGCCGATCACCGGGAATAAGTCGGCCGCCCTCGCCGCGCAAAGGCACGCTTCTCCCATGTCCGAATGGCTTCCCCACGTCACGGCCGCGGTCGTTTCGGTATTCGAGCTGCTGGCGCTGCTGACCGCCGTGCACGCCGTGATGCAAAATCGCACGGCCCAAGGCGCTACGGCTTGGGTCATCTCGCTCGTTACGTTTCCCATCGTCTCATTGCCGCTGTACTGGCTGTTTGGGCGAGGCAAGTTCCAGGGATACGTGAATCTTCGGCGAGCAGGCGACCGGGAGCTGCGCGAGATCGTTCGCAAGCTGTTGCAGTACGCTCCGCAATTCGTCGTGAAAGCCGGTGGGGCTCGCACGGAATTCGACGCCGTGAATCGGCTCATTTCCATGCCGTTCACGCGCGCGAACGACGCTCGGTTGCTGATCGACGGCGAAGCGGCGTTCGGAGCGATGTTGGATGCGATTGACCGGGCGAGCGACTACGTGTTGCTGGAGTTCTTTATTGTTCACGACGACCAATTGGGGCGCGAGTTGGCCAAGCGGTTGCGGGCCGCGGTGGCGCGTGGCGTCCGCGTCTATTTTCTGTACGACGAGATCGGCAGCCACTGGATTTCGCGACGGTATCTTCGCGACCTGACACAGGCCGGCGTGACGATCCGGGCGTTCAACACGATTCGCGGTTGGCGTAAATGGTTTCAGTTGAACTTTCGCAACCATCGTAAGATCGTGGTGGCCGACGGTCGGTTTGCGTTCGTCGGCGGTTTGAACGTGGGCGACGAATACATGGGTCGGCTTCGCAAGTTTGGCAATTGGCGTGATACCCATTTGCAGATCGAAGGCCCCGCCGTGCAATGCGTGCAGATGGCTTTCCTCGAAGATTGGTATTGGGCCACCGGCACCGTGCCCGAGATGAATTGGGAGCCGGTCGAGGCGACGAGCGGCGACATGCGAGTCTTGCCCGTCGCCACCGGACCGGCCGACGACGTGGAAACTTGCGGCCTGTTCTTCGTGCAGATGATCAACGCCGCGCGCAAACGAATCTGGATCACCAGCCCATACTTCGTGCCCGATTTGCATGTGATCACGGCGCTGGTGTTGGCGGCGCTGCGCGGCGTGGAAGTGCGAGTGATGTTGCCCGAAAAGGCCGACCACTTGCTCGTATATCTCTCGGGCTTTTCGTTCATCGAGGATGTGGACGAGCAAGGCGTCGACTTCTACCGCTATCAAGACGGCTTCATGCACCAGAAGGTGATGTTGATCGACGACGACGCGGCGGTGATCGGCACGGCGAATTTCGATAACCGCTCGTTCCGGCTGAATTTTGAGATCTCGATTCTGGTGAACGACCGCGAGTTCGCGTCTTCGGTCGAGCGGATGCTGGAAGCGGACTTCGAGAAATGCGTGCGAGCCGAAGTCGACGATTTCCAGCGCCGCCCCTTCTGGTTCCGAGTCGCCGTCCGCTTCGCCCGCCTCATGGCCCCGTTGCAGTAACGCCGCGCTACACGAACCGCAGCAGCGCGTATCGTTTTTTGCCGCTGCGCAGCACCATCACGGATTCGCTGGCGAGGTCGGTTGTCGAAAGCTGGCGGTCGGGTGATTCGACTCGGCGGTTGTTCACGTACATACCGCCTTGCTCAATTGCACGACGAGCTTCCCCTTTGCTCTTGGCCAGCCCAGCGACCGTGGCCGCTTCGACCACGTTCAGGCCATCGCCGCCGAGCCGATCGCGAGCCAGTTGTTGACTGGGCACATCGGCGAAGATCTCCAACAACTGGGCGTCGTTCAAGTCGGCGATTTCCGCGCCGAAGAAAATCTCCGTCGCGCGCTGAGCCGACTGCAATCCCGACTCGCCGTGAACCAGCGACGTCAGCGACTCGGCCAGTCGCCGCTGGCTGTCACGCAGATGAGGCTGCTCGGCTCGCGAATGGTCCAGCGACTCGATCTCCTCGCGATCTAGTTCCGTCAGAAAACGCAAGCACTTGCCGGCGTCTTCGTCCGCCACGTTGATCCAGTATTGGTAGAACTGGTAGGGACTGGTCCGAGCCGCCGACAACCAGATCGCGCCGCGTTCGGTTTTGCCCATCTTCGAGCCGTCGGCTTTCGTGAGCAGCGGGCAAGTCAACCCGTAAAGTTTGACGCCATGCATCCGCCGCCCAAGATCGATGCCGGCCGTGACGTTGCCCCATTGGTCGCTGCCGCCGATCTGAAGCTCGCAACCATACTCGCGATTCAAGTAAGCGAAGTCATACGCTTGTAGCAACATGTAGCTGAACTCGGTGTAGCTGAGCCCCGCTTCAGACTCCAACCGCTTGGCGACGGAATCTTTGCCGAGCATCACATTGACCGGAAAGTTTTTGCCCACGTCACGCAGGAAATCGAGGTAGCTGAAGCCGCGCATCCAGTCGAAATTGTTCACCAGAACGGCCGAGTCGGACGAGTCGAAATCGAGGAACTGCCGCATCTGGCGTTGCAGCCCGACGACGTTCTCGCGAAGCTGGTCGACCGACAGCAGATTTCGCTCTTCGCTTTTGCCGCTGGGATCGCCGATCATTCCGGTCGCTCCGCCCACCAAGGCGATCGGCCGATGCCCGGCTTTCTGAAAACGCCGCAACATCATCAGCGGCAACAGGCTGCCGACGTGCAGGCTGTCGGCCGTCGGATCGAATCCGCAGTAGACCGTGCGTCGTCCGGTGCGGAGCCATTCCGGCAGAAAAGCGTCGTCGGTCGTTTGATGGATGAGGCCTCGCCAATCGAAGTTCGGCGTGAATGTCGTTCATGGTCAGCGTGTGCAATTCGGTTGGAAGGAATCGGCTCGGACGCAGCCGCCGTCAATGGACCGCCGCAGGGCCATTTCCGCAGCGAGCCAAACAGACTAACGATTTCCGCAGGACACGGAATTACCGCACGAAGTTGCACGAGCGGCAGCGAAATTTCCCGCAGCAGCCAAACTTGACGCGAGCTATACTGGCTGGTGGACGTCTTGCGGGAAGCGTCCGACACGTTTCGCGGCAGCCTCGGCGACAACACTCCTATGGCGATCCAACCGGCGCTCGGCATCCTAGAAGTCAACGGCTTCACGCCCGGCATCGTCGCGCTGGACGCGATGGAGAAGGCCGCCGGCATTCGCGTGCTGCAGGCCGAGCTAAACGACTTCCTGGGCGTCGTGCTGAAGATTCAGGGACCGGTCGACTCGGTGCGAACCGCGATCGACGTAGGACACCGGATCGCCGACCAGATGCATGGCGGTCCGCGTTCAACGGTGCTGCCGCGGCCGGACGAGCGAGCTTGGCCGGCGCTGGAGAGCCGCGTCGAGTTCAACCCGTTGATTCAGCAAGACGTGGTTCATCTTCCCCGCACATCGAATTCACCCGAACAACCTTCCGAGGGCGCGCCGTGGCCAATAATCCAATCCGTCATTTGCGCTGGGATTCATCGAGACTCAAGGATTCACCGCCGTTTTCGAAGCGATCGATACGGCTTGCAAGGCGGCCAACGTGGAAGTGCTGGGCAAGGAGAAGCTGGGCGGCGGCTTCGTGACCGTGGTGATTAAAGGCGATGTGGCGGCGGTCAATTCCGCGATTGAATCGGGCAAGGCGAAGGTCGAGGGCTTAGGCAAGCTGATCGCCGCCCATGTGATTCCGCGACCCGGCGAATCGGTAATGGCCCTGCTGCCCAAGTAGCCGTTGCCAAGCTGCTTCGTAGCGAACCGGTCGCCGAGTTTAGGAAACGGCGCCGTTACCCGGCTCGTCATCATCACTCGGCTTACCAACATCCCAGCGGTTACCGCGACGGTGCATCCGTCTCGGCATGTTCTTCGTTGTAGCGACGAATGGCTTCGTACACTTCATGCCGATGGATGGGCACGTCGGGCGGCGCTTCGACGCCGATTCGAACTTTGTCGCCACGGATGTCAACAATGGTGATGACCACGCTGTCGCCAAGCATGATTTGTTGATCGCGTTTTCGTGATAGCACTAACATACGACGTCCTTTTCGCCTGAATCTGCCGCGAGAACTACGGTATTATCCGGCCGGCGGACAAGCTGCTGATACAACCGCGCTGGCACGTGCGACGTTCCGGGGCTGGCAAAACCTTGACGGCGCTCGCGTCTCTTTGTCCGCATCGCGCCGTAACCTCGCCGCCGGTCTCGAATTACCGCCAACGTCGCTAAGACGCACCGAACCGCCGGAAGTTCACCGTACTTCGTCGGAGTCGCGGACTTTTTGCGGAAATTTCAGCCCGATTTGTTCAAGACAATTAGTTTGTCGCACCGAGACGTGCCTGGGGTCGAGCGAAGCGGCAGCCGGCGCGGAGTCTCCCGACCTCGCCGAAACCACTGACCGCAGGTCTCCCGAATCGCGAATCGGGAGACCTTCGGTCGAACCGGCGTGCGGGGTCGGAACCCGCACAACGCGTTAACTTGATGCGTATGGGGTCAGGCGAAGCAGCTCAGGCTCCAGCTTGCTCAAGCGGACGGGGCCGCGATCACTTCGTCCAGCTTGCCCTGACGTAATCGCACGATCCGCTGGCTTTGATCGGCGGCGAAATTGTCGTGAGTCACTAACAGCACGGTGCCGCCGGCTGAATGGAACTCGCGCAGCATGTCGAGCAAGGGGTACCGGCGTTTTCCGGATCGAGGTTGCCAGTCGGCTCGTCGGCCAACAGCAACCGGGGCTGGTTCAACAAGGCTCGTGCCATCGCCACGCGTTGACGTTCACCGGCACTCAATTGCGACGGGCGATGCGAGCGGCGATCGCTTAAGCCGAATCGTTCGATCAACCGGTCGGCTCGCTCGCGCACGGCGTCATCCGCATGGGAAGCGGCCAGCAAGATGTTGTCCACGATCGACAGATACGGCAGCAAGTGGAACATCTGGAAAACGAAACCGATGTGCGTTTCCCGAAACTTGGCTCGTTGCGACGAACCGAGCGACGAAACAGGCTGGCCGGCCACGATCACTTGGCCGCTGGTCGGCAACGTCAGTCCGCCAATCAGCGATAACAGCGTCGACTTGCCCGAACCGCTGGGCCCACGCACGGCAACGAACTCGCCCGCGTCGACCGACAGCGACAGCCCGTCCAGCGGCTCGCACCTCGCCCTGCTCGGACGGATAGGTTTTGTAACGTCTCGCAGTTCGATCTGATTTCTACGCTATTTTGATCGCACGACAACCAGCGTGACGACCGCCAAGGCCACCAGCCCGACGAGCACGCCGATGGCCAGCGCCGGACCGTAGTCGACGGTATAAACCGGTACGGGGACGGTGTAGCTTGTCGGAGCGCCGGCGCCGGAACCGTTGACGGTCGACGTACTGGCCGACGCCGACTCGCTTGCGGAAGCGTCCGGTTGGGTTTCGGATACCGAATCGGAAGCTGCGGATGTTTCGGAGGACGCGGTTTCGGGATTCAGCGGGGCGTTGTCCGTTTCCTCGCTCGGCTTGTTTGGCTCAACGTCAGTCGCGTTCTCAGCCAACATCTTTTCAGGAGCGGCCGTGGGAATGACCAGCGTCGAGAACAGCGCGTCGTCGCCGAACTGAGCTTCGTTCCTTCCTCGGCACAATAACTGGTAGAGACATCAAAGGTGTAGTCCAGAAGCTCGGGATTTCTCAATAGTTCAATGGTTCCTGGATGTTTCTTGTGGTGATTGCGTTTGCATCCGGCTCGCGCCATGTGGCAATAGCGTGCGAGAAGCAGGTGCAAGTCTCCGTCGGAAGAAAGTGCAATGGCAAAATCCTTGGCGAATTGGCTGGCCAACTTCGCGACTTTGTCGAAACTCAGGTAAAGTGCCCCAGACCAAGCGGCGCCGACGGTCAACCAATGCTGAAGCAAGGCCGCACAGAAACGAGCCCACAGACGCGCCATCTTGATGACATCGTTGCGACCGTCGAGCTCATCAATCTGGCCAATCGATTTCCAACGTTTGAAAAGCAACTCGATTTGCCAGCGAGCTCGATACAGAACAACGGCTTCTTTCACGCTGAGTTGATCTTCGGGAAGGTTCGTGATAAACAGCTCCCAATCACAAGCAGCCAGCGCCGCCGAGGTTGGCAATCGACCGGACTTACTGCGTGTTTTCTCGATCAACTTTTGACGACGCCGGTTGGCGATTTCTTCGGGGACTCGAAACGCGATCAGTCGACACGGCAAGCGAGCTTCGGCTCCGACCTCGATCCACTGATCCACGACCGCTTCCCAATGAGCCAGTTCCGTTCGCGAAGTGAGCCAAGCCACCACGTCGTGCTTCACGCCCTCGGCATGGATTTTGGTCGTAGCGGGAAGGCGGCTCAGGAAAAAAGCCTGGGCTTGGACGATCGCCGCAAACACACCGAGATGAAAGTATCCCAAGTCCGTGATGCGTAGCGAACCGGCAAGTGGCATGACGTGCTGGCGATCACTGGCTCCGTCGGAAGCGCGTCCTGGTTCGACTTGCACGCAGGCAAGTGTTCCGTCGCGAAGATTCAACTCGGTTTGCAGCTTTAACGCCGACTTGCCGCCTTCGTAACTTCCGCCACAACCGCGAAAGTGTTCTTCCTGACTGTCGGGCAACGCAATCACACTGCTATCGATCACCTTGACTTCGGTGAAACGTTCTAAAAGGGGAGCCAAAGCCGTATCCGAAGCAATGATTTGTTTGGTTATTCGTTCAAACAATTGCTTGAAGAACTCGACCAGTCTTGGGCTGTAGCGTTGGTCCACGGCTTGGTGAGAAACGTCGATGCCGCTGGCTGCCGCCATCGTGGCGATGTCCTCACTGTCGGCTTTGGGGTTCTGCAACAATGCCAGCACAAAGGCTTGAGCCAACCCCTGCGGCGTAAATTTTCTTCTCCGCTGAATGACTCCCGACGCTTCGTTCGCCTCGTCCGCACACGCCCCAAATACCTCCTGCAAAGCCACGGCAATCCTTGCTATCATACCCACGCGGAAGCTCCTTCTCCCAGAGTTGTTTCAATGCACAAACTTCAATTCTGGCGGAGCTTCCGCTTTTCTCGTATAGCAATCTCCTTAACTTGATGCGTATGGGGCTCGCTACGCTCGACCCCAGGCACGTCAGGTTCAGGCGCGTCACGTCCAGGCACGTCAGGTCTTCCAGACAATCGCCAACGGACGACTCCTATGCTGCTTTCGGCTTTTCGACCACCGTCGCCGTGTTGATCGTTACGGCGTCCAGCGGCTTGTCGCGCGGATCGGTCTTCACCTCGCCGATCGCCTTGACCACATCCAAGCTGGCTTGATCCGCCGTGCGGCCGAACGCCGTGTATTGATTGTCCAGATGCGAATGGCGATCAAGGCAAATGAAAAACTGCGAGCCGGCCGAGTGCGGGTCTTGCGTGCGAGCCATCGACAGCACGCCCGCTTCATGGCGAGTCGGATTGAACTCGGCGCGAATCGTGTAGCCAGGCCCACCGGTTCCGCGACCTTCGGGACATCCGCCTTGGATCATGAAGCCACGAATGATGCGGTGAAACGACACGCCATCGTAAAAGCCGATCTTGGCTAGACCGATCATGTTTTCGCAATGGCCGGGCGCCACGTCGGGCAGCAGGTCGAGCGTGATTTTGCCGGCGTTCGTATCCAACACAACTTGATAATCGTTCTTCGCGAAATCAACATCCTTCACGGCCGCTTCGACTTCCGGCTTTCGATTCTTTGCCACGATGTTCTCCTGAGTGGTTCTGGTCGGGAATCAAGATGCTCGTGCTGGGGTCCGCACGATGCCGCCATTGTTGATGCGGAATTGGCAATCCGCAAGCCGCTCGGCCTCTTCGACGCTGTGCGTTACATGCAGCGTCGTCACGCCGGTGCGATGCTGAACTTCCTTCAACAGCCGGCACATTTGCGAGCGAGTGTCGTCGTCGAGCGCGCTCAGCGGCTCGTCCAACAACAGCGTCCGCGGATGAAACGACAACGCTCGGCCCAACGCCACGCGTTGCCGCTCGCCGCCGCTAAGCTTCTGAATCGTGCGATCCAACAAGTGCCCGATCCCAAGCAGCTTGGCCATCTCCGCGACTCGTTCCTCGATCAACGAAGGCAACGAACGACGGATCACCAGCGCGAAGGCCAAATGATCGCGGACGTTCATCGTGGGAAAGAGCGCCCCGTCTTGAGGCACGTAGCCGATGTCGCGTTCGGCGGGCTTGCGTCGAGTCACCTCCACGTCGCCCAGTCGAATCGAACCGGACTTGATCGGACGCAGCCCGGCGATCGCCTCGATGATCGACGTCTTGCCGCCGCCAGTTGGTCCCATCAACACGCCATACTCGCCCGTCGGCACTTGCAGCGAGACCTCGTCCAATCGAAACGCGCCGGCTTCCATCGAAAGATTGTCGACCACGATCATCGTTGCGAATTCCTCAGATGCTCAAGTTCCGAGCGCCCCACATCCGGGCGAACATCAGCACGACAATCGCGGCCGCGACCATAATCAACGACACGGCGACGGCGGCTTCCAAATCGCCAACGCTCAGCTCCAGGAAGACCGTGGTCGACAGCACTTCCGTCTTATGCCGCGTCGCGCCGGCGAACACCAGCAACGGACCGAACTCGCCCAACGAACGCGCCCAAGCCAGCGTGGCGGCGGTGAGGATGCCGCGGTGTGCTTCGGGCAACACGACGTAGCCGAACGCTTGGGCCCGGCTGCAACCGAGCGTCAACGCAACTTGCTCGCGCCGCGCGTCGATCTGGTCGAACGTGGCTCGCATCGTGCGCACGGCAAAGGCGCAGGCCACCGAAAACTGAGCCAACACAACGGCCGGGATTTGATAAACAACTTGGCCTTGAAGCCACCCCGGTGCGAACTGAAACAGAATCAACAGACTCAGGCCCACGACCAGCGGCGGCAGGACGATCGGAATATCGAGCACGGCGTCGATGAAGTTCCGACCCCAGAATGCATGGCGCGACAACAGATAACCGATGGGTACCGCGACCCACAGGGAAAGAATCGCCGAGACCGTGCAAGCGACCAGGCTGAGCGTGATCGAGTATTGAATTTCGGATTTTGATAATGCCGCGCCGATCGGGTTGTCGAGCATGGCGGTCAACACGGGATGAGCCGCGGACCATTCGGGATCGAAGACTGGTTCGTTGTCGCCCAACAACATGTAGGCGGCATCCGCCAGCAGCATGGCCACGATCAGCAGCACGTAAGCGCCGCCGATGACGCCAAACGCCAAGTAGAATGGCACGTCCGACGAAACTCGATGCGGTCGCGTGGCGGGCGTGGAAGTAGCCGCTTTGGCGTCCGCGGTCGAATTGGACTCGAGTTGCGGCATCGCGGTCATTCGTCCCGAGCGGCTTGAGCATCGTCCGCTTGTTGATCGCCCGTTGGTTGATCGCCCGTTGGTTGATCGCCCGCTGGTTCATCGTTCGCCGGATCATCATCGCCAAACGGATCGTTGGCCTCGCCCGACGTTCCGGCAAGATCCAAACGCCAATTGAATCCGGCTGACTCGAAGCTGTCCCGGCTCGCCCGAATCCGCTCCAGCAGCCGATGCCCGAGCTGCTTGTGCGGACTGGACAGCGAAACGCTAAACGGCTGCACGGCTTTGGCCAGCGGCGAGTCGATTCGGATCGCTTCGACCTTGTCGGCTTCGGCCAGCGTGTCGGTCGTGTAGGCCAGGGCGGCGTCGACCGTGCCGATCGCGACGCTAGGAACCAACATCGCCGACGTCGGAGCTTGCGTGGCGATGTTCCCCACGTCGAACAGCTTTTCATAAAGGTCAGCCGACTCCAACAAGCGTCGCGAGAGCACGCCGATCGTACACTGGTCGGGCTGGCCGATGGCGATTTTCAGGCCTTCGCCAGCTAGGTCTTCCAGCGACTGGATGTTCTTCGGATTCCCCTTCTGAACAACAATCACGATGTCCGTGTCCGAGATGTCGACGCCCTTCTCAAACATTTCCTGCACGGTGTCCAAGTAGTAGCGATCGCACGCCATATACGTGTCGGGGAAACCAGCTTGCTTGCTCTCCTTCAGCGACCGCATCTGAGCCGTGAGAATGCCGCAGCCGTTGTAAATCGCATTGATCGTCACGCCTTCGCGTTGTTGGAACTCGTTGATGATTGGTTCGAGAGCTCGGCGATTCACGGAACCGGCGAAGAAAGTCAGCTCGGGATGCTCGCTCCACTGATCACCCTCGACGACGTCAAAGCCCATTTTGTCGAAGGTTGTCAAGCCGCGATCACGAGCCGCCGCGAACCGCGCGAATCGAAGCGCCGCGGTAGGATCCGAGGCGTTTTCGAGCACGGCGATCTCGATTGTCGAGACGCCCGAGTCGAACTCGGGTACGTGGATCGCCTCCAGTTTGTCGAACATCGCGACGGTCGAATCCCATACGATGCCGGCGTCGACGCTGCCGATTTCGACGGCCGTGGCCACCTCGTTTACCGTTGGGCTGAACGTGCCTCGCTCGGTCACCGCTTGTTGCAGCGACTCCCACTGGCCGGTCTTTTCCAGCAGCTTCTTTGTCTTCTTGCCTACGGCCGCGGCGTCGGGGTTGCCCATGGCGATCTTCACGCCGGGCTTCAGCAGATCGGCGACCGACCGAATCGCGTCGTTGCCTTTCGCCACGGCGATCACCGGTCGGATTTGAGCCATCGACAGACGCTCGGCGGCCAAGCCCTTGTCCCGAGCCAAATCGATGTAGGAGGAGTCGGCTGCCAAGAACAGATCGCCGGTCTTGCTGACCTCAATTTGGTTGAGCAACGTGTTCGAGCCGCCGTATTGCAATTGAATCGGAACGCCGAACTCGTCCTGGTACTGGCGAGCGATCGACTCCATCGGCTCCTTCATCCCGGCCGCGCAGTACACGACCAAACTCGCTTCGCCGTTCAAACCCGTCCGCGGCGAGCCCATTCGGTAGAGCAAGAATCCCAGCGCCGCCAACACGACGATCGAACCGCCCATAAAGACATACAAACTGTTCGCCGCGCCGCGTCGCCGCCGCATATCGATCTCCTCATCAAGAGCCGCTTGAAATCAGCGTTCACGGTATCAAGTGCCACGCCCCGATTCCAGTCACCGCCCCGGGAGATCGAAGCTCCTGCCGAGTCGGCCCTGATCCGATTTGGGAGCTCGAGGCTCCTGCCGAGTCACCTTCATCCGACTTGGGAGAACGAGGCTCCTGCCGAGTCACCTTTATCCGAATTGGGAGAACGAAGCTCCTGCCGAGTCGGCCCTATCCGTTTCTAGGAACGAGGCTCCTGCCGAGTCGCATTACTCCCTTTCGCCCTACCTTTCCACGCACTTTCGCAACGTCTTCGGAACCGCGCAAATTACCTGAACTCAGAAAACATTTCGCCTCGGGAAAGGGGCGGATTGGCGCAAGTGGCAAACCCACAACAAGTTGCGACGATTACATTAATCTTGACGGGCGGCGGGAGGTGGGTATAATTTTCCCAGTTGGTAAATTCGGCGAAGTTGGAGGAATTCGACAAGCCGACGAGGCCACGCGGGTATCGCAGGGTAAGCGGCTTGCGTGCGTCTGGGAATCTTTGACAGATAGGGATTGCGGACTAGCCTCCAAAATCCGTCACACCGGGTGTGGGAGCCGGGCAAACGCTGGCACGACGTCAGGCCGGCTGCTCCCTACCGCGCTAGTCCGGCCATCGGCGAGGAAGGATCGTTGTTGCCATGACCACGAAGACCGTATTTACGACGGGAGAAGCAGCCAAGATTTGCAAGGTGAGTCAGCAGACCATCATTCGCTGCTTCGACAATGGAACTTTGAAGGGATTTCGGGTGCCAGGGAGTCGCTTTCGCCGAATTCCTCGCGACCAACTGTTCGCCTTCATGAAGGATAACGGCATCCCGACCGATGCCTTGGAAAGCGGCAAGCGGAAAGTGCTGCTGGTCGACGACGACGAAGAGTTGATGGAGTTGCTGTCGGACGTGTTCGAGCGAGACGGTCGCTTCGAGATTCGCACGGCCAACAACGGTTTCGATGCTGGCATGTACGTCAAGGAATTCCGCCCGGACTTGGTGGTGCTGGACGTGATGTTGCCCGACATCAACGGCAAGGAAGTTTGCCAGCGGGTCCGCAACGACAAGAACCTGGACGCGGTGAAGATCATCTGCATTTCCGGTATGGTCGAGCAAGATAAGGTCGCGGATTTGCGAGCGGCCGGGGCCAACGACTTCATGCAGAAGCCGTTTCCCGTGGACAAGCTGCTCGAACGAGCCTGCGATTTGCTCGAGATTGAACGGCCGGTCGGAACTTAGTATTGGAAATCGGCTCGCTTACGAATGCGGGCGAAACGGAATCCACGAACCACACAGGCGCGTACTGGCAACACCAGTACGCGTTTTTCGTAAACGAAACGAGACCGGCGATGGCGGACGAAGCACGCGAGCTCGCGAATCCGCCGTTTTCCGACGCGACCGCACGCCGGCTGGTCGCGCTGTTGTTGGAGCCGGACGAAGCCGCGCGGCTCGAACAAGCCGAGCGGCTGATCGAGACCGACGCACCGTTCGCGACTTGGTTGGCCGAACGACGGCGCGAAATGCGCCTGCCCGACGAATCTTCGACGTCCGAGTTGGCCGGCTGGTTTTGCCGCCAACGATTGACGCTGCTGGCGCAAAGCGGCGATGAACGGCCGATGGAGCCCGCCGAAGCGGACGACGCCCAGCTTCTGACGCGACTGGCAGAAAAACTGGCTCGCTTGGAACGGCTGGAATCCGAGTTTGCCGCGGCTCTGGAGCAAGAGAAGCTGGCGTCACTGCGTCAATTGGCTTACGGCGCCAGCCACGAGATCAACAATCCGTTGGCCAATATCTCGTCGCGAGCCCAAACGCTGTTGCGCGACGAATCCGACCCCGAGCGGCGGCGGAAATTGGCGACGATCAATGCCCAAGCGTTTCGCGCGCATGAGATGATCGCCGACATGATGTTGTTCGCGAAACCGCCTCGGTTGCAGATCGAGGAAGTGGCAATCGCCGAGTTGTTGGATGGCGTGGCGGCCGAGATGCTGGCGACGGCCGAGTTGCAGCAAACGCGAATCGAGATATCCTTTCCCGACGACGCCGAAGCGATTGTGCTAGCAGCCGACCCCACGCATTTGACCGAAGCGTTGCGGGCGATGGTGCGAAACTCTTTGGAAGCTTTGCAAGGCGGCGGCCAAATCGAATTGGGCATCGCGGCCGATGAGTCGCCGAACGAAGCCGGCGAGCAGTGGGTTCGGATCACGGTCCGCGACAACGGGCCGGGGTTTGACGACGAAGTCCGGCGGCACTTGTTCGATCCCTATTTTTCCGGGCGCGAGGCGGGTCGAGGGTTGGGGCTGGGCTTGGCGAAGGCTTGGACCATCGTGCAACTGCATGGCGGTCGGATCGACGTTGTCAGCCAGCCGCAACATGGCTGTACGTTCACAATTCTGCTGCCTTTCACCGACGAGAGCGAAACGCATGGCGTTTGAATGGTGGAGCATCGCGCCGCCTGTCCTGGCCATCCTGCTGGCCATTATCACTCGCCGTATCGTCCCATCGCTTCTGCTTTCCGTCTTCGCCGGCGCTGTGATTTGGAAGTGGGGCCGGCCGGTCGAAGCCGTCACGGCCTTTGCCGAGGATCTGCTGTGGAGCAACTTGGCCGAGGCGGATCATCTGCGCGTGTTCGTCTTCACGCTGTTGATGGGCGCCATGATCGGGCTGATTCATGCTTCGGGCGGCATGCAAGACCTGGTGAATCGAATCGCGCCGGTAGCTCGCGGGCGTCGCGGCGGCCAGCTTATCACTTGGCTGCTTGGCTTAGTGATCTTCATCGACGACTATGCCAACTCGCTGTTGCTCGGCACGACCATGCGGCCGTTGTGCGACCGGCTGCGGATTTCGCGAGCCAAGCTGGCGTATCTTGTCGACTCGACGGCCGCCCCCGTTTCCGGCTTGGCGATTGTCTCCACTTGGGTCGCCGGAGAGATCGGCTATATCCAGGATGGCTTCGCCCAATTGGACGCGGCGGGGTTGGGCAGCGTGGATGGATTCGCCGTGTTTGTCGAGACGATTCCGTACCGTTTCTATGTGCTGTACGCGCTGGCGTTCGTGCCGCTGGTCGCGCTGATGAACCGAGATTTTGGGCCGATGTGGCGAGCCGAACAGGAAACGCTGCTAGCGAGCGAACTGCCGGTCAATCCGATACGATGGACTCGCACGAACATCGGCCGGCGGGGCATTGGATCGACGCGGTCGTGCCGGTGTTGTTGACTGTGATCGTGACGATCGGTCTGCTGTATGCCACGGGCAGCGCGAACGCTTCGGCGAACGACGCGACCGGCGTGCGGAGATGGATGCACGTGATCGGCGGCGGCAGTTCTTATTTGGCGTTGGTCTACGGTTCGTTGTTGGGTGTGCTCTCGGCGTGGTTGCTGATCATCGTGCGCCGGCGGCTTACGACCGATCAGGTTCGATCGGCTTTGGACGCCGGAGCTCGGCAAGTTCTGCCGGCGCTCGTGATCCTGTGGTTGGCGTGGTCGCTATCCGATTTGACGGACAACGAGCACTTGGGCACCGGCGCGTTTCTGGGCAGCCTGTTGACCGACGCGTTTGATCCGCGCTGGATGCCGACCGTGGTTTTTGTGTTGGCGTCGCTAGTGGCGTTTTGCACGGGGACCAGTTGGGGCACGATGGGCGTGCTGATGCCGCTGGTCGTCCCGGTCACTTATCGCATGATTTCCGGCGGCGATGAAGTGGTCTCGGCCGACGCGCCGTTGATGTTGGCGGCGATCGGCAGCGTGTTGGCGGGAGCGATCTTCGGCGATCATTGCTCGCCGATCTCGGATACAACCGTGCTTTCGTCGCAGGCCAGCGGCTGTCACCACTTGCAACACGTCTGGACTCAGATGCCCTACGCGTTGACGGTCGCCGCGGTGTCGATCGTGTTCGGAACGATCCCGGCCGGATTCGGTTGGCCGGTGTCGCTGACGATTCCACTTGGACTCGCATCGTTGGTGGCGATGCTGTTGATAGCCGGCAAACGGAATTCGGCTGAGGCACCGTCCGCAAACGAGTTGCCAGATCGTTTGAAGCGGTAGGGTGCGAGTCGTCCGGTTTTGCGTTACCGGACGGCTTGCGCCGTGCCGCTTTAATGGCACGGCACCGGA
>JAWKTM010000009.1:0-193030 GCA_041399085.1 Pirellulaceae bacterium
ATCGCGTGCGTCCCAACTCGACTCGGTCATACCAGTCAATCGAAGCATCCGCCCGAGTCAGCCACAGAATGCCACGATAGTAGTGAACCAGGGCATGGTCGGGCTCCAGACCGGCGGCCGCGTCCAGCGCTTCATTCGCTCGGTCCCATTCGCCCAGTTGCATGTGAACCACACCCAATGCCACAAACCGCCAAACCTCGCGTTCGCAAGGAAGCTGAGTCCCCTGCCAAACACGCTTCGCCGTCTCCAATTCGCCGCGATGATGCAACTCCAACAGTTGCCAAGTCTCCGCGCTCGCTTGTACGGCCATGATCCATTCGGCTTCGTCCATCGCGCCGCCCGTTTGATCCATCGGAGCCGCCCAATGTTCGATTGCCTTGGGCAACGGTTTCGGCTCGCTCGAATTCGCCGACTCTTGTCCGCTGACACTCGTCGCAGCCGCCAAAACCATTGCGGATGCCAGCGCGATTAGCGCCAGCCATTTGACCATTTCGGTCTCCAGGTGCATGTGTCGTCCGACGTACATCTCGCACCCCCTTTCCTGCGTTGGTTCTTGTTTTCCCCGCTAGCTGGAAAGGGCAAAGGCTATACCGCGTTCAAAGTTCGTGTCGCGGTATGTGCACAATTGCGAGCTCCGCCTTGTGCGATTCGGCTGACAACGCCTGGGCCGCACGCCCCGTCGCCTTCAATTGCGGCGTCGCAAGTAATGAAGGGCAAGCTATTTAGAACGAACCCTGCGCCGCTGTGTCGGACCGTTCGAGGCCTGAAAGCGCCGTGCTCATCTGAGGCAAAAATGTCGCGATCATGACGCGCGACACGGAGAATAACCCACCTGAAAGAGCGTGCGTTTGGGCGGCAACTGTGCGAATTGCAGCGCTCGTCTAAGGCGTCCGCGCAGCGTCGTCCCCAACCACCGACTCGTGGGAGGTTTCTTCCCCCGTTTCGGCTTGATGAGTCGCCTCGTATTCCTCGACCAACATCGATGGGCACACGTCCTGAACGCCGCATTGCTGGCAGACGACGCGAATCAAGTCGCTGCCGCCGAGCTTCAGCCCTTCGTTTTCGCACAGTTGGTAGAGCTTACGTAAATGAACGCACGTCATCGCGGTGACCTCAGCGGCAAAGGATCGGAAGTGAGCGTGAACCCAGGAAACCCCAACGGCCCAGAAGCGAATTCTGCAAACGATTGGCCTCCCGGCTCACAAAGGCATTTTAGGCCCGTGCCCAAGCGAATCGCAGGCCAATCGAACTCGCTCGGCAGCATTTCTATTTCTCGTCAGTTAGCTCCGGCCGAACGGCGATGTCGGCCCGCACAACTATCGCTTCGCCAATCGACGCAGCACTTCGACGCCTCGCTCCAACGTCGCGTCGTCCGCCGCGTAGCTAATCCGGAAGTGCGTATCGTGTCGGCTGAAAATACTGCCCGGAATGATGAGCAAGTTGTTCTCGATCGCCTTGCTCACGAATTCAGTGCCTGTTCCCCAAGGCGCCTTGGGGAAAGCATAAAACGCTCCACCCGGCGTGACCAACTCGAAATCTTCCGCCAATCCGGCCACGATCGTGTCGCGTTTCCGGCGGTATGCCGCAACTTGCTCGCTCATGTCCACATCCATTGCCACGGCTCCAGCCCATTGGGCCGGCTGAGGCGCACAGACAAACGTGTACTGTTGCAGCTTGATCATGGTTTGAATCACTTCCGTCGGACCATGCACGAAGCCCAATCGCCATCCGGTCATCGCGTGGCTTTTGGAAAAACCATCGATCACGATCACGCGTTCGTTGTACTTGGCCGGCGAGTCGAACGGCTCGTCGTAGCAGAATTGCCGATAAATCTCGTCCGACAACAAGGCGACGTTTCGCTCGTTAGCCAACTTAGCCAATTCGCGAATCTCGTCTCGAGAAGCCGTCACGCCCGTGGGATTGGCCGGACTGTTCAACAGGATCAACTTCGTCCGCGGCGTGATCGCGTCGGCGACCCGTTGCACGTCGATGCGAAAGTCGGGAGCGGTGTCGATGTCACCGGCACCCACCAATTTCACCAGCGACGGATACATCACAAAGTAGGGATCGAACACAATCACTTCGTCGCCCGGGTTGACCAGCGATAGCATGGCGAGCACCAATCCGCCGCTGGTTCCCGACGCCACGAACACCGACCGATCCGCGTGACCATATTCCGCGTCGATTTGGGCCTGCAATTTCTCGCGCAGCACCGGCATCCCTTGCGTCAACGCATAACTGTTCTTGCCAGCTCGCACCGCGTCGATCAACGCATCGCGGACTAACTCCGGGACGTCGAAGTCCGGCTGCCCGATCGACAGATTGATCGGATCCTTCATCTTGGCGGCCAAGTCAAAGACTTTGCGAATGCCGCTGCTGTCGAAAGCCTTCGTCCGTTCCGCGATCCAAGGATGCATGGAAAACGCTCCGCGCTGCTGGTGGTGTGAGTGATCGAAACCGAGTTGCCGATTGTCGAGCAGACCGACTTGCTCGGCAATTGGGTCAATCACGGTTAACGACAATCGGATCGCCCCGTTTTCCGACTTCCTCGGCGGCCAGCGCACTTAGAGCGAACTGGACCCAACCGCCTGCGCACGCGAAAATGACGCGCGGCGGGGAAGCGGCCGAAACTCGCGGTCGCTGGCCCCGGCGGTAATCTCCCTTTTCTCCCGTCCAACTTTAGGAGGAACAACCATGAGTGGAATGTTGCCCGTGCTGACTCTGGCGATGCTGCTGGGCGAACCAAGCACCGCCGATTCCAATCGCCCGCAGCGCGACGAGCGGTTCGTCGTTCAAAATCAGCCGGCCGAGAACGCCCCGGAAGCCGAAGAAGCTGCGAACGCCGAGCAGCCAGCGGCGGATCCTGCCGTTGCGCCAGATGATGCGGCCGTTCAGTCACCGTCCGACTTGCCGGTCTCTCAAGCTTCGCCGTCCGATCAGCCGAACGTGCCGCCAGCCGAAAACGCGGGAGAAAACGCCGCCGATGCGCCGCCGCCCGCGCCCGGTGAGGATGAACTACAAGCCGCCGCGGCTCCAGCTCCTGCGTGCAGTTCGTGTGCTCCGTCCTACGCGACGCCAAGCTGCTGCCAGCCGGTCGTTCAGCACTGCACGCCGTGCACAACCTATCAACGCTGCCGCCCGCACTGGCATCGTCGCCATCGCACCCGCTGCCGATAACTTCGCCTACGGCGCGCACCAGCCCTTCTGCGGCTTGTTGAAAATCTGCGGTTCGCGGTCGCCGGCCAATGCCGCGACCGCTTTCTCCGCCCGCTGCACGGACGCGGAATCGGTGTGGAATTGTAACTGCAATTCAAAGCCGATCTTGGTTCCCGCGGAGATCGGCACGACGCGCTGTTGCTCGGTTTCGTAAGTCCGCGGATTCGGGAAATTAGTTCCCGGTTCGAGCCCCGTGACATACCCGTCGGCTAGCGCCGTCGTGTTCTTCCACACGGTAAAGCACGGCAACTGCTTCTTGTTGTAAAGCAGACTGACGCCGCGCGTCGCGTGTGCGTTCTTCAGCAGCGTTCGCGTCTGCCCGCTGCTGTCGGCAAACAACTCCAGAAAGTAAACCTGCTCTTCAAATCCGGCCGCCGGCGCTCGATAGCTGTCCCAAGTGTCGATGCCCTCGGCCGCTCGCCCGTTGCGAGGCACGATCGTCTTGGCGGGAACGACCACCTGCGATCCCGCGTCCAACAGCGGATCGCCAAAATTCACGTGGTACAGCAGTTGTGCCTGGGCGGGACTGGCCGACAAGTTCTCGACCACGTCGTGGATTCGCAAACCTGACTCGCCCGGCAATGTTTTGATCGTGCTGGTCAACCGCAGCTTCTGAAAGTGAAACCGCGTTTCCTCGACCACGCCACGCACCGTGATCTCGCCGCTGTCGCCATCCACCGCCACTTGCAGCTTGTGAGCCGGCCGATTCCCAATGCGGCCATGCAACGGATACGTGAGCTTGCCGTTCTCGTCGAAATCCGGCGCGCCGTTGCTCTCCAATCCACACCGCACCAGCAACTCGTCGAATCCGTCCAGCCAACCCAGCCCGCTCGGTTCGCCCATGTCGACGAACGCTGGATGCACGGGCCCACGCACGGGCGACTTCCAGCCCCATTCAAAGTCGCCGCTCCAAGCTTTCCATAAACTCATCCCACGCGTCGGCAGAACGGCAAACGCGAACTGCCCATTGTCGACCCTCAGCATCCCGACGCCGTCCGATAACCCGCCCCGCAAGGTTTCATATTTGATCGAACAGTCGCGAGCCGCTCGGCTCACTTCCGAAAGATCGGACAACGTGAAATCAGGGGCATGCGATTTCGCTTCAACGTCCAAGATAGTCCAGCTCTTGCCACTCATTCTGCATCTCCCGGTGTCGTGGTTGTGGGGCTTCAATGTAAGTTGCCGACCCGGTGTTTGGCAACGCGCCGAGCCACTTGGCAGGCCGCCCCAATCTCCTACGATGATCCGCTTGCCTGCCTCGACTCCCGCCGAAAGTCCGCCGCATGTGGCTGTTTGCTCTGGTCGCCGCCTATTCCGTATTGCTATGTCTGGCTTCGCTGCTGGGCGGATGGCTGCCGTCGATGATCCGGATGACTCACACGCGGATGCAGTTGTCGCTCAGCTTCGTCGGCGGCCTGATGCTGGGCGTGGCCGTCCTGCATCTGTTGCCGCACGGTGCAGTCGAGGCCGGTTCGCTCAATACGGCGGCCATCGGCACACTGTGTGGCTTGATCGTGATGTTTCTGATGATCCGCCTGTTCCACGTCCACGCTCATGGAACTGCCGATCCGATGGACTCGCCCCATCATCACGCCCACGGACATCACGAATGCTGCGATCACGAACACGGCGCGGAACACGTTCACGTTCACGTTCACGACCACGACCACGATGCGTCGGAACAACACCACGTCGCCGAAGAGCATGCGCATGCGTTGCCGGTTTCCGGTCAAGGCGAAGCGTTCGAGAACGAAGCGACCGTTTTCGACAGCGCCGATTGTCACCGCCATCCGCTCAGTTGGATCGGACTGGCAATCGGACTCAGTCTGCACACATTGATCGACGGCATGGCGCTCGCCGCCAGTGTGGCCGTCGAGAAGGAACACGTCGGCGCGGTGGGCTTCTTAGGGATCGGCACGTTTCTGGCCGTGCTATTGCACAAGCCGCTGGATGCGTTGTCGATCACTTCGGTCATGGGCGTGGGCGGCTGGACCGGTCGCTGGAAGACGCTGGTAAACGTCGGCTTTTCGTTGATCTGCCCGATTGGATTCGTCGTTTTCCTGTTCGGAATGCAACAACAGGCGGCCATGCATTCGCCCTGGCTCGGCTTCATCTTGGCTTTCGCCGCCGGTGCGTTCATCTGCATCGCGCTCAGCGACCTGCTGCCCGAAGTTCAGTTTCACTCGCACGATCGAGTCAAACTATCGCTGGCCCTGTTGGCCGGAGTGGCGATTGCTTACGGAATCGGATTTCTCGAATCCGAGCACCAACATCATTTCGATCCCGCTAGCCAGCATCAACATGGCGAAGCCGGCGATTCGCACGGCCACGATCACGATCATTCGCACGACGGCCACTCACACGATGGTCATGTTCATTGACCCGCATCACGATGCCGGGCAACAATCTCACGCGTCGCCCAGCCGCTGCAAACGAACCTGCCGCACATCCATCACAGCCCCGGCCGCTTTGTTAATCGGCTTGATGCGAAGGCGATACACGCCCGGTTCGGGCAGTGTCATTTCGCCAATCTCGCGATCGCGGAAGTTTTGAAAGTGACCGGTGTCTTCGACGGTAAACTCAACTTCCTGCTCGCCGATGGAAACCGCCACGCGGCTGCCGCCATGCCCTTTGCCGCAGCCCTGTAAAACGTGCAATCCAAATCGCCCCGATCGCTCGGCGTAGAACCGCCACTCGCACCAATCGTCGGCATTGGCCCAATAACCGATCGTGTTCTTGTGCGGCTGCGGCTCATAACGAAGCAGCTTGCCGTGTGTGACGGCGTCGTGTGCGGCTAAAGTAATGTCGCCTCCGCCGCGGATGAAACGATCCGAGGCAGCGTCGGCAAGTAGGGACGGCCGACCGTTTCGACAACGATCGTCATGTCCGACTCGCCGGCGGCGACGCTCTTCGGCAGCTCGATTGTCCAGTCCGTCAGTCCCGGCTTCAATGTGAGCGGCTTCTTCGATTCGTCGCCCTTGATGAAAATTGGTCCAACCGGATTGTTGAACCGCGGCACATTGATCGAGACGCCGGATGCCGATTCGGGAAGCGACGCGAGACGCAACTCCAACCGATCGGCCAAACGGTGCAATTCGCCCCACGGCATCGCCAGCGGTCGGGTGTCATCGGCTCGCGGCGACTTCTTCAACGCCTCCGACAGAAACGCATCCATATCGTCCACCATCGGCTCGAACCACGGATGCTGGTTCCAGCAACCATGCTTTCCGTCGGCATAGGCAAACACGTCGGTCTTTACTTTGAACGATCGCAGCCGATCGCGCGAAGCGACGTTCCGCTGCGGCTGATCGAACTCGCCCGCCATGAACAACATCGGCGGAGTTCGCTCGGACAAGTGCGTATACGGCGAAGCCAACTCGTACAACTCGGGCGCCTCGTCGATCGTCTTGCCAAACCACCGATTCGCATTCGACGAATCCCCGCCCGTACGCGACCGCTCGGCCACCGATCCAGTCGTCAATTCCAGCGGTCCAGCCATCACGACGGCGGCCTGCAGGGCGCTGGACTGATCCACGTTGCCGCCGTCTCCCTGCAACGAGGCGACTTGCGGAGCGGCAGCCATTAGCGCCACAAGATGCCCGCCCGCGGAACCGCCGACAGCACCGATCTTTTGCGGATCGACACGCAGTCGCTCGGCATTCGCCCGCAGCCACCTGACGGCCGCGTTGCAGTCATGAATCGCCGCTGGAAACCGTGCCTCGCCGCCCAAGCGATACTCGATCGCGGCGGTCACGAATCCACGTGCGGCGAGGGCCTGAGCTAACGCATGAAATCGAGTCCGGTCTCCTTGCAACCATCCGCCGCCATGCACAACCACCACGGCCGAACGCCCGGTTTCCTCGTTTCTCGGCAGAAACAAATCGAGCTTCACCTGTCGTTCGCCATACGCGGCGTAAACCACATCGGTTTGCTGTTCGACATCATCGCGCGGTTCCAGCGACACGCGCCGTGGCTTCAGCGAATCGTTCGGATCGCTTTGCGCCAGCGACGATGCCGAATGAACTCCCAACCACAGCATCGCTAACGCCAAACACAGTCCGTCGGTCGCACGCAGTCTCATTACACACTCGCCTGATTTCTTAGTTGGTCAATTCCAAACACGAACGTCGTCAAAACTCTTAGCGCCCGAAAAACGTCGCTACGCCAACAACTCGGGAATCACGCGTGCCGGTAATACACCCGTCAACCGCTGCTCCAATCCTTGGAACTTGTAGGCGAACCGTTCGTGATCGAAACCCAACAGATGCAAAATCGTGGCGTGGAAGTCTCGAATATGGACCGGATCCTTCACGATGTTATAAGAGAAATCATCCGTCTCGCCATAAATCGCGCCACCTTTGGCGCCGCCTCCAGCCATCCACATCGAGAAACAACGCGGGTGATGATCCCGACCATAATTTTCGCGAGACAGCTTGCCCTGAGTGTAAATCGTCCGGCCAAATTCGCCGCCCCAGATGATGAGCGTATCGTCCAACATGCCGCGTTGTTTCAAATCTTCCAGCAAGGCATAACACGGCTGGTCGACGTCCTTGCACTGAGCCGGCATACGTCCGGCCACGTTGGAATGGTGATCCCAGTTATTGTGATATACCTGGATAAAACGCACGCCGCGCTCCGCCAGCCGGCGAGCCATCAGTACCGTATTCGCGAACGTGCCCGGCTTTCTCGCCGCTTCGCCATACAAGTTGATTGTGTGCTCCGTCTCTTGGCTCAAGTCGGTCAACTCGGGGACGCTAGCCTGCATCCGAAATGCCATCTCATATTGCTGGATCCGCGTATTCGTTTCCGGGTCGCCGAACGTCTCATAATTGATCTCGTTCAGCTTGTTCAGTCCGTCGATGGATCGCTTGCGAATGAAATCCGGGACGCCGGGCGGATTATTGATATAGAGGATCGGATCACCCGTGCTGCGGAACGAAACGCCCGAATGCTCTCCTGGAAGATAACCCGCGCTCCACAGCCGCGCGGAGATCGCTTGCTCTTGCTCGCGGTTCGTGGGGATCGCCACCAACACGACGAAAGCCGGCAGATTCTCGTTCTCCGAGCCCAAACCGTAAGAGGCCCACGACCCCAAACAGGGCCGGCCGGTCACTTGATTTCCGGTTTGCATGGCCGTGATCGCCGGTTCGTGGTTGATCGCTTCCGTATGCAGGGTTCTCATCCAGCAGATTTCGTCCGCTTTCTTCGCCAAGTTCGGCAGCAGTTCGGTATTCATCCACATGCCGCATTCGCCGGCTGGGCTGAACTTGAACTTCGTGGGCGCAACGGGAAACCGAGCCTGACCGCTGGTCATCGTGGTCAACCGCTGACCCATGCGAATCGAATCAGGCAACTCCTTATCAAACCATTCCTGCATGACAGGTTTATGGTCGAACAAATCCATCTGGGAGGGACCGCCCACCATATGCAAATAAATCACACGTTTGGCTTTAGGGGCGAAATGCGGACCCGACGGATGAGCCGTCGCCGCTTGTGCCAGCGATTCGCCCATCAGCGAAGCCAACGCGGCGCCACCCAACAGATTGCGACCGGTTGTGAAAAACTCGCGGCGAGATTGCAGCGTATTCATAGCACCACCTATGTGTATTGGGTCTTATTTGTTGATGACTTCGTCGAGATTGAACACTTGATTGCATAGCATGGTCCAGGCAGCCAACTTCGCGGCGTCGAGCGATTCCTGCGGTTTCGAATCTCCGACCGAAATCAAAGCCTTCGCGTCTTCGACGTGCGCCTGGTAATAAGTCAAATACTCTTCCAAATCCGCGAGCAGGATCTGTTGCTCCTGTTCTTGGAACGACCGCGCCAACATCCGCTGAGCCACGTAATCCAGCGACTTGCCGCGATCGTCGCCGCCTTGCTGCAAGGCGTTTTGTGCCAAGTGGCGCGCGGCCTCGACGAACGTGGGGTCATTCAACGTCACGAGTGCTTGGAGCGGCGTATTCGTGCGTTCGCGCCGTACCGTGCAAACTTCGCGACTGGGCGCGTTGAACGCCTCCAGATTTGGCGGCGGCGCCATACGCTTCCAAAACGTATACATCGTCCGGCGATAAAGGTTCTCGCCTCGGTCCTGTACATAATTGCGAGTGTCGCCGCCAGGCAAACCGACCACGTCCCAAATCGCCGTCGGCTGATAAGGCTTTACGCTGGGTCCGTACATCTTGTGAGACAACAAACCGCTGGTGGCCAACGCGTAATCTCGCACCATCTCGGCGTCCATCCGGAATCGGGGACCGCGGGAAAGCAGGCGGTTCTCGCGATCTTTTTCCAGCTTTTGAGGCGTAGTAATGGAGGCCTGTCGGTACGTGGCGCTCATCATCATGAGTTTGTAAAACCGCTTTATATCCCAGTCATTTTCCCGAAACTCGACGGCCAATGTGTCTAACAGTTCGGGATGTGTGGGAGGCGCTCCCATCACGCCAAAATCCTCGGCCGTGGCCACAATGCCTTGCCCAAAAACTTGTTGCCAGAAGCGGTTGACGGTCACTCGCGCCGTCAAAGGATTCGCCGAGTCCATCAGCCAGTGAGCCAAGCCCAACCGATTTTGCGGAGCGTTTTCGGGCAGTGGATGCAAAGCGGCGGGAGTGGCCGCGGCGACTTCTTCCGTCGGGCGATCATATTCCCCGCGAGTGAGAATATGGGCCATCGCCTGTGAATTCATCCGTTCCACTTGGACGTGGGTCACGGGACTCCGGGCCTTGATCGTCGCTTGCTCGGCTTCCAAATCCGTAACCGCTTTCGCCAACGCTGGGTATTCAGCATCGAGTGTACCTAAGTAGAAATTGAACAACGCATCCCGTTGCTGAGGCGTTCGTTGATCGGCCGGAGTGGCCAACATCGTTTGCAGCGGCGCGGTCCCGGCGATGGCTTGTACTTCGGCTGCGGAGAGTCCCCGTTGATAGATCCGCACATCTTGAATCGCGCCGCCGTCAAAGACTTGCGTATGGCTGCGTTGGCCGATCCGCAGCGGCGTATTCGTATGAATCGTGGCGTCCGGCTTCAACGTATTATTCTCGACCGCCAACGGCGTCTCTTTGCCATCGACATAGATTTTCACGCCTTCTGGTTTGCCCGTGCCATCATAGGTCGCGAACACATGTTGCCATTGGCCCGGCTTCAGCACCGCGTCGCGCGTCTTCACCTTCAATCCATTTTCGGGCCACTTGTCGATGATATGGACAGCCAACGCGTTGCCTTGCTGCCACAAATCCCAGCCGCGATAGTCGGCCTGCTCGTCCATGCGAGCCAGGATGCCGCCCGAGACGTTGTCGCGTCCGGCGCGAATCCAACCGCCATAGCTAAACGCTTGGTCGCGTGCAAAATCGCCAATCGCTCCCAATTCGAAAGTGCCGCCTAACTTCATGACGGGCGCGGGCCCCAGTTTGCCGTCCGCGGTCCAGGTGACTTCACCCGTCGCTTTGTAAGAGTCGGCCAAGGCCAAGCTGCTGCTGACCACACTGCCACTACCTTCATTCAACAAGACATGAGCGACTAGATCAGTCGTTGGAACCGCGTTTTCCAACGACTTGGCCGTGGCCGAAGCCAGCCACTGGTCGA
The DNA here is from genome assembly GCA_041399085.1 of Pirellulaceae bacterium. Lineage (GTDB taxonomy): Bacteria > Planctomycetota > Planctomycetia > Pirellulales > Pirellulaceae > JAWKTM01. Next base: position 10,792 of record JAWKTM010000009.1, read on the forward strand.
AGTCACCGCGAGCCAGCTTTTTCCGTTCGTCTCGTTTCGATTGAGCCGCCGCGATTTCGGCTGGCAAGCGGTCCCAACGCTCGCGATCTTCCGACGTGGGCACCATCACGACCGGGCCACGACCGTCCTTGACATTGCCATCCTTGGGCTGTTGCGTTGTATTGCGAAAGAACGCCGCCAGCGAATAGTAGTCGCGCATCGTGAACGGATCGAACTTATGGTTGTGGCATTGGCTGCAATTCGTCGTCAAACCGAGGAAAACCCAGCCAAATGTCTGCACCCGATCGGCCGCGTAGTTGGCCAAGTTCTCTTCGTCGATCGTGCCCCCTTCGTTCGTCGTGATGTTACAGCGTTGAAAGCCCGTCGCGATGCGTTGATCCAGCGTTGGATTCGGTAACAGGTCGCCCGCGATCTGTTCGACGACGAACCGGTCGAACGGCTGGTTGGCGTTGAACGCACGAATCACCCAATCGCGATATGGCCACATCTCGCGATAGTTGTCGAAATGCAGCCCGTGCGTATCGCCGTATCGCGCGGCATCCAGCCAGTAGCGCGCACGATGCTCGCCCCAAGCGCTGGAGTTCATCAGCCGATCGATCCATGCCGACAGCGCCGCGTCGCCGCGCTGGGCGTAGTTCGTCGTGAATTCGGCCGTGTCCTTCGGGTTTGGCGGCAGTCCCGTAATGTCCAGATGAATCCGCCGGAACAAGGCGTGAGGCTCGGCTTCGGCCGCGGGCTCCAGTCCGTGCTGTTCAAGTTCCGCCAAGACAAACTGGTCGATGAAATTCTTTGCCCAAGCTTGGTTCTTCACGGTCGGCGGCTCGTGTCGCTCGGGCGGAATGAACGACCAGTGCGGTTGATACTCGGCGCCCGCCGCGACCCAGCGTTTCAGCAACTCTTTCTGGGCGGGGCTGAGCGACTTCTTCGTTTCGCGCGGCGGCATCACGAGGTCCGCGTCGTCGGTAAAGAGGCGAGCGACCACTTCGCTCTCGTCCGGCTTTCCAGGCACGATCGCGCCGAAGTCGATCGCCGCTTCCCGCTGATCCAGTCGCAGATCGGCTTTGCGAGCGGCACTGTCCGGTCCATGACAGGCAAAACAGTACTCGGCCAATATCGGCCGGACGTCCCGGTTGTACTCCAATCCGTCGTCGGCTTGAATGAAACCGCCACACGACCACGAGAACAACATCGCCGCGATCGCGACAGAGTTGGCCAAGCGACGGCGTTTCACGTTTCGCGAACAACCAAAGGAATGAAGGGATCGAGCGCTCATGGAAACTCTCTCTGTTGGCAAATCACAATCGGAAGTTACCAGAATGATTCGAGACGGCATGTTTGTCTGCCGCTCGGCGAGGGCACGTTCCGAACGAGGTGGGATCGGTTCACGGAGTGCGAATTTAGGCGGGAGGTTTCTGCGACGACCGTTGAACGTTCGCCGACTCGGATGTGCTGTCGGCGGCGGTCGCGTTTAACGGATGTCGTGGTCCGATTATAACACGAACTTCGCGGCAAACAGATGCTGAAACGAACTTCTCCGAGCCGCGTGCGACGACTACCCTCGTCGGGCATTGAATTCGGGCGCCCCTTGCCGCTAGCTCCAGAATGGGCTTTCCAAGTTCCCGGCTGCCGAACAAACTGGAATACATCCCACCTCACGTTGGCTTCGCCGCCAATCCCGCCGATTCCACTTCCGAAGACGCTCGCCGTGCCGCCATTTTCCAGCTCATCGTCCGTTCTGTTCGCTTCCGCGGGTTGTCGCCGCGATTGTCTTCGCCGCGTCAGTTGTCTTTCACTCGCCCTGTTATCGCTGCTGGCCGTTCTGGGCCAGTCGCCTCGGATGAACGCCGATGAACAGGCCGAACGTATGACGCGTTGGGGGCAGGAATACGAAGCCAAGGTCTTGCCCATTATCCAATCGCGGTGCGTCGAATGTCACAGCGGCGACAAACCCGACGGTGAATTCGATTTGGGCAAGTTTAAGGACGGCAAGTCGGCGATCGATGCGGGCGACATTTGGGATCGCGTCGCGCGGCGAGTGCGCCAGAATGAGATGCCGCCGCCAGGTAGTCCAGGGCTGAACGATCCGCAGAAAGGGGCGTTTCATCGCTGGGTTGACTCGCGGCCGAATCAAAACTTGTGCAATCAACTGGCGACCGATGAAACGCAAAGCTGGTACCGCGGTCACGTGATGAGCCGTCGGCTGACGCGCACCGAGTATCGCAACGCAATGCGTGACTTGACGGGCGTGGAGTTGCAGGCCAGCGAGCTGCCGCCATCCGATGGCGCCGGCGGCGAAGGGTTCGATACGGTTGGCGACTCGTTGTTCACATCGCCCATTCACCTAGAAAGCTATTTAGCCGCGGCGGATCGCGCGGTCGAAGCGGCTTTGCCGGACATCGCCGCTGACTCGAACCACGCCGCGCCGCCCGCAAGCTTAGCTTTGCTGCTCAGCCGGCCGACGTCACTGGCCCCCGACTCTAAACTGTCCGACCGCGAAGCCGCTGAAGAGACGGTGCGGTCTTTCGCACGGCGCGCCTGGCGACGACCAATCAAACCCGAAGAAACCGCCCGCTTGCTCGAACTGTATGACTCGGCTCGCGAACGAAATCTGCCGTTCATGGCCGCGGTTCGCGAACCGCTGAAGGCCGTGTTGATTTCGCCGCACTTTTTGTTTGTCGTCGAATCGGCGACCGAAGCAGGCGGCGTGCAGCGGATCACGTCGCATCAATTGGCCACGCGGTTGGCGTTGTTCATCTGGTCTTCAATTCCCGACGACACGCTGCTCGCTCGGGCGGATTCCGGCGAACTGTTCGACGACGCCCTGCTCCGAGCCGAAGTCCGACGTATGTTGCAGGATCCGCGGGCTCGGGCACTCGGCGAAAATTTCGGCATGCAGTGGCTGGGCCTGCAAAACTTCAGCAGTGGCGCGCGACCGGACGCCGAAGTCTTTCCGGAGTTCAACGACGCATTGGCCGCCGACATGCGCGATGAACCGATCGAGCTGATCGCCAGCGTGTTTCGCGACGACGCCCCGCTGCTCGATCTGCTCGATGCCAAGTACACGTTTGTGAATGGCCGGCTGGCAAGCTACTACGGTTACGAACTTCCGGCGGAAGCCGCTTGGCAGCGAGTGGACTTAGCCGACCGACGACGGGGTGGCGTCGTGACGATGGCCAGCGTGTTGACGACAACCTCCTATCCGCGCCGCACCAGCCCGGTGTTGCGAGGCCGGTGGATTCTGGAAGAAGTATTGGGATCCAAGGTGCCGACGCCGCCACCCAATGTTCCGTCGTTGGAAGAACAGCCAACGTCCGAGAAGGTGCTGACGCTTCGCGAACGCTTGGAGGTCCACCGTCAAAAGCCCGAATGTGCTTCGTGCCACAATCGCATGGATCCGCTGGGGTTTGGACTGGAGAACTTCGACGCAATCGGCCGCTGGCGCATGGAAGACAACGGCCAACCGGTAGACGCCGCCGGAAAACTGCCGTCGGGCGAATCGTTTTCCGGCCCCGAGGAACTAAAGCAAGTGTTGCTAAAACGAAGCGGCGAGTTTCAGCGTCATTTCGTGCGCAAGCTGCTCGGGTTTGCGCTAGGTCGAGAATTGAACAAGTTTGACAATTGCGTCGTCGATGAATGCCTAAAGAAACTGCAATCGAACGAAGGACGGGCGGCGGTGTTGATCGAGGAAATTGCGTTGAGTTATCCTTTTCAACATCGTTATTTTAAGTAGCCGCTTTTACACCCAAACATTTTTTCCACCATCGGAATTTATATGAGTGACCGACGACTGATCTCACAGCCCGTTTCGCGCCGTCGATTCCTGCGAGGTTGCGGGCTGGCGCTGGCGTTGCCTTGGTTCGAGTCGCTGTTGCCCCGCGTTAGCCGAGCCGCCGAAGCCGCCAAGCCGCCGGTTCGCGCGGCGTTTCTTTATTTTCCCAATGGTGTGTGGGAGAAAGCGTGGATTCCGGAACAAACCGGTCACGACTACACGCTCACCCCAACGCTCGAACCGCTGGGCGATTTGAGATCAGATGTGCTCGTGATGTCGGGTCTGGACAAGAAGCATAGTCATGGAGGCGACGGCCACTATGCGAAAACGGCCAATTTCCTGACCGGTATGCCAGTCACCAAAACCACGGGGCGAGACATCAGCAGCGGCGGTATCTCGGTCGATCAACTGATGGCCCAACATGTGGGCCAATTCACTCCGCTGCCGTCGCTGGAACTGGGCACCGAACCGGTTATTAGCGGCATTGATAGCAATGTGGGATATACACGTTTGTATGGTTCTCATATCTCATGGCAGTCGCCATCTCGGCCCGTTGCCAAAGAGATCAATCCACGGCTGGTCTACGAACGGCTGTTCGGCCAGTCGGTAACGGCTAACACGACGAAGGCCGAATCGTATCGCAATCTGTTGGACTATGTGCTGGAGGACGCTCGACAACTGCGGCCGCGTTTAGGTCGAGACGATCAGTTCAAAATGGACGAGTATTTGGATTCCGTGCGAGCGGTTGAGAAGCGAATTGAATTTGCCACACGAGGTAAACCCCGTGATTGGCAACCGGGCGTCGGCACGGCCGAAGTCGCGGCGGCCAAACCGGGCGTGCCGGCCGATTTTCGCGAACACATCGAGATTATGTTGGATCTGATCGTGCTGGCATTTCAAACGGACGCCACGCGCGTCGCCAGCTTTATGTTCGCCAACGATGTCTCGGGGCGAAATTTCTCATTCCTAGATGGCGTCAGCGGCGGACATCATGAGCTTTCCCACCATGAAAACAAACAGGAGAAGATTGCTCAGTATCAGCGCATCAATCGTTGGCACGTCGAACAATACGCGCGTATGCTGAACAAGATGAAGGCGGTGCGAGAAGGAGATTCCACGCTGCTGGATAATTCGATGATCCTGTTAGGTTCCAGCATGTCCGACGGCAATCGCCATGACCCCGATAATCTACCAATTCTGCTTGGCGGTCGCGCCGGCGGATCACTCAAGACAGGCCAGCATTTGGCGGCTCAAGGCATGGTGCCGCTCTGCAATCTCTATCTCACGATGCTGGATCGCATGGGTGTGGAAGTCGAAGCGTTTGGCGACAGCAACGGTCGCATTTCGGAGGCGTAAGACCTCGGCGAATGGTGGCTCAATTCACGGTCGGACTTGGCTTCATATATGAGAAAGCAGACTCACAACTGGTAAATCGCAGGGACGAGTTTTCACACCGCGAGATTGTTGCCAAACCGTCGGCTGCTTAGAAAATCGATTGGCGACGCGGTCGCGCCGTCCACGGCCAAGTCGACCAGAATCTCACCCAGCACCGATGCGAACTTGAATCCATGCCCCGATAGCCCCGCCGCGAACACCACATTCGGATGATGTGGGTGGCGGTCAATGATGAAATGCTCGTCGGGCGAGCGAGTGTAGAAGCAAACGGCGTGTTGCGTTTGCCGGCCGGTGACGCCGGGCAGATATTCGCGGAGGAATCGTTCGACACGCCGATCGTCCTCAGCTTCCGGCTGGCGATCATCGGCCAGTGGATTCGCGACCTCCGTGCCGCCGCTGTGTTCCGCCAGCTTCACTCCGGCATCGTCGATCTGTGGAAAGCCATAAAAGTAGCCCGACGGCACTTCATAGAAAAACGCCGGACAACCGCGATCGGCCCGGTAACGCTCGACATCACAGCGGTACCAATGCAAATGTTTCCGGACCACTTGTAACCGCACGCCGAGTGACCGCAGCAGACCTTCGGACCACGCGCCGGCCGTGACGATCACACGCGGCGCGCGATACGTCGCCGTGGCGGTGTGAACGACGATCTCACCAGCTTCATCGCGCCAGTCGACCACTTCGTCACCAATTGCCAACTCCGCGCCTAGCCGTTGGGCTTGTTCCAGATAAGTGAGAACGCACTGTTCGACCAACAAATAGCCCGCGTCGCTCTCAAACAATGCCTCATAGCCGTCCGGCACATGGAACCCGGAAAATCGCCGAGCGACATCGTCGGATGTGAGCCGTTCGAGCGGCAAGCGGTATTTCTCGGCGGCAGTCAGAACTCCGGGAACCAACACGCCATCGCGCGGCCCAATTTCGATTAGGCCGACGGGAAAGTACAACGGACGTTCGGCGGCCGTTTCCAATTCCTTCCACAATTCGTAAGCGCGATCCAGGAGCGGGACATAATCCGGGTGCTCGAAGTATGCACGGCGAATGATTCGCGTTTGGCCATGCGAGCTGCCGCGGTCGTGTCCGCCGGGAAACCGGTCGATGCCCAATGCCCGTTGGCCTCGCCGAGCGGCTTGATACAACGCCGCGCTTCCCACGCCGCCTGTGCCGATCACGATTAGGTCGTAAGCTGCCATCGTCCGGTCTTCTCGATTCAAGGAACGAAAATCACGCCGCCGATTTTACACGCCGCCAGAGCTTACGCCATGAACGCCTCGTCCGCCGAAGTCCTGCCGATCTTCGTTTACGGAACATTGAAACGCGGCCAGATTCGCGAGCGATGCTGGCCGCACTCGCCCGTTCGCATCGAAACGGCGACGACGCTCGGCCGCCTGTTCGACGTCGGTCCTTATCCGGCCCTGTTGCCCGGCTCACGGCTAGTTGCTGGCGAACTCTGGTTTGTCGCCGCGGAACATCTCGAAGAAACACTGCGCGTGCTGGACGAGATCGAGTGCTACGGCAACGACGATGTCGACCTCTACGTGCGGCGGATCGTCCCCTGCGTCACCGAATCGGGACGGACCGAGCGAGCTTACGTCTACCACTTCGCGGATGAAGCCGAGTTGCTGCGATACCCCGAGACGCCAGCCAGCGCGGACGGACTCTGTCGCTGGCCGCATCCGACCAAGTCAGGTTCGGCGCGGCGCGTCCGGCTCAATCCGCGTCGTTCCGATACGGATCAACGATCGGCCGATTGAGCTCGCATGATTTCTTGCTCTCGATAACGATTCGCCAGTTCCGCCGCAGCCGCCGACTGACGCGACTCGGCGCTCAGACGACCGAGCAACTCGGCCGAAGGCTGCTCGACCACGATCATTCGCCGATCGTTCGGATTCGATCGCGAGCGAACGATGCAAATCACTTCCTCGGCTTGCAGATCGCCAGCCGTCGGCGACGCAAACTCGAATGCTCGATCAGGCTGTGCCGAAGCGGCCGTCGTGAACTCGCCGCCTGTCATCGCCCGCGATTCGAATCCTGCATCGAAACGCGGGTCGAACCGAGAATCGCCGAGGCGCTCCGGCCGGCGTCGCCGTTGGCATGCGTTCGCGACCAGCCGCGGCAAACTCGTTGACCGCCGCCATTCGCCGCGGCTCGTACCGTTCATACTGAGCCAAACGATCGACCGCGCATTGACGCTGAAACTTGATTCGGCCGGAGCCGGGTTCGCGCAACCTGGCGGAGGAGGCTCCCGCAGCCGGTTTCGGGCGGCGATAGACGTGCGACAACCGGCTTTGATCCAACCGCCAATGAATCGTCGGCAGCGAAGCATAATCCCCTCGTTGTCCGCTGGATCGGCTGCGTTGCGAACGCCGATCAGCTGGCCATCGGCCGTGAACAACCCGCCGCCGCTTCGTCCGTCGACCGGCATCCCGGCCACTTCGATATTGGGCGCGTTCATGTATTTGTCGACCGCCGTCACGTGGCTCTCGCGCACCGACGCATCTTGGCCGCGATCACAGCCGAGGCTGAAAACACGATCGCCGGGCCGAGCCGCATAGCCGCTCGGCGCCACCGGCATCGGTTCGATCGGCACACCCGGTTTGAAAGCCACGAGAGCAATATCTCGCTGGTCGGCATCATAAGCGATCAGCACGCCGGGAACCTGTTGCGGACCGCCCGGCAGAACGTGTCGATCGTGATTCGTCCTTGCCGCGAATCGCGAAACAGATGGCCGCAAGTCACGATCAACGCTTGCCGCCAGCGTGTCGATGATCGTGCCGGTGCCGAATGAATTGCCATCGGGATCTTCGACTCGCAGTCGCACCGTGGCGTACAACGCTCGACGCGTCGCGGACTGGTCGCGGCCTGCGTTCGACTCGCGGGCATTAGCGGAATTGCGAGCGGTCGAAGCAAACTCGCTGGGCGAAAGCGATCGTTCTCCGGCGGTCAGCCGTGAGTCCAATCCGAATCGTGGGCCGTGTTCGCGCTCGCTCCACGAGTGTCGACTATTCCGTTCGGATCGGCGGAGGCGGCGAACTAGCGCCGGGCGTTGAGTCCGTCGACGAACCGCGACCCAGCGAACCAAGACGCTTCCAGCCCGCCCAACAACGGCAGGCGATCCTGCAAACTCGGGCGACTGCGCTCGGAGCCGCCGCCGATTGTTCGAACCGATTCGCGGCGTCGTTGGCCGTTTGCCTCACGGCCTGCTCAGCTTGACGAGCCGCGCGGGCGCCGTGTTTGGCCATCATCTCGACCAACCGCTCGTAGCTCGTGGCACCATACATGCGGTCCACCTCGCGGCCGTCCACCAGCAATACGAAACACGGCACACCGGTCACGTGATACTGGTCGCCGATGCTGGGCTGGCGGCTGAGATCGATCTGCCGGATCGGAAAACCCGCCTGCTGAAGTCGATGGATCGTGGGCTCCATTGTGCGGCACGGTCCGCACCACGGGGCGGTGAAATCGAGCAGCACCGTTTCGCCGGTGGCGCTGAGCGCAGCCGCCAACACCATCGCTTGGATGGACACCATCGTTTCCCTCCTTGGATTCGATTGTTCGGCCGAAGCCGAGTGGTTCCGCGTCACCCGCTTCCTGCGGACGTGCGACGAGTCAAATGAGTCGCCGCGGCGGAGTAGTTCGACACTTGTCGAACGCGAACAGTGTGGTCGAGCTTTGTAATTCCTACAATGCCGATTTCCGGTTTCGGCAAACGCGGCCTCGGATGAAATCCATGCCGCGCATCGGCCGCGAGATGTCAACTCGTTTTCCTCGAAGGACTTGAGCTCATCTCGCGTCGAATCGCCCCCCACGCCGTTCGCGAACGCCAAGCGTCGAATTGCAGATGCCGTGCCGACCCGCTTCGGGCGACTCAGCGAGCTGGCCTGTCCGAGGCAACGTCGATCTCGGCCAGCACCGTCATGCCGATTCTTGCTTCGGGCGGAAGCGAGGGAACCTCGACGACCACTGCGTACTGCACGTCGGGGCTGAACCACTGAGTTGGCTCCGGCGCGCGGCTGATCTCGGCCACGCGGCCCGAAAACCTGCGTGTCGGCAAGGCATCGAGCCGCAACGAAACCGCCTGATCGGGCTTCACCCGCGCGATCTGCGATTCGTGAACATGAACCCGCACGCGGAGCCGCTCGAGGTCGGGCATCTTCATTAACAGTTGTCCCTCGCGAATCGTCGCCCCCGGTTCCAAACCGGAAGTCGTCGTTCGCCGAGCCGCGGAAACCGCATGCAGAACAACTCCGTCACGGGGCGCAAGGATTCGACATTGGCGAACTTGCTGATCGAGCTCGTCCAGCCGGCGCTCCGCCAAATCGCGCTGCGACTCGGCCGCACCCAGTTCGGCTTCCGCGGCTCGCTGCGCGGCATCGGCCGCATCCCTGATCTGCTGCGATTGCGATTCCGCCCGCAGAATGCCCAATTCCAACACGGCTGCCTCGTGCGGATGGATGTGCCGCGTTAGCAACTGTTCGGCGGCGAGTGCCGCGTCCAATTGTGCCTGAGCCTCCGCCAGCATCAACTCCAATTCATCCGGCAACACACCTTCAGATTGCCGCACGGCCTCGGCCCGGCGTTTGGCTACTTCCAGACGCTTCCGAGCCACCGCGATCTGGCGTTCGGACTCCGCAAGCTTCGTGGCATACTCGCCGCCTTCCTCGTCCAAATACCGGCGAGAAGCCAGTTTCGCCGCTTTGATAATCGATTCCGCAACCGGTATCTCGGCAGCCGCACGCTTCCGAGCCGCCTCGACGCTCGCCTTGGCTCGCTCGACGTCCGCCTGTGCCTGCCGGAGCACAATCTGTTGCTTCTGCAACTCCCGCCGCGCGGCCGAGTCGTCCAGCGTCACAATCACGTCGCCCTTCTTGACCACACTGCCGTCGGGCGCTGCGGAGAACACGATCGCTTCGCCCGGCGTTCGACTTGGCAACTCCACAACGTCGGCGCTTTCCACCACACCCTGCTCGACGATCGTTTGTTCAATCCGCCGCTGCAATGCTTCCGCCTGGGCGGGTGGCAGACCGCGAAACTCACTGGCCGGCGCATTTCGCGTCCGCGGCTGTTGACCATGCAAGTGAGCGCCAGCAACAATCACCGCCACTCCGGTCACCGCAATCAACCACCTTGCATTCAGATATCGCGTGTAGGTTCTCATGGACGGCTCCGTAGTGTGTCGAGTGAACTTGTCACCTTGTAATCCCGGTCCTTATGGTAGCGGTCCAACAGGCTCTCAATGATCCTAGTCGTCTCGCCAACCTGCGAGAATTGTGAGACCGTGATCTCGATGCGGCTGAGCTCGAACTGTTCGACGGTAAAGCTTCCGCGTTGCCGCACAATTTCGCGATCGCTGAACCGCGAGCGCATCGTGGAATAAGGAAGGTAGATCGCGCGGCCCGTGTTATCGACTCCGCCAGCGGGCATCGGTCCCGGTTCCTTCTCGACGATTCCTACCACCAGAAAATAATGTTTGTCGACGCGGATGGTCTCGCCGATCGGATCCTGTCCGAGGAACAATCGTCGAGCAAGCAGATCGTCGATCACGGCCACGTTCCTCAGCTTCTCGCTGTCCTCCTCCACGAGAAAGCGCCCCCGCGAGGCGGAAAGGCCATGCATGGCCGAGTAGTCCGCTGTGGTCCCGACCAGTTGCACGTCCAGAACTTGCTCGCCGACACGCGCCTGCCGCCGTATTTCTCGGACGGGAACCACCGTTTCGACCGTCGGGACGGTCGCCGCGATCGCCTGAAAATCCCGGCGAGTCAACCCGTACGGCGTGAGGTCCGTCGCATCGCGTCCAGCCGCCCGGATCGTGGTGGCGATAATGTGTGGACGAAGCGATTCGTCGTCACGACCCTCGGCATTCGAATCGACCGGCAACGAAGCCCCAAACTCCTGCCCCCAACAATTCCGTAACAACAACGAGCCGAAAAGCACCGCGCATGAAGCCATCATGAACGCTCTCATACCATGTCCCCCATGATGTCACATTGAAGTGTCGTTAGGTCCCGAGCTTCATGGCAAGCGTCTTTGAGGAAATCCCATTTGAAGTAACTCTTCATGGGCTTACCTGGGATAGCCCAACAATGGCTTCCTCCCAGAGAGACCATAAAATCTCAAACGGTATTCGCCAATGTTGGCCTACCGCATGCTCTCGGCGTGGCGGTTTAGAAGAAACCACCGCCGAAGCCGCCGCCGATGCCGGATTTGACGTCGTTGTTGTAGAAGTTGTTCAAGTTCATCTGCTGTTGCTCGATGATTATGCCGTTGTCGGATCGCAGGCCCTCGAGCAACTCGCCCTTCGCGCCGCCGGCTTTCGTAGCCGCTTGCGCCGGTTCGGCCGCTTGTTGATCGGGGGACGGTAGATTCGGCTGGGGTTGGGGGCCCAAATCTCGTTCGCCGCGATAGAACGCATAACGGCCGTCGCCGGACTGCGCGATCACCATCGAACGGCCAAGGATGCCTTCGGCCACGAAGACGCCCCGCAGATCGGTCTTGCCGGAAACGAAATCGTTGCCCCGCGAGCCGATGACCTTCACCAGAACATCGTGCTTGTAGCGATCTTCGACCACGTTGCGCACGGTCGCGCGGACTTGGCCCGAACTGACTTCCTCTTGCACTTCCAGGCCCAGCGGTGTCACCAACACCATGCCGCTGGCGTACAAGTTTTCGCCGCGGCAGACCACGAGATAGGCGCCTTCGTCCTTGAGCGGCAATTCCAATTTGGTCGTGCGATCGCGATAGTCGCGACCGTCGCCCAGCTTCAACCTCGCTTCGTAGTACGGACGAATGCCGGCCAAGTTGATGTTGGTGATGTCGCTAAGGTCGCGACGCAACAAACTGAACTTCAGTAGATCGATGCGGTACACGGCCGTGTCGACTTCGGCGATATTGCGGAAGCCCAATTCGACCTGGGCCGCTTCGCCCGGTTTGAACGTCGTGACATCCGGCAACTGAAGCTCTTTGTGCAGGAAGTAGTCGATCGCTTGCCGAGCGTCGGCGAAGCGATCGTCGACGCGCCGATATTCGGTGATTGCCTGAGCCGCTTCGCCCAAGCTGTGATAGATCTGGCCGAGGATATAGATCGCTCGCCATTTGTTATTGCTGTCGCGCGTCTGTCCCGAGGCGGGATCGGTCACGCGGGTTTCGGCCACCTTGCGGCACATGGCCAACGCCTGTTCGTGTTGGCCCAAGGCGAAGTGGCAGAAGCCGATCACATACCAGTAGCTGTCCAGATACTCGCTGTCCGGATACCGCTCGGCGAACTGTTCGCATCGCTGGATCGTGCGTTCGTACAACTCGAGTTCCAGCATCGCGTTGGCCAGCGAGAACGAAGCTTGATCGGCCGCCGGATCATTCGGATAGGCGGTCAGGAACGTGTCCAGTCGCCGACGAGCTTGCTGGACCAAATCGACGCGAGTGATCTTTTTAGCTCGCAACTTGGGATCGTCCGCCGCTTCAAGCCCCTTGGCATAGATGCCTTGAGCCAGCGCGTATTCGGCCGTGGCCAAGTACGGTTCGGGCGGATACTGTCGCTGGAGCGAGCTGATCACATCGACGCTGCGGAGGAACTCGTCCTGCTGTTCCAAGAAGCCGCCGATCTGGCTTTCGCGCAGGAAGCTGGCTTCGATCGTGGCGCGGAACACCAGATAGCTTCGTTCGTACTCGGCGATCTCGTGATAGGCGTCGGCCACTTGAACCAGCTTGCCGAACGGAATCTCCAGGTCGGGATACTTTTCGATGATGATCTCGAAGTAACGCACGACGTCGGCGGCCGGGCCGTTCTTCAGATGCACGTCGAGCAGCATCCGCACCGACTCGCGGTATTCGGCGTCGTTGATCGTCCAGTCGTTGAGCAACTGAGTCAGGTGGGCTCCGGCCGCGGCCAGATTGCCCGCGTCGAATTCGCGTTTGCCGAGCTCGAACAATTCGCGCGGCGTCAGCCGATAGGTGTCTCGCGAGGCTTCGCCCACGGCCAGCACATCCAGCGCGTGCGGGCCGGTCACCGCCATTTGATCGGGGCGATAGGCGTCGCGCACCACGGTGGGCGCGGTGCGGTAATCGCCCGGCAAGTAGCCGTGTACGTCGTATTCGATCGACGCGTAATCGCGGTTGCCGATAAAGAACGTGATCGCGCCGGCGGTTTGCTCGAATCGCTCGAAGCCGCCGCGGACGGAGTTCTCGACGACCGAAACGCCGGCGGGCAGCGGTTCGGTGACGACCAAATACGCTCGGTTGGTCTCGGGAGTTTCGCCGCGCCGACCGACTCGCAGTTCGACATGGCCTCGCCGCCCGACGTTCAAATCGGTCAGCGGATTGCGGAAGAATTTGTAGTTGCCACGCACGATGTCGAAGCCGCGCGGAATCGGTTGGCCGTCTCGTTCCAGCGGCGCGGGTTCGATCGTGCGGTTCACATACCAGTCGTCGGTCGTCGCCTTCAGCTTGTCGCCAGGCACAAAGCCGCCCAGCACGCATTGATAGGTGTAGCGACCTCGGCCGGTCAGCGTAAAGCGGACCGATTGTTTACCGGCTTTCAGCAGGTTCGCCGGCACGTCGATCGTTTGCGTCAGCGAACTGGCGTCGATATTGAGTTCGCCGGCTTGGAGATCGTTGACGAACACGGTCAGCTTGTAGGCGTCGCCGACGAAACGCGTCCGTTCGTACCAGCGGCAGGCGGCCAGCATCGCCGGACCGGTGGCTTTGTCGGGCGACCAACGCGAGCCGGTGCGATGCGCCATGAGCCACTCGATCTGCTCGCGCAGGCGGACGTCATTTGGCGCGACGCGTTCGAGCGCCAAGGCGTAGATGGCTCGAAGTTCCGTCGGCGCGGCGAGCCAGGCGAGTGCCGGGCGGCTGGCGTCGGCGAACTTGCGTTCGGCGACCATTGCCAGCAACTCGTTGGCCGTCGGGTCGCGATCCATTTCGGCGAACGCCAGCGCCAGGTAGGCGAGGCCAGCCGACGATAGCGACGGTCGGTTGCGATAGAGCTGGTTGGCCAGCGTGAAGTCGCCTCGGTCGGCGGACGACAAGGCGTGAAGCAGAACGGCCTTGGTTTCGTAGTCGGCCACGGCGGCTTTCGCCAATTCGGTGCGCAGGTAGTTCAGCCCCATGTCGAAGGCCGTGTCGTCGACGCGATAGCCGGCCTTGCGAGCCAGGCTGAGCGCCCACATCGCGCGGGCCGACATGTAAGCTTGCCCGGCGCCGCGGCTCTGATTGCCGTTGGTGGCGCCGGCCCAGATCCAACCGCCATCGTCGGTTTGCAGGGCCACGAGCGAGCTGATCGACGAGCGGATTCGTGCGTCGAGCAACTCGGCTTGCGGATGCCCCGCGTCGCGCGAACCGCCGAACAGCTTCTGCAAGGCGATCGCCGCCATGAGATCGCTGGTCGTGGTTTCCACGCCAGACGCGAGCAGCGACGATTCGAATTGGCACCACGCGGGCGGAGCCAGAATCGCGTCGAGCAAACTTCGCTCGACCGTCGGCCCGACGATGACTTGCAGCGTCGGCGAACCGAGCGTCATGTTCGCTGGTGGTTCGACCGTGGCCAACGCGTCGCTTTCCGCCGATCCGCCGGCAATCGCAAAGACCGGCAAACCGTAGGGGCGAATCGGCACGAGCCGCGAAACGACGTCGCGCTGTTCGCCAGCCGTAACCGTCAGCTCGAACAACGCCTCGCCGCCGGGCTGTCCGCCGTCGGCCGGCGGAGCGGCGATTTCGGCGGCAAACGACAGCGACTCGATCGACTTCTTGGTGACGTTGATCGTCTGACGCTGCGTCACCGACTTGTCGCCGATCGTGGTCTTCAGCGTCACTTCGATCGCGCCCTTGTCCAAGGCGTCGTTGTGAATCGTGGCTTCGACCTGAGCCGTATCGCCATCGGTCAACGCGGCGGGCAGTTTCAGTTGGCCGAACAGCGGTTTGCTGGCGGCGAACTCGGTCGACGCTTCGCCGGCCAGCGTCTCGGTCGTGATACCCACGGCTCGCAGCGACCAAGCCGTCGAGCGTTCGGGCAACGTGAACGTGATGACCGCGCGGCCCTCTTCGTCGGTTGTCACCGCCGGGTTCCAATAGCCCGTTTCATGCGGACGCAGACCGGGCAGCAAGACGACGCCCTCGCTGGCCAGTTGTTTCACCAACGCTTCCACGTTTGCTTGCTTCTTGGCATCGACGTTGACGTTGAACCAAGTGCCATCGGCTTGCACGGCTTGCAGTTCGTTCGTGTTATTCAGCAGAAACAGCTCGCGGACTTCGCCGCCATTGGAGGCTTGCACTTGGAAGCGAACCACGTTGGATAGCTCCCGCGATTTGTTCGCCGCTTTACCTTTGTCTTCGGACGCTTCGAGTCCCTGTTGGCTCAACGCCCCCCACGTGTTTACTTGCGACAAACGATCTCCCAAATTGGCTCCGTCCTTGAGCTGCAGCGACTGTTGTACTTGAAGCGAGAGATTGCTTCTGAACGGGTCAATTCGCCCCTCGAAGTCGCCGTTGCTTTGCGGCAGTTCCGCTTGAGGCGCGCCAAAGCCGGCGCCCATGCCGCCGCCGATGCCACCCATCGCGCCGCCTCCGCCCATGCCGTAGCCGCCGCCGAACGGTCCGTAGATAGCAGGTCCGTTGGCGGGCACGCCGTCGGCGCCAAGCATCGCGTTGCCGTAGGCGAATTCGGTTGCTGGCACTTGGCCGTTGCCCGATACTTCGCCCGCGCCTGGAGCGCCGAACGGATCATCAGCCGGGCTGGCGGGAGCCGCAAAGAGATCATCCAACGCGACCGCTCCGCCCGCATCGGCCAACTCATCCAAACGGCGGCTCTCCAACGCCTCGCGTTCTAATCGCTCGCGTTCGGCCAGCACGGCGGCGTCGATATGCTTGGTCTTGGGTTGATACTGGAACGTGACGCTGGCTGTCGTCTTCATCGCTGACTGGCGATCCGCGCCGCGGAAGAACGCGTCGATCGCGCGGGCCGCTTGCGGGTAGCGTTTCAGCAACGATTGCTCGACCATCGCCAAACTGAGCTCCGCCGCCACGGGTTTGCCTTGAGCGTCGCGCGTCGTGATCGTCACCTCGGCCTCTTCGCCCGGACGCGGCGATCGCTCGGCGTTGCCCTTCGCGTGCAGCTTCACATCCACCTTCAATTCGCGGATCACGGTGAACGGGCTGGCGGCCGAGTGGAAGCGGCTCGCTTCGCCACCGTGTTTCGGCGGCTGCACGTCGTCCGTCATCACGGCTACGGCCAATTCAAAATTGGGCGCGAGCGCCACGTTCATCGGCAGCGTCAGCTTGTTCTCGCCGGTTTTCAACGGCACCAGTTGATAGTCCAGAATCCGCGCTCCTTCGAACGTCAGCAGCGCGAGCGCCGGCTTTTCGCGCCAGTGCAACGTAACCGCCGCGTTGTCGCCGACGCGATAGGTGTGCTTGTCGGCCAGGATGCGCAGACGGACCCAGTCTTCCTCGCCCGAAATGTGCAGCGGCCGCTGGTGGCTGATCGGATTGCCAAAGCGATCGGTTCCCTCGGCTCGCAGCAGATACTCGCCGCCTTCGTCGAGCTTCAAGGTCACGCGTGTCTGGCCGTCGTCATCCGTCTTGACCTGGTGCTCGGCGACGTTCGTTTCCACCAGCTTGTTGCCGACCTTGCTTTGGCGAAGCACCGTCACTCGCACGGTCTCGGCCGCTGGCTCGCCTTCGGCATCGGTCGCGCGCACCGTCAGCTCGAATGTCTCTCCGGCCAAGTACGTTTCGCGCGTGGTCTGCAAATCCAACGAGAAGCCGACGGTCGAGAGATAGAACTGTCGCGAGACATGCAAGTTCTCGGTCGGCAGCGACGCGACCATCACCAGCGCCTGCGACTCGCGATACTCGCGCGTGGCGAGCGTAAAGTGGACTTCGCCCCGTTCGTCGGTTGTCGCCGTATAGCTGCGGCCGCCTTGCAATTGATACGTGATCTCGCGGCCGATCAACGGCGCGCCGTAGTAATACGCGGCTCGAATCGTGCCCTCGATTTCTTCGCCGCGATAGAAGATCGTCCGCTCGGTGTCGATCTCCAGCAGCGTTGGCTGCAACTGATAATCGTGAACGGCGAAAACGCCTTGATATGCTTCGCGCTCGCCGGCTCGCAAGTCGATTCGATAATCGCCTTGCGCGGCGCCCTCAGGCAGCAGAAAATTGTCATGAAACGTGCCGAAGTCGTTCAACGAAACTTCGGCTTCGTGAATCAGCCGATTTCGCGTGTCGTGGATTTCCAGCCGGTACTCACGTCCCGCGGGGACTTGATAAGTGTCGGCCATCACATCGCGGACGATGCCGCGCACATGCACCATTTGGCCCGGTCGATAGGCGGGCCGTTCGGTGTAGAGGAAACCTTTGGCCGACAGACCTTGAGCCACGCCGACGCCGCTGAGTCCCACGACGTTCGACGCCGTATGGCCGTCCGAGATGGCGAACACGCGCACGTCGTCGGCGGACTTAAGCTCGTCATACGTTTGTTGCAGCACGCCGTTGTCGTCGGTCGTCGCTTCGGCGAACACTTGCTGGCCGTTAGAAACCAGCACGCGGGCTTTCGGCCACGGCTTGCCGGTTCTCAAATTCTCGGCGAACACAAACAGCTCGTCGCGCGAGCTTTTCACCACGATGTCCAGATCGCTGCGCAGCACCAACGTTGTCGCTTCGCACGTGTCGCAACTGACAGTGACGATCATCACGCCGGCCGACCGGTTCGCCTCGTCACGGATCACATCCGGTTCGGGTAGCGGAATTTCGACCGAGTTCTCGTATTTCTGATACGCCTGATATTCGGGAATCGCGTACTCGAAGCTGGCGTCCGGATCGATCAACGCCGTATCCAGTTGCTCGATGCCGCGCGCGAGATGCATCTTGCGAAAGTAAGTTTCCAGGTCGACCGTGTAAATCGCGACTTGGACCTTCTCCAAATTTCGCGTGGTGACTTGGATTTGCGGTGTTTCATTCGTGCGAAAGACGCGTTCGGTCGCGACCTTCAGCGACTGGGCCGTCAGCCGAGCGATCCGCTGCCCCGCGGCGTTTTGCATCGAACCGGTCACTTCGCGGAAAGCTTCCAGCGCCTTGTCCAACTGGCCGAGCTTTTCTTCCAGCGTGGCCGCGATGGTGAACTGAGCCCGCTGGGCTTCCTGCGATTGCGGATATTTCGAGATCAGCCGCCGCCACTCGGCGATCGCTTCGTCCCATTGTTGTTGTTCGTATTCGATCTGGCCGAAGCGAAACAGAATGGTGGCGTTGCGGCCGTCGAGCGGGTACTTGGCCAGAAACTCGCTCCACAGCCGTCGCGCGTCGGCGAATCGTTCATCCTGAAACGCGGCTTGGGCCTTGAGGAATTCGGCGTTGACGATCTCGCTTTGCACGCGACTCCAAGCGGAGTGCGTTGGATGCTTGGCGAGAAACTCGCGCCACGCTTCCAGGGCTTTGTCGAATTCACCCTGCATCAAGAATGCGTAGCCGAGCATCGACGCGATGACGGGCGTCGCCTCGCGATCCTTGAATCGCTCGTCGGCCAAGTAAGCTTGGGCGGTCTTCACCGCGTCGTCGTATCGCTGGCGATTGTACTGAGCTTCGACAATCTGCCGGTAAGCGTCACCGGCCAATTCATGTTCGGGGTACTTGGCCAAGAAGGTTCGCAACGTTGCGATACCGAGGTTCAACTGCTCGTCGTCCTCGGGCGTGGGCATGTTGTACGTTTCGGCCAAGTGATAGGCGGCGTCCGCCATGCGCGGCGATTCGCTGCCAGCGTGTAAAGCGAGCAGGTCTTGCCAAACGCGTCGAGCCGCTTCGAGATCGCCGTTATCGAGATGCACTTGGCCCAAGTGATACCGGGCTTCAATAGCGAGCGCGTGATCGGCATGGTCGCGCAGGAAGGCCTCGTAATGCGCCGTCGCTTCGGCATAGTCACCGATGTGTTCATAGCATTCGGCGATCTTCAATTCGATCGTGACACGGCTTTCCGGTTTCGGTCCGACTTCCAGAGCGCGTTGGTAGAATTCGAGCGCGCTGGAGTAATCCGGTTCGACGTCTTCCTTCGCGGGCTTGAACAGCGCGTCGGCAAACTCGAGATAGATGTCGACAATTTCCTGCTTGCGATCCAGCGACAACAGGTACTCGGCTTCCGCGCGGTAGATCAACTCGGCCTCGCGAAACTGGCCCTTCCGCGTGTGCGACAAAGCTTTGGCGAAACGTCCGCGACGCGCCCACGAGCTGTTGGGATACTGCTTTTGCAGTTCGTCGAAAGCGGCGATCGCGGCGTCGTATTTTTCGGCGAAGTGCAGCGCGCGTCCCTTCAAATAGCTCAGATAGTCGGCATCCCCTTGCTTCTTTTCGATCGCCGCATCGATTGCCTTAACGGCTTCGTCGTACTTGCGGTCTTGCATTAACTGCTCGATCGCGGCAGGCACGTTCGGTAGAGCGGCGGTTGTCGCGCGCGGAGCCTCGTCGGCCAGTGCCGTCGATCCGTGAAACGCGCCGCCGGTCGCCGCGACCGCCAACAGCAACAGCGCCGCGCGCAATTTCCCACCGAACCGATTTGCCATTCTCATGATGAGTCTCCAAGAGCGTCGAGTGCCGAGATCGTCGAACCGCGAACAAGCGAGCGACGGTCGCCGGGCATAGACGCAAAAAGTAGTTCCCCTGTTCCGCCCGCGGAGCGATTCGAGATTTCTGGGCCAATCAGAACGATCGGCATCGCTTCGCCAACAGCACTCGCTATCCTAACCCTCAGCCGGTGCGCTAGTCTATCGAATCGTAGTTCGCGTTCCGGTAACGAGTTTGTAACGATCATCGCTTTCTAGGAGCTGTTATGAAACGTTTTCTCGCCGTGGCCACCGTCGGCCTGCTGCTGGTTTCCGCCCAGGCCGCTCAAGCGCAAAATCGTCAAAGCCGCGCGGACCGTGCTTATCCGCCTCAGTTGGACGGTGCGACCGTCGAGACCTATAAGACCGTCGGCGACGTGAAGTTAAACGTCTTCATCTTCAATCCCGAGAATCACAAACCGACCGATCGCCGACCCGCGATCGTGTTTTTCTTTGGCGGTGGTTGGACCAGCGGAACGCCGAAGCAGTTCGAGCAGCAGTGCAAACATCTGGCGTCGCGCGGCATGGTGGCGATGACGGCCGACTATCGCGTCGCTTCGCGGCACCAAACGAAGGCAATCGACTGCGTGCGCGACGGCAAGTCGGCCGTGCGCTGGGTGCGCGAGAATGCCGAACGGCTGGGCGTCGATCCGGACAAGATCGTGGCTGGCGGCGGATCGGCCGGCGGTCATGTGGCGGCGTGCACGGGGTTGGTCGCGGAGTTGGACGAAGCCGAGGAAGCGAAGGACATTTCCTCCCGCCCGAATGCGATGGTGCTGTTCAACCCGGCGCTGATCCTCGCGCCGTATGACGGAATGAAACCTTTCGACAACGAGCGGTTGGCTTCGCTGCGACAACGCGTGGGCGACGATCCGCGTGTGATCTCGCCGATTCACCACATCGCGGCCGACGCGCCGCCGACGTTGATCTTGCACGGCAAGGGAGACACGACCGTGCCGTACAAAACGGCCGAACTGTTTTGCGAAGCGATGCACTCCGCCGGCAACCGCTGCGAACTGGTCGGCTATGAAGACCAGCCGCACGGGTTCTTCAACTACGGTCGTGGCGACAATTCCAACTACGAAAAGACCGTGGCGGCGATGGACAAATTCTTAGAATCGCTCGGCTATCTGAAGCCGTAAATGGTCGCGCCCTCGCTGACCGAGGGCAAGCGCGCTCGCGGCTCGGCGCAGGTCTCCCGACCTCGCCGACACGCGCTCGGCGCAGGTCTCCCGACCTCGCCGACCGTCTGACCGCAGGTCTCCAAAACGCGGGCATCCCAAACCCGCCGAACCCGCCAAAGCTAAGCGAAAATTTTCTCCGCGACGTGCCCGGCGATGTCGGTTAACCGGAAATCGCGGCCGGCGTAGCGATACGTCAGCCGCTCGTGATCCAAGCCCAGCAGATGCAGCAGCGTGGCATGCACGTCGTGAATATGCATCTTGTCTTCCGCCGCGTAGTAGCCGTAATCGTCCGTCGCGCCATAACGGAAACCGGGCTTCACGCCGCCGCCCGCCATCCAGATCGTGAAGCCCTCGGGATTATGATCGCGGCCATCCTTGCCTTGAGCCGTCGGCGTGCGTCCGAACTCGCCGCTCCATACGACCAGCGTGTCGTCGAGCAGTCCGCGTTGTTTCAGATCGGTCAACAGGCCGGCGATCGGCTTATCAACTTCCAACGCGTTCTTCTCGTGACCCTGCTTCAACTGAGAATGTTGATCCCATTGCACATTCGTGTCGCTATGAGTCACTTGAATGAAACGCACGCCCTGTTCGGCGAACCGGCGAGCTAACAAACACTGGCGGCCAAAATCTTCCGTCACCGTTTCGTCCATGCCGTACAACTTCAGCGTCTCGGGCGATTCGTCCGAGATGTCTTGAATCCGCGGGATCGCCATTTGCATGCGGAACGCCAACTCGAACGAACTGATGCGGCTTTCCAAAGCGGAATTCGGGCCGGTCTGCTGAAGATGCTCGCGGTTGATTTCGGCCAACAGATCCAGTTCCCGACGCTGCTGGGCCGGCGCAATTCGGTCGTTCTTCGCGTATCGGACCGTCGCCGCGCTGGACGGTTGGCTGGCCACGCCCAGCGGCGTGCCTTGACAGTACGCGGGCAGAAACGCCGAACCCCAATTCCGCACACCGCCATGAGCCAGCGTCGGGCAAATCGTGATGAAGCCCGGCAGGTTCTGGTTCTCGGTGCCCAAGCCGTAAGCCACCCAGGCGCCCATGCTCGGCCGCACAAAGTTGTCGCTGCCCGTGTGAAGCTTGAGCAACGCTCCACCGTGCGCGGCGTTCGTGCCGTGGACGCCGTGCAGCATGCAGAGGTCGTCGACGTGCCGCGCGACGTTCGGAAACAGCTCGCTTACCCACTGGCCGCACTCGCCATATTGCTGAAACTTCCAAGGCGACGCGAGCAAGTTGTTGGTCGGCGCGAACTGGACGCGCGGCTTCTCGAACGGCAACGGCTTGCCATCGTCCCGTTGCAGCAGCGGTTTGTAGTCGAACGTGTCGATATGCGACGGGCCGCCCTTCATGAACAGAAAGATCACGCGTTTCGCCCGCGGCGCGAAATGTGGATCGCGCGGCGCTAGCGGATTGTTGGCCGCCAAAGCATCCAGCCCCACGTCGTCCGCCGCTCGCACTCGCCCACTCACAGCCTCGTCGTTCAACATCGAGGCGAGCGCCAAGTAGCCGAACCCCAGTCCACTGTCGCGAAGCATCTGTCGGCGAGAAAAAGTCGATCGAAAGGCGGTCATTAGAAGGGCTCCGAAACGAAACTTAGCAGGAACGACGGCCTATCGCACGTAGATGAACTCGTTGGAAGTCAGCAGCACATGACACAACGAACGCCAAGCCGCCAGTCGAGTGTCGTCGCCAGCGGTTCCTTCCGACGCTTCCGAAAGCGAAGCCACGAACTCGCTGGCTCGTTGGACTTCATGCTCAGCGGCCGGACGAGCCAACGCGCTTCGGTACAGCCAAGCGACCCGTGCTTCATCGCTGTCGAGCGGTTCGTTCAACGCTCGTCGAGCCAGTGCCGTGGCCGCGTCGCTGACCAGTTCGCTGTTCATCATGAACAACGCTTGCGGAGCGACCGTTGATGTCGAACGATCGCCATTCACCACGCCGGCGTCGGTGTAATCGAACAACTGAAACACGTCGTACAAATGGTTGCGAATCACGGGCAGATACAACGACCGCCGCGGCGCGTCGTATTTCGTTTCGTCCTTCGAAGTGTGGTTGAAAATGAATTCGCGATTGCCCACATGCAACAGCGATCCGCCCATCGTCGGATCCAGCGTGCCGCTGACGGCCAGCATCGCGTCGCGAATCGCTTCGGCTTCCAATCGCCGCACGCCAGCTCGCCATTGCCAACGATTCTCGGGATCGATCGCCGCGCACTCGGGATCGTGTGTGCTGCTCATTCGATAGACGCTCGACAACATCATCAAGCGATGCATCGTCTTGATCGACCAACCTTGCTCGGCGAACTCGACCGTCAACCAATCCAGCAGTTCGGGATTCAGCGGCCGTTCGCCCAACTCGCCAAAGTTATCCGTCGAGCCCACGATGCCGCGTCCAAAATGCCAACGCCAAATGCGATTCACAAACACGCGGCCTGTCAGCGGGTGATCGGGCCGAGTCAACCAATCGGCCAACTGCAACCGGCCACTTTCCGTTTCGCCGATGTTGAACGACGTGTCGTGGGACAGCACACGCGGCCAGCCGCGCGACGCTTCATCGCCCAGCGTCAAATGGCTGCCGCGAATATGGACGGCCACATTGCGGGCGTCGCCGTCCGTGACACCCATCGCGGTCGACATCGCCGGCGCGGCCTTTTCCAGCGTCGTCAGCGCGTCCCGCAGTTGCTTCAGCCGCTGCTTGGTTTCCTCCGGGTATTGCGTCTCGGGCTTGTCGGGCAACGCCGCGCCTTCGCCCAGCGATTGCTTCAACTGCTCGTTCGCCGCCGCGACCAACGAATCGATTTCGCTCTTCTTCGTCGCCACCTGCTGATCGTGTTCGGCCTTCGCGGCCAACTCCGCTTCGGTCGCGATCGAGTTTTCGTGCCACCGGGCGATCTTCGTAAAGCTGTCCATCGTCCGCGTGCTTTTGAAGATGCCGGCCAAGGCGTAGTAATCAGCGGTTCCGATCGGATCGAACTTGTGATCGTGGCACCGGGCGCAGCCGAACGTCATGCCCATCACGGCTCGGCCCAGCGTGTCGATCTGTTCGTCGACGATGTCCATCTCCATTTTTGTCTCGTCGACTTCGGCCAGCACCTTCGGCCCCAGCGTGAGAAAACCCGTAGCGATCAATCGCTGGCGTCGCAGCTCGGCATCGTCGGTCGGCAGCAGGTCGCCGGCAATCTGCTCGCGTAGAAACAGGTCGAACGGTCGATCGGCGTTGAACGCGGCCACGACCCAATCGCGATAACGCCATGCATTGCCGTGAGCGATGTTTTCGTCCAAGCCGTTCGAATCGGCATAGCGTGCGACGTCCAACCAATGCCGGCCCCAGCGTTCGCCGTAATGTGGCGATTCCAGCAGGCGTTCGACCAACCGAGCAAACGCCTCAGGAGACTCATCGGCCAAGAACTGATCGACTTCGGCGGGAGTTGGCGGCAAGCCGAGCAAGTCGAACGTGGCTCGGCGAATCAGCGTCAGGCGATCGGCGGGCGGCGCGGGACGCAGCCCATTTTCCTCCAGCTTCGACAGCACGAAATAGTCGATCGGCGATGTGGGCCAGTCCGCTTGCTTCACTTGCGGAATCGCCGGCCTCTCAGGCGGTTGAAAGGCCCAGAACGCACGGCCGCGCTCGAAGTCGACTTCGCGCGGTTTAACCGCCGGGCGAGAAGTGTCGGCGTCGGGATGCGGAGCTCGATCTCGATCCAGCGCCGCAAGTCCGCGACCTCGGCCGCGGCTAACTTCGTCTCCGGCGGCATTCGCAAATTCGCGTCTTGATAGCCGACCGCCGTGAGCAACAAACTCTGAGTGGGTTTGCCCGCGACGACCGCCATGCCGGAACGACCGCCGCGTATGATCCCGTCGTGCGTATCCAATCGCAGATCGGATTCCTGAGCGTCCTCGCCATGACATTCATAGCAGTGCTTGACCAACAATGGCCGCACTTTGGTCTCGAAGAACTGAATGCCCTGGGCGTCGTTCGACGCGTTGGGTTCGCTGGCGGGATCGGCCGCTCGTCCGAAAACGGGAAGCGTCATCGCGACAGCGACGGCCAATAGCAAGCGTGCAAGGCGGCGAGGCACTTCTCGGTCCTCCGATGAATAACGGCGGGTGGGAAGGACGTAACGGTGGGACTGTGATTATAGGCCAATTCGCTCGGCGATTGAAACAGCGTTGGCAACGGCGCCGTCGAATTCGAGGACCGCATTCGGACTTTGCAGACGCGACTCGGACCGTAATCGCGGCGGCTCGCCGGGTGCAAAGCCGCCGGGCCTTGTGATATCGTTTCTCGCCGATTCGCGCGGGATGATCGGCTTGTCCCCGCGCTGCCCAATTCCCACTAGAAAACGCACCATCATGGCTCGCATCAACGAAAACTATCTGAAGCTGAAGGCTGGCTATCTGTTTCCCGAAATCGGACGTCGCGTGCGAGCCTACTGCGAGCAAAATCCCCAGGCGCCGGTGATTCGGCTCGGAATCGGCGACGTTACCGAACCGTTGCCGCCAGCCATCATTGCCGCGATGCACGAAGCGGTGGACGAAATGGCCAGCCGCGAGAAGTTTCGCGGCTACGGCCCGGAACAAGGTTACGAGTTCTTGCGGGAAGCGATCGCCGAACACGATTACCGCCAACGCGGCGTCGATATCTCGGCCGACGAGATTTTCGTCAGCGACGGATCGAAGTGCGATACCGGCAACATTCTGGAAATCTTCGGTCAAGAGAATACGGTGGCGATCACCGATCCGGTTTATCCGGTGTATGTCGACACGAACGTGATGGCCGGACGCACCGGCCCGGCGGACGCCAGCGGCCGCTACGCCGGTTTGGTTTACATTCCCGTGACGGCCGAGAACAACTTTGTCCCCGCGCTGCCCGAACAGCCGATCGACATTGCGTATCTCTGTTATCCGAACAATCCGACGGGCACGGTGGCCACGCGTGAGACGTTGAAGACATGGGTCGATTACGCGCGAGCCAACGACGTGCTGATTCTGTTTGACGCGGCCTACGAAGCGTATATCACCGACCCGGAAATTCCGCACTCGATCTATGAGATTGAGGGCGCTCGCGAAGTGGCGATCGAATTTCGCAGCTTCAGCAAAAACGCCGGCTTCACCGGAACGCGCTGCGCATTCACCGTGGTGCCGAAGCAAGTGACAGGCAAGACAGCGGCGGGCGAACGCAAGGAACTGCATCCGCTCTGGAACCGCCGCCATTCCACCAAGTTCAACGGAGTTCCCTACATCATCCAACGCGGCGCGGCGGCCGTTTATACGCCGGAAGGCCAACAGCAAGTCCGCGAGTTGGTCGATTTCTATCTAGCCAATGCCAATCGACTGCGAGAAGGTTTGCAGGCCGTGGGCATCGAAGTCCACGGGGGCGTGAATGCACCTTATATCTGGCTCAAGACGCCCGGCGGCCAAACCAGCTGGGAATTCTTCGACTACTTGCTGAGCCAAGCGAATCTGGTCGGCACGCCAGGCAGCGGCTTCGGCGCGGCTGGCGAAGGTTACTTCCGCCTAAGCGCATTCAACTCGCGAGCCAATATCGAAGAAGCCGTGGAGCGGTTCGGCAAAGCGATCGGCGGATAGCGGCGGCGTTAGGCAAGCGGCGAATGAGAATTTACCGAAATACAAGCACGATGCGCGAGCGAGTGTGTCGGAAGCTCACTTACCCACTCACTAGCTTGCGCCGCGTGCTGGTATGTTCTAACGTGCCGCTCACCTTAGCTGCTGGCGCTGCGATAGCTCAGTAGCGCTCGACGAAAGATCCATCGCGAGGCGACCAAACTGCCGATGGTAGCCACGACCGCGAATCCGGCCAGCGCCCAATCGATGCCGGTCTCCGGTGAAAACGGTTTCGCCAGAATTCTGGCCGGTACGTTGACAACGACCAACACCGGCACCACGAAGGTGAAAAGCAACCTCAATGGCGTTCCATAAGTCCCCTGGTAGATCTCCATTGGATATCGCGAAAAATTCGTGATGTAGAACCAGAAGTTATACAACGTCTGGTTGCGGCCCAACCAAATGCTGGTGGCGGACAGGGAGATCATCAAGCTATAGAGAATGGCGACGCCGCAGAGGATGTAAAATACATACAATATCACCATCAACGGCGTGACCTGCAGCGGGTCCGTCTCGCGTCCAATTAGGTGATACAGGCTCACTCCCAACAAAATGGCGCCCGCCAGAAAGTTGGACATCGAAGACCATTCGGTCCGTTGTAGTGAGATGAGAAACTGCGTGTCGATTGGCTTAAGCAGGGCGAAGTCCAAACCGCCTCGCCGAATCAACTCGCTGAACTCCTGCGCGTTGGGCATAAAGAACGTCTGCACAATGCTGTTGACGAACATGGTCGTCGCCAGAAACACGAAGAATTCGTATTTATCCCAGTCCTTGATCCCGGGCGCGACGGAGAAAATCAGCAAATAGAACCCCACGTTCATCAGTGTCCACGATACGGACGAAATGCACTGGATGATGAAGTTCGAGCGGAACGTCATCTCGCGGACCAAGCTGTTCCGCAAAAACGTCCGAAAGACGCCGAGGTACGAGGGGTGTTCCGACACGATTACCCTCCAAACCCGCTGTAGCGTTTGACGCCGCGCCAGTACATGAAACGGGCGAGCACAATAAAGAATGCCAGCCAAGCGGCTTCAACCCACAGGCCCCAAACCAAATCTGGGCCTTCGATCTTTTCGAGAAACACCGCGGCCGGGAAGTAGGCCAAGTATTTCAGCGGCAGGATATCGATCAACGTGTCCCACGGTGCGGGCACGATGTCCAGCGGAAACATGTGTCCCGACAAAAAGAAGTTCAGCAGCATGTACACGAACAACAGCGAACTGACTTCCAAAAACCAGAACGACACTAGGCCAATCGCGGCCTCCAGAAAGAAACCCAACAAGAAGCTCATCACGAGCGACAATACAAAGCAAACAAACGTGCCGAGCGGCGGCCAGCCCGAGACGAAATATCCCCGACACAGAAAGAACACTAAAGCGAATGGCACCGCGGCCACAATATAATAGACCGCTTTGTGGGCGATGCGTGTTAATAGAAGAAAACCGATCAAGTCGACCGGTTGTACCAAATACTTTTTGATCTCGCCTTCCCGCACTTGCAGGGCGATTCCCGACGCCAAGCCCGGCATGCTAGAAAACGCGCGGCTGATCATCGTCAGCAAATAGTAGGCGACAAAGTCCTGGTAGCGATAACCAACCAGCGTCACGTCATTCAAAGAATCTTCGCCGCGAGCCGCTTGGGCCGTCTGAAAAATGGCGAACCACAAAAAGACTTGGGTCACAATCGGCAGGAATCGCATCAAAGTGCCCAGCGCGAAGTCGCCGCGATACACCAAACGCTCTTCGAGCGCGATGCGAAGAATCGTCCACCAAGTTACGGCTCGTCCGATGACAATATCCATAAACTCTCACCCGCCGTTCACGCTAATCGTTCTTGGCGTCTGGTAGATTGACGACGGTCGCAATCGGCTCTCCGGTTGTTGCTGGATCGCCAAAAGGTGAGTCGTCGGAACCTTGCGAGAACATATCGGCGATGACTTGTTCCAGCGGCGGATCTTCGACAATGATGTCTTCTAATGTGTGTTTGGCCAGGATACTGGCCAGCGCTTTCGCCACTTGTCCTCGGTCGATTCGCAGTTTGGCTTTCGGCGTCTGAACTTCCAGCACTTCGCCGAACCGTTCCAGACGATCGATGACATGGCCTTCCGCGAACTGCAATGTCACGATCTTCTGTCCGCTAAAGCGATCCACGATTCCGGTTAGCGAACCGTCATACTGAATCCGACCATGATTGATAATCACCACACGTTTGCATAATGCCGCCACATCCTTCATATAGTGGCTGGTCAACAGAATCGTGATCTTGCGTTTCTCTTGGTAGAACTTCAGAAACTGTTGAATGTTGTGTTGGGCGATCACATCGAGCCCAATCGTTGGTTCATCCAGAAACAGCACTTCGGGCGAGTGCAGCAGCGCGGCGGTCAGCTCCATCTTCATGCGTTCGCCTAGCGACAGCTCGCGCACGGGCTGCTTCAACAGACGCCGCACGTCCAGCAAATCGGTCAGCTCGTCCATCGTCCGCTGAAACGATTCGGGATCGATGCGATAGATTTGTTGGTGCAGTCGGAACGATTCCTGAGCTGGCAGATCCCACCAAAGCTGATTCTTCTGCCCCATGACCAGCGCGAAGCGGCGACGATACGCATTCTCGCGCTTCCAAGGAACGTGTCCCATCACCGTGGCCGAACCGCTGGTCGGATTGATGACGCCCGACAACAGCTTCAACGTCGTGGTCTTGCCGGCGCCATTGGGCCCCAGAAACGCGACGAATTCGCCCTGCTCGACTTTCAAGTCGATGCCGCGAACCGCTTGCACTTCGCGATATTCACGATGAAACAGACCGCTCAGCGAAGCCAGCAGTCCTTCCTTCTTCTGATAAACGCGGTAGGACTTCGCGAGCCCTTCGATCTGAATGATGGCTGCCATAGGCGGGCGATTATAGGTCGATCGAGAGGCAGGCGGTAGGGAAGCCGACAGGCGGTTTGGCGTCGGATATACTCGCCGATCATTTGTCCGAAACACGATTCGCGGAACCGGTCTCATGAAGATTGCCTATTTCGATTGCATCAGCGGCATCAGCGGCGACATGACGTTGGGCGCGTTGGCCGACGTCGGAGTGCCGCTGGATCAGATTCAACAGGCGATCGATTCGCTGGGCCTGCCAAGCTGCCGGCTGGCGTCGACGGAAGTGAAGAAGAACGGTTTTCGCGCGACGAAGGTCAGCGTCGAGCACGAGCCGGAACACGCCCATCGCCATCTGCATCACATCACGGACATGATCGACGCCAGTCAGTTGACGCCGGCGCAGAAGGAGCTGGCCAAACGAATCTTCACGCGGTTGGGCGAAGCCGAGGCGAAGGTGCATGGCAGCACACTCCGCAAGGTTCACTTTCACGAAGTCGGCGCGGTCGATTCGATCGCCGATATTGTGGGCGCCGCCGTCGGACTCGACTTGCTGGGCGTCGATCGGATCTACTGTTCGCCCGTGCCGACCGGGCACGGATTCGTGAAGATCGCGCATGGCCGAGTCAGTATTCCCGCGCCGGCGACGGCCGAGCTGCTGCGGGGCATTCCGTTGGCCGCGGCCGAAGCCGAAGCCGAGCTGACGACGCCCACCGGCGCCGCGATCGTGGCCACCGTGGTCGATCAGTTCGGGCCGCTGCCGAGCATGAAGATCGACAACATCGGTTACGGCGCGGGCGATCGCGATCTGCCGAACCAGCCCAATATTCTGCGGCTGATGATTGGCGAAGCGACGGATGATCGCGGAGCGGATCAAGTCTGGGTGCTGGAGACTAACTTGGACGACGTGACCGGCGAACTGATCGGCCACTGCACGACGTTGTTGTTCGATGCCGGGGCGTTGGATGTTTATACCACCGCGATTCAGATGAAGAAGAACCGGCCGGGCGTGAAGCTAACCGTGCTTTGCCAAGCCGATCGGTTGGCGAAACTGGAACGCATTATTTTTCGCGAGACCGCGACGTTGGGGATTCGTCGTTGGCTGGCGAGTCGCCACAAGCTGGAGCGGCGGCCGCACACGGTGGAGACGACCTGGGGAGCGGTCGAAGGGAAGCTGGCCTTGTTGGGCGACGATTCGGTTAGCTTCTCGCCGGAATTTGAATCGTGCCGTCGAATCGCCGAGCAGCATCAAGTGCCGCTCAAAGATGTCTACGAAGCGGCACGTTCGGCTTTTTCGGGATAATCGGACGGCCGGACACGTTTCGCTGGGGAAACGCCGGGGGCTGGCTTCCACACGGCTGGGCGCGCCATGCCTATAATGGACGAAGTTGTCGACTTCGTTTCCACTCTCTTCCGGCGTTCGACAAATGAAAGAATACTTTCTCTTCATCGTGGGCGGCATGTTGATCGGGGCCTTGGTCCTGTACTTCGTGTGGAGCGTGCTGCGCGCGTTTTGGTCGCTGTTCGAGGACTGGCGGTTGTACCAGGAATTGGACGAGTTGGAACGAGACGCCGACCAACGCAAGGCGGCACTCGAACGCAACGCGGCCGCTCGATTGGACAACGGCTGCGAGCACGACTTCGACGACTCCGCATTCGGAGCTTTCCCGGACGGCGTCTGTCGCAAGTGCGGCTTGGCCAAGAAGCGGCCGCCCGGTTTCTGCGATCACGTCTGGCGTCGCAAAGCCGGAACGGAAGTCGGCAGCATTTGCGAGAAGTGCGGCAAGGAACACAGCAGCATTAGCGGGGTGCAAAGCGCCTCGCGGTAACAAGACAGTGAAGGCTCGCAACGCAACGCTCTCTCCTACTCCTTCTCGTTCTCGTACTCGTACTCAGTGCAACGGTACTCGTACTCGTACTCGATCCACTCGTTAAGCCGACCGGAAGATAAAGGATACCAACACGTGGCGCAAGCCAGTGAATTCGCCGACACACTCGCTCGCGCGTCGTGCTCCTAATTTCGATTCTCATCTGCCGGTCGCCTAAGTTGCGAGACGAAGCGAGTACGAGTACCGCGTTGCTGAGTACGATTTGGGCGTGGAAGACCGATCGGCCGCATGCCGAGAGATCGGCAGCTTGTCAGTGCAGAAACTTGCAACAGCCGAAAAATCGATTCGATGGCCAGTGCAAAAACTTGCAACGGCCGAAAAACCGTTCGCGCCATAAAACTTGCAGTGGGCAAAAAATCAAAAATCGATTCGGCGGCCATTGCAGAAAGTTGCACTGGCCAAAAATCGATCCGGGCGGCCACTGCAGAAAGTTGCACTGGGCAAAAAATCGATCCGCGGGCCAGTGCAGAAAGTTGCACTGGGTGAAAAATCGATTTGTGGGCCGTTACAAAAACTTGCAACGGCTGTTTCGTCGCTGCTGCAAGCCGCTCGGAGATTGGCAGAGGCCGATTCGTTCGACGCTCAGCGTCAAGCTATCAGGATTTGATCCGCAACAACCTTCCGGATGGTCGTCCAAACCGCGCGGCCAACGGCCCGCGAGCCCATACGCACGGCCCGTTGGGCACGCGGTTAAACAAGCGTTTGTCTACGGACATTCCCTAAGCGGTTTCGGCGTGCGTCCGCGTTGCGTCGACGGCTCCTTTTCGACGCCGGCGCTTCGGCGGAAACGTAGCCAGCAGCGCGGGAAGAAAAATCAAGTCGCCGATCAGTGCCGCCCCGATCGTCGATACGGCCATGGCTGCAAAGTAACGATGGCCCGGCAAGTCGCTGGTCAACACGGTTCCGAAACCGGTGACCAGAATCACCGTAGTGATAATCATCGCCGAGCCGACTCCGTGGAACGACCGCCGAATTGCGGCCTGGATATCGCCGTCGGTCGCGACCTCCTCCTGATACCGGGTCAGAAAGTGAATCGTGTCGTCGACGGCGATCCCCAGGCAAACGGTGAACGAACAGACGCTGGCGATCTCCAGCGGATGGTTCAGCAGCACCATCATGCTGGCGGTCACAACCAACGGAAACACGTTGGGGATCACGCTGATGATGCCCAGCCGCAGCGACCGGTAAACGATCGCCATCACAAAGAAAATGATGATCGACGCCGTGCCGAGGCTGGCCGCCAAATCCACGACGATGCGATATAGATTCCGGCCTCGCTTGACCGGATCGCCCGTCAGCTCGAACTGAAACCCGTCGTACTTGCCGGCCAAATCCGCGAGGTTCGCCTCGACTCGCTTAAAGACCGGCTCGTAGCGGGCGATTCCCAAATCCTGAATCCGCACGGTCACCAACGCCCGCTGTGTGTGCGCATCGAAGTACGCCTGCTTCACGCTATCCGGAAGCAATTGCAAAAACGGAAGCCGCGACGTCGGCGACTCGTCGCCCGGCAAGGCCGACAAGACGCTGAGGATCGACAGCGGATGGCGCAGCAGTTCCTCGTCGTCCAACATCTGCTGGACATCTTGCACGGCGGCCAAGATCGTCGGATCATCCTCGGCCAACTGCTCGGGCCACTGGATCATCACGCGCACGAATTCGATGCCGCCCAACGCGCGATCGCAATGAGCCAACGCCTTGTAAGCCGCACTGCCGGTCGGCTGGGAATCGGCCATCCGATCATCGGGCCGCAATCGCGAGGCGATCAAGGCGAACAGCAACGTGCTGGCGACGGCCACGACACTGACCAGCCGATTGTGCCGCAGCACGAAGTCGATCACGCCGCCCGATCGCTTCATCCCGCGACCGACCAGATCGTGTTCGTGGCCTCGATGAATGTTGTTGCCGATCCAAGTGCCGCTGACCAGCGGAATGAAAACCACGACGGCGAAGAACGTGACAACGACGCCGATCGCACAGCCTCGGCCAAAGCCTTGAACGAACTCGCTCTCCGCCACCAACAACGATCCGAAACCGATCGCCGTCGTCAACGACGTGAGCGCACAAGCTAGACCAACTTGACGAATGGCCGACCGAGCGGCTTCGGCCGATGGCACGCCCGCGGCTCGGGCGCGGCGGATATGCACCATGATGTGAATGCCGTCGGTCAAGCCGACCATGGTCAGCAGCACGGGCAGCAC
This sequence comes from Pirellulaceae bacterium, assembly GCA_041399085.1. Classification (GTDB taxonomy): domain Bacteria; phylum Planctomycetota; class Planctomycetia; order Pirellulales; family Pirellulaceae; genus JAWKTM01. Next base: position 44,300 of record JAWKTM010000009.1, read on the forward strand.
GACGTTCGTCAGCGGGTTCGTCAGCTCGTCCATCCAGTTCAGCAGGCCGAGCGACCAGAACACGCCCAATGCCGGAGCGAGCGCACAGATCATCACGGCTCGAAAACCGCGAAACAAAATCAACGCCAGAATGAAAACCAGCCCATAGGCGATGATTTGAAATCGCGATTGATTGCGATCGAACGCCTGTTGATGGGCCAAATACAACGGGACGCGGCCGGTCAATTCGATCCGCATGGCGACATCGGTTTCGTCGGCCGCCTGCCGCGCCGTGGACAGCAGCCCGGTCGTGCAGTCTTCGTCGCTGGTCACTTGCAGCCAATCGAACGAGACGGGCATCAGCAAAGTCTTGCCGTCGTCCGACAGCAACTGGCCAATGATCAGCGGATGATCCATCACGCGTTGCCGCGCGTCGTCGAATCGTTCCTGCGAGGCGTCGGCCGGCGGCAACAGCGGTTCGCGGAGCCCAAACACGTTCAGCACCGGCACCGTATCGACCCACGTCATCGAATCAACATACGGCAGCGATTCGACGGTGGACACGACCGAGCGAAGTGCGTCGACCGTTCGCGGATTGAAGAGGTCGTCGATCTGCACGACGAGAAAGCAGTCAGCCGGCCGCCGATCAAAGTCGCTGGTCGCCACGCGGAGCCGAGCGCCGGTGTTCTTCGGTTCGTCGGCGTCGTCGACGTCGTTGCCTTCGTCCGACGAGTCTTGTGCCGCGGCGGTCGCGGGAGTTCGGCCGCCGACCGCGTTGTCGGCCGCTTGTTCGCGTCGAGCCGGCGGCTTATCCGCGCCGCCGCCAGACGATTGCGGCTGAGGCGAGTAGAACAGCCCGAAGCCGGCCAAAACGGTGGCAATAACGATCAACGAACCAGCCAACCAACGCCAGCGCGTGACCAAATTGGCGAGCAACTCCAGCAGGATCACGGACCGTCACCGTTCGCTTTCCGACGTTGTTGACGCACGGCCTGCTGGAACGCTTCGTCGCGCGTGATGTAGCGATCCCGGTTCGTGTCGAAGCCGTTGAAGGCGAAGGCGGCAAACGCGTCGGGAACATCGTCGCGATGCACTCGCTGATCGCCGTCCTTGTCGAAGCGGCGAATCAGATCGTCGGCCGCTCGATTCGCGGCCTCGCGCTGCTGCGGCGTGAGCAATGGAACACGGCGGCTATCGCGAGCGTGCTTATCGCCGACGGGCACGCTGACCTCAAAGAAGGCGATCATCATCTCTTCCCAAGTCTGATCGCCCCAACGCACTTTGGCCGACGGATCGGGATTCACCAGATTGTCTTCCGAATTGTCAAACCAACCGCTGCACTCCAACCGCGCGCCGTCGGACAACGGCACGGGCTCGGCCAATTGATAGGCGTGTTGCCAATTGAAGTCGTAATGCGGCACTTTCAGCAGCGTCTCACGCGACGACTCGGCGGCCGTCTTTCCGGGCCGAACTAGATCGACTTGAAACGACTTTCCCCGCACGTGCATGTGGGGCGCCATCGCCAGCAGCTTCGTGCCGGCCGGGAACTCCTCACGCGTTGCGTCGATCCGATAGTTGCTGGCATGCGGCGGGATTTGGAAATCGTGATTGATCGCCACCAGCGTCAACAACTCTTCCTCGACTTCATTCGCGTCGGAAAAGATCAAGCCGACTTTGGTGAGGTCGTCTTGCGGCGAGCCGGTCGGCGTGTAGTGCATCTGGAAGATGAACTTCGAGCCAGCGGGAATGAACCGAGCCTGCGTTCGCGGCAACTCGAAATGATTCTGGCCGGGAACGTAGGCCGTCAGCCAACCGAGCCCGCGTTGCCGCACGCCTTCCGGGGCTCGAAAGAACACGATGGCGTGATGCACGACCGACGTGTTCCCAGGGATCACTTCCGCCGCGTGGACCCATTTGTCTTCGGTGAAGCCAGGATCGACCACGAAGTATTGATACTCGACCGTCCCTTCCGAGGGCACGGTGAACGGACGCGGACGCATCGCCACGATGTGATCGGGCGGCCGCGAAAGCCGCCAGCCGCTGACGTAGTCGATCGGCTCGGGCAGCTCGGCCGGATTGCCTTCGGGCGCTCCGGCCGCCACCCAGTCGTAAACGGTTTGCTTTTCGTCGTCGGTCATCAACCGCTGGTTGGCAAAGTGGCCGTGCCGCGGATCGGCGTGCCAAGGCGGCATCCGTTGGTCGCGAATGACTTCTTCGATCGTTTCGGCCCAGCCAACCACGTCGTTGTAGTCGGTCAACGTGAACGGGGCGATCTCGCCCGGACGATGGCATTCGACGCAATGCCGCTGAAAGATACGAGCGACTTGATTCGAGTAGGTAACTGGGCTCGCCGGATTGGGCTCGCGTACACGACCGATATGGCAGCCGACCGCTTCGGTCACGGGCGTCGAGACCGACTCGCCGGCGAGCAGCTCGTCGAGCGCTCGTCGTAAATCATGTTGCGTCGGCGCTTCGCGCACGTAGCCGACGCCATATTGATCGTCGATGCGGCCCCAATAACGGACTTGCCGCTCTTGATCCAGCACGAACACTTCGGGCGTTCGTTTGGCCCCGAACTGATCGGCAACTCGGTTCCCCAGGTCCTTCAACAGCGGAAACGAGATCTCGTGTCGCTTGCCATAGGCGGCCAACTCGGTCAGCGAATCTTGCGAGTTGGAATTCACGCCGATCAGTTGGACGCCGCGCGAATCGTACTCGGTTGCCAGTTGCTGCAACCGCGGCCCGTACAGTTTGGCCAGCGGACATTCCGTGCCGAGGAACGCCACCACGATCACCGAACGATCGGCCCACTCGGCCAATGCATGCTGCTTGCCATACACATCGGGAAGCTCGAACGATTCGATCGCTCGGCCGATCGGGCTGTCCGACGGCTCGTCCGAACTTCTGGTCTTCGCCATTGCCGGCGTGGGAAGCAGCGTAGTCAACGACAGAACGCCAACGAAGCAACAGGCCAACAGCACGAATCTCATCAACCAAATCCTCCGGTCACGGTAATTCGGCCGCGAGCAGAGTCGCGGGACATAGGTTCCCGCAGTCGCGGCTATTCATTCACCGACGTTTCCAAAAATCTCGCCAAGTGATGGAAGTCGCTGCCCGGACGTATGTACCGAACTTTGGTCACCAGAGTTTCCGGATCGACCAGATTCTCGAACGGCTCGTAGTGCAGTTCCAATTGACCGACGACCGAAACCATCACGCCGTTCCGCTTTTCCTCGACCAACGCCCGATACGCGCCGACGCCAAGTTGGCTACCCAACATCACGTCGAACGCATGCGGCTGGGCACAGCGGGATTCGTATCCAAGCTGAATGCCGGTCACTTTCCGCGACTTGTTCGACAGGGATTTATACGCCTGCGACACAAGCTTGGCGAACATGCGACCCAAATCCACTTGCGAGATGGCGATATGCCCGTGGTCGTCGCGTGGAATGCCTTCCAGATACTTCATGGGAAGCATTTCGGCCAAACCTTCGGCCATCACGATCACGCCGAACTCTTTGCCTTCGGCCTCGCGAGCCCGCATCGTTTTGACGATGCGATTGACGACACGTTCGACGTTCATCACGCCGCGCGTCACGGTTTCGCCGGTATGTTCATCGGTGAACGACTCTTCCAAGCGGTACTCGCCAATGATGTCCTCGACGCTGATAACCAAGCTGGCTTCGCCGGCGATCGCCGCGCCATAGGCCAACCAACCGGCGCTGCGCCCCATCGTCTCGGCCAGAAAATAGGCTCGGCTGGCTTCCGCGTCGTGAAGCAGATTCCGAATTTCCTCGGCCAAGAACTCGACGGCCGTGAAGAATCCGAACGTAAAGTCGATGCCGAAATAATCGTTGTCGATCGTCTTCGGCAGGTGAACGACCGGGATGCGCTTGGCGTCGGCCGGCAAGCGATCCTGGTACATTTTGAACTTGTTGGCGGTCTTCAGGGTGTCGTCGCCGCCGATCGAAACCAGGGCGTCGACGCCCAACGAGCAAAGTCCTTCGTAGGTGCGACGCAGCGGCGCGACCCGCTCTTCCTCGTCAAAATGCGACGGGTGCGAGACGTTCTTGCCGGGATTCGTCCGAGCCGTGCCGATCAAAATGCCCCGCTTGTTCCGCGAGCGTCGCAGGGCTTCCGACGTGAGCCGGATATACGCCTTGCCTTCTTCCAATGGTTTTTCGGGCGAATAGTCCGCCAAGCTGGAATAGCCGTGCTTGATGCCCAGCACTTCCACATCGGCATTGTTAAAGGCATTGGCGGCCGTGGAAATCACGGCGTTGGCCGCGGGGGCTGGGCCGCCAGCAAACAGAATCGCCACGCGGCGAAAGCTGTGACTTGGTTTCGGCGGTCGGGACAACGACGACATCTGCAAAACTCCCACGGAAAACAGGTAGCCCAATCGGTACACGTTTGGCCGCTCGCGGGCGGCAAAGCGTCGATTCTATGGCTGCGTCTTCAGACCGCCAAGGCTGGCCAGCGGCGTCGAAGACAAGTGTATTCCGTGGGAAATTGCGATGAAAACGTGTCGTTAGGCCCGGCGCGCAAGCCGCGAAGCCGACCGGCCTCGAAGCAAACCGCCGAGTGGACCAACGCACTTGCTGGCGGCGGCGTGAGCCATCCTCGAGCGTTCGTCGGCCGAATCACCGGCGCACCTGCCCGCCTCGTTCGACTCGACGTTCGCAACGCCGGCGAATTCATCGGCGACGCCCACATCAATGACAGAGTCGTTCGTCAGCAACGAAAGCTCGCCCCGACGGACGGAAACTTCGGGCGGGGCATTGATGCCGATCCGCACCGAACCGCCGCGAATTCGCAGCACGTGAATCGTAATCTCGCTGTTGATGACAATCGTTTCGGAAGACTTGCGGGTTAGAACCAACATGGATTTGCTCCTTCAAGATCGCATTGGCAAAACTGGGGGGGACGTTGATTGGATCGAGGCCGGACGAGTCACCCGACCTCTGGATTCGATACACCGGTCACTTACCGGGCAAAACTAAAAACCTGCTGCACCGGTTTTCGGCGAGGCATTTTGCGGCCTTGATCGTCCGACTTCGCCTCCGATTGTGGCTTGGCGTACTGAGCCAACACGCTGGGCAGCAGGTCTCCGATGTGACGCATTCCGGTGCGGGTGTAGCGGATTTGTCGATTTCGCCGAGGCATGGTTGGGTCTCCTGATCGGTAAGTGACGGGCCTTCGTGGTTGTCTGCTACTGATTTTCGCGAGGCCCTGGACACGTCTGGTCACGACCACTCGGCATTTTCAAAAAACTTGTCGCGCGACCCGTTGCGACGTTTTTTCACGGCGATGCGGCGGATGCGACCTATATTTTCTGAGCCAGAGGTAGAGACTCATTCCGCGCAAATGCCCGAGCGGGCTGGAAGAACCAATGTCAGACGATCGCTACGCGAATTCCAACCTTCGCCTAACGGGCCCGTCGAAGTGGCTCGAAGGCGCCGTTCTGTTGGCCCTGATCTTGGTGTGCGCACTGGCGATGTCGGCCAATCGTGCCGATGTCGATTTTTGGGGGCACGTGCAATACGGCATGGATGTCTTGGCCGACGGCTTGCCGCGCACGACGACCTATTCCTACACAGCGCCCGATTACCCCTGGATCAATCATGAGAATCTGGCCGAGTTGCTGATGGCGCTTGGCGTCGTGCATCTCGGCCCAACCGGCTTGCTGGCGATCAAACTGATGTTGGGCGTGTGGATCGTGGGTATGATCCTGCGACAGGCGCAACGTCAACACGTCAGTATGTTGACGCTCTGCATCGTAGCGCTGGCCATCGCCACGATCTTTCAACGCGATTGGACGTTGCGACCGCAGCTTTTATCCTTCTTGTACTTCACGCTGATGCTGTTGCTGTTGCAATGGTGTTTTGCAGGCTGGGAAGGTCAGTGGCGGCTATCGCGCGTGGATCGACGAGCGGATATCGAAAAGCCCGTCGAGCTAACCTACTCGACAACCCGACTACGCTTTTTGTGGCTGATGCCTCTCCTATTTGTCTTTTGGGCGAACTCTCACGGTGGATTCGCCGCCGGACTGTGTGTGTTTATCGCCTATCTGGGATTACGGTCGTTGGAAGCCATCGTGTGCAAAGGCCAACAAGCGCGCGGTCTCGTCACACGATTCGCCCTGATGGCGGCCGCCGCGGCTTTCGCCACGCTACTAAATCCTTATGGTCCCGGCTTGCATCTTTGGCTGATCAACTCGCTAGGGACGCCCCGCCCAGAAATTGTTGAGTGGCACGGACCAAGACTGTGGGAAATGCACTACCTACCAATTTGGCTCGTACTCGGCGCCTGGATATTCTCGATATTCTTCACTCGCCGCAGTCGCGACTTTACCCACATGACGGTCATGTCGTTGTTGGCGTGGCAAATGCTCGAACACCAACGGCATGCCCCGTTTTTCGCGATTGCCTTCGGGATGTGGATGCCGTTGCACATCGAGTCCACGCTGAAGCAAATTGGCATGGCTCGCGACAGCACGGCTTTTGGCGTCGGCGTATCGCGACCGTTGCGGTGGGTCTTTTCGATTGTTCTACTATGTTTGCTCATCGTGTTGGTCGGCCGGCTCTCGCGACGTCTGGCCGATATGCCGGTCATGCGAAACGAGTATCCTGTGAGCGCCCTGGAATACATGGCCGAGCAAGACCTGAACGGCAAGCTTGTCGTCACCTACAACTGGGCACAGTATGCCATCGCGGCGATGGGAACACTGAACAACGAGAGTCAACCGGGCGTGCAGGTGCAATTCGACGGGCGTTTTCGCACGTGCTATCCCCAAGACGTGATCGACATGCATTTCGATCTTCTCTGGGAGATCAAACGGAATTGGGACGCCAACGCGGCGATGACTCACCGCCTTTTGACGATGCTCGGGTTCTTGAACACGGTTCGCCTAACTTAGTACTGATCGACCGTGGAATGCACGCCGAAAAGGTGATGGAACGCCAAGCCCCAAATTGGGTGCTGCTATACCAGGACGAAATCGCTCAGCTTTGGGGACGCGCGACGACGTACAATGATCCTGAAAGCGAACAATATATCGCCGCCAGCGAACGGCGCATCAGCGACGCCAAGCAAGTCGGAAGTGTTAGCTGGCCAGCGATTCCAACGCGCCGCCACTCGTCATCAAAAGTGGTGGCCACGCGCTGAACAATCGCGAAGCGATAAGCGGTGATGCGCAACTAACTCGGCGAGATTAACGAGTATCCCGTCTCCGCGTCGAAGACATGCAGTCGCTGAGCTTCCCAAGCCAGTCGTACTTGTTCACCACGCGAGACCGTCACATTCCCTGGCGCGTACAACGAGTTCTCCGAACTCCGAATTCAGATCCACGATCGTCTCGGCTCCCAGCGGTTGGCTGACTAACACCTCGGCCGTAAGCGTCTCCGAGGGCGTTGCCTCGTTACCAGCAACCGTGTGAATCGTGATATGTTCAGGCCGAAGTCCGACGGAAACGGAACGGTCGACGCGAAACTCATCCGCGGGAACATGGCCCGCGGGCAATGAGATGGCCATCGGACCCACTACAACTTGCGGCCGGCTCGTGTCACCAGCGAGTCGCCCATCGAAGAAGTTCATGGGAGGACTGCCGATGAACTCGGCCACGAATCGATTCGCGGGCCTGTCATACACCTGCATCGGTTCGCCCACTTGCTGAATCCGACCATGATTCATCACTACCACGCGGTCTCCCATCATCATGGCTTCAACTTGGTCGTGGGTCACATAAATCATGGTCGTCTCTAAACGCTTTTGAAGCTTCACCAACTCGGTCCGCATTGTGACTCGCAGCTTCGCGTCCAAGTTGCTGAGCGGCTCGTCGAACAGGAACACCGCCGGCTGTCGCACAATGGCCCGCCCCACGGCCACACGCTGCTGTTGTCCGCCGGAAAGCTGCGCCGGCTTGCGATCCATAAGATCTCCGATTCCGAGCAATTGGGCGGCCGCGGCGACTCGCTGTTGTATCTCGGCCTTCGGAGTGCGTCGCATCCGTAACCCGAACGACATGTTTTGAAACACGTTCATATGCGGATACAACGCGTACTTCTGAAAGACCATGGCGATATCGCGGTCTTTCGGAGCGACGTGATTCACCACGCGCGACCCGATGCGAATCTCACCGGACGTTATGGTCTCCAGTCCGGCAACCATTCGCAATGTAGTGGTTTTCCCGCTTCCTGACGGCCCGACCAATACCAACAGTTCGCGGTCATGAATGGCCAGATCGATGCCATCCACGGCCACGACCTTGCCATAATGCTTGGCCAATTTGGAGAGGATGACTTCGGCCACTACTCCTCGATCCCCAAATACTCGGCCGGAACATCCCGCAGGATGTCTTCGGTGCTGGTAATTCCCTGCGCTACCTTTAGCAGCGCGCCGCGGCGGAATTCGGTCATGCCGTTGTCGATCGCCGCCTTTTCGATTTCCGTGCTGGGACGAGCGTCCGCGATCAGCCGACGAATCGCTTGATTGATCGTGAGAATTTCAAACAACCCCGTGCGGCCGGTGTAGCCCGAGTAATAACAGTTATCACATCCTCCCGGACCATAAATCGAATGACCTTCATTTGGTCCCAATAACGACTTAACGGGCGCGAACGTCTGAGGTGATTCGCTGATGTCATACTCCACGCGGCATTTCGGACATAATGTGCGGACCAGTCGTTGGGCCACGATTCCCAACAAGCAGCTCGACAAGAAGAATGGATTGCTACCCAGCACAATCATGCTTTGCACGGCGCTGGCAGCGACCGGAGCGTGGAGGGTCGCCAGCACCAAATGCCCGCTATTGGCCGCTCGCACCGCCGTGGCCGCCGTATCTTGATCGCGAATTTCGCCGATCATGATGACATGAGGCGCCTGTCTCAGAACGTTTCTTAGCAATTCGGGGAAGTCCAATCCCAAAACCGGGTTGACCTGCGATTGCCGAACGCCGCTCAGCGCGTATTCGACCGGATCTTCCAGCGTGTTGATCTTGCGTTGCCCGTCGTTCAAATGCTGCAAACAGGCGTACAGCGTCGTCGTTTTTCCCGTCCCGGTGGGGCCCGTCACCAAGATCAGCCCACTCGGCCGCGACAACATATTGATCAACCGGCCATAGTCGTGACGAGCCATGCCCAGCTCGTCCAAGTCGAACAGCCCGACTTCGCGATCCCAGATCCGCAGCGTCATGTCCTCGCCGAACAATGTGGGAACCGTATTGATCCGCAGGTCGAGCTGTTTGCCATCAAACGTGTCGATCCACCGTCCGTCGAGCGGCCGACGATGTTCGGCAATGTCCATGCCGGCCATCGCCTTCACAAAGCCGATCATGTGACGCCCCATTTCCAGCGGCACGACCGCGACTTTCTCCAAACTGCCGAGTCGGCGGATGCTGACTTGCAGCGACTTTTCGTTCGTCATGAAGAACAAGTCGCTGGCTCGCACATCGGCCGCGTGCCGAATCAGCGTCCGGGCCGCGTGCTCGTTGTCCATGTCGACCAGATCCGAGATCCGGAAGCTGCCGTCTGGCTTGTCGCTCATGTCGTGTCTCCTTCCACCAATCGCAACGCGCTGGCCTCGTCCTCGGCCAGACAAAACACTTGGGTCAAATTCAGCACCTTGAACACGCCCGCGGCCAGCGGCGAGACGCTGTGCAGCACCAGTTTGCCGCCCGCTTCGCGAAACTTCTTATGGCAAGTGAGCAGGTAACTGACGCCGCTGGAGTCAATGATCTCCACCTCTTGCAGATTCAGCAGCACCGGCTTGCCGAAAGCGTCCGCGCCGAGCAAATCGGCCAGCGGATCGCTAAATGGCGAAAGGTCACGTTGCGTGATTCGACCGCGCCAATCGACGTGCGACACGCCGTTCGATCGGGATGCGAGGGACAATTGCATGAATTCACCGCATGAATGAGGAAAAGGCCGCTGTTCAATTTAGCGGCGACAGCAACCGTTCGCAACGAAGCTTCACGGCAACTTCATCCCTCGGATTCCGCCAGCAGCGGACGCAAATGAAAGTGAAATTTACCGAGCTTTCCGCCGTAGTTTCCGGCGCTGATCGCGACCACTCCTTCACCGACCGCGGCTCGCATCGCCACGGCCATCGCGTTGCCAACCGCCGCTTCGTCGACACCGTCGATAACCAATTCGTAAGCACAATTGGCATCCGGATGCAGTTTCGTCTCGACGCGCCCTTTCAACGTCGGGCAGAACGCATCGGCGGTCGAAGCCGGCAGGCCCTTGTATCGCGAGCCGACTTTGCTGCCGCTGCGAGCGATGCCGCCGGGAAACGGCGTGATGACGCCACCAACATCTCGCAACGACTCGGCCGCTCGCCGCGCGGCATCCAGCGCCGTCGGCTTGTCGATCGCCTGCATGATGATGTTGCCGCCCGCGACCCCTTTCGCCACGCCGATCTTGTCCGACACGACGAACTCGCCGTCCATCACCGGCACGCGCCAATATCGGCGATTGCCGATCTTTTTGCTCTTCTGATATCCGTCGCCAAAGAATCGGATGTGTTTGCCCAACGGCAAGCGTTTCTCCGTGTCGGGCAGTCCGTCGTACAGTGCGGTCGAAGGACAAGTCATCACGCATTGACCAGCGCGGTTCGGCACCGATTTGGCCAAAGCGTCCTCGGAGAATCCGAACACCAACACCGCGGCGCCCGGCCGGCCATCCGGTGTTTCCGCGGCGGATAGCCAACGTTCGACACCTGTCTCCGCGTCGCACGCAATGACCGACGAGCTATAGCCGGTCAGTTCGCGAATGGCCGCATCCAACCAGTATTGGTCATGAGCCGTTACGATCAGACGCGTGTATCGCATGCCGAACGCTTCGGCAAAAGTGTCATCGATAAAAGTGGCTTGCAAATTCACGGTCTTCTCGCGCGAGACTGAACGGTGCGGGGACCAAGGTGATTCCTCGGTCATTAGTTCGACCAAACAACGGGATTTCGGGGCCAGGGCAAACGCCCTGCGGGCCACCATCATCGCCAGCCAAACGGCGCTTGCCAAGTCGCCGCGATCCGATCCAATCCAGGTTGTAGCGATCGCAGCGAATATTTCGTGAAGCCAACCTGCCGATTGCGCGGCCCTGCGCCCCTGCGGCTTGTCGATTCCACGGAGTCATTGATAATGGAAAGCTAGTCGCTCTCCCCGCGGCGCTGCCACCATTCGCAACGCCGCTTCGGCTGCCGCTTGCTCGTCGATGCCGCCGGGCTTCGCCGTCTTGTTCCCGCCCGCTGATTAAGCAAAGCCTGATGTCGGAACCATTTGATCCTTATCGAAAATGGCTGGGCATTCCGCCCCAAGACCAGCCGCCGCACCATTATCGGCTGCTGGGGATTTCGCCGTTCGAGGACGATCCCGACGTCATCGACAACGCGGCGAATCGCCAGATGCAACATATCCGCACGTTCCAGAGCGGGCGACACGCGGCTTTTTCCCAGCAGATTTTGAACGAGATCTCAGCCGCCAAGATTTGTTTGCTGTCGCCGGAAAAGAAGGCCGATTACGACAAGCAACTCAAACGCGAGCTGAAACAAAAGCGACAACCGGTGGCAACCGCCGCGCCCGTTCGAGCGGCCGCTCCGCCGATCGCCGCGCCAGCGGGCGGTGCGATGGATGACATCGCGGAAGCTCTGCCGGCCGAAGATATCCCGCAATCCGCGGCAATTCCCAACTTTGGCGCCTCGCCGAAACGCGGCGGAGCGCCGGTGGCCGTGAAGGCCGCCACTCGCACCGTGGCGCGAGGCGGCAAACGAACCCGAACGGGACGCAAGTCGTCGCCTTGGCCCATCGTGCTCGGCATGATGGCGGTTGTCGTCATCATCGGCCTGTTGGCGATCGTGATGAACATGAATTCCAATCAAGCGGCGACTCAGCCATCCAATGCGGTATCGTCGCCACCACCGCCCGCATTCTCATCGTCGCCAACTCCCTCGCGCCAGCCACAACCGCGCGTTCAAGCTCGTCCGACGCCGCGTCCCGCGCCGACGAAGCCGCTGAATGTTGACTCGGGCGGATTCCCCGTCGGCACGCTGCAAGACAGCGGCTCGGGCTTCGACCCCGTGATGGGCGATCTCAGCAAACCGGCCGACAGCCCGTTCGGCGGAACAAGCCCGTCGGCTACGGCCACGAACACGACGCTGCCCGATTCGTTTCAAATTGTGGTCGAGGCCGCTCGCGATTCCATTGCCGCCCGCGATTATCAAGCCGCCGAACAATACATCCGCCAAGTGCAGCAAGAGAAACGTTCGGGCAATTCGGAACACGAACGCATCGCCGAGCAATTGGATGGGGTCCGAGCGTTGCTGGCCGAATTCAGCAGCGCCGCTCGCCGCGCGTTGACGCATCGCCGCGAAGTCGCCGAGGAGCACGAGGTATTTGGTCGTAAGATCGTACTGCCGCCGTATGAATCGGGCGTTGTCAGCTACTCGTTCGACGGCGAACAGCGTGAATTCGATGTCGCCACATTCTGGCCGTCGCTGCAAGGAGTGCCGGTTGTCGAATTAGCCGCGCTGGCGGATATCGGTTTGCATCGCAACAAAGCGAACGAAGAAGAAAGCCAGATCGACCGGAATTACCGCCGCGTCTACGTGGCGCTGTTTTTGTGTGTTGACCGAGTGAACTCGGAAACGCGCGAGCAGCAACTGAAGAAGGCCGTCGAGCTGTACCAAGCGGCGGCCGCCGACGGGACGGACCATCCCGTGCTGAAAGCCGAATTGATCACGGCCGGCGCGTTGCCGAATCCCAACACCTCAAGTTCGGAACCAAGCGGCAGTGAGCCTCCCAGCGGTGAGCCTCCCAGCAGTGAGCCTCCCAGCAATGAGGCGTCCAGCAGTGAGGCATCGAGTAGCCAATCGTCCGACGATGCGAATGCGGACGAAGACCCATCGACCTACGACCCGCCAAACTCAACCACGCAGCGCCCGGACTAACCCGGTCGCCTTGTGCCACGTCTCTTCGTACTCGGAGCGCGGGTCGGATTGGGCGACGATGCCGCCGCCGACGGGCAACTGCCACCAGCCTCGCCCCGCCGTGATCGTGCGAATCAGAATGCTCAGGTCCAGCGAACCGTCGAAGCCCAGATAGCCCAGCGAACCGCAATACGGGCCGCGGGCGGTCGGCTCAAGTTCGGCGATAATCTCCATGGCTCGCACCTTGGGAGCCCCAGTGATCGAACCGCCCGGAAAAGCGGCGCGAATCAGATCCAGCGGCTGGCGGCCGTCGGCCAACGTTCCCTCGACCGCGGAAACCAGATGCTGGACATACTGGTACGCCTCCAGTTTGCAAAGCTGAGTCACTCGAACGCTATCGGGCCGACAAACTCGCGACAAATCGTTTCGCATCAGATCCACGATCATCACGTTCTCGGCTCGGTCCTTCTCGCTTTGTTGCAAATCATCGGCGGCAAACAAATCCGCCTCGGGGCGAGCCATCCGTTGCCGAGTCCCCTTGATCGGCCGCGTTTCGACTTGCCGTTCGCGAACTTGGACGAACCGCTCCGGCGACGCGCTGACGATCTGAAACTCGCCGAGGTCATAGTACCCAGCGAACGTCGCCGGATTCCGCTCGCGCAACCGCAGATACAACGCGATCGGATTGTCGCTGGCCGGATGCAACAGCCGCTGAGTCAAGTTCACTTGAAACACATCGCCAGCGTGAACGTATTCGACCGCCCGCTGGACCGCTTCGAGATAGGCCGCCTCGGAAAAATTGCTGCTCAAGCCGGGAAACCGGTCGACCGGAAACTGCGGAGCGAGACTTTCGACCGTTATAGGTCGGGCTGCCAACGGTGGCGTACAAACCTCGGCCGCCGCGTCGTTCGCCTCCGTCAACCACGCCCGAAACAGATGCAACCGCTCACGAGCCCGTCGCTCGCGCAGCCTCGCATTAAGTGCTGGAAAACCTTGCGAAACCAGCCAAGCTCGCTCGGCCTGATGATCGAAGGCGACCACCACGTCGTACAAACCGAGCGAGAGTGCCGGCGTTCCAAACTCGTCAAATCGTGGTGAGGGCAACCGTTCGAAACTTCGGCCCAGTTCGTAGCCCAACAATCCCGCCGCACCGCCTTGAAACGGCGGCAACGCGGGCAGCGAATCCGTGTGGTACGGTTCCAGCCGTGCGGCTAACTGCTCTAACGGATCGCCAACGTCAACCGCCAGCGTCAATTCATCGAACGGATCCGCGGTGACAAACGAGTACCGCCCGAGCGACGAGTGCCGCAGCGCGCTGTCCAAAAACAAACATCGACGCCGCTTCGCCAACTTGCGAAACACCGTCACCGGATCCGGCGCGGGAATCAATTCTTCGACAAGCGGCAACGACATGCGGAATTTAACGGAACGGCGTTTCAAATGGGATCGACAAAATCTAAACCGGCCGATCATCTTGTCAACGCGACTCAACCGCGGCGCTCACAACGCTCGGCCCGCCGGCGCATCTATCCGAATAGATCGTGCCTCACACGACCGTGCGGCACGAGCATCACGGGGCGTCCCGTGTTGGTGTGATATTCGGTACGCGGGTCGATGCCGAGCGCATGATAAATAGTGGCCGCGATATCATCGGGAGTGATGTCCGTGCTGTCGTCGGGGGCCGTGCCGTCCCGATCCGTGCCGCCAATCAATTGCCCCGGTCTCACACCTCCGCCCGCGAACACCGCCCAATTCGCGCGCGGGTAATGATCGCGGCCCGCGTTCACGTTGATCTTGGGCGTGCGCCCAAACTCGCCCATGGCAACTACTAACGTTCGCTCCAACAGTCCCTTGTCCGCTAAGGTCGCAACAACAGCCGCCAAACCGGCGTCGAATGGCGGAATGAGGCGTCGATGCCCTGCGAAATTATCCGTGTGTGTATCCCAACCAGCGTTGCTGACCGTAATAAAAGGAACCCCAAACTCAATCAAGCGACAAGCCAACAATAGGCTTTGATTAAGTTCATCGTCGGCGAACCGTTGGCGGATGGAATCGGATTCGAGCGTGACGTCAAATGCTTTTTGAGCCCGCGGCGACGTAATCATGCTATGAGCCTGTTGCCCAAACTGATCTAACGCCTCTAAGAGTTGGCTATTCGTCTCTACCTGCCGAAAAGTTCGATCGACCTTTTTGAGCAGTCGCTCGCGACGATTGACTTGATCCACCGTCAACCCATCCGCCAGCGAGATTCCCCGCACGACAAACGGTTCGCCGGGCCGCGGAACGTCATTCGTCTTAAACGGCGCATAGGCATCCCCCATAAAGCCCGCGTTCCATTCCGTGCGAGGAATGGCTACGTAGGACGGCATATCCGATTTGCCCGGCAGTTCTTTGGTCGCCACGGCGCCTAACGATGGATAGATGAGAGCGGGCGTCGGCCGATTGCCGGTCGAGATATAAGATTGCCCCAGTGGATGAGAGCCGGCCGAATGACTGATGCCGCGGACCAAAGTAAACTTATCGGCCGCCGCGGCGAACTTCGGCATGAGCTCACAAACTTGCAAGCCCACAATCTTACTGCCGATCGACTTGAATTCTCCTTGGGTGTCGACCGGCGCGTCGGGCTTCCTATCCAACGTATCCAAATGCGACGGCCCGCCTTCGAGATTGATAAACAGCACCGCGTCCGCCGTACCACGGCGTTTGTCACTGGCTTGAGCGAATTCCAGAAAACGCGACCAGGTAAGCCCCAATCCACCAATGGCTCCGGCCCGCAACCAGTCGCGCCGGGTCACACCATCGCAATATCGCCGTCGCATGGCGTCACCTTTCTACCTAATGGTTCACAATGAATTCTTGTGTGTTGAGCAGGGCCCACATTAAATCACGCATCCCATCCGCAATCGTGGGCGATTCCTCAACATGCTGCCGACAATCGACCAATTCGCTTTCTGTCGGTCGGCGCGACAGAGTCCGAATATAGGCCGAGCGGATCAAGTCATCGACCAGCAGGTCGGCTGTCGTCGATTCGCGTTCGATTTGCGCGATCCATCCGTCGTTGCGATCCAGCGTGTCGAGCATCTCTTGGTCGTTGCGCACGTACAGCGATTGCAACAGGGTTGGTTCGCCTTTGCGTTCGCAATCACAATTCGTGGTGCGCAGCGGCTTGCCAAAAATCAGCAGCGAGAAATCAATGGCCCGTGTTTGAAACGACTTCGGATGCTGGCCGATTTTCCGATTGGCCACGCTACGCCCCCAATTCGCCAGCGTCGTATCATTGGCCGTCGCTTGTGTGATGGCATCGATCGCTACTTCGGCCGGCAATCGTCTGAGAACGGCGTGGCTGAAGTTTCGGATGTCGGTTCGATTCGTATCATTCGGACGCCAGCTTCGTTGGTAAGTGTGACTGGTCGTAATCGTCCGATGCAGCCACTTCATATCGTAACCGTTTTGAATAAAGCCATCGGTCAGATATTCCAGCAACGCTTTGTTACTCGGCGGATTCGCCAAATTCAAATCATCGGGCGGATCGATGATCCCAACATGGAAATAGTTGGCCCAAATTCGATTCACAAACGATTTGGCAAAATAATGATTCGGCTCCTTCAACAGCCACTGCATTAGCGGTTCGCGAGGATCATCATACTGGCTAAGGTCCAACTCCGACCCGCCTAGCAATCTGGCCCGGTGCTCGCTTGTCGCGGGTTCGATATAAACCTCGTTCCATGGAATCGCGCGTCCTTCCGCCGCGATGCGGAGATAACTTTGCCGACGCAACGCGGCCGTATTCAGCTTGACGGGAACGCCCAACATGTGCTGCATGGCTTCATGCAGCGGCTTGGCGTCCGGAGCCACGCCTTTCTTGATTCGCGTAAAGAACTCCGTGAACAGCTCGAAGTCCCGTTTTGACCATTGATCGTAAGGGTGTTTATGACACTGAGCACAATCCAATCGGACACCGAGAAACGTGTAGCCAAATGCCAACGCTTTGTCGGTCGGCTGAGTGATGTTGTCGCGATACCAGTAATGCGGCATCGAATTGCCAAGAGCCGCGAAGTCGTCGGGATTCGTTACGGACGTATATCGACTTTGTGTTTCAATATACTCGCGATAAGTTTGTCCCACGGGCCGGCTTCTGGCTAACAGGATGCCCTCGGCGATCTTGTCCCAGCCCACGTTTTCGGCGACGCGGCGTTCAATCCAATCGCGCCACTGAGCCGCCACGGGCTGAGCCATCTCCGTGGCGCCGAGATAACCAGCATTGCTTCCAGTCAAATCACATAATCGCGTTGTCCACCACGTGACATACGCCGGATGCTCTAACAGTTGGTCAATCACTCGCACACGCTTGTCGGCCGAGGTATCCGCGACAAAAGCGTCGACTTCTTGCGGCGTCGGCAGCGTGCCGATGATGTCCAAACTCACTCGCCGCAAAAACTCTTCATCCGTGCAGATCTCCGACGGAACAATTCCCAACTTGGCTAGTTTATCGACCACATGACGATCAATCTCGGTTGGTGTGGCAACCTCGGGAAATCGTTCGTGTGTCAAGTCTGAAATGGGACGCAATACTTGCGTCGAGAAGATGCCGTTGTCATAGAAGGAAATCACATAGGTGTCTCCCGATCCTCGCGAAGTCACGACGCCGTCGGGCGATACCTCGGCAACTGTCTCGTCGTTCGTCTGAAATCGGGTCAAACAGGTCACGTCCTCGCGCGTTCCATCGGACCAGATCGCTTCCGCTTTGAGTTGCGAGGTTTGTCCGGCCTCCGTGAACACAATTTCGGCCGGGGAAACGTCGAGACGTACAAACTTCGAGCGCCGTGTCGGCGACACCTTTCGCGCCCGCTTCGATCCAGCGGCGCAGCAGGGTTTGTTCCCAACCACCGGGAGGCAGCCTTAAACCGCCTTCGTGCAGGTCGGCCGACGTCGGCTTGTTCAGTATCAGGCTCTCATTCGGACTGTCGAGGTCGATTCGCTCCAGCAGATTCTCGTGGTCCAACGCAAAGTCGTAACCGAACATCGACAACCGAAAGCCGCCCTGTCCTTGAAACGAACCATGACACGAACGACCATTACATCCCAAGCGTCCTAACAACGGAATGACATGTCGTTGAAAATCAGGAGTCTCCTGTGTTTGGTCAAGGCGTTGAGTGATAGGTGGAAGTAGCACGGAATCTGTATCAACATTGTCGGTCTCCGAAAGATCGCTCACCGACCCGGTTCCCTTTCCAAATCGGGCGATTCGCTCAGACGCGGCTAACTCGGGATCAACATATAGTTGTGTGTTCGGCAGCGAGGCTCGCAGTGCGTTCAGTTGTTCGATGGTGCAACCGGCGCCATACAGTTCGAGATGCTTTAGCTGGGTGAGCATGCTCAGCGATTCCAACGCGGTTGCGTCGAGCGAGACGCCATTGACGCTCAAATGTTCCAGGCTCGGAATTTTTGAAAGATGAGCCAGTGACGCTGACGTGAGATCACACTGTTCTAAGTACAGCACGCGCAACTTTGGCAATTCGGCCAGTTCGACCAAGCCAGAACCGCGAACTTGCGTTTCGTTCAACAACAACAGTTCGAGGTTTTCCAGTTCACGGAGATGCGAAAGCCCTTGGTCCGAGACCTCGGTTCGCTCCAGCGAGAGTTCAGTCAGATTCTTTAGCGACGATAAGCTGGCCAGCCCCGCATCGGAAATCTTCGTCCCCGCGAGATAGAGACGTTCGAGTTTCTGAAGCTCGCTAACGTGGCTCAGGGTGGCGTTGCCAACACCAGACTCGGTTAGCACCAACGTGTCGAGGTTCGTCAGCTTCGAAATCGAGCCGGTGTTCTCGTCGGTGATTTGCGGACCGATGATCGCCAGGTAGTCGAGCTGTGTGAAGTGTTGCAGATGCGCCAGTGCTTCGTTGGTGACGACCGCCTTGCTCAAACGAATCAGCCGCGTCGAGCCATCTTTGTTGAATTGAATGTTCGTTGTTAGACCACGCAGGGCGGCGATCGCTTGTTGTTCGGCGGTTGGCGGCGTTGCGTCTTCGGCAGACAGAACGTTCGACGAACCGGCGGTGAACCAAATCAGTGTGGCGAATAAAGCCTGCAATTGGACGGCGCGCATGGCGGATCGTACCTTTCGCAAATCAATGAGGCGTGCGAAATCGGCGGTCGCCGCAGTATAGACGATTGGCGACGCCTACTGCGATTCGGGCGATGTTGGGTCCGTCCGACGTTTCGGCTTCAAACGGTGGCTGACTTCTTCGACTGTGAGCAAGCCCCAATCCAACGACTCATCTTGCTCGTACTGCTTGCCCAACGTGAGCGCCGTCATCGCTTTGGCCAATTCGTATCCCAAATAGAAAGCGTGCGACGCGTCCAGGTTCTTCGGCTCACGAGATTGAAGTTGCTCGAACAGTCGAAACGGATCCGAGTCGCTCAGATGCAAACCGGCCGAAACCAAATGCAGCCGGCCGTTTTCGGCGAACAGACGGTAGTTGTGGTCGCGAATCTCATCAGCCAAACGATCGAGCGCCGCGTCGCCCAGCGAAGTCAACTGAGTATCACGTAGCATCACGAGTCGTGGCTCGAGATGCTTCGGCGGCACTCGATGCGTCACCGCATGATGAACCAAACGCCGAGCCAAATCGCATTCGCGCACGCTGCCGCGCGCCCAGTTGATGACCTCCGTCGTCAGCACGCTACGAATTCCCTGTTCCTGACAGAATCCCAACAACATCACATTCACGCCCGCCGAATCCACATCGGTCAGCTCCGTGAGGTTGCCGATTCCCATCATGATTTCCGCGTCGGGATACCGTTGACGAATCTGGAGATACCGACCGAGACTGGCGGAGAACCCAAAACCGATTGGCTCCAAGATCGGATCGATTCGCAGCGGCACGTTCGCTTGGGCAAGGATTTCGATCGTCTCATCCAGCCCCGCCAGCGTCGCCGGATCGTCAGGAATGGCGACGACTTCGCATCCCCAATCGCGAGCCGCTTCGCGATTCGACGAGTTCACCGACAGCACCAATTCCGCTCCGGCGCGGACGGCCGGTTCGATTTCGTGCGGGTTCAGGCTGTCGATCGAAACGCGATGGCCAGCATCGCGCAGCGCTCGCACGCAATCGCTGACTCCGGTCCACGGCTCGCCGGGCTCGCAGCCGACGTCGATCAGATCCGCGCCGCTGTCGGCGTAGTGCCGCGCAAGTTTCAGAATCTCGTCACGAGTAAGTCGCGGCGCGTGATTGATCTCGGCCAGGATCTCGATGTCGTAGCGGCCGTAGTCTTCGCCTCGCGCCGAGCCACGGCCGAAGAACTCGGGCAAACGACGCAAGTCTCGCGGCCCACGCTCGACCGGCTTTTGCAGCGCCACGGCCAGTGGCTCTAAGTCCCCGCCGCAGTAACCGGGCACCAGCACGCGCGTCGCCGCTTCGACGCGCGACACATGCCGTCGAATCCAATCGACCGACATTAAGGCCGCGACGGTGATTGGCAACACATCGATCGAATAATCAAAGCCAAGCTGCGCGGCCAGCGCTTCGACTTGGCGACGCAACGCATGTTCGGCCAACCGACCGGTCACGAATTGGATGTGCTCACCGTTCACGACCGCTCGCTTCGTTCAATCAGATTTCGCCGCGTCGCCATAGCGAAACCCGCCGTTGATGGGCACGATTTGGCCGCTGATAAAGCTGGCGGCCGGAGAAGCTAGAAAGCACGCCGCCCGCGCGACATCCTCGGGCGTGCCCCAGCGGCCGAGCAGCGATTCGCGTTCCGCGCGCGTCCGCCAGTAAGTCGAAGCCTCGTCGCCCCAAGCCGTGCGGATCCAACCCGGCGCGAGACAATTCACTCGCACGTGCGGAGCCAGCGTCTGGGCGAGGCTTTTGGTGAACGCCATCACCGCGCCCTTGATCGTGCCAAACATTTCGCCGCTGTCGCCCGCCATGCCTTGCGTCGCTTGATCCCAACCGACGTTCAGAATCACCGGCAATTGGCGTTCGTCGTTGGACGGTGCCGCCGCCCGTTTCATGCGTTCGCCGATCGTGCGAGACAGCCGCATCGTGCCCAGGACGTCGACTTGCCACAGACGTTGCAGCTTGTCGTCGAACGACCATCGAGCCGCTTCGCCAGTTAGCACATCCGCGCCGGCGTTGTTCACCCAGATGTCGACGCCGCCAAACGTGGACCAAGCGTCCGCGGCGAATTTCTCGGCGGCATCCGGGTCCGCCAAGTCACACAGCAACACGCGAACTTCGCGGCCGAGCGTCCGCACTTCTTCGGCCACTTGCTCAGCTCGCTCGCGACGCCGCCCCGCGTGAATCACCACGTCCGCGCCGGACGCCGCAAACTCCCAAGCGATCGCCCGGCCGATGCCGGACGACGAACCGGTCACCACCGCACGGCAACCGGCTAGCGTCATCGAACTCGGCACGGGCGTTGTCATCGCTTAATGCTGTCTCAGCATTGCTCCAAAGTTACTGCTGCCCGGCGTCGGATTCAGCGTCCGCTTGCAAGGCCGGCTTGTAGCTCTCCAGCGCCTTGTTCAAACCGGGCACGCCATCCACGCCGTTCGGCACCTCGAATACCGCACCGTCAAACGCTTCGCCGATCGGTTCGTAACGGCCGCCAAGATGCTCAGCCAGAAACGCCTCGGTCACGGCGTAGAACGCGAAACGATTCTCGGGCTTGGCGAACCCGTGTCCTTCTTCCAGGAACAACATGTAGGTGACGGGAATCTTCTTCTCCGTCATCGCGGCCACGATCTGATCGGCTTCGCTTTGCTTCACCCGCGGGTCGTGCTTGCCTTGGCCGATCAACAACGGTCGCTGGATCTTGTCGACAAAGAACAGCGGCGATCGCGACTCGAGGAACTCGCGGCCCACTTCGGTCGAGTTGTCGCCGACGCGCGTCTTCATCACGGGCATGATCGGCATCCAATAGGGCGGCGGGTTGTCCAGCAACGTCACCAAGTTGGACGGGCCGACGATGTCGACACCGCAGGCGAACAATTCGGGCGTGAATGTCAGACCAACCAGCGTGGCGTAGCCGCCGTAGCTGCCGCCCATGATCGCGATCTTGTCCGGCTGAGCGATCTTTTCGTTGATCGCCCATTGCACGGCGTCGACCAAATCATCATGCATCTTGCCGGCCCATTCTTGATTGGCCGCGTTGATGAAATTCTTGCCAAAGCCGGTCGAACCGCGGTAGTTGACGCTGAGCACCGCGTAGCCGCGATTCGCCAGCAATTGATGCTCGGGATCGTAGCCCCACGAATCGCGAGCCCACGGTCCGCCATGCACGTTCAACACCAACGGCAACGGTTGGTCGGGGCGGCCGGCCGTTTGCGTATCGGTTCCCTTCGGCAAGCTGAGATAGCTGACCAGATTCAGGCCGTCGCGAGTTGGGATCACTTGCGGATGCATTTTCACCAACGGCAGCTTTTCCAGCGAAGGGCTGCTGGTGAAAAGATACTCGGCCTTCTTTTTCGTCGCGGTGATACAAGTAGAACTTGACCGGCCCATTATCCACGGTGAACGCCACGGTCCAAATCTTGTCGGCCAGCGAGCGGCTGGTCAGTTGAATCTCGCCGTCTTCGACCGTTTTCAGATAATCCAAGTCGGCTTGGATCGCGTCGTCCAGAATCTTCCATTCGGTGCGTGTGTAGGTGAACGAAACCGCTTCGATGTTCTTTTCGGTCGGATGAGCGATCACGCCGTCGATGTCGGCACGGTCGTCTTCGGCGATCACGGTTTGTTCGCCCGACGACAAGTCGATCACGGTCAACGCGGCCGTATCACGATCGCGGCTGTCCAGGAAATACATCTTCTCGCCCGACTTGTCGAAGCCCGCGGGGCCGGTGGTCATCGCGTCGCTGGGCGGAATCTTCAGAAACTCCTTCCAACCCCCTTCGGCCTCGGCGTCCGGCTGCAACAGAAGCTGACCGGCGTCGGGCGTCACGGTCACGGCAAAGCGAACCTTGTAATCGTCGTCGGTCATGAAGCCGGCGAATCCAGGGTTCTCTTGCACCAGCTCGCGTTCGCCGGTGAGGATGTTGACGCGATAGATGTCGTGCAGTTGCCGCTCGGCTGCGATCATTGATGCCGACCAAAATCGTCTCGGGAAAGTCCGGGCTGACTTCGCACGCGAGCCGAAATCTTTTCGACCGGCGTCAAATCCTTGATCTCGTCCGTCTCCAGATTCACAGCGTAGATGTGCCAGTCCTCGTCGCCGTCCTTGTCTTGCGTGTACAGAACGTGCTTGCTGGTGTAAGCCCAGAAGTACGAACGAACGCCACGATGCGTATCTTTCGTGATGGCTTTGGCGGCCGAGAGATCATCGGCCGCCGCGACCCACACGTTCAACACGCCCTCGACGGGCCGCGATGAAAGCCAGCTTGGTTCCGTCCGGGCTGATACGAGCCCGAGCTTTCTCGGGATTGCCGAAGAATTCTTGGCGAGGGATCAAAGCAACCTCCTTCGTCGATGAAGTTTCCTTGTTGGCCGCGGGCGTTGCGGAGTGTTCGCCGCGGAGTCGTCGGCCGCCGGAGAATCGGTCGTGGGCGAGTCGGCTTCGGTCGCCGGTGGATCGGTTGTCGGCGTGTCGGTTGTCGGCGTGTCGGTTGTCGGCGGCGCGGTCGTCGCCGGCTTGTCATCCGCCGGCGAGTCGGCCGGTTCGGTGGTTGCGGACTCGTTAGTTGTCGGTTCGGTGCCCGTCGCTTCGTCGCTCGGTGCTGACTTGGTCGCGACATCTTCTGATAATGCGGGCACCGCCGCTGAGTCCGCGGTTTCCGTTTCCGCCGGTGAATCGTCCACCGCCGCGTCTTCTTCAGCCGCCGGCCCGGCGGACGTAGTGGCATCCGAACGGCTGACGGTCGGAGCCGGCCGGCAACCCACCAGCAACACCAGGCTCAGGACGACAAACGACGCCGCCCAACGACAACCGAGCGGCCCCTGCGGACCCGACATTCGAAACTTTGAGAAGAACAGTCTCATCGACGACCCTCCGTGAGCAGTTGGCAGACCAAACGCGGAGGCACTTCGCGTCCGCACGCCACCCAGGATATCGGGCGCGCCGCCTTTATCCAAGCAGCGACAAGCCCACCGTCAAGCGTCGCGGCTTTCGGCTGCGACTCGCTTCGCTCGCCCCCAGGCACGCGTCCGCGCCCTCGCGCCGGATTGGGTGGCTCGCCCAGCAGCGCAGCGGTGGGCGTGGAAAGTTTGGGGCGAGGCTCACTGTGGCAGCTAACCTTGCGAGGGGCCAGCCACGCCCATCGAAGACTCTGCGTGCCACCCCACAGGGAGAACGAGGCTCCTGCCGAGTCCCCGACAAGCCCTAGCCGATCCCGTCCCATCGGCGATACTGTACATACGATTCGTCCGGCGGCGTGCTGAGGAGTTCGCCGCCGGTACTGCTTCGCCGACTTCCCACTGCATTTCTTCGCCGATTCGCCGAGTGAACCCATGCGCCACGGCTCGCAACTCGATCCACCGAATCGTTTCGAACGCACGCGCACCGAAGCGGACCGCGAGCATCTGGAGTGGGACGACGAATACTTGAACGAGCCGCCCGGCCGACGCACCGAATATCTGCCGGACGACACGCAGACGATTGTGGCCGAGAACAACTCGCCAGACATCCCGTTCCGTTACACCGTGAATCCGTACCGCGGTTGCGTGCATGGATGTGCGTATTGTTATGCTCGGCCGGGGCACGAGTATCTGGGCTTCAACGGCGGATTGGATTTTGAAACGAAGATCATGGTCAAGCATCGCGCGCCGGAACTGCTGCGGGCGTTTCTCTCGCGCGATCGATGGCAGCCGGAGTCGATTACGTTCTCGGGCGTGACCGATTGCTATCAGCCGGCCGAGCGCGAGTTTCAATTGACGCGCGGCTGTCTGCAAGTCGCCGCGGAGTTCAATCAGCCGGTGGGCGTGATTACGAAGAACGCGTTAGTGGCTCGCGATATCGACATCTTCAAACGAATGGCGGCGAGCAACTTGGTGCATGTGTTCGTATCGGTGACAACGCTCGATGCCGGTTTGGCTCGCACGATGGAACCGCGAACCAGCATCCCCGCAGCACGATTGCGAGCCGTGCGGATGCTGGCCGATGCAGGCGTTCCCACGGGCGTGATGGTCGCTCCGATCATCCCTGGGCTGAATGACAGCGAGATACCGACCGTGCTGGCCGCCGCGAAACAGGCTGGCGCGTCATCGGCGGGCTATGTCTTGCTGCGATTGCCGCTGACCGTGCGACCGGTGTTCGAAGAATGGCTGGCCCGCACGCAACCGGCCGCTCGGGAACGCGTCGAGTCGCGCATCCGTTCCTGCCGCTCAGGCGAGATGAGCGATTCCGACTTCGGCCGCCGCTTGACGGGCACGGGCCCGATCGCCGACCAGATCAAGCAGACGTTCCAAGTGTTCGCCAAAAAGCACGGCCTGGCCAACCGCCTTCCGCCACTCAGCACCACGCACTTCCAAGTGCCGCGGCCAACCATCGGCCAGTTGCGATTGTTTTCGTAACGCGGACTTCGGCTCGCGTTGTTGCATCAATGCGGCAAATAGCCTTCGGCGGTCCAGCCGCGTTGGCGGTTGTATTCGGCGATGGCGGCGGCCAGTTCGTCGGCTGCGATGCGCGAGCCGTCTTCCGGCAAGGCGTCCGAAAGGAAACGAGTCGGCAAACGGTCTTCGGCCGGAGTCCAGCCGGCCGCGATGTTGAATTGCTTTTTGGCGGTCACGATTCGACGTGCTGTCGCTCGCAGCTCGTCGGCCGTCACGTCCCAGCCCGTCACCAAACGCAGCATCTCGGTCGACTCGGCATAGAAATCCGCGAACACGCCGCGAAGGAACTTGCAAAGAATCATCGAGTCCATCAACGCGGCTTTGTCTTCGGCCAAGATCGCGGCCGCCACCGATTCGGCGGTCATACGATGTCGGTCGACATGTTCCGAAAAGTCCGCTTCATAAGCGCCGCTGCGATTGTGATCCGCCCCGCGCGAACCAACCGCGAAACCCAAAGCCATCGTTTGCAGGGATCGCGGTTCGTAGCCCGGTAGCTCCAAACCTTTCACCTGCGGCGCGATCGCCAATGCCTCGGGCCCAATCCGCTCGGCCAGCCGCCGGCTTCCTTCGGCCAAGTGATCGCCGATCCCCGCGCGCGAGCCGATCTCGTCCAGCGCGCGGTCGAGCGCCGCGCCATCGCCGAATCGCAACCACGGCGCGTTCAGCCACCCGCGCTCGACGCACTCCATCGCCAGCGCGATCGTGCCGCCGGCGCTAATCGTGTCGATCCCCAAGTCGTCGCATTTCCGCGAAGCGGCCAGCACGGCGTCGGCATCCTCGATCCCGCACAGCGACCCCAAAGCGAATAGATTCTCGTACTCCATTCGCACGCCGCCGGCCGGTGACGGCGACGAATTCGAGCTCCCCTCGCGACGGCCGATCGAATAGATGTGTTCGCATCCGATCGTGCAAGCCACACAGCTCGCCTGCGTCTTCTCGCGAGCGACGGCCAGTGTCTCGGGAGCCAAATTCGCGGCGGCCGCGAAACTGCCTTGCTGAAAATTCCGCGTCGGCAAGGCATTCAGTCGATTGAAGACCAGCATGTTCGCGGCCGTTCCAAGCTCGCGATACTTGGCCGTCGCCGGGCCGAACGAACGTCGCGAAATGTCCTTGGCCAAAGCGACTAGCGCCGTCGGCTCGGCCCACTCGCAACGCCGATCGCCGCGAACCAACACGGCCTTGATCCGCTTGGCGCCCAGCACCGCGCCGCTGCCGCCGCGCCCAGCATGACGTCCGTCGTGCGAGATCGTGGCGTAGGAAACAAGCCGCTCGCCCGCCGGGCCAATCACCGCCGCACGAAACCCAGGTCCGAATCGCTCGGCAAGCCGCCGTTCGGTCGCCTCGCAACCGAGTCCCCACAGGTCGCCGGCTGGCTCCAAGCGAACCTCGCCGTTGTCGATCAATAACACGGACGGCTCGGCAGCTTGGCCAGTTATCAGAATCGCGTCGGCGCCGGTTTGCTTGCCCGAGATCGCAAAGCCGCTGCTGGCCAACGAATCGTTGATCCGCATCGTCAATGGACTGCGACTAACGACGGCGAACTTCGCCGAAGTCGTCAGCGGGCTACCGACAAGCGGGCTAAAGACAAACGCCAACGTCGACTCGGCCCCCAACGGTTCGGCCGTCGCCGCTTCATGTTCCAAGAGCAGTCGCACGCCCAAGCCGCTGCCGCCGAGATAGCCGCGGCGCACGCGTTCGTCGAGCGACTGCCACCGGCTTCGACCGGTCGACACATCCACCACGAGATAACGGCCGTGATATCCAAACGATGATCGAGTGGGGCTCGCATTCATGTTTGTATTATCTTCGCGTCATCTAACGTTTCCGCTTCTTCTTACCGCGTTTCTTCGCCGAATCGTCCGGCCTGCGTTCGTGTTTCAGCCGCCGAAGCTCCAGACGATACAGCTTCTCGATCATCTCGTTTTGCCGCTGGATCGTTTGGAAAGCGGCCTTGTAGCCGAACGGGTCGAAGTCGCGGCTCATCTCGGCATGATGGCGGCTCGTGTTTTCGATCGCCGTGGCCACGCGATCGGCCGTGCCGTTGAGCGAATCACCGAACCGCTCGAACGCCTCGGCCGCCGCGCGCAAGTCCGCGGCGGCTTGCCCCATCTCTTGCAGATTCATGCCACCGAGCAGTTTGCCTTGCAACGCGCCCGAAATGTCCCAGCCTTTCGCCGTGCCCGACGCTTCTTTCGTTTCGCCGGATTCGGCGGACGGTTTCGTCTGAGCCGCTGCGGAGTCGGCCAGCGCGATGGCAAGCACGGTCGAGCAGAAGCACGCGGCCAAGAATCGAGTTGCCATCAGCGAAGCTCCGGGGACACGTTCGTAGCATGAATCGTCGGCGAGCGAACGCTCATCATGCTGAGCCGTCCCGCGCGGCTTGTCAAACCGCGCTTCCGCACTTTGTTCGCCTTGTCCGCTGGTCTACGATTACGACGCGCTAGCGGTTTGGCATCCGTTGCGTTGAACCCGCTTGCCACCAAACCTCCTCGCCCGGTCGATCACCATTGGCTGGTGGATTTTCGACTCGGCTTTTCCCGCCTACTTCGGAAAGGAATAACGATGAATCGTTTCCCGTATTGGCTCGCCTTGGCCGCCGCCCTGTTGTGTGGCGGCGCGACGCGAGCGGATGAACTGCCCGCCGCCTCGCCCAAAGGAACCGAATTGGCCCCGACGGCCAAAGCACATGCCAGCTACGGCATCGGTCTGCAAGTCGGCCGGAGTCTGCAAAGCAGCGGTTTCGACTCGCAATTGTTCGACGCCGATCAGTTTGTCAAAGGCGTGCTGGATTCGCTGGCCGGCAAGGAATCGGCGCTGACCGACAAGCAATTGGAAGCCGCGATGATGGCACTCGACAGCGCCGTGAACGCTCGTCGTTCGCAAGCGGGCGACAAGAACAAGACCGACGGCGAAGCGTTCCTGGCCGCCAACGCCAAGAAGCCCGGCGTGAAGGTGTTGCCCAGCGGTTTGCAGTACAAGGTGATCAAGTCCGGCACTGGCGAGTCGCCGAAGAAAACCGATCAAGTGACGACGCATTACGAAGGCCGCTTGATTAACGGCAAGGTCTTCGACAGCTCGATCGCTCGCGGCGAACCCGCCACGTTTCCGGTCGGCGGCGTAATCAAGGGTTGGGTCGAGGCGCTTCAGTTGATGAAGGTCGGCGACAAATGGCAGCTCTACATCCCGTCCGAGTTGGCCTACGGCGCTCGCGGTGCCGGCTCGGACATCGGCCCGAATTCCGTACTGATCTTCGACATCGAGCTGCTGGACATCCCGAAGTGACCCCAGCACACGGGAGCACGAAGCTCCTGCTGAGTCATTCCATCACGACTCCCCAACCGACATCGTCCCCACACCAAATCCGCGGCGGAAGGCAACATGCCCGCCGCGGATTTTTTCGTTTGCCGGTTCCACGGCGCATGAAAGGCAAAAGGCCCCACCATTCACATCCAATGAAGGAAATGGATCGAATCAATAAGCGGTTGGGGGCACGCCCATAGCGAAGCGGTAGGCGAGGAAGGCTGGGGCGATGCGCAACGTGGAAGGTAACCACTGGAGCCTGCTACCCACGCCCATCGAAGACTCTGGGCGTGCCACCCGATCCATCGAAGACTCTGGGCGTGCCACCCGATCCGCGCCCAAAGCACACGGTCAAAGCACGCCATACCGCTGGAATACTTCGGTCGCCAACATACCGGCTCGAATCGCGTCGCGGACCTCGTTCTCGGCATGCACCTTCTCCCAAGCTCGGCCGATCACTTCGGATTCCACATCGCGCGGCACAACCACCACGCCGTCGCGGTCGGCAAACACCAAATCGCCCGGCGAGAACCGGACGCCATCGATCTCGACCGGCACGTCCACGTCGACCACGCGCTGCCGATCGCGGCTGTCGTACGGGCAGACGCCCCGAGCGTACACGCAGAAGTCCATGTCGTTCATCTTCGTGACATCGCGGACCGCACCGTCCACGATCGCACCGACACAGCCGCGATTCGCCGCCGCCGTCGAAAGCAACTCGCCCCAAATCCCCGACCGCATCGAACCACCGGCCGCCGCGATCAGCACGTCGTCCGATTGGCAACCATCGACCGCTTGCAATTCCAATTCATAAGGCCGCGGGTCGACGTGATACATATCGGCCCACAACGTCGTCTTGCAGCGTCCCACCAGCAACCGATCAACCGTCCGCGGCGACAACGCGACTCGCGGCGAACAGTGCGTGCATCCCACGCTGTCCAGCGCGTCGCATACCACCGCCACATACAACGACTCGCGCATCATCTTCAACGTGATCGAGCTGGGATCGACATTCGGCATCGGTAAACTTTCCACAAGCAGCAAGGCAACCAATCGTCACAAGAGTCCGCCATGGCAAAGCCGGCCGATCCAATCGGGGCAACATCGGCCGGATCAACAACACGCATCGGGCCACAGTCTATCGCAAACCGTCGCCCCGCGCGGCCTGACTGCCAACAGCCCGCGTTGCTTGCCGATCAACACGTCAGCGGCCAAACTAACAGGGAAAGCCGGAGCGCGGTTGCCGAGCAATTTTGAGGAACTGCCCGTTCATGTCAGAACCCGTTCAATGCCCGAACTGCGATCACCGCTTTCTTCCGCGGACTTCCGACGCGCCGCCGTCCAATCCGCCGCCGTTCAATCCGCCGCCGACATCGGGCACTTCGTCCACGCCGCCAACCGCCGAAGTGGACCAGTCACCTTCGATCGTGGCCGTTTCTAGCCGCTCGAACCGCTCGCCGAAAAAGACCTCCTGGGCAACCCGAGTCCGCTGGAGTGCGGCGGCGATCGCCGCGTTGGCCTTGATCGGTTTCGCGGCCGCCTTCGCCAATTGGCCGGAGGCCGAGCCGGCGCGACGAAACGTGGTCACGTTGCCCCAAGCCGTTGAGGAAGACCCGACTGCCGCTGGCGGACACGAAACTCCGTCATCGCCCGAAGCCGCTCCATCAACCGACCGGACCGCCGAACCAACCGAACCAACCACTCGCTCGACCGCGCCGCCCATCGCCGCGCGGCTCCCCGAACTAGAACGAGCCATCGTGCGCATCGAAGCGCTCGGCCCCGGCGACAATACCACGCTCGGCTCCGGATTCGTCATTGACTCCAGCGGTTTGATCGCCACGAACTATCACGTGATGGCCGAAGCGACGGCGGCTCAAGCCCGCTTCAACGACGGAGCGGCCTACGACATCGCGGGCTATGTGGCCGTGCGGCCTGACGACGACCTCGCGATCGTCAAGCTCAAACAATCGCCGCCCAGCCTGACCGCCATGACCCTGCGGCGGCAAGACGACCCGCGTCAACTCTCGACGGTGGTCGCCATCGGCCATCCGCTTGGAATCGACTTTTCGCCAGTCGATGGCCGCGTCAGCCGCGTGCTGCAAACATCCGAATTGCCCAGCCACTCGCGGCAATTTCTGCGGCAACTCATGACCGGCGACGCCGATCATCGCTGGATTCAACACACCGCCCCGATCTCGCCCGGCAACAGCGGCGGCCCGTTGCTGAACGAACAAGGCGAAGTCGTCGGCATCAACACCTGGGTCGATCGCCAAAGCAGCTTCGGCTACGCGCTGCACGCCGCGCATCTGGCCGGTCTTCAGCCACGCGCCGACCAGCCGACGCCGGTCGAACCGCTCGCCCGCTACGCCCGCAAGGAAGCCCGAGTCGCCCGACTGCTGGCCGAGCTCAAACCGGCCCGCGTCGAAGAACTGTTAACCGCCGGCTCGGCCATGCAATGGCGGCCTGCCGACGCCGACCAATACGAAACGCTGCAACAGTTGGCTTGGGCGATCACCGTTGTCAACTTACCCAATTCGCTGATCGGCCCCGGCGGTTTGGAAGACATGCGGCTGCGCGAACTGACCGCCGTCTGTGACCAAATCGTCACCCGTTTGAAGCAGCAAAAGTGGAACGGCCCTGGCCAATTACTGTTGGTCAACGAATACGCGGCCGAGCAGATCGAGCGTCCGATGGCCGGCTTGTTCTTCTTCGGCACCATCCAGCGCGAAGTCACCGGCCCATCCGGCGCTCGCGGCTTGATCGTCGAGCTGGCCGGCATGAATCGCGAACTGTTCGTGCCGCTGGAAGGCCAGCTCAGCATCCCCGCCGCCGGCGAACAATGCCTAATCCTGGGCGTCAACTACGACGGCCACACAATCCGCTACGGCAACAACCCCCTGCAACCCATCACCGCCCCCGTCATCGCCACCCGCACGCTTATCACGATCGACTGATCGGCGAACGGAACGTTTCCCAACTCGCGCCCGAACTCCGGTAACGCGAACCGTTCCGCTAGCAGCGCTGCGTGGATTCGTGGCTTTCCAACTCGGCTTGTCGAATCCGGCGGGATCGGCGATAAGCCGTGCTGGCCGAAAATAGAGGCGCGGGATCGCAATCCGTGAACGCCCGTGCGAGTGAAGCCAGGGAAGTTGCGGGGTTCGTGGCGGCGGAAGCTGGAAATTACGCCCCGGCCAACCTCCTTCTTAGCCAATTTCTGCGAGGTCGCTGAATCGAGGAGGGTTCACCACCACCGCCGACGAGCATCTGCTGAGGCCGATTCCCCGCCAGGACGCAGAGTCGAACGGATGTCCACCGTCGTATCGGTGAATAGACTCTCCGCCCACTTTCGCGAAATTATCCAGCACGGAGCAATTATACCAGTATGTTTGCGTCTCCCATTTCGCCACGATTCCTCCGCCATACCCCGCGCTGCTGTTGCCGACGAACCAGCAATCGACGAATGAAGCCAGTGTGGCGTCGTTGTAGAGGCTGCCACTGCCGAAATAGTCGCTCGTTCCGGTAGCCTTATTTCTTATAAAGGCATCGCTGGAACTCACATAACGCCCCACCAGTTGCTGAGCCGCCTCCAGCGCGGAGCCACGTTTTTCCAAAAATACAGTGGTCGGCTTTTAATTGCCCTATCATTGAATGCTGAAACCCCGCAATTAATCATTCCGCCGCCATACATACTGCAGCGGTTCTCGGCAATTAAACATCCCTCCAACGTGGATTTCCTCGCCAACAGATTCCTCCGCCTCGAACCGCCGCATGATTGTCGACGATCATGCACCAGACGAGTGGTTCGCCATGATCGATCAACATGATGCCGCCACCATCTCCATCGGAAGGTTGCCTCGTTTCCACTTCATCCGCCAAGACGGCGGTCACTGGCATTCCTCACCGGAAAATCACGAATCCATCCAAAACGGCGTTGCTGTCATTGCCCTGGGATAGCACAACGAAAACTATTGTCATCGCGGTTCTCAGCCGGAAAAATCGTCGCCGGCCAAATCACCGCTCAAGACCGCCGGATGTTGTGTTTGGGGATCTCTCTGATCGATGATTTGTACTGTCGAATCTCACCAAGTAATATCACTCGATTACGCAGACGAAACGAGGCGGATCGGTCGCCCGCGCGGCTGGGGAATAGCGTCCTCGCGGCGACCCAGATTCTTATGTCTTGGTTAAGAACGCTTCCACCGAATCCAAGGCAGCGGCAAGATCGAGCCGTAGGCCGATCGCCACGTTGTGCCGCTCTCCGCGCTCGTGGCTGGCTACCTTTGGCTGACACGAATAATCCGGAGGACGCCTGACTTCGCGCCAGTGGTCGATCCCTGGGCGATTGCGATCGTCGACGGACCGCTTGGGTTGTAACGCGGCTCAACGTGCAACCTGATGGAAACGCGTCGATGAATCTCGATCTTTAAAGTGGCTTTAATCTCAAACGTCCGAGACACTTCCGACTACGACAATCTCATAGCTTCCGAACGGCAGTTCCATTTTCCTCGCGCCGTCTCGAGCTCCTACAGCGACAATCACCTCTGTTCCCGCCGCAAGGCCAGAATCGTACATTTGAAGACGACGGGGAAAACTGGACAATGCCCGAGGACGAAATCACCGAAGGATAATTCGCCAACAACAATATGATCACCACGAATGATGACATCAGCGTCCATAATTTGTTTTGTCCATGGCGGGCAGGCAACCGCCTGATCACGAATCGACAAGCCCGTCCTTGTGCCGGGACCATGCGGTGAAAATGTTAGCCAAGCTCGTCACTGCTCCAGCGTTGCAAGGTTGTCGCGACTTGGTGTGCCGAGGTTGGCCGAAGGCAAGGATCCAATGCCAGTAGTTGGGCGCAGAAGATCAGCAAGGTTTGCGGGAGTTCATGACGCGATGTAACGCGTGGCGTTCGTGGAGGAAATCAGTTCCACGGATACACTAAATCGAGCGTCGGACTTTGCGGTACCTCACCGTATAACAAGAAATACAAAAGATGCCGAGGCTATACAAGTCAGGAGCGAATCGTGGCTAAATGGTTACTCACGCTGTCGGGCGGCATGTACGCGAGCGTACCCATGACGCGTGGTTGGAGTTGACGGCTGGGCAAATGGCGCGCAATCTGCCAAGAGCGTCGCTGCCGGAAGTCCACTAGCTTAATTTGCGGGAAACAAGACACTCGCGAACAAGCACCTACCGAGGGATTTTCCGACGCCATGGCCGCCGTCAGCATGAGATCTGAAGGCTTGATGTCAATGATGCAATACACCAAATTGATGCAGACAGTCCAAGGCCAACGCCGCCTGGGCGCCCCACCCGCAGACCGAAGCCACAGCCAAGCGGGCCAAACGATCAACCTGCCGCTTCAGGTCACAGCCGGCGATATGTTCCGCACATCACCAGAAACGGTGGATTATCCGTTAGGTTTGCCCGAACATCCGCACGATGTTCGGATGTCGGATCATCGAAAGTATCGCGTGCGCTTCATTTGCCAACCCTTCACGCTCCCGACTCATCCGATGGATTGCCCAGCATGATCGTGGCCGATCGCCATTATTGACTCCTCCACGGTCGACTGCTCGAAAGATTCGGATTGTCGTACCGCGTCCAATTTCCTAAATAATAAGCGTTCGAGCAGGTATTCCATCTCGCCATTGAAGGGCAATCGCATGCGTCGCGGGGGACAGGCTGGCTGCGTTGTGATTCTGAAAGCTCGCCTTGCCAGGCGCGTCCCATACGTGGAGCGAGCAGCAACATGTGAAGCAAAGCCCCGGAGTCAGAAGCCGTTTAGCCGCGTCACTGGAATCGAGATTGGAACCGCGACGCCAAGGACACAGCATTTGCTCTTCCCCGTCGCGAACCACGTTGTCGCATTCCAGGCATTCTTCTAGGTGCTTTGCGACGGTCGCTTCGGGCAACCGTTAGGTCGCCAAGGACATACCGATTCAATTCTTCTGCTGGACAACTCTTTGGGAACTCCTCCGACGTTATCATGATCGCAAACTCCCGCACTGCCATTTAGGCGATCTACCCCACAAAGTGCCAGCGAGCTTGATTAAAGGTTCCAATGACTTCACCGCCGCTAATTGTAGCAAGCTTGATACGTTCCCACCAGAACTGGGTCCGAATCACCGTCTCGCTCAAAAGCGGACGGAGCCGTCACAAAAACAAAGTTCGCAACTGCCAGGATGAAAACTTGAGCGCGGAGTTGTTTCCGTTCATCGGAAATCCCCGCGCTTCCTAAAATATCCAGCTGCCCAGTTATCGGGCGTGCCGGCCCAATAAGCGTCGCCGAATGTATACAGGCCGACCCAAGCACGCTCGCCTACCAAGAACGTACTCGAGGTTCCGTCCTTAATATCGCTAAGTCGCGTGGAACTGTTGTGGGCGAACGCTCCGTCGCTACGTCCATCACAATTCTCGCATATCTGCTTCTTGCCAAAACAGGCGATGTAGTTGGAAACTGCCTGGGGCAGTCCAGGGGACGGCGGCAGGTTGTTGGGTCGTGTCGGGGCCATTATCCGACGCACACCGGTAGATTTCCAACAGACTGGATTGGCCACGAAATTGGCATTGCCGGGCGATTGGTTGATCGGCTCGGAAAGTCAATCTGGTCGTGCAAGGGCACTTGATCCATTTGCCAGATAAATGCCGCCCAGCCAAACTGCTGTCAGGGAGGCGACGATGGGATGTTATAAGACGTGTCGAGCCAACCGGGAGGAAACGAGCCCAACGCGTCGTGATATGCGTAAGGCTAGGCCGATTTGCTTTAAGTGGTCTTTGCACTGCGTGTTTCGAAGCGGCCTCTTCGCGCTGACTGAACCGCCGGAAGCAACAGGGCCAAAGCAGTCCGACACCGTACTGACTCGAAGAGTTCGACAAGCGTGAAGCCAGACAAACGACGGTATGTCCACCGGGCGCCGCCGAATTTGTTTGCGAGCAACGATTTGAATTCTCATCATGTGACCCCTTGGAGTGAAAAGTGACGCATCGCGTTTCGACGGCGGCCTGTTGCCAAGTACACGGGAAAGCGGACGATGACCGTGGCAAGCGAGCTGCGTCCGATTAAGCGTTAGTGTAAACCAGCACCCAGGTGACCCCTGCAACATCATGAACGGTCGCGCCGGGGCAGCGTTACGCGATTTTGCCTTTTTCCGGTAACGTCCGATCCGTCGGACCTGCTCACCGACACCGCCGCGACGCGACTAAGATGCGCTCGTGGCGCCGGCAGCGCAGGGCGGTGGCGACGTTCCCGTGTCAATGACGGCTCCAAGGAATGAAGAATCCGTCCGGCTCCTACTCGAGTTAGCTCGCCAAATTCGTCGATTAGACGACGGCGAACGCGGTGGACGGCCTGCCGAACGGCGTTGGCCGTACCCACCCTTACGACATCCGATGGCGACCTCCCTAGATTGACGACGAGATCGAAACATCGCCAAGTCGTTGGGGAAAACCGTCTCTGAACAAGCTCCCAGCGCGTTCCACCAAGATCAACATTTCGCGCTGCTCGATTTCTTTAAGTTCCGCCGTGGTGCAGTTGGCTCAGCCACCCCACGTAGCCATTGAGCGTTAGAGACTCCGCGCTGTCGTTGTCGAAGATGATCCGTAAGATTCCTTACGATGCGTTTTAACCAACCGCGAAAGGCAAATTCCCGCCCACGTTGAAAATACCGGTGGTCGGTCACCCGGAAAGAGGCAGTTGTGTTGGCAAATCCTCGCAGCCTCGCGCGACAAACCCGCGTCGCGAAACCATTGTTCGATTAAGGCGCGTAGAGCTGAACCAATCGCGTCCAATCGGCGTCCGACGTACGCGCGCGCTGCAAGCGTTAAAGCAAGCTAGCGACGTCAGCGGATTGTGGGATGGATTGTCGTTCATGGCGATTCAGATTCGTAACGGCGCTGATTTGACCCCATCACCGATCGCACGACGCGAAAACCGATGAAAGCTCCTGTTGTCCCAAAGCCGCAGGCAGATCGGGCAGCTGGATCAATGGACAATGAGGCGAAGTGACCGCCGCGATAATTGGCGTATCCAGTTGTCGATCCAACACCACTCGGCCGCATTGCCAAACATATCGTATAGGCCGAACGCATTCGGGAGCGAAGTTCGCTCACGGGATGCAATCACCATCCGCGTTATGCAACCAAGCATGCTCGCGAGCTTGGTCTCCCAGTTCATGCCAACGCGGTTCGTATCCTTCCGAGGCAGCGTAATCCCACCACTGGCGGTCGGAAGTCGATATCCTTCGCCTCCCAGCGCGATTTCACATCGGAATCTTGAATCAATCTCATATGCCGGGGCCAGTCGTTCGCGTTCGCTTAGCCGATTGCAGAAGATAATGGTGGCATCGAGCCAACTCGTTTCGGTAATCGGGAGCGAGTCGGCGATATCGTCCCCACGATCGTTACGACCTCCCGCGGTCTCCGTCGCGCGCATCAACCGGGGCGATTGCTGTCTCGTTACCTCGGTGACGCCAGTACACAACGTGTCCTTGCGGAAAATGGCCGGTGCGCTGGCCTCCTGTTCCGTATTGCCGGATATATGCCACCCGTGGCGGCAGCAATCGAAAAACGCATGCCGACACCGTTTTCGATTTCCGCGGCAATGCTCAGTTGCCGCGCGCGTTCGGCTGTCGTTCGCGAGTGGCTGCCAGCGAAAAGTAGGCCGCGAGCTCCGATGGCCATTCGGGTTCCGGGAGGTGGGCGCTGGCGATCACGGTCACTTCCATCCGGTTGCGATTCCGAATTGTGCTCGACGCGAAAAGGCAGTTGCCGGTATGGGAGACTCCGCTACCGTTCCTGGCGGCTTCCAACGCAACTGAACATACCAATCTCCGCGTTGTTCAAGAAGTTCGACACGCAGTCGGTACGCCGAAGCAACAAGTGCTGCCGACGCTATGTGAACTGAAAGGCATTATTCTGCTCCGTCATGAAAACCGCCTCTTCATTGATCCACATACGTATGCGACCGTTTGCGATACGCATGAAATTCATATTCGCCGTCCTCTGAGGGTGTTAGCCATCCCTGCCAAACCGTGGCGAGGAAATCGGTGGTTACAGTCTCGAATGGGGCGGCCGTCTGGACAATAATCAACCCGTTTTACCACTCCACGGTTGAGCGCGGCGTTGGAAGTTCCAACTGAATAGTATTCAACATCCAACCCAGGGATTTACGGAGGTCACGGGGGCAGTCGCAAAGTGTGGCGGACTCCGCGTTCGCGTCGCTTTCCTCAAGGTATAACCAACTCGGCGGGATTGACATCTGTTTCCTCGGCGTCCAACAGACGAAGCCGAAGCTCACAACCGCGCTATCACCACGATTCGCATACTCGAGCCGGATC
This sequence comes from Pirellulaceae bacterium, assembly GCA_041399085.1. GTDB lineage: Bacteria > Planctomycetota > Planctomycetia > Pirellulales > Pirellulaceae > JAWKTM01. Next base: position 82,388 of record JAWKTM010000009.1, read on the forward strand.
GCATGCGTTCCTCCATCCAATACGATTTCCCGGTCCGAGCCACCCGGGCGCTCGACCTCGAGAACCAAGTTCCCATCGCCCGATCCATAGTTTCCCGCATAATCGTCCGCGAACAACTGGAGCGGCTGGGCCAGCATTGGGCAGACGGAGCCATCCTGACCAGCGCACGAAAAGGCACGTTTGGCCAGTCGCTCGTCCGGTTGTCGCTGCGCCCATGCCATCCAGAAGATGGGAGATTCATTCGTTCAAATCGCTTACTTCGCTGCTGGGTCCGAGAAATACTTCAGCCCGCAAGCCATGCTTGGATTTCCGTCGGAACATACGCGTCGGCCTCTGTTTCGTCGTCCGTAGGAATGTCGCCTCCGACTCCGTAGCCGCGCTCCGGCATTCCCGAGTCGACTGGCAATCGAGCCTCCCATGTTGGAGACGAAATCGATGCGCGCCCCAACTGAAACGCAATGAGTACGAAGAGAAGCAACAACAGTCCGAAGGGGACGAGCCATCGAGCACGGCGTTTCCAAATGCTATGGTGGAGCCTGTGGAACAGTTCCTTGACATGTCCGTTCCGATGCGGCCAAGATATCCAACTCCGAGGTTACTGGTTGCAGCAAGTAATCGTGAATCTCATCGGGAGAACTGCTGAAGCGCGGTCGCCAGCTCCGACAAGCGATCTCCGGAGGCCATCAACGGTTCGAGCAACTGGCATGCATCCGCCATTGAGCTTGGCTGCTGTCGCGGATCATTCGCCAATAATTGGCGAAGCAGGTTTTGCACGGAGTCGGATACTTGGACAAGGCTTCTCGTATCCGCGGTCGGATTCCCCGGCCATGAGCCGCTAATAAATCGCTCATGGTCGCTCTCGGAAAGGGTGGTTGCCCAACCAGCAGAAAGTAGAGCGTACACCCTAAACCATAAATGTCGCTACGTTCGTCCGCCGTGCGGCTGTCGCGCAATTGTTCAGGAATTTGGCACATGTCCCGAGGATGTGTTCGGTAGCTGTTCCATCCGTTGAGTGGATAAACTTGGCGAGACCGGAGGTCGACGATTCAATTCGTCCCATGTTGATCTAACATGAGATTGCCAGGCTTAACATTCGATGGACAATTCCCAATTCATGGATCGCCGTCAACTTCCCTCGCCGTTGGTAAACGCAAGCCATCGCTTGACCGATCGAAATCGGGGCTCCGTGGCGATGCACGAGTTCGGCCAAATTACAGCCATCCACGAACTCGGATGCGACGTAGTAGACTCCGCCGGCGATTCCTGCTGTAAAAACCGTGGCCACATTCGGATAAGACGGCCCCAGCCGCTCGCAGTTCACGCCTGCAACCTTTTCTTAAGGCGTTTCCAGCCAAGGCGACTGGCGCGAGTAACTCTGTCGCCCCACATCGAGGTGACGCTGACGCACCTGAAACACGCATCCCGTACACGCGTCCAATGACTCGCAACACCTCAAACTCGCGAAAACGAAGCGACTCGTCTCGGCCGTGAAGCAAGGCATGAGCTTGAAAGGGCGTCAGTATCTTGTCTCGCACCAATTCCGACGCGAGTTCCAAAGCGGAATTAAGAAAATCCCGAGATTCCCTCCGACTGGCTAGACGACTATCAATTTGGTCTAGCAGTTCGGGAGTCAGCCATTGGCATCGACGCAGTGCATCTAGGAATGCTTGCCACTCGTTCCTCCCAAAAAGGGACTGCGCGGCCAGTCCTTCCGCCGTGTCCGAGCGTTTAGTCGAAGAAAAGAGGGCCATGATCGCGCGGCTTGGCAAGCAACACCAGTTCAATAACACTTTCAAGGGATTCTAAAGTCGCGCGAGGTTCTGTTGCAAGCAGATTCATGAGTCTAACAGCCTTTCCAACTCGGCTTGTCGAATCCTGCGGGATCGGCGATAAGCCGTGCTGGCCGAAAATAAAGGCGCGGGATCGAAATCCGCGAACGCCCGTGCGCGTGAAGCCAGGGAAGTTGCGGGGTTCGTGGCGGCGGAAGCTGAGAAAATACGACGGTCGGTTCGAGTCGCAAGGGTGGTTCGTCCGAAGTAAAAGCAGCTTCGAGTGCGTTTGTCAGGGAGGAGAAACATACCGATGGATCGACGTCGTTTCTTGCAAGCCAGCTCGGCGACCGTGGCTGCTGGGTCGCTCGCTGTGTTGTCCGGCTGCCGCGGACACCAATACGCCCACGTGCTGAAAGACAATCAGCAAGACATGGTCGGCAGCCACACGGCGGGCGCCGAAACGTTCAATCCCTTGATCGACGAAGCCGTCGCGCGATTGCTGGCTCGGCAACAGTCGTCGTTTCATCAAGCCGGCTATCAGCCCGAACCCGTTGGACCGCGCCGAATCTGCTTCGTCGGCGTCGAGAACGCCAGCGCCGAGGAGCTGGGCGACTTCAAGGAACAGGTTTACGAGCAAATCGATTCGCAGATTTTGCAATCGCAGATGTTCCAGCCAATCAGCCGCCGGTTCGTCGAGACGGCTCTGCGGGAAACGCGGCTGCGGCCCGATTCGTTGTTCATGCCGGAGAACATGCGCGTTTTCGCCGCCGTCTTGGAGCAACAAGGGCAGCCGTTCGACTACCTGTTGTTCGCCAAGCTAACGTCCGGCACGACGACGGCCAACAAGGATTACCAGCGCGACTATCTGCTGACGCTCGACTTGGTCAATGTCCACACCGGGCAATATGACAAGGAATCGGCCAAAATTCGCAAGGCTTATCACAAATCGGCGATGGGCAAGCTGAGCAAGTTCAATCCGTTCCAGTAGGCCGTGATGTTCTCACGCAAGGCCCGTCGGGCTTCCAACCGCCGACGTTTGTCGCTCCTGCTCGCGTGCTTGGTGATCGCCGGGTGCGCGAGCCACTCGGTGCCGCTGCGCGATGCGCGGCAAGCGTACTATGCGGGCGACCTGCGCCGGGCCGACGAATTGCTGGTGAAAGCCAGCTCGAAGCGATCGCGCGACGCCGACGTGTTGAAGCTGGATCAAGCGATGTTGCATCTGGCCGCCGGCCGGGCCGACGAGGCCGAGCGATTGCTGCGCGAAGTTCGCGACCGGTTCGATCATCTCGAGCAAAAGGACGTGCGCGAAGCGACGCTGTCGCTGCTGACCGACGACACTCGCCGAGCCTACGCGGGCGAGGACTACGAAAAAGTCATGATCCGTTCGATGCTGGCGCTGTCGAATCTGATGCGCGACGGCAGCGACGCCGAGGCGTACTGTCTGCAAGTCGATCAGAAACAGGCCGAGATCATCGAGACCGGCGTGCCTGGCGAGGAAGAGAATCCGAAGCTGGGCTACAAGCGCGTCGCGTTCGGTTCGTACTTGCATGGCGTGCTCCGCGAAGCGTCGCATCTGCACTATGACGACGCCGCTCGGTCGTTCGGGCAAGTGGCCGCTTGGGAGCCCAATTTCATCGGCGTTCAGTCCGACTTGCAGCGAGTTTCGGCCGGAGTTCACTCGGCCCCGGATCACGGCGTCGTGTATGTCTTTGCGTTGGTCGGGCGTGGGCCTTACAAGGAGGAGACCGCGGCCGAGGCGACCAGCAACGCGTTACTCGTCGCCGATCGGATCTTGTCGGCCGTGGGCGATCACACGCTGCCACCCACGATCGCACCGGTCAAGATTCCACGAGTCGTCGCCCCGGTGAACGAAGTCGACGGCGTGTACGTGGCGGTCGACGAGCGGCCGTTTGGCGTGACGCAAACGGTGACCAACGTCAACGATTTGGCAGTCGATCAATGCCAAGCGACGATGAATCACACAATTGCCCGGGCCGTGGTTCGCCGCGTGGTGAAGAAAGCCACGGTCTATACGGCCAAGGATCAAATGAAGGTGGACAACGGCCTGCTGAACTTCGCGTTCGACGCGGCGGGCGTCGTGTGGGAAGCGACGGAATCGGCCGATACGCGTTGTTGGGGTCTACTGCCGGCTCAGATTCAAGTCACCCGAATTGAGCTGCCTGTCGGCACACATCAACTGTCGCTCGGCCCAGCTCGCGGCGGTCAGCCGATTGGCCCGGCCAACTCGGCGGCGGTCCAAGTGGAAAACGGCCGAAACACCTATGTCCTGGTCTCGTATCCCACCCGCGAAATGGTGGGCGAAATTCTGACTGCGACGCCGTAGAAACCACGCGCACAAACGGAATCGTTTGGCCAAAACCGGCGGCTTAATCCGCCGAGCCGTACGCTTTGCTGCTCGAAATCAGCGGCGGCAATGTCGTGGCGATGAAGTAGGCTCGGGGCGAGTTCAGCTCCAACAACGCGGACAGCTCCGACGCTTGTCCGCGACCGGCTCGCGCCGAAAGACCGATTAACTCGAGCGCGGATACCGGCCGCTCGAAATCCACCACGCGATACTTTTTCTGATCCAAGTCGGCCAGTTCCGCGGCCCGCTCGATGGCATCTTCGATGAACCCGATGCGATCGACCAATCCGAACTTCTTGGCTTTGTCCGCCGTGAACACTTCGCCCGTCGCCAATTGTTCCAGCGCATCGGGATCCTTCTGATACAGCGGCCGGCCCTCCTTGACGATCGACTTGAACCGCTCGAACGACTCGTTCACATAGTCCTGGACCAACGCACGCTGTTCGTCGCTCAGCTTCCGCGTCATGCTCAGCATCTGTTTGTTCGGATGGCTGGCGATCGAATCGTCGGCAATGTCATATCGTTCCATCAAACCGGTCACGTCATAGTGCGGCACGATCACGCCGATCGATCCAGTTGTCGTGGTCGGTTCGGCGTAGATCGAATCCTTTTGATCGCCCACGGCCATCGCCGCGTAATAACCGCCGCTGGCCGCGATGCTGCCCATGCTGACCACAATCGGAATGTCCTTTTCCTTCCGCAACCGCTTCAGATGATGAAAAATGTAGTCCGAACCGGTCACGGTTCCGCCGGGCGAATTCACTCGCAAGACGACGGCCTTTACATTTTCGTCGTCGCGAATGTGATCGATCTGTTGCTTCACAAATCCATCGCCGTCCATGATGACGCCTTCCAGCGTGATGATGGCGACCTTGTTCAGACTGTATTTTTCGCCCGAGTGATACCGTTCGGTCGCATCGCCGTCGCCGCTGTAGTAGTCGGCCTGCGAGCTCAACACGCTCAGCAACAGCGCTCCGGCCAGGAAGAATCCCAACCAACCAAGCCAGCCGAACAGGCGAGCCAAGCCGGTCGACTTGTGCCGTAGCACGATTTCGGGAGGCAGACGGTAATTCGGCTGCGAGGCAGCGACCCTCGATTCGGGGCGGTGCGTTTCGGAACCGTGCGATTCGGAGGCTTGAGATTCGGCCATGCGGATTATCCTGATTGTGAACGGTTGGTGGCGGACCGTGCCTGAGTCGTTCGAGTTCTACGGATTCGTACGGCAGCGACGGTCCATTCTAAGGGGGGCGTTCAACCCGGCAACGCGTCCGCCGCGCGAGCGAGGCGGCAAGGCCGACAAACTCTCGGCTTTCGCGCCGGCAACGAGCCAACTATAGTTTTTGCTTGCCTTGTCCGGCGAACGGTTCGATCTCGCAAGTTCGCCCCGATCCTCGTTTTGCGGTTGACTTCATGCCCAAATATATCGCGCGATATGGCTCGATGCGGATGATCGGCGTCATGTCGACCCGCGGCAACGAACGCTTCGTCCGCGGCGATCAAGTGGTCGTGCGGACCAATCGCGGTATGGAGGTGGCCGAGATTCTGTGCGAGGCGACCGATGACAACATCCAAGGGCTGCCAGATCCCACGCATGGCCAGATTCTGCGGATGATGTCGACGGACGATCTGAATGAGTTGAGCCACTTGCAGGGTAAGGAGCCCGAAGAGTTTCAGACGTGCGAGCGGTTGGTGGCCGAGCTGGAATTGCCGATGGAATTGGTTGACATCGAGCATCTGTTCGGCGGCGAGCGAATCGTGGTCTACTACCTGGCCGAATCGCGGGTCGACTTTCGCGAACTCGTAAAGCGGTTGGCCAGCGAGTTTCAAACGCGAATCGAAATGCGGCAGATCGGCGTGCGTGACGAAGCCAAGCTGCTGGCCGATTATGGCGATTGCGGCAAGCCCGTCTGCTGCAATACCCACTTGTCCGCGATGCCGCCGGTCTCGATGAAGATGGCCAAACTGCAGAAAGCAACGCTCGACCCGACCAAAATTTCCGGTCGTTGCGGTCGGCTGAAGTGCTGCTTACGCTACGAGTACGACACCTATGAAGCCCTGCAGCAAGAACTGCCTCCGATCGGCGCCGACGTGGTCACGAACAACGGCCGGGCACGGGTCTTGAACCACGAAATCCTCGCTCGGCAATTGCTCGTTCAGACCGAAGACAACCGCCGTTTGATGATCGACGCCACCGAAGTGTTGTCGGTAATTAAACGCGGCGGTCGCAATTGAAATCCTGATCGCCCCGCAACTCGCCCTCCCGACGTTTCCCGCCATTGCCATTGCCAACGAATTATGCCTCAACGGATGCCCCAAGTGCTGTTGCAACTGCTTCACGAAGACCGCCGCTATAAGCTGGACGCCTATTTGTTCGTGCGCGACGCCTTGGCCTACGCCCACGATGTGATGGAAATGGGCGGCTTGGCGGACAGCCCCTCGGCCTCCGACGAATCCGGGCGGCATGTGACAGGCCAACAGTTGTGCGAAGCAATGCGGCGATTCGCCCTCGAGCAGTACGGGATGTTGGCCAAAGTGGTCCTGAACAGTTGGGGGTTGTACAGCACCGGCGATTTCGGCGAAGTCGTCTACAACTTGATTCGCGTCGAGATGTTGAAGCAGTCCGAGTCGGATCGACGCGAAGATTTTGACGATGTCTTCGATTTCGACGACGCTTTTCAGCACGAGTTTCAAATCACCGTGCAAGAGTGAATCGCGCGATGGCCAAGTCCCGGCGAAAACGCGATCGCCAAACGCCGTCCGATCGCGCCGAGTCCAATCATGACGCGGCGTCCCGCGCCCCAAGCGGCTCGTCGGCCAAGTCCAGCCGCGACGCCAGCGGAAACGCCGCCGCGCACTCGCCGTACCCGATTTACTTGCCCGATGCCGATCCCCCGCGCCCGAATCGCGCGCTGTTGATTATCGCCATCGCGCTGTTCGCCTTGTGGTTCGCGGCGTTGGTCTATATCGCCATGTGGATGTAGCCGCCGGGCGCCAATGGATTGAGGAATCAGGCCTCAAACTTTGAATTGTGAGATGGTAGGAGTTTCCCACGCCATGAATGAACCCACGCTTCGTATTGATGGTGAAGTCGAGCGGCCTCGCGAATTAACGTTCGCCGATCTCGCGGCGCTGGATGCCGCCGATCAAGTGGCCGACGTGAGCCAATATGATCCCAAACGCAAAGGCGCGGCCGTGCGTTTAAGCGGCTTGTTGAAGCTGGTTGGCGCGAAGTCGTCGGCCAAGTACCTCGGGCTGCATGGAACGCTCGACAATTTCCACGCCAGCATCCCGCTCGCGCCGGTGCTCGATCGCGGCCTGCTGATCTATTCGCTCGACGGCCAACCGCTCGACACGAAAGCTGGCGGGCCGTTCCGCTTTCTGATCGCCGACTACGCCGCTTGCCACACCCAAGAGATCGACGAATGCGCGAACGTCAAGTTCGTCGATCACATCGAATTGACGGCGCTCAAAGGCTTCGACAATCGCCCGGAAGACGACGCCCAACACGAAGCGCTCCATCGCGCGGCTAAAACCAACTCCGCCCGCACAACCCGGCTCCGCACACCAACTCCGGCGACGCGACCATGCAACATCGCGCAACCGAACGACGCATTGCCCAAGCCGGCCTGCTGGCTCAATCGCCACGCTCGCCCCTGGCCGTTTGCTGAGTGACGAAACGAACGTGCCCCAATCGGTTGTCGAATTGTGGGCCGATTTCGATCCGCCGAGAACCGCTCGAAGTCGAAATCATCCGCGAGTGGCAAAAGAAGACGGCGGCCTGTTTCGATTGGTCCGCCATCGGATCGGCACGTTCAAAGGCCAGCCGGCTCGCATGGCGGCCATCTACGGATTTCCCGCGGATACCACCGAGCGGCTGCCGGCGGTGATGCATATTCACGGCGGTGGGCAGCGAGCGTTTCTGCACGAAGTGAAGCTGCTCGTCGCGCGCGGCTACGCTGGCTTGTCGATCAACTGGGGTGGAAACGGCGATGGCCGGCCGCCGTTCAATTCGCCGGACGGCTTCGCCGGGCGATCCCAATACCGATTGGGGCGCGGTCGATCCATCGCAACTGAACGTCGCCGGCTACAGCTCGATGTTGCCGGGTCCGAAGCAGTTTTTCGAGGACCGCGAGCATCCGAAGAACAACAACCGGGCTTCTGCTCACGCTCGGTTGCCGTCGCGGTTTGACGTTTCTGGAACAGCAACCGGAAGTCGCCCCGATCGGTTGGGCGTTCACGGCTATTCGATGGGCGGCAATCTCACCATGTACGTGGCCGGCTCGGACAATCGCGTAGCAAGGCGGCCGTGCCCGGCGTCGGGGGACAAGGATGGCGGTGGCAGCCGCACGAGTTTCTCGGCGGCACGGCCCAACAAAATCACATCCGCGGCGACGGAAGTCTTCCGCCGCACGCTCAGCTTGAAAGCTACGCGCCGCGGATTCAATGCCCGGTGCTCCATCGCAGCTGCCACCAACGACTTCCACGGCTGGATGGATGGACAAACCGCACCAATGCATTGATCGAAAACCAACCGCTATACTCGCTGGGCGTTTAATTTGAATCACCGGCTGACGCACGAAGTCGAAGTCGCGATGCCGTTGTGGTTCGATCGCTTGAAAGCGCGGTCCCGCGTTCGAGACGGCGCAAGGCAGTTATGTGCTGGACGCCAGCGACCACGTGCCCGTGCGGCGTCCGTCCCGAGTCGTCTTGGCCAACGCGCGGTGCCAGATTACGCTGCTACAGCGTCGATCCCGATCCGCGAGCTCGGTTTTGGCGAAGCGGCGACGTGATTCGCACCGGCGACGCGTTCACCGCCAAGCTGCCTTTGCACGCGCTCGATGCGCCGCTGTTCGCGTTCGCCAACGTCCATTACACGCTGCCCGAACCCGTTTCGTTAAACGCCTTGCCCGGTCATCGCGAACCGATTCGTGAAGTCTGCCTGAGCAGCCAATTGCACCGTGTCGAACCGCCAACGCTCGCCCAGTCCGGCATCGTCGCCACCGCCAGCCCCAGCCCGCTGATCGACGATTTCTCGCATGGCCTTCGCGATTGGTATCAATTGAACGCCGGTAATCTGGCTCACCAACAAACGTGGACTCGCAAGGTGACCGATCCAATCTGGCGAGGCCCCGACGCAGCGCGGTTGCGATTCAGCTTGACGATGCCACAAACCAATCGGCTGACATTCGTCGTACACGAAAACGAATGGCGCGATTACCGCGGCCGACGACAAACGTATATTTGCCAGCGGGAAATCACCGGCTCGGACAAACCCCAAACCGTGACACTGGCCCCCGGCGATTTCCAATCGACCGACGCGTCACGCCAGCCGCTCACCTCTTGGCGCGAACTCGATCAACTCGGCATCTGCGCCCACTTCGCCGACCGCCGCGAATCGCCCCAACCATCCCCAACCTGGAACGGCCCCGACATAACGCTGCTCCGCGTCGAGTGGGCATAACGCCCCGCTGCTTATTTCGCGTCCGTCGTTTAACCGCGCGGGCATCGCCCCGCTGCTCTCGCGTCCATCGTTTAACCGCGTGGGCATCGCCCCGCGCTCCTGTTGGATGAGGCCACCATGGACGCTACCGAACACGGTTCTCCCGATCCAACCATGTTCATCTGCTTAACATCCGATACTTGCATCGGATATCGGGTTCCCACTCGCGAACGTCACGATGACAAAGAGCCGCTTGAGTCATTGATGCCGTTGCTGATGAGTGACCAGCTCCGTCGTCAGCAGCGGGTTGTTCAACGGCTGGCGCGAAGCGATGAAGATGGCCCGTTGCAGTAGCGCCTGATGTTTCTCGGGCGCTGACCAGTCAATGGGAAACTCGCTATGACACGGTTGTGTCAGCGGCAGATAAACGTGCTCGAATCGCGATTTCAATTGGTCAAAAACCCATGACCGAGTGGGACGGCAGCCCATCCCGGAATAGGCTTGCGTCGGATTCTTCTTGGGTTCGCCCGTTAAATTGACCGCCGGTTCGTCGCCAAAGGAAACGCATGTCTCCAGGAACATCATGCCGCTGGTTTGCTCCGCCAGAAACTTCAATGCCTCCGCCGGTTTGCCCAGGTGATACAACAGCCCATAGCAGTGAACAATCTCAAACGGCGCTCCCGCAACGGCGACCGGCGCGTCCATATCGAGCTGTAAGACGGTGTTTTCCGGATATCGCTTTCTGAGCAACGATAGGTTTTCCTCCCGTGCCTCGGAAATGGTTAACCGGCACCCACGATCGAGATAGTAGTGCGAATGGTCGCCGATGCCGGCGCCGACTTCCAAAACGGACTTGTTGCTTACAGGAATTCCCAGACTTGTCAGATGTTCCAAGCGACGCGCGTTGTGACGCAGATAATGATCCGAGTGAAAACTGCGCATCGGACTGGCCCCGCGAACGATCTCCACCCCAAGTCTTCGCGTGATGCTGCGCATGGTCTTCCGCACGAACTTCGTCGCCATAATCCGATACTCCTTCACCGAAGTGGGCTGTTGAAACGGGGCCTCGGGCATAACTCAACAAATGAGGTCAGCGGTATACACGGAAACGAGCAAAGCGTGCAAGTCGATCCGTCCGCAATAACAGGGTGTTTACAGCCGATCGACCACTGCCAGCAGCCAAGTTCGCCAACGACATAATCGCCGATTTCGGACGCACACTTCCGCAGCGCCAGCTCGCGTCCAATCAACTCGACCGCTCGCCGGTTAATGCCATTCCAACCTCCATTAAATGCGATTTCACAGGCGTCCAATCGCGATTTACAACGCTTCAACAGCACCTTACACTGCCATAACGGCAGCTCACATCACTTCTATCGACCGATCCGTCGCATTTTTTGGTCGTAACGTCTATCCATAAATCAGTTTACGTAAAATACACTGCGCGGTAATCCACGAGACGCGCCGAAGAGCCCGATTTTCACGAAAGGAAGACATCGCCCCATTGCCGCAAAACGAGCTCGCGTAACGTCTCCGGCCGGGATGAAAAAAATGCCACGGGAGTGAGCGGATAGACAAAGCCCAACCGCGCCGGCTTCTTCCAATCCTCTGCCCCGCGCGGCGAAAACGCTCCGTCGTTTACACATCAGGCGATCTCCGCCCTCATTCCGTCCTCAGGAAGCCGCCTTCGGGACGATTCAGACTCAAGCGGAATCACCTCTGCAATCGCAGATTTGCCATCCGTCGGAGGGGCACCTGCGTTAGTTCGCCCATAGACCGGAAGTGCCACCCGTGAAGCAACGAGCTCCCTCGAAATCGAACTCTAACGTGCGACGCGAAGAGCGCAGGACTTCGCGTCTCGCCTATTACGAATTGATTCGCCACGCCGCCTGTCGGATTTAACCAATCGATCATCAACCAAGATTTCTTTGACGCGGTTCCTCACTTGCCAAGCAACTTCGTCGACCTTATACTGACCCGCCTTATACCTGTCTAAGGATTTCAACGGACGACAGTTCCAGGAAAAAGATGTTGCGGACTACGAAGCATGGTTTTCCGACAGCCCGAGTTGCTCAGTCCAACGCTGACACGAGACGCGAGTATTTACGTCTGCTCCGATTGGAGAACGTCCGTGGTGATTGCTCCAGTGCCTTAACGATTTTTCAGCGTAAGAAACCGTAATCACGTGGGAACGAGAGAAAGGGCGCGGGCGCCAAGACCAATTGGAAAAACAACATCGGAGGACATTTACTTTGCACGCAATCCGATGATTACATCTTAACGTCGACGCCGTGAAGTTGAACGAAAGGTAATCGCTCCCTATCGCGATTCCGCGGGCAAACCCAAAGATTGGCAGGAGGATGCTGACGGCAATTATCGTTTGACACACCCGTCGAATATCTGGACCGATCTCACCATTCCATTTGGCTTCACGGAGAATGCTGATCATCCCACAAAAGCCAGAAAAGTTGATAGCCAAGATCATGTCAGCCAGTCCAAAGCAAAACGACCTGGTGCTGGATCCATTCCTCGGCAGCGGCACCACGGCCGTTGTCGCCAAGAAACTAGATCGTCGATACCTAGGAATTGAGCGGATACGGAATATTGTTGCTGGGCTGAAAAGCGTCTTGCTCTCGCCGACATCGACCCCAGTGTCCAAGGGTATTCGCAGGGCGTGTTCTGGGAACGCACACCTTGAGCGATCAAAAACCGCAAAAGAAGGCCGGGACAAAGCACCCCATGAGTCTGTTCGATGAATGACGCCCTTGACCGTCTTGCGGCCTTCGTGCGAGTACATAACGGCATCAACGACAAACGCAAACTGTGTGCCCTTGTCGCCGACGAATTCAACTAACACGAGATCGCTCCGTCTACTATTGTTCCAAGTTTGGAATTCGTTTCAGCCGCGGCGTCGACCGTGAGATTCGCGCACCACCGTGCTTTCCCCAAAACTTCAAAAGTACGACCGTTGTCCCTTCGTCGTTTGCGTGTGATTACGCCCCTCAAACGAATCACTTGGCTACTTGCAAATTCAACGCTGTTACGGAAATCAGCCACTCATCACAGCAACTGCGCGAGGACAAGACCTGGGGCTCGTTCAACGGTTCCGATATCGCTTGGGAACTCGATGGAATTTCAAATGCACCAAAGAATTTCTCGCGGCTATATGCCATTCGTTCAGATTGGATCTTGAAGGAAATCTCGCTCTGTCTCTGTGGAAGCAACCAACAATATCTCACCGTCGGGTCTGAAGTTCCATGACTTCATCGAACGAGCCAAATTCATCCTCCACCGCCCGAACGGCGCTGGAAGCTTTCTTTGAGTCGCCGGATGCGGCTCGATTAAAGTCCGAATTGGACGCCAAGGTCCAAATTCAAGAACGAGATTCTGCTCGCCGTGCGCTCATCGAAAACGTGAATGTTCGAGGACGCGCCATCGAATACCTAATTGCCGGACAAGATGAAAACGTTGCGACAATCGCTGATCGACGCACTACGAGAGAAGAAAGCAACAGGATTGCCGCCGTTCAGAACAGACAACAAGCCAGCGATTACACCCGCATGTTTAAGGATTTTGATACCGAGACCGACGTGAAAACGAAAGTGCTGGTGCTCCATTCCAACTGAAAGGGTACAACATCGACAAGATTCTTTGAAGTCTTTGGCGGCGGAACGATCCGCCTTTGTTCTATCTCGTCGGAGAAGTCGATCCAACGCATTGTCAACACCGTACTCGTCTCAATGTTTCAACGGCGACTCCTTTGCTGCAACCGTCACACTCAAACACTGGGCGGGTAGGAATTCGCGCGGGGTCACACAGCTGGATGTGGAAACGTCGTCGGCAAGCTAATTGAGCACCCAGAATCAAAGATCGACGTAACGAAGTCAGTCGCGTACCTGAAGCGGCTAATCGAGCTATAGCGGATCAAGGTGGGAACAAGTGAAGGTCCAAGAAACTGCAAATCTCCTGGTTCGAGAATTATTGTTCATTGTGTTTGTCGCTGGTGTTGGGCTGGCGGGGCTGCTGCGTGGCGGTTGGCTGGGCAGTCGACAGTAATGATGCTGTGTGTGTGCTTGCGACGGCGTTCATGATGGGTGGCGTTTGTTGGTCGAGGCCAGCGGCGGGCATTTGCGATTGGGTATGCTATTCCCGTTCTCGTTTATATCGCCCCGCATGCCTATGGGATTTTCTGACTCGTCCGAGATTGATTTTTACTGCAAGCTGCCCACGTCGAAGTTGCTCGCGCGGCTTACGAACAAGTTGCGAGAGGAACGTTTTGATGTCGTCTCGGAGCCGCGATCTTGTCCGATTATGACCCCATGTCGAGTCAACCACCTCGGCGGTGGCGGAATTGCCAACGCGTCGATCGCAACACGAGAAAGACCGGACCGAGCAACCTTTTGTTGCTGGGCGACGCGCTTGCTATGGGCGTCGGCGCTTCAAGGGCGGCAAGTTCGCCGTCTGGGCGCGTGGTCTCGAGAATGAGCGCGACACCACCTGACACGCCGGTCTTGGATGGAACCCCAGTGGGACAGGTGGCTGCTTCTCTAGCCGAAGCAATCTTTCACGAACTGTGCCGCCGGCTAAGGCGACCGAAAGATAGAGAAATATCAGCACGCAAGCGCAAGCAAGTAAATTCGGCGACACACACACTGCCGCGCATCGTGCTTGTATTTCGGTATATTCCCATTCGCCGGTCGCCTAAGCCAGCGCGGCTCGGGTCCGTTCGACCAACTGGTTGTCGCGATCTCGCGAGCCGGGGAGATTGAATACCGACAGGGCCAGGAACAAATCGCGATAGGGCGAACTCACGTGGGCGTAGTCTTCTAACACGGCCGAGCTGAACTTGTAGTCGTGCGCGTCGTTCCCCTTGCGGAATACCAATCGGCGAGCTGTGTCGATCAAGGCGTGTGGGTCGCCGCCCTCGGCTAAGTAACCTCGAATTTTGGCGGCGGCTTGACGACGATCGCCAGAGGCTTCGGCGAAGATTTCGTCCAGCTTCTCCGCGGCGGATTTGCCGTCGGGCGTTCGCGGTTCGAGGTCATTGATCGTCGTGTCGCTGATGCGGCCGCGCGACTGGGCCGACTCGCGGAACTTCGGCACAAACGCACAATTCTGTAGCAGCAATAGCCGTCGCGTCTCGTCGTCGGCACTGGCTCCGAAGGCATAACGCATGGCGTTGGCCGTCGTCAGCGTGTGCAGCCCAATGATGCCGGGTTGGCGCATCAAGAGTTCGCCCGAGCCGACGAACACGGCGTCCCAAACCGAATCGGGGGCGATGCCGCGGTTGAGCAACTCGGCCGCTTGATCCGCCGCGTCGCTGGGCGAGCCGGTTCGGAGCGTGGTCAACAGATCCCGCGTGGCCGCTTCGTCCGACTTGCCTTCCAGCCAATCGGGCCGAATCGTCTTGGCCAACTCTTGGTTGTGCCGCCACGGTTGGTCGGGCGACAAATCGTTGTCCGCTGGATTCGGTTCGCCTTCGTGGTTCAGCAGCGCGTAGGCCAGCGACCGCAACACCGGCTCGGCGTGCTGCCAGCCAATGCATTGCAGCGTCCGCCAACTGTTGGCCACGTAAATCGCCTTATGACCGATCGAACGATAATCGCGACCGCCAAACCGATAGAACAGCTCGACGACTTCGTGCGATCCGGCCGAGCGAGCCAAGCCCGCGACGGCCGCATCGGCGGCTTCGACATCCCATCGCTGCATGGCGTCGACAAACGCTTGGCGAGCTTTCGTCGCCGAAGGGACTCGGTTCTCGTCGACCGGCCTCAGCTTCCAGCCCGTCTTGCGTTCCTCTTCCAACTGCGTGTTCTTGAAATAGTCGAGCGCCCAAAAGATCGGCAGCCAACGTTCTTCGTCAGGCCCGGCCAGACTGGCGAGGTGAGCCGAATTGACGACCAAGACCGAATGGAATTTGAAACCGACCGATGGCCGTGGCTGGACATTGCGGACTCCGGCCAGCATCAACGCCGCCAGAACTTCTTGATAGGAAGTGCCCGCGTGAATCCGCTCGGCCACGGCCTCCAACAGCCGATCGCGCGGCGTTTCTTCCAACAGCCGGACCAGCGGCTCGATTGAATCGTCCAACCGCACGAGTTGCGGATTCAAACGAGCTTCGTCGGCCGACACGCGAGGCAGGCGATTCACGAACGGCAAGTCGGCAAGCCCCAGGGCCGCGGTGCCAACGCCAACGGTTTGCAGAAATCGTCGCCGAGAAGATGGGGAGAACATGTTGGCCTCGTGTGGGAAAGAGTCGTGCGGTTCGCGTCGAGCATCGGTCGGCTTGAACAACGCCTGACCGGATGCTTCGACAACGCCCGAATTATAGGCACTCGGCCCGATTCCCGTGTTGGTTTTGCCGCCCGGCAACGCCTATCTCGCGGCGATCCGATCTGCTAAACCGTTGGAACGAAACCAAAATGCAAGCGTCGACTGGTCAACGGCTGGAGCAGGCCGCGGGAAGGAGCCGAGGTGGCACGCAACGAACAATTGATTCGGCAGCACAAGATTTTGCAGATCCTGGAGCGATATCGTTTCGGCCGCACGCTGGAAGAAGTCCGCGACGATCTGGTGGACGATCTCGGACTGACGTCGTTGCACACGCGGACGGTGCGTCGCGATTTAGAAGCGTTGCAAGCCGCGGGGATACACATTGTCGACGAGGAAACGCAGCGAGGCCGCGTCTGGAAACTTGGTCCGGCGGCTCGCACGGTTCACAAGATATCCGCGTCGGCGACGGAGTTGATCGCGTTGTCGCTGGGACGCGATTTGATGAACCCGCTGGCCGGCACGCCGTTCTGGCAAGGGATCGAGACATTTTGGAACAAGATCCGCGACGAGCTGCCTTCGACCGTGTGGGAACATTATGAGAAGTATCGCCGAATACTCTATGTGTTGGGTGTGCCGGCAAAGTCTTATGACAAACACCAAGGAATGCTGAAGACGATCAACCGCGCGATTCTGGAACATCGTGTGGTAGAGGTCGAATACCAGTCGATCGGCAAACCAACCACGACGCGGTTGATCGAGCCTTATGCCGTGGTGTTCTATCAATCGAGCCTGTATATCATCGCGGCGGCTCATGAGATTCCAGAAGATCGGCCGCGGATTCGGCATTTGAAGCTGGATCGGTTTCAGAAGGCGACGGCGTTGGACCAATGGTTCAAGCCGCCGGTCGATTTCCGATTAGAAGAGCATTTGGGAAAAAGTGTGGGGATCTTCGCGGGAGGCGACGTGGTCAACGTAAAGATCCGCGTCAGCGCCTACGCCGCCCCGTGGGTGTTGGAAGATCCGTGGCATCCCGACCAACAGGTCGAACGATTGGACGACGGCTCCATTCACTTGACCGTTCCGGCTTCGCACGAGTTGGAAGTGGCCCCGCGGGTCTTGGCATTAGGAAGCGAAGCGGAAGTGTTGGAACCCGCCTCATGTCGCCAAGCTATCGCGGAAACGGTTCGGCAACTGGCGACGATGTACGGCAATTCATAGTGTGAATTCGCCCGCGTCGCTCATTCGCCATTCACAACACGCAGCAATACCGGCAGCGTGGCGACGCCACCTTCGACTTCCGTTTTCAGGTGGAACAACCGAGTTTGCTCGGGCACCCACTTTGCCGCCGTGATAAAGATTTGGCGTTCGTCTTGGCCGGGCAGAATGAGTAAGCCGTTAAGCCCGATGTTGTCGACAAACACGCCATGCGGCAAATTGCGGCCCGAGTCCTCTTTGCCGAACGATACTGGGCCGTTGTGACCCAGCCGGTCGAGCAGCACGCGAGCAGTGATCGTCTCGCCCGGATGAATTGTTAGTTCCAACGGTTTGCTGAGCGAGGCGGCTTCGGCCGGCGATGAGATATCGTCCGCGACAATCCTCACACCCAGTTTCGCGGCCGCGGCCAGTTTGATCTCGCCAAGGTTGTTGACCGGCTTCGTCAGCAGTTGGCCGTCCACCATCGCATGAGCTGTTACTTGACTGCTTTTCGCCTGATCGGCTGTTGGCGCTACCGCGTCGGCGTCGGCATAGATCGCGCCGAACGCCTCGATCTGCTCGGACTGGATCACAATCGGGCTGGTCGCGTGAAAACCGGGCGGCAAACCATCAATGTGAACTTCGATCGGCCCATCGTAGCCGTCCATCCGTTCGGCGGTGACTCGCAACTCGCGGCCAGCGCCAGCCGGGACCGATGGATTCGCGCCGTGCAGTGTGACTCGAAAATCGGGATGCCGAGGTCGCACTGTCAACTCATACTTATAATTGTCGCCGCCAAACCCACGCACATCGGTCACGCGCACGAGATACTCGCCATCGGCTGGGGCCGTAAACGTCAATCGCGAATCGGCGCCCCAGCGGCGGAGGCTGTCGTCATCATTCTCATAGTAGATCGGAAACACGGGCAAGCCGTTCGGAATCAGTGGCTGACCGGGCTCGACCGGCCGCACGATATAACAGGGGGCGCCAAGCGCGTGAGCATAGGCGGTCGTATCGAAGTAGTTCGTGCGCTTCCCTTGTCCCGGATAAACCTTGAAACCCGAATCCGGCCCGCGCGGATACAACCACAACTTCACGACTTCACCCGCAGCATACAGATACTCATTCAGCTCCATCTCTTGCCAATTGTGAACGCGAAAATCGTCACTGGTATCGGAATCCTTACCGCGAAACGTGAAATAGGAATCGCGGACCGCTTGCAGCATCACACGGGTTATTCGGTTTTCATCCGCGTCCAAGATTTCTAATTTCGAGTCCAATGGGGATTTGTCGCGAGCAGCCTTGATCTCGGCAATCCATTGCTCTCCGGCCTTCGCGCGGAAACGGTATACGTCCGCGTCATGAGATTGGTTCTCCAAGGGCTGAATCACGCCTCGCACGATCGCCGGCAACTCCAGCAACTGCGATTGTTCCGAAGAATCGTTAGGCTCTTGCTCTTCAACCGCGTTCATGGAATCCGCGGCAGGCGTCGTTACCAGCGGCGTGGCGTCAGCGTTCGACTGGCTCGCAACAGCGTCTTGTATTGCGGTCTTGATGGAATATCGAGCCAGCGAGCCGTCCATACGGCCAACCAGGAATCGATCGCCGTCATTGGAAATCGCTAGGGAGACTGCCACATCGGGCTGTTCCGGAAAGGCCCGTACTTGCGTGAAGCCAGTCGTCTCCCACTGCTTCGCGGAACGATCCTCGGCCAAGGTAATCAACGACCGGCCGTCCGGAGAAAAGGCGAGTTGGACGATCGGCCCTTCATGAGCAAAGCGGGCATGAATGAGCGGATTGATACGCGGTGCGGTTCGCGACACAAATTGCCAGACTCGTATTCGGTTGTCGGCGCCGCCCGCCACAATGGAACGACCATCTGGGCTGAACTCCACCACATACTGTTCGGCCAAAGGCTGACTCAACGTATCCAAACGCTCGCCGGTTTCCACATGCCATAACTTAACGGTGTGATCCCCGCTAGCGCTAGCCAAGACCGTCCCGTCGGGACTAAACGCCAGATCATAAACGGCATCATTGTGCCCGCTCAGCGAACGGACCAGTTCACCTGTCTCGATATCCCATAAATCAATGCGGCGATCGTAGCCGGCCGTCGCGAGCAAAGAACCATTGGGTTGCAGTGTGGCGGCATAGAGAATGTCCCGATGCCCTTTGAATTCGCGGAGCAACGTGCCGTCGATTGTATTCCAAATCGCGGCATGCCCATACAATCCGGCTACGCCCGAAGCGGTGACCAACAGCGTGCCGTGCCGAGAAAACTCGACAGCGTTCACCTTGCCTGGCAAATCGCCGATGACGACGATCGGTTTGCGATCTCCTAGCAAACTACTCGCCTCGACGACCGCTTCGTGTGAATCATCGGCAGTCTTTGTGGATATCAGCTCCACCTTGCCGAATCGAGCCACGGCCGCGATCGGAGCGGCTGGCGACCAAGCCAAGCCGGTGATTGCCGGATCCACATTCGTGACAGCCGGCAATTGAGGAGTTCGTAACAGAGTGCGATCGGGTTCCGCGCCGTCGGGGCCTTTGGCTCCGGCTTCGATCCAGGCCTTTAGAAGCGATAGTTCGGCTGCCGTGGGAGCTGGCTCGCCTTCCGGCGGCATCTTGGGTTCCGCCGCGCCGGTGAGCAGCCGAATCAAGCGACTCGACGCCGCATCGCCCGGCAAGATAGCAACTCCGCTTTCGCCCCCTTTCTGCAGTTCGGCATATGTCTCCAGCGAGAAGTCTCCCTCGCGATCGTCGGCGTTATGGCATCCGGCACAGTACTTTGTGAGCAGCGGGGCGACGTGTTCGTTGTAGCCGGGAACTGGTTCGTCCCCCAAGCCGATTGCGGTGACCGAAAACAGCAGCAAGATTGCCGGGAAGATGCGTTTTGTATTCATGTGATGCTGTGTATGTGAGTTCAAGTATCATGGAAGCAAGCCGGCGACATCCAGTTCGGCGATTACCGCATTTCGCAGTATGAGAGGCAACAATTCACCCGCTCGAAAATCTCGTCGCTGTTGATATCGTAAGCCAGTGGGATCCACCTGGCTGTACACCTCAATACTTCGTTCCGGGAGATTCATGATCCAATACTGAGGAATCCCAGCTCCGGCGTAAATCGACAGCTTCAGCCCTCGGTCCTGTGCAATACTGGTCTGGGCTACTTCCACAACCAGCGCCACGTCCGCCGCTTGGGGATGCGTTTGCGAGAAGCTACGAATGTTGCCGAGCACGATCGCAATGTCAGGCTCGGGTTCACTGTCGGTCAAAGTGATCGGCTCTTGCACTCGAACCAGCCAATCCTCCGAGAGAACGCGCTCCAGCGAACGTTCGATCAACTTCGTCGCCGTACTGTGTGCCGGTCCGCGATTCATTGGCTGTGTCAACCAACCTTTCAGCAATTCGACTCGCTCGTCATGCAAGATCCCATGTTCGATCATGGCATGATATTCCGCGACGCTGAATCGGCGCAGAATTTCCGGCGGCACGATCGGTGCATTCAAGACAGGCGATACGGAGGACGCGATACTCATAACTGTGGATACTAGTGATTGAATAAGAACTCGCGACTGCTCAAAACGGCCCAAAACAAGTCTTCCACCAACATCCGTCGTTCACTCTCGGCGGCCTGGGAAAGTTCGGCCAATAGCTGCTTCTTCTCCGAATCGGTGGGAAATCGAGTGAGTGCCGACAGATAGATTTCGTCCAGCAACGCGTCGTCCGACAAATTCGCTTCGAGCAACTGAGTCACCCGGCTATCCTTTGATTTCAGTTTCTCATTGATCGTATCGCCGTTACTGATGTGCAGCACTTGCACCATGCTCGGCTCGTCCGAACGTTCACACTCACACACAATTCGGCGTTGATTGCGCCCAAATGTCTTAAGGAAATCGGAATCGACGGCCGAGTCATACAATTGCAGGGCCCGCGTTCCTTTAGGATAGAAATCCGTGCCTCGTTTATCCGCGCCGGGAAACACAACCAACGTGAATGAACTGGGGACATCCGTGACTTGAGAGATGGCGTCCAGCAGCACTTCGGCCATCAGCCGGCGAGGATAATATCGAGCATAGAATCGTTTCTCGTCAGCATTGCCGGGCAACGGTTCGCTGCTGCGTTGATACGTTCGTGACTGAAGGATCGCTCGCATCAGTTCTTTCAGGTCGAAGTCGTGTTCGACCAAATAGTCCGCCGCGGCCGACAACAGCTTCTCATTGCTCGCCGGATTCGACACGCGCATATCATCCACCGACTCAACTAAACCGACGCCGAAGAAGTTTGCCCAGACTCGATTAGTAATCGAACGAGCAAAATAAGGATTCTCTGGCGAAGTTAGCCAGTCGGCCAAATGCTGACGTCGGTCGCCCGGCGCGTCGAAGGCGATCGACTGGCCGTCCAACGGTGTGGGTGGTTGCGGCTTGCCCGTTCGCGGCTGGATCAATTCACCCGACGAAGCCACATACAGCGTGCGGAGTCCATCGCCGTTGCGAGAGTCACCACCCCATCCTTTCGCGCGAACGCGGCCGAACAAATTGGCCATCGCATAATATTGATCGTTCGTCCACTTTTCCAACGGATGGTTGTGGCACTTCGCACATCCGATCGACAATCCCAGAAACGCTTGGCAGGTGTTTTCCGTCATCGTCTCGGGGTCTTGGTGCAGGGCATAGAAATTCGTGGCGCCGTTCTCATAGCTGCTGCCTTGCGCCGTCACCACTTCGCGCACAAACTGATCCCACGGAGTGTTCGTGGCCACGCGTTCGCGGATCCATTGATAGTAAGCCTTAACGGCTTCCGGGCGCAACAATGTTCCGTTGATCATTAACACATCGGACCACTTGTAAGTCCAATAGTCCACGAACTCGGGGCGGGACAGCAGTTCGTCGATCACTCGTTCGCGTTTATCCGCGCCACCGTCTTTGAGAAATGCCCGAGTCTCGTCGGGAGTGGGAAGCACGCCGATCGTATCCAGGTAAACTCGCCGCAGAAATGCCGCGTCGTCCGCCGGCGGAGATGGTGGTAGATTCAGCCGCTGAAGTTGTTCGAGCACCAAATCGTCAATGAAGTTGCGGCGGGGCGAGTTCTCATATAATTCGGCGGCGACTTGATTGGGAAAAGGAGATGTGATGCGCGAAATCACAATCTGTTGGGAGAACCAAGCGGTAACGGCGCCTTCGCCATTGCCAATCACCGAGACCAGGCCGGCATCGTCAACCTTGGCCACGGCTTCGTTCGCCGAAGTGAACTTGGCCCACCTCGTAACATCCTCACTGTGGCCATCACTGTAAAACGCGCGAACAAGAATCTGTTGACGGTCACCGGTCTTCAACACGGCTTGGGGCGGCAAAATCTCCAACCGTTCCAGCCGCGGATCGTCGTCGGCCGGCGGCAAGGCTCCGCCAGCAATCCAACCCGCTAACACTTGATACTCGCGGGAATCGGTTTCAAAGCGAAGTCCGCCTTTATGCGGGATCGCGCCGGACGGTTTGGCGAGCAGCAAGCTGCGACCGGGATCGCTCAGCTCGATTCGACGGCCGCGTGCCTGCTTGGCGATCGACAAATGATCGAAGTCTGGATCGTAGCCGCGAAGGCTCAGTCGGAAACCGCCCTTGCCGGCCAACGCCCCGTGACACGCGCCGCTGTTGCAGCCAGCTTTGGCGAGCACCGGCAACGCATGATTGCGGAAACTCCAGTGATGTTCGTCCTCCAGCTTTTCAACCGTTACTTGCGCGGTTGCCGTTTGGCCGTTGGCGGCGACTGTGATCTCCGCCGATCCATTGCCGCGCGGTCGCACCACGCCGTTCTCAACGACGGCCACGCTCGGATCGCTGGTCGTGAACTCAACGCTTTCCGTGGCTTGCCCCAGATACTCGTCACCGCGAATCCATTGAGCTAAAAGCCGTTGCGAAGCTTCGGGGCCCGTCAGCTTGATCTCGCTTGGTAACAAAGCCAGCGACGCCTCGGCGCCCTGCAAGCTCGACACGCCGCACAATATGATGCAGCAAGCTCCCGCAATCCAATTCGTTACCGAACGGAATATCATCGCCCAAATTCCTCTCATGACTTGGTCGCCGAGGCGTCTTTTCCCAACGCCACCGCGACCGTGTATGCTGCTCAACGCCCGTCGCCATCGACGAATGTTCGAGTATAGCCAAAACGGGACTCAATCGCTCGCAACGAAAAGCTCCGCATGCCGCCAATTCGATTGACTTACAGCCTGTTGATGATTGCCGCGTTGGTCGCTTGCAGCCTGATGCTGCGCCGTTCGCAAGCCCGCTTGCCGCTGTCGGCTTGGCAGAAGTTGGCGATCGGCTTGGCGGCATTTTGCGGGGCGATGATCGGCGCGAAGTTGCCGTTCGTGCTCAGCGACTGGGAGGGCCTGCGCAGCGGCTCGGCTTGGCTGAGCGACGGGAAGACGATCATGTGCGGGATCGTCGGCGGCTACTTTGGCGTTGAGATCATTAAATGGGCGTTGGAGATTCGCGTGAAGACCGGCGACACGTTCGCCGCGCCGGTGGCCATCGCGGTCGCCATTGGCCGAGTCGCTTGCTTTCATGGCGGTTGTTGTTATGGCACGCCCACGTCGCTGCCGTGGGGTTGTCAGTTTCCGCTCGCGCCGGACGACCTTCCCCGACATCCCACGCAGCTATACGAAGCCGCCTTTCATCTGTTGGCCGCCGCCACGCTCGTATGGCTCGGCCGAAGCGAACGGCTTCACGGCCAACACATCAAGCTCTACATTCTGGCCTATCTCGCGTACCGCTTTGTATCGGAGTGGCTGCGACCCGAGCCGCATTTGTGGCTGGGACTCACCGGCTATCAATGGGCCGCGCTGGCATTAATTCCATTGTTCGTGTGGCTGTGGCGGCGCGATACGAAGCAACTATCCAGGAACGAGTCGCGTCTCTCGATGGTTTGACCATATCGAGGCAAAGCCTCACTCGCCCATCATCCACTGATACATCCACGGATGTTGCCACGGATTCAAGGCCGGGTAGGCGGTCGAGACGACACTAATTAGCAACAACAGATAAGCCACTCGGCGCAGCCACGGGCGATCGGCAATCGCATCCGCGCCGGGAAGCAGACAGATCAGCCACAGCGGAATCAACCAGAACGTCCACCGCAGTCCGCTCGTCACGCCGCCATAGTTGCGATCGACCAACGGCCGGGCGATGTAAAAGGCCACGCACACGAACGACAACAACGCGGCCGCCGCCACGAATCCGCGGTGAATCGTCAGCGTGCGTAGGTCGCTCACCCCGCTTCGGTCGATCGCTCCACGCGAGTCCGCCGATTGTCTTCGCCACCAGACGACTCCGCCGAGCACACTCAGCAGCCAAACGGGCGTCAGCGAAAAGATGCCGTGATGTCCAATCAAGACATGCAGCGCGTAGACCGCTCGCGACGGCTCGCCCTGATCGATCCCCGACTTCTGACCCTCCGTCCAGTAGCTGCCGGGATACTCATACCAGTTGGCCCAATCTCGGATGAGCAACCGGTCGTGGTCCAAGATCACCGCCAAACGATCCTGGCCGTCCAGATCCCAAATCACCCAGCGAAATTCGTCGCGCGGCCGTGTAACCTTCGTCCCGCGCGACAGCGAAATGCCGATCGACGCCGTGGCCTCGGCCAACTCGCCGGGCACTCGGCCAGAATCCATCTGGTAGGCGATCTCGGCCAAGTTGTGGGCTTCGACGGTCGTCAGCACCGGCCCATCGGAGCGAAACGTGTACGGCGGTCGCCACGTGCCATGAGCCCAGTAGTTGGTTCCCCAGAAAGCCGCCGCGACAACCGCCGCGGCCGGCGCGTAACCGATGATCGTTCGCATCGGCGACTTCCACAGCAACATCGCACCCAGCAGCGCGAACAGCGACAGCGCGGGCAACTCGTTCGTAACGGCGAAGGCGGCGAAGAACCCAGCGGCTGCGTAGTGGCGCCAGTCGGTCGGCTCGTCGTCGTTCCACCGTCCGAGCCGAAATATTCGAAGTCCGTAGTAAGTCGCCAGCAACACGCTGACGGCCGCCGGCAAATGATTGTTGATCGTGATGGCGAACGTGGAAAGAAACGTCCCCCAAGTCGCCACGGCCATTGTGAAACCACGGCCCCAATCCGAAACGCCCAGCCGCTCGACCAGCTTGGCCAACACCCACCAGAACACAATTAGCGGCAGCAGATTCGACAACATCAACATGATGCGGCCGATCAGAAACGGTCGCTCCGCAACCGACGCCCCGGTGAACTGCTTCACCACCCAATACTCGCCGGCCAGCAACGTGCCGAGCAGCGGCGGTTTGCTGGAATAGTCGTGCTCGCGCCCGTCCCATCCACGATGCCGCACGCGGTCGATCGAATGCCACGGCCGCCGCCCGCTGACTGGATGCACTTCGCGAATGATCTCGTCGATCTCAAACGAACCGTGATCGCCAAGCGCGCGAATCGCGGCCCAGCGACTGCGGTCGTTCGCGCTGAGAAACGGCGTCGTGCCGTTTTGATCGCTCACCGCCAGTGTGCGTCCAGCGATCGCTCCGGCCGAAGTGATCATCAACAACAAGTACAACGTCCATCGCAATTGGCGAGGGCGTTGCGATTCGTCGACCGTCATACGCCGCTTCCTCGCGCGTCCGGATTGTCGGTCGTTCGAGAATTCGCGTCGGCCGCTCTTCGATCGGTCGATGCCGCGGACGAACGATCGAAGCTCCCCGCACGCTGCTTGACGCTGAACGTGTCTCGCTCGCGCACCGTGTAAGCCGTAAACAACTCGGCCAAGAACCCGACCGACATCATCTGCGATCCCAACAGCAGCAGCCCCATCGAGTAAATCACGGCCGGCCGTTGATGCAGCGGCAACAGATTCCATTCGGGAAACGCTCGATTCAAGGCCCAATAGATGGCCAAGTAAACCAGCCCCGCTCCGCCAGCCAGAAACGACAGCAGGCCGATGCTGCCCAGCAAATGCTGCGGCCGCTGACCAAAGCCCGTCAAGAAATAAACGGTCAGCAGATCAAGGAAACCTTTGATGAAGCGTCGCACGCCGTACTTCGATCGTCCGAACTGTCGAGCCCGATGATCGACTTCGATCTCGCCGACTTTCCAGCCTCGCGCGGCCGCCAACACGGGCACGAACCGATGCAGCTCGCCGTACAGCCGCACCTCGTCAAAAATCTCGCGTCGGTAGCACTTAAATCCGCAATTGTGATCGTGCAGCTTGACGCCCGTCATTCGCCCGACCAGCCAATTGAAGACGCGCGACGGACCGACCTTATGCCACGGGTCGTGCCGCGTCCTCTTCCAACCGCTGACCACGTCCAGACCACTGTCCATCGCCGCCAAGAACCGCGGAATCTCCTTGGGGTTATCTTGCAGATCGGCGTCCAGCGTCAGCACCAATTCGCCGCGCGCCGCCGCGAATCCGGCACTCAACGCCGCGGCTTTACCGAAATTGCGGCGAAAGCGAATGCCGCGCACTCGACTGTCTTCGCGGCTGAGTTGCTCGATCACGTCCCAAGAACCGTCGGACGAACCGTCGTCAACAAACACGATGTCCAGCTCGTAGCCATGCTGACTTGCCACATCGCTTAGCTCGCCGTGCAGCAGCCGCACGCTTTCAACTTCGTTGTAAACCGGGATCACAGTGGACAGCATCGGCGTCGTTCGGCGGGTCGGCGTAATCGGGCGGGCGAGGGACGAAGCCGTAAAGAATAGCGGAAATGAGCACCTCGGACAGAAGCCAAACCAATCGCAACAAGATCGCCGCGCACAACGACAATACCGGCCCGAATTCGGCGGCAAGCAGCGTGATGATCAGATAGTCGCGCACGCCAACTCCGCCGGGCAGAAGCGAAAGAAAGCCCGCGACCATCGCCAGCGTGACCGTGGCCGTCAGTAGCAGCATCGCCGGCCACAGGTCCGGCATCGCCGCCGCGCCGCCAGGGATCGCTCGCAAAGTCGCCCAGAGACTGGCGCCCAACAGCACCCAACCGACCGAGATGGATAACCAACCGATGGCGGTTAGACGAAAGCTAAGTCCCGCAATCGCCCGTTCGATCCGCGGATTGAGCCGCTTGAGTTGCAGCATGCGAACCACCCGGCGAAAGATCGGCGGCAACGTCGGCACACCCGCCGCCAACATCAAGCCGACAGCCAGCAGCCACAGCCACCAACTGCGGCTGATGAGCAACAAGATGGCCGCGGCCAAGCTCGCTCCGACTGCCATCATGGTCAATGTTTCGACAAACACGCTGCACGCAGCGACCGTCGTATCCACGCGCGGGCTGCGAATCTGCCCGGCTCGCAACACCACGACCAACGCCTTGCCTGGCACGTATTTGCCGAGATGCCCCAAGTAAAACGCTCGCAGCGATTCGTGCAATCGCGGCCGTTGATCCATCGCCAACAACGTCGCGTGCCAAAAAAGCCAACACGGCGCGAGCCCCGCCAAATACAACACGCCGGCCACGAGCAACCAACCGGGCTCGATCTGCCACAAGGAAAACCGCTGAGCCAACAGCGCTTCACGTTGCTCGTTCGCGGCTTGTAACTCGGCCGAACCCTGGGAATACGCGGCGGCTTCGGCATCCAACGCTTCCAGCTGCTCGTTCAGATTTGCCTGTTGCGATTGAAAATCCCGCATGGCTTGCCGCGCGGACCTCGCGATGCCGAATGCGACAAGTGCCAAAATCACGAGCCGCAGCGCATTCTTCCAAAGCTTGCTGCGAGCCGGCCGTACCGCCGCCGTGGATTCCGTTGTCGATTCGGCGGCATGTTCTGTTTCGTCGCACACGAGCGGTCGTTGCCTGAACGGGAATTTGCAGTGGGAAAACGAGGACTCTCAGTGTAAGCCGCCAATCCGCGATCCGTACCGCCGAACGCTGCTGGAGCTCGCGGATTTCGCCAGCCAGCGTCAATACTGGACCTTGACATCTACATATCGGATTTGTAGTCTAGCTCTCGCATTGAATCCAACTCGCCAACTGGCCCGCCTGCGTTGCCTCGCCCGATCGCCGCCGAGTCCACGAAAACCCGAGTGTTGTTTCCTCTCTCTCCCAGGAGTCTCTCCCATGTACTGCAATCAATGCGAACAGACCAGCAATGGAACCGGCTGCGTCGAAATCGGCGTCTGCGGAAAAGACCCCGACATGCAATCGCTTCAAGAAACGCTGCTGTACGGCGTCAAGGGAATGGCGGCCTACGCCAATCACGCGCGCCGGTTGGGTAAGACCGACGAAGCGGTCAGCGCGTTCATCGAAGAAGCGTTGTTCGCCACCATGACCAACGTGAATTTCGATCTCGACAGCCTCTTGGAATTAGTCCTGGAATGTGGACGAATGAACTTACGTGTAATGGAACTGTTGGACGCCGGACACACCGAGCGATTCGGCAAACCCGAGCCGACCACGGTGTATGAAGGTACGAAAGAGGGCCCCGGCATTTTGGTAACGGGTCACGACCTGTTGGATCTGGCTGACTTACTCGAGCAAACCGCGGGTACAGGTATCAACGTTTACACGCATGGCGAAATGCTGCCGGCGCACAGCTATCCCGAGTTGAAAAAGCACCCACATCTGGCCGGGCACTATGGTTCCGCTTGGCAGAACCAACGAGCCGAGTTCTCGGAATTCCCCGGCCCGGTCGTCGCCACGACGAATTGCGTGCTAATACCGTGGGAAAGCTACCAAGACCGACTGTTCACAACGCGAATCACAGCGGTGCCCGGCGGCACCCGACTGCGAGATAACGATTTTTCGTCGGTGATCGCTTGTGCTCGACAATGTGGATCGCTGCCAGCCACTCACAAATGCGATTCCACAATCGGTTTCCATCACAGTGTGATTTTGGGACTGGCGGAGAAAGTCGTCGGCGCCGTCCAAAGTGGCGCCATCAAACGATTCTTCTTGATTGGCGGTTGTGACGGCGACGAACTCGGCCGAAACTACTATACCGATTACGCCGAAGGCGCCCCGGACGACACGGTCATTATCACATTAGGTTGTGGCAAGTATCGCATTCGCAACCATGCGTACGGCGATATCGGCGGCATTCCCAGGCTTTTAGACATGGGACAATGCAATGACGCCTATGGAGCGATCCAAGTTGCCAGCGCGTTGGCCGGCGCCTTTAACTGTGGCGTGAACGACTTGCCGCTAACAATTGTCCTGTCTTGGTTCGAGCAGAAGGCCGTGGCCGTGTTGTTAACGCTTTTGGCGTTGGGCGTGAAGGGCATCAAAATTGGTCCCGCGCCGCCAGCGTTTCTCACGCCGAATGTGGTCAAAATCCTACAAGACCGATTCGACTTGCAGCTCATTAGCGACCGGCCCTTGGTCGACCTGCAACTCGCGATGGCCTAAACAAAGCGGTAGTTAATAATTCGCCGGCGGAGCCCCGTGGACGATGAAGCGAATCGACGAACAGCAATTGGAAACCGATCTGGCCAATCGCTATGAGTATTTGGCCGAGTTCATTGGGTTCACGCCGGACGATGTCGAGGCGATTCATCGCCTCGCACCGCGACTGACGCCCCACATTCCCAAGATCGTGGAGCAGACTTACGCGAAACTCTTGTCTTACGATGCCACGGCTCGCCATTTCCTGCCGCGGCAAAGCGGTTACGAAGGCGACTTACCGGCCAGCCTCGCGGAACTGGGCCCCGAAGCGCGGCAAATCCAATTTCGCAAGGAACATCTGCGCCGGTATCTGACCAGTCTGGTAGGCAACGCTTACGACGCAAGGATGGTGAACTACTTGGATGTCGTCGGCAAGATTCACACGCCTCGCGCTGGCAATAAGGCGATCGACGTTCCGTTGGTACAGATGAACGCGCTGCTAGGTTTGCTGGCGGATTTACTGATCGAAACGATCCATCAATTGGAACTGGAACCAACCGTCGAGCGGCAATCGTTGCGGGCGTTCAATAAATTGTTGTGGATCCAAAACGACTTCGTGAATCGGCACTACGCCGGTTCCACGCCGCAAATGGACCCCACGCCGACTCCACCTCCGGCCGCATCCGCCTGGCGATAATTCCCGTGTCAATTCCCTTTCACCCATTCCACGTTGGGCAATTACGTACTTTCCTTTCTCCATCTGCTATTGAGGTAACCAACTATGAAGTTTCGATCCCTGCTAACTCTGGTTTTGACAGCGACGGTAATCGGTGTCTGCGGCACGTCCCACGCAATCAGTCCCTTCAAGAAGGCATTCGAGGACAAGTACGTGAAAGATAGCGGCAGCGACGATTTCCAAGCCGCGTTTCGCTCGTCCGGGTGCAATGTGTGCCATGTCAAGGATGAAAAGAAGGATGTCGTCAACGCCTACGGATTGGTGCTCGCCGACTTGATCGAAGGCAACGCCAACGATCGCGTGAAGGAAGCTCGCGCTGGAGGATCCGACGCCCGCAAAGCGGAAGAGGAGAAGCTGCTTAAGGAATTTGAAGAAGCCATGAAGAAAGCCGAATCGTCGAATTCCCCATCGGGAGAAACATATGGCGAGCTGTTCAAAGCGCATCGTTTGCCTGGCGCCGAGGGCGCGAAGTCGATTCGCTAGATTTGCCACGCCGGGATTTACACATCTTTTACCTGGCGTAAACACGGTTGACCATGACAGCTTATGTGAGGGCGATACAATCGACGGGTAGATACTGGATATCGACATCCCGAAAGACGCATTAGGAGTTAAATCATGGCTGTCGAGACTTTGTCACCCGTCCCGGAAGTTGCCCCACAGTCGTCGGAACCCGAACCACAACCATTGCCCCAGCCGCGCCGTTATCCGGACGGCGTGAGTTGGGCTACGGTGTTTTGGATCGGAGTGCTCCATTTGGGTGCGCTCGCCGCGCCCTTCACATACAGCACGGCCGGCCTCATTACGATGCTCGTGTTGTATTGGCTAACCGGAGGCATCGGAATTTGTCTCGGTTACCATCGTTTGTTCAGCCATCGCAGCTTCACGACGTACAAACCGATTCGCGCGCTAATCGCCATCATCGGTGGCTTGGCGGGCGAAGGATCCGCCGTGCATTGGACGGCCAACCATCGCAAGCATCACGCGCTTAGCGATCACGAAGGCGATCCCCACTCGCCACGCGAAGGATTTCTCTGGAGCCACACGCTGTGGTGCTTGGGCGCCATGAACCAGGAACATCGGCAAGCCCATCATGCTCGATATGCTCCGGATGTCTCGACCGAACCGTTTTTGCGGTTTCTGGATCGGACCTATATCCTCTGGCACGTGGCGCTCGCAGCCGGTCTGTTCGCGGCCGGATACGCGGTGGGCGGATCAGCACTCGGTTGGTCGCTGCTGGTATGGGGGATGTTCGTTCGCATGGTTGTGGTGCTGCACTGCACCTGGTTCATCAACTCCGTCACGCACGTATGGGGATATAAGAACTTTGAAACCACCGACGACAGCAAGAATCTATGGTGGGTGGCCCTCGTGACATTTGGCGAAGGCTGGCACAACAATCACCACGCCGTTCCCCGCCGAGCCAATTATGGCCGTAGATGGTGGGAGTTTGATATTACTTACGCCACGATCTGGACAATGGGCAAATTGGGGCTCGCCTGGAACATCGCTGGCGACCGACAGCGGACATGAGCTGCAACCGAGCGTTGGCCGGTAAAAGCTAACTGCTGCGTCTTCCATATGCGAGCCGGACTCTCAAGGATCACTATTGACTCGAAACGTTTGGGTGGCGACATGAATCTCATTGTCGGTCCACCCTTTTTCTTTGGCCACGTCAAAAGGAAATCGCCGGTAGATCAATCTGCTTGGATCACCACTGGCGACTGCTGGCCGGCGAACGTAAACGAGGCCCGGTCCGGTTCGTCCGGTTTTAGTCGTGTGTCGGCCGCCAATTCCGTTACGTCCCAATAGGGAATATGGGGATCACCATCCAGGGATGTTAAGGTCTTGGCGTAAAGCTTTCCCGGTTGTCCCGCTTGCCCACCACGATCCGGTGTTCCGGCCGCCGCGGGCAATCGTTCACCAGCGATCAAAGGGACAGCTTGACCTGATTCCGTATTGGCTCGCAACACCAACAACAACTGCCGCGACGGATGGCCTGTGGGTGTGAGATGGCCAACGTCGCGAGCCGTCACGGTCGTCCGCACGACGATCCCTCCGCTCTCGCGATGGGCGGCTACTTCCAACGATAGATGCTCGCGAAGAAACCCCAAGTCCGCGCCGGGAGTGGCGTGGCTTGACAGCGTCGCCGGATCGCGTTCGATACCTCCATGCCCCGCGGCCATATTGGTTATTTGCCGATGGTTGGCCATGTGACAATCCTGGCATTGCACGCCACGCTCGGCGTAGTTAGTGCCGAGCCATTCGCTATAAGTTGAATACGCATGCGTGCCGAACAGAATTCCCTCGTGGCAACTGGCGCAATACCGGCTTTCGCCATACAACGGCGAATAGACATCTTCGCCACGATCCACATCGTCTAGCGGGCCCAACAACAACTTCTCACCACGCGCCGGCCGCAGCAGCGTCATGGCGAATCGCCCGTGACTTAGCCCCACATGCTGTGTGGAAACATTGGCCACCTTATGACAGAAATCACAGTGGACGCCGAGCGAATGCACGCTTTCTTCGGCCAGAAGAAGTCCGTCGGATTCGATCGAAGGCTCGCGACTTGGCTGGTGGCATGAAAGGCAAACGGACTTTCCTTCTGGATAATCGCCTGCCAAGTTCCATCCCACATCGGCTCGCCCCGCTGCATCCGTTCCCAAGAACACGTTTAAGAAATGTGGATTGTTGGCCGAGCGAGCATGACCGCTTTGGGACCATTCGGCGTAGATTTCCGGGTGGCAATTGGCGCAGCGGTTCTCGTCGATTTCACTTGGCCGCGGGTCGATCCAGTCATAATCATCATGATCGTTGGCGGGATAAGAAACGAGCCGCAGCGTGATGTCTTCGTCTTCCCCGTTCCAGTCACGGCCCCCGATGAAGTGACCTTCCAGGGCCGCAACGAGTCTCACAGGTTGGCCTTCATTCAATGCCAACATCGGTATGGAAAGTGTGAATCGGCCCACGGTGTCTGACAGTGTCGAGTACTCGGTACCTTTCCATCGCACTCGGGCCCCAACCGCCGGTTCGCCACTGGTATCCAACACTTGGCCGGTAATCAAGCGTGGTGGTTGCGATTCCGGTTGATCGATTAGCGATTTCGATTGCCGTCGCGCCGTGGAATCCGTGGCAAAGTACCACACAAGACTGAAGCCCACGGCAAGCAACGACGCAGTGAACAACAAACCGCCACCGGCAACGATCCACCATCTCGACGTGATAGGCGCCTGCTTCATGGTGATTCGGGCGGTACCGGCGTCTTACCATGAGCGGCCACCCACTGCTCCCAGCGCTTGCTGGCCGCATACCACTCCGCATAAGACTCGGTACCTTCAGGCGGCCCGATGTCTTGCCCGGTCAGCTTCATAAGCGAGGCACGCGCCTGCTGGGCAACACGTGGATCCCGATCGCGAATCGCGGCGGCAAGCTCCGCCAACAGCGGCGACTCTTTGTATCCAATCGCCCGCGCGGTCGCCGCTCGCACCTCGGCATCCGGATGTTCTAACTTTGCCCGCAGTGTCTCATCCGTCATGCGTATCAACCGCTGAGCCAGCAATCCCCGAGCGACGGCCTTCATATCCTCGGGAACAATCTGCACGGCGTCAGTCAGCGCCGACGTATACTGAGCCCCACGGCGTTCCCGCAGTTCCTCTAACACCCGAATCAGCTCGGCATCTTTCTCTTGCCCCAATGCCTCCACCAGATCCTCATAGGCCCATTGCTCGACCGGTTTCTGGGAACGACGCAACTGAGACGCCGTGCCACCTCCACGCAATGTGGTCCTTCCCAACCGAGGTTTTCCCCCAGTCAACGCCGCATACCGCTGGTCGGCGAATTGTTTAAGACTTTTCACATAGCTGCCGTAGACCTTGCCCTCCGTATCGGTATCCAGATTGTCAAACGCATGAGCCACCATGTCCACGTTCTGCGTTCGCTGCAACATCCCTTGCAGTTTGCTAGAGAGTACGATGATCGGACAACTGTTATTGATCGATGCGGCCCGGTTGACTCCCCGAGTCAGGGCTGGAATGGCGTCGTCGGAATTGATGGCTTGAAAAGCCGCATAGGCACGGGCCCCGGCTTCGCCGCGCAATTCACCGACGTCGTACGCAATAAAGGCATCGACGATTTCGTCGTAGTTCACCGCTCGCTGGCGCTGGCCATATGCCAACGCGGGCAACGCGAACACAATAAAAACCCACGCCGAGGAATGCAGCAAAGCGATTGCCGATGAGCCGCTAAGTTTTCTCATGTCGTCCTCCGGTTTCGCGATTTCAAGTCACGATACACGCCCCACCGATCGCGGGCAAACGTGGCGCGACGCGGCGAATTAGGTTTTGCCACGCTGAGCCAACTCGCGAAAGGGCGAACCACGCCGCCATCCGCCGCCGGCCGCCTAGCGTTGACGTATCGAGCCCG
This sequence comes from Pirellulaceae bacterium, assembly GCA_041399085.1. Classification (GTDB taxonomy): domain Bacteria; phylum Planctomycetota; class Planctomycetia; order Pirellulales; family Pirellulaceae; genus JAWKTM01. Next base: position 116,922 of record JAWKTM010000009.1, read on the forward strand.
CGTCACTATCCTGCCCGTGACCGGGGCTGTGGCGGAACTGGCAGACGCGCTAGATTTAGGATCTAGTTCCTCACGGAGTGCAGGTTCGATTCCTGTCAGCCCCACCTTACCAGCCAAGGACTTACGGCAATAGCCGCTAGGTCCTTTTTCATGCGCTGAGGGATACACGTCGCTCGGCTCTATGTCCGCAATGTTTGCATCGGCTCTGAAGTTCTCTTGCTTGCGACGCGCGATCCCGTTTATATTGCCGGCCCATTCACGATTGGCAGGAGGCATACGGATGAGTCGGATCGGAGTTCTGTTGCTCGGGGTCGTGCTCGGCGCGGCCGGGATGTTTACGGCGCTTAAGTATCACGTCGTGCGCGCGGATGACGGCGTTCATTTGATCCCCAAGATGTCGTCGGATTTCACGGACGTATACGTCGACATCCGACCGTTTACCGTCACCGACTGGAACGAACATCGGGGCTTGGCGGTCGCGCTGGTCGAAGCCGAAAAGAGCTATCTGCTGGAGGACGCCGCCGAAACCTCGCTCCGCCAATCGGTCGACGCCGTGCTGGACGTTCTCGGCCGACGAAATCGCGGCTGAAATGCATGGCGATTTTCGGAAACCTGTTCGATCGACTGCCAGACCCCGCCACGCTTGCTGCCGGCGGATCGGCAGTACCGTCCGCCGAGGAGCTGTTTGACACACTCGCGAGATCGGACCGATTGCTGTTGCAGCGAATCGTTTCGACGGGCCAATCGACACCTGCCGATCAATGGTACGACCAAACTCGCGCCGAGTGGGTCGTGCTTCTACGCGGCAAGGCGGAGTTGTCATTCGAAGACGGTTCGCGTCGGAGTCTCAACCCTGGTGACTATGTACGAATTGCCCCGCACGAGAAGCATCGGGTCGAATCAACCGCGGCCGATGAACCTACCGTCTGGCTGGCGCTGTATTACGACGACCAATCAAATGAAAATGCAAGCGGGAAGTAAACTCCACAAGCGAACAACAGACACTCGCAAGAAACATCCCACGCTCGAAGCGCGCGACCAATGAATCCACGAGCGATTCTCTAATCCACCTCGTCCCACGGGGTTGCCTGTTTCTTTTCCACGAAGCGTTCGGGGTGAAGCTCCCGTTCATCCTGCACCACTCGCTCTGGCGTGGTTAGACGAACTTGTTCGATCTCCTTAACCGCGAAGAACAGGTTGAGCAGGAACACGCACGCCGCAGAAAGCATAAGAATCGGCAACAGCCAGGGATAGGCCCACGAGTTCCCATCGCCAATCTCATAGAGCGACCATATCCAGTTGTACGTCTGCAGCAATGAATACTCCGGCCGACCAGACTCGGCAAGCCACAACTGCAGAAAGAAGGGCAATGCCGCGCCAGCCGCTGTCAGCAACACCGTGATGAGAAATGTGAACAACAGCCCCACGTAGTAGTACGGCTTTAGCATCAAGAACAGCAAACGGGCACATCCCAGATAGATGATGACATAACACCACGAGGCGAGGGAAAACCACAGCCAGTCCCAATTGTTGATGCGGTTGGAAAAAGGCGTCAACATGCTCAGCAATCCGCTTACCACAATCACCCAAGTTGCCGCGCCGAACGAACTGGCCATGAAAACATATCCCGTACCCGAACCGGGATTGAACCAAGTTAGCAGCATTCGGCCGGCAAAACTCTGCGGCAACGAACGGCGCACGCGGGGGGATAGTTGAGCCGACTCGCCAATCAGCAGCGATCCCATGATTGACCAATGAACTGCCGAAATGCCGCTCGCGAAAAACAAACCCACGATTTCGCGACCCTCCAACGTGGCGTACAGCAACCATCCCACGATCAACGCTTGCTGGGCGAGCATAACCCAGCGGAGACGCGTGGAACGGTTATCGCTGGCGAAACTTATTAGCCCCGAGGCCGCAAATAGGCCCATAACAAAATAGCTGACGTAGAACGTGATCACCGCCACGTTGCTGATCCAAAATTCCCATTGATCCAACGGCGGCGTGCTAAATAGCATTGCCCATACAAATACGCTCCACCATCCAGTGCCAGCCAGAAGAGCCAACAACAACAGCACCGAGAACAAGACTTGCCAGGCCCGATTCGTCGACAGAGTTGCCACCAACAGCCCCACCATGGCGAACAGCAACGAGGCCAAAAACGTGTATGACAGAATCAACACGATGGTGATGATATCGATCCCGCGAAGCAAATAGGTAAATGCCACATGGCGACATCGCCGAGTAGTACACGAGCATCTGCAGAATGGCATACCTGGTTTGCCAGTAATAATCTGCCGCGAGGACAGCGCGGTAATTGATAGCAATTCGAAAGTTCCATCCTCTATTTCCCCGGCCAATGAGCGAAACGCCGCAAAGGGAACCACCACTAACAGTGGGGCGGCAATGACAAAATAGTAGCCGATAAGCATGAACGGTCCGCCGGGCGAATAGTAGATCTCCTCCCTCATTAGCGCGACGCCCATCAGCGACCACCCCCAACCGCACACCAATACCAAGGTAAAGGTGATTACGAATTGGCGGCTTTTCATCGCTTGGCGCGCTTCTTTCACCAAGATTGGGTTCAGCCGCTCGCTGGCGCGCTCCAAAAAAAGCTCCAGTCGCTCGAACCAGTGACTATGCGTCAATCGTTCGAGTCTTTCGTTGGCTGGAGCGTTGGTCGCGTATGGATCAGCGGCACTCACTGGACACGACCTTTCGTAACTTGCATGAATACGTCTTCCAGCGAGCGAGAATGGCTGGCAAACTCGGCCACGGCAAAGTCCGCCAGGATCAGTTCCCGCAACAGGGCCGCTTCGTCCTCGCGTTCCCCAATGTGAGAGAATTTCAGCAGCGCCCCGTCCTCGAGTACATGGGTAATGCCTTCGCGGCGACGTAACCACTCCGCGGCAGCGGGGGCGTTCTCCAGCACACGCATTTTCACTTCGCGATGCGTCCGCTGCTCGCGTTGTATATCGTCGACGGAGCCCGTGGCCAACAACTCGCCTCGTTCGATAATCCCCACTCGATCGCACATCTCGGCCAATTCGGTGAGAATGTGGGAACTGACCAGAATTGATTTACCGTTGGCCGCCAATTCGCGAATCATTACTCGCAGCTCGATGCGCGCCCGAGGGTCGAGCCCCGCCGCCGGTTCATCCAAAATCAACACCGCCGGATCATGAATCATCGCGCGGCCAAGACACAACCGTTGCTTCATTCCCTTCGACAGCCCGCGAATCGGTTTCTCCGCCAACTCGTCCAGCTTCGTGAAACTCATGGTATATTGCAGCGCCCGGTGACGCTCTCGCCCCACGAGACCATGAGCTCGCGCAAAGAAATCCAAATACTCAAGACAATTCACATTAGCATAAGTGCCATAGAAATCGGGCATAAACCCCAGGCGTCGCCGAACGCGATCCGGGTCATTCACCACGGAGAATCCATCAACGTACGCGTCACCGTAGGTTGGAAGCTCCAGCGTGGCCAAAATGCGCATGCTGGTCGTCTTACCCGCACCGTTTGGGCCAATGTAGCCAAATACTTCGCCACGCGGCACCTCGAACGAAATGTCATTCACCGCGCGTGTGTCGCCAAAGAAACGGTGCAACCGCCGCAATTCGATCATTGGATGAGAACTGACCATCGTAGGACTCAGTACCTCCCAATGATGACATGAAAACTGGACCGTTCGCGCACCCGAGAAACGCCAATGGCAACTTCTGGTGACAATTCCGTAATCGCAAAATAATGGCGAGGCGCCAGTTGGTAATTCTGCGATGACAATTCTCGCAGGCGTGTCTCCAAGACACTGGTCACTTCAGTAGGCGCCGGCTGATCGCTGTCCGTCGACTTACGCTGGCTGTAATACCAAGGCCGGGAAATGGAGTAGGCGTTCTCATACCGATTGACGTCGAAATATTGCGGGTTGGCGGGCGACGCCTCGCGGAGCACCGGTCTGAGCGTATTGATAAGGGTTTGCTGGTCGATCGAGTCCAGCGAAGTCGAGGTTTCGCTTTCGATGTTCTGCCCATAGTGGCTAACGCCCTCGAAGTCAGTAACGACCAGATGTAACAGTTTCGTTCCCAACTGGTTCTCCACCAACAGTTTCTTACCTCCCTTCGCTGGCTGCTTGACGCGCAATGCCGCCTGCGACTCGTGCGGGTGCAAGAGAAAGAATTGGTTTTGCGTGCGAGAGCGAATAAAACCGCTCCGGAGATTCTGCTCCCGATCCCACACAATTTCGCGCCGTCCGTAGTCCGAACGACTAATGCTGTGAGGATATAACTCCAACGGATAGACTGCGGCCTCATCCGGAAATGTTAAACCACGCGAAGGCGCAATGGCCGCGTAGTAAGTTTGACGGGAACTAGTCACAGCTTGCCGATTCGGCTGATCCAAGAGCGTAACACTGCGCACCCGTCCCTTGACGCCCAAACCGTCGGTAAACAGAGCAAACAGGAATAGGCACGCAGTAACGACGCCCGCCCCGAGCGGCACCGTCACAAGCAGCAGGTAAAGCCGCCGCATCCGTCCCAACACAAAGTAATTAACGGGGCCGATAACCACCACAAATATCGAGATCAAGACTAAGAATGAAACAACGGGCGGCAGCCCCACACCGGGCACTAGCCAGTTCCAATAATGAGTATTGGAACGATTCATTGATAAACCATGACGCTGGTACCATTTCCAGCTTGAATCACCCAGCGTGGTCAACATCCATTGCCAATTTTGGATGGCGCCTGGAAAGGGATAGGGTTCCGACATCGCCACGACGTTGCCAAACCCCGCTTGTCGAACGACAAACGGCGGCAGGTTACCGGAAATCGGGCGGCGATCATGCAGCGTATCCGGTGTGTTGGCGACGGGCTTCTCCCCGTCATTGTTGATCCAGACTTGCTGGCCGTTCTGATAGATCCATTGGCCCGAGCCATTTTGGTTCCAGCGAGGCGCTTTGAATGCCTTGCTCCGATCCCCATTTGTGGGCTGGCGCCATCCCCTTAACTCGCTGTCCGATTGATCGCCGGTGAGCGGAGAAAGTGCCAGCAGTTTTTCTATCTCCGCCAAACGCTCGAACTGTTCGCCGGCGCCGTAGACGACCATCGTCGGACCCGTCTGAACCCATTGTCGCAAGGCCTTGACTTTGGATGGGGAACTATTGGCCAGCGTCACCAGATCTTGATAGGAAATGAAGATCAAATCGAAGCAGGTATAGGCCAGCCAATCGTCGGCCAACTCGGATGGCGGCAACATTTCCAATTGTTGTACGTGAGTGATATACCGCAGCGTCGTATCATCATCGACGGGCTTCAAACGCAAATCGGAAACGGATACGTTGCCATAGTTATAACTAAAAGTCGCCACGATCCCACGAACATCCGGCAGCGTCGGTTCGGTCGGTGTCGCATTTTGGTTGGCGTTGAACTGTTGAACGAAAGCGCCGTTGGCAACTCCGAATTGGCGTTCACGCACGGCGAGGGTTGGTGCATCGGGATCAACGAACAGCATCGAGGGAGCCGATTCCGACCACTGATTCGAGTATAAATTGCTGATGCTGCCGTTAAACCGCATCTCCTTGAGTTCAAAACCATCCTCTAAGATACGCACTTCCAGTTGATTCCAGGGGCTAAACTGCGGGACCAACAGCACCGCATCCGTTTTCGACGCACCTTCCGGCAACTCAATCGTCTTCGTAACCGTCGGGGCCGGAACTTGCCCATACCAACCAGTAGCCGTCAATTCGACCTGAAACGATCGGTCCGCGGTGGCAGGCACCGGAGGAATGGTGGAGATCTCGACACGCACGGGACGGTAGCCGTTGCCATCCACCCAACGTGCGTCGACCGTGGCGCGAACACCATGCCGCGGTTTTTGGCCAGCGGCGGGCAAGGCGATAAATTCCCCCGGATAAGCGCCGCTCGCTACTGACGGAAGCATCCACATTGCGGCCAGCAAACAAAGGCTCCCGAATCTTGCGAACAACCCCGGTGGGCGTCTCATGCTTCTGCTCGTTGTCATCTACAAACTGTCCTGAGGGGGCTCGATGATCTGAGGTGGCGGACTCGCGCCGGCAAACGGAGAATGAGGCCGATCGGGAACTCGCACCAACCCGAAGACAGAGCTGATGATCCAGCCCAAAAGAAACAGACCGACATAGCAGAACGTGGCCGCGACCAGAAATCCCACGGAGGCAATGACGCCCATCGCCCATGCCTTGCCTTCAACGGCGTGAGCCCCCACATACGCGACGATCGCGCATATGGCGGTAAAGCCGAGAATCAGGCGAATGGAAAAGCGGGGTAGAAGCATGGCGTCGATTGTCGCAAACAGGTTCTCGATTGCAAGTAGCCAAGCTGGATGGCCGCCAACTCGTCGGGATTCCGACGTCGCTGAAGCGGAGAACGCCTGCCGTTCGAATAACGCGAATGCCGGCCACGTGGTCGCGTTGGCTTGGAGTTGTTGACGACGTGTGTTCGCAGCCCTTGCCAAAAGCTTGGAAAGTTTGGCCGTTTTTCCCAAGATGGCGTGAAATGCGTCGTTGCCGCCGAGCCTCACGTCCACACGGAATAACCGTCGTTACTGGAACCTTGCCAGCCATCAAAGAGCAGACAAGACGCCGTTTCCGAAGCTTCTCGGCCGAAAGCGAACTAAATTGAAAGGAACTCCACGGCTCGCGTTATCTCCGCTACTTCGCCAGCGGCATTCGGCCGGGAATCTCAAGCACGGGCTGCGAGCCGCCGCCGGTTTCTCAACCGCCTGTTGCGCGGTTCCAGGAAAATCCCACGGCGTCGAGACTCAACTGTATGTCGATATTGCGGCAACTTCAGCTCCCACGATGGAGTCGAAATCTACTTCGCCAACCCGCCCACGTCACCGTTTCGCTGACGGGATCTCACCTGCCGGCGCTGGACGCAATCCGGGGGTTGGCAATCCTGCTGGTGACGCTGTATCGCTTCCGCTTGGGACCGGACGACGGCATGTGGTTTGAGCATGTTTACACACATGTATTGAGCCTGGGCGAGCGGGGTGTGGATCTATTCTTCGTGCTATCGGGGTTTCTTATCACAGGCATACTGTTCGACTCGAAGTCGGACCGACACTACTTTCGCAACTTCTACATGCGGCGGTCGCTGCGCATCTTTCCGCTTTATTACGGAGTGCTACTGGGTTGCTTCGTCATATTGCCAATTGTATGGCCTGCAAGTATCCAATATCCCTTCGCCGATGCCCGCGAGGTACAAAATTGGCTGTGGCTCTACGGCGTCAACATGCGTGTCGGATGGCATAATGATTGGTGCTTCGGCAGCTTCAACCATTTCTGGAGTCTGGCTGTCGAGGAACATTTCTATCTCATTTGGCCGCTCGCGATATTCGTGCTTTCCCGGCGTTCCGCGATGAATGTGTGCGTCGTGTTCGGCATTTTCGCGCTGGTCGCCAGAATCGCTTGGCTCGTGCTAGGGGGCAATGGACTGGCGCCAGAAGTTTTCACGCCATTCCAATTCGACGCGCTGCTGATCGGAGCGTGGCTGGCCTTAGCCGCTCGAGGCCCCGGCGGCCTGGCGGCACTAGTTCCCGCGTGCCGACTCGCATTTCAATTGTGCTTGGGTTTGCTCTTACCCGAGATGGTTTTGCATCAACGGTGGCTCACCGTGCCGTCGACCTTCTACGCTATCATGTTTGGATCGCTAATCATTCTAGCATTGAGCGCGAAGCGAGGAGGATTGGCCGAGCAATGCTGGAATTCGCGCTGCCTACGATGGCTTGGCAAGTATAGCTATGGCATGTATGTGTTTCAGAACCTGTTAATCCCCGTTCTGGCGATGCTTTTTACCGCCGAGAGCCTGGCCGCGTTGTGTGGATCGGCATTTGCCGGCCGACTTCTTTATCTGGCAGTCATGTTTGCCGCAACGATGGTCACGGCCTACGTAAGCTGGCACTTGTATGAGAAGCACTTCCTGAAGCTGAAATGCTTTTTCTCGCCAACGTCGAGCGCTGGAGGCTTAGCGGCTCGGGAAGAGGGCCAAGCTCACCCGAATTTGCCCGAATCGTGCATGCGATCCACTACGCCGATTCGAAGTACGCCACAGCCATGAAGGCTCGCGAATCCGTCCAAACCTGACGGCACATGAAACCAGCGTGGGCCAGCATCGCACGAAACGCCGGGACTCGATATTTGTGGGAGTACTCGGTACAAATTGACTCGCCACGATCGAACTCAATCCCGGTCGACCCGATCAAAACGGCTTGATCTGCCGTACTAACAAGGTGCATCTCAATGCGGCACAACAATTCATTGTAGATGGCCCGATGCCGGAATCTTTCCACCACGAAATCGGCACGCAGCTCTCGGTTCATTCTATGTAACAGATTTAGATTGAAAGCTGCGGTAATGCCCCGAGAATCGTTATAGGCCGCCTCTAATATCTCACGCGACTTGTGCAAATCGAATCCAATTAACAGCCCGCCACCCGCTCCCACCAAGTCGCGGATATGCCGCAACAAACGACGGGCCTCTTGTGGCTCAAAGTTTCCAATTGTGGATCCGGGGAAATAGACCACTCGGCGCAGCGAAGCCGTATCGCCATCCGGTGGCATGATCGGCTTGGTGAAATCAGCCACTAGCGGCCTTACTTCCAAATGCGGGTAGTCGGCGGCGATGTTCGCGGCAGAAGCCAGCAAGTGTTCGCGTGAAATATCCACCGGCACATAAACCGTCGATTCGTCAAGCTGATCCAACAGCAGGCGACTCTTAGTGCTACTGCCACTTCCAAACTCGACCACCATTGCGTCCGTACCGATCCATCCAGCCATTTCCCCGGCGTGCTCGCGCATGATGGACAGTTCGGTTCGCGTGAGGTAATACTCGTCGAGCTCACATATCTGATCGAATAGTTGGCTTCCGCGACGATCGTAAAAGTATTTGCATGGCAGGCGTTTGGGATGTTGCGTGAGACCGTGTAACACGTCGCGCCGAAATTGGCTTGTTTCGGTACGCTCACGCGCATGAGTGGTTTTTGTCGCGGGGACCATGAAAACCTCGTTTTCGCCAGTGGTATGAGAAGAGAGTCGCTCGGCCTATCAATGCGTAGTTACCGCGCGAGACGCATTCCGGTGAATTGCCAGCGGGCCGACGGTGGGAAAAAGTTGCGATAGGTAGGGCGAATGTGATCGGCTGGCGTCGCGCACGAACCGCCACGCAGCACGAATTGATTGCACATGAATTTCCCGTTGTATTCCCCAATGGCTCCGTCAGGTGGCCGATAGCCTGGATAAGGCGAGTAGGGACTGGCAGTCCACTGCCATACATCCCCATAGATTTGGCAGGGTAGGGGAGCGGTTGGCGTCGCGGGGCAGGGATGAAATTGTCCTCGCTCCAGCAGGTTGTAACAGGTCACATCCTCGCCTGGTTCCACTGCATCACGTGCGACAACCTCCCACTCAAATTCCGTTGGCAGACGAGCATCACACCAACGGGCATATGCGTCGGCTTCGAAGTAGCTGATATGACAAACCGGCTCGTCCGCATCGACAAGCCGAGCGCCGGAAAGCGTGAATTGCCACCAGCTACCGTCCTTCCGAAACCAATACAGCGGAGCATCCCATCGCTGCTCGCATACCATCTGCCAGCCCAGCGACAGCCACAACTCTGGTCGCTGATATCCTTGGTCTTCCATGAAACGCAGATATTCGCCACAGGTTACGAGGCGCGAGGCCAGGCGATAGGGGTGAAGCAAGGCCGCATGCCGGGGCGATTCATTATCAAAGGCGAAGCCCATCGAGTTGGAATCGTCTCCGGGCCTGAAACCAATTTCGTAAACGCCACCTTCTCTTTCCAGCCAATCCAGTGAACGAGGCTCGCCACCGAACTTCGCCCGTCTTTCTGGCGATCCTTGTTTGGCTTCGCGAAAGGTTGGCAACAATGGATTCCGCGACAGCACATGTTTGATATCGGTAACAATGAGTTCCTGGTGCTGTTGTTCATGATGGAGCCCCAGTTCGACGATGGGCAACAGCGAGGCAATCTGCTCCAACGGACCGTCCAGCAGTTCCATTATTCGCTCGTCGACAAATCGACGATACTGCATTACTTCCGAGACGGTAGGGCGCGATAGTAGACCCCGCTGATCGCGCGGAAACTGCTGGCCCACGCCGTTATAGTACGAGTTAAACAGATACTCGTAACTCTCATGAAATGGCTGATAGTGCGAATCGGACTCCTTGAGAACAAAGGTCTCAAAGAACCATGTTGTGTGTGCCAAGTGCCAGCGAGTCGGGCTGACATCCGGCATGGACTGAATCACACAGTCCTCAGGTTCAAGTGACTCGCATAACCCTTCGGTCTGCGATCGGACATGTCGGTAGCGTCTTCGCAGGCTTTCAAGCGAGAGTTGCCAGTCATTCGGATCGCGCATTACAGGCTGCGATTCCAGCGAGAGAGAACCTAGGTCGGCATTGCCCCGTGAATACTTAAACGGATGCTTCGTCGGTCTGTTCATTCCGGCTTCTGGGCTTTCTGAGACAAGCGGGAAATAACGATGATCTTGCCGGAGGTTGCTGACCACGGAATCCAACCATGGTGGATGAAAACCTTCCACCGTCTCGCGATTGTAGCGCGATCGGCGACCATGCAAATTGCATTTGCCGTGAAAGTTGCGAGAAATCGTGGAATTCGCGAGCCACGCGAAACGGCGACGGACGCAGTGAGCGAACCCCGTGCCTACGGTCACAGCATTCTACCCGACCAGCGGGAAAAGCTGAGGAGACAGCAAGCGGTCATGGGCTCACGTCCGCGTGAAAACAGGACACGATCAGCGAACGCAAGCTATCTAGCCGCCACGTTTAAGCAAGAAAAACAAACGTGTCGCCCCAACAATAATCGGGGCGACACGTTATAAATCGTACGGAGCCCTGCCAGAACGAGCCCTGGTTTACTCGTCGCTGGCTCCAAACATTTTGTCCAAGGCACTGGCCGACTCGCCCGTCGCGGCAGGCTGCTGGCCGTTGCCATCTCCTTCGCCCGCCGTTTGCAACAGCGGGAAGCTGGTGACCAAGGCTCGGTCCTTCTCTTCGGCCATCGCTTGCAGGGCTTCGGGGCGGTATCGGACCTCCGACTCTTGGAACATGCGGAAGCCTGTTCCCGCCGGGATCAAATGGCCCAAAATCACATTCTCCTTCAAGCCAACCAAGTTATCGACCTTGCCGGCAAGCGCGGCTTCCGTCAACACCTTCGTTGTCTCTTGGAAGCTGGCCGCGGAGATGAAGCTGTTGCTTTGCACCGACGCCTTCGTGATGCCTAACAATTGCGTGCTGGCCGTTGACGGCTTGCAGCGCGATCCCTTCGCGGACTCGCCGCCCAATGCCTCAATCTGCGAGTTGACCTGCTCCAACGCTTCCTTCGGCACGATCGTACCGACCTCAAAGTCGCTGTCGCCTTTGTTGGAGACCTTGATGCACTTGGCCAACTCCGTGTTGGCCCGACGGAAGTCGAACTTATCCATTACCAAACCTGGCAACAGATTCGTGTCGCCCGAATTTTCGATGCGAACTTTCCGCAACATGCGGGCGATAATCACCTCGATGTGTTTGTCATTGATTTCCACACGTTGGCTGCGATACACCTGTTGCACTTCATGCACCAAGTACTGCTGGACCGCTTCTTCGCCCGAGACTCGGAGAATGTCATGCGGGACCAACGGGCCATCGACTAACGCTTGACCTGCCTTAACGATGTCGCCCGAGTGAACCAAGAATCGCTTACCGTGGGGCACCAAGTGTTCACGTTCGATGCCGCTTTCGCTACGCACGATAATCGTTCGTTTGCCGCGGCGTTTCTCGCCAAGGATTTCCACCTTGCCGTCGATCTCGGCAATCACGGCGGGATCCTTGGGCTTTCGAGCCTCAAAGATTTCCGTCACCCGCGGCAGACCGCCCGTGATGTCCGTGATACCCGAAGCCTCACGAGGCGTCTTAGCCAACACCGAACCGGCGCTGATCTTCATGCCCTCTTCAACTTCGATGTGAGCTCGTTCCGGCAAATAGTACACGTCCAAGGGCTTGCCGTCGTTGTCCTCGATCACGATCTGCGGGTGCAGCTCGCCCTTGTGGTCGATGATCATTCGGCGAACGTGACCGCTGGGGTCCTTTTCCATTCGCATGGTGTCGCCTTCGACCACATCCTCATAACGAACCTTACCCGAAACTTCCGCGAGAATCGGAATGCTGTGAGGATCCCATTGGCATAATGAAGCGCCCGCCACAATGGTCTCATTTTCTTGGACCATCAACTCGGCGCCGGTAGGAACCTCATACTTCTCAAGCTCGCGACCCTTATCGTCCAAGATCGAAATCTCACCGTTTCGTGTGAGGACGATGTTTTGGCCTTGCTCGTTCTGCACCCAACGCATGCGAGTGAACTTGACCACGCCACCCTTCGTCGCTCGCGTTTCGCTCTCCTCGACACTGGTGTTCACCGTGCCACCGATGTGGAATGTCCGCATCGTAAGCTGCGTGCCCGGTTCGCCGATACTTTGAGCCGCGATAATTCCGACAGCCATGCCTTCTTCGACCAAGCTGCCAGTCGACATATCCATGCCGTAGCAAGATCGGCAAACGCCCAAGGCGGCATCGCACGTCATCGGGCTGCGGACTTGGATCTTCTCCAAGCCGAGTTCCTCGATCTTCCGGGCAATTTCGGGAGTGATCATTTGATTCTCACGAACAATCACTTCGTCGGTCACCGGGTTGACGATGTTCTGTCGGCTGACGCGGCCATTCACGGCATCGACCAACCGCACTTCCACCTTTTCACCGCGGTAGATAACCCCCTTCGTGATACCTTGAGTTGTCCCGCAGTCTTCCATCGTTACCACCACGTTCTGAGCCACATCAGCCAGCTTACGTGTCAAGTAACCCGAGTCGGCCGTCTTCAGTGCGGTGTCGGCCAACCCCTTTCGCGCACCGTGTGTCGAGCTGAAATACTCCAGCACGGACAACCCCTCGCGGAAGTTCGCCTTGATCGGCGTTTCGATAATTTCGCCGGTCGGCTTGGCCATCAAACCACGCATGCCAGCCAACTGACGAATCTGTTCGATACCACCACGAGCACCCGAGTGAGCCATCAAGAACACTGGATTCACATAACCACCGCCGCCGCGATAGTCGTGTTCCATCGCCGTCATCATTTCCGACGTAATTTGTTCGCGGGTATGCGTCCAAATATCCAGCACACGGTTATAGCGTTCTTGCTCGGTGATGATGCCACGGTCGTAGTGCTTTTGGTACTTCAACACTTCCTTCTCGGCGGCCGTAATGTGCTTTGACTTCGTGTCCGGGGTCACGAGATCATCGGTCGCGAATGACAGGCCGCTACGCGTGCTTTCACGGAAACCAAGCTGGTTCATATCGTCCAGCAATTGAATCGTGGCGCGCCGGCCCAAACGTTGATAACAGTCGGAAATCACGCTGGCCAAGTCGCCCGATTTGAGCGGCGTGTTATAGAAATCCATGCCGCGGGGCAGGATCGTGTTGAACAACACGCGACCATAAGTGGTTTCAATAATTGCACCTGGCTTGGCGCTCTCGTCCTCGGTCTTCAGCCGTTGGTGCGGCGGCAGACGGAGTTTGATTTTCGCGTGCAAGTCGACGACGCCTTGAGCATAAGCCAAGTCGGCTTCGTCGATCGACGAAAACGTCATCCCCTCGCCACGGCGATTCGGCAGCGAGGCCGTCACGTAATAGCAACCCATCACCGTATCTTGTGAGGGGCTCATGATCGGCTTGCCATTGGACGGCGCGAAGATGTTGTTGGTGGACATCATCAACGTATGAGCTTCGACTTGAGCCTCGATCGACAGCGGCAAGTGAACCGCCATTTGGTCGCCGTCGAAGTCCGCGTTGAATCCCTTGCAAACCAATGGGTGCAAGTGGATGGCGTTACCTTCCACCAAAATCGGCTCGAACGCTTGAATACCCATTCGGTGCAATGTGGGAGCCCGATTCAACAACACTGGATGATTTTGAATCACGGACTCGAGGATATCCCAGACCTCCTCGTCCTTGCGCTCCAACATCTTCTTCGCGCTTTTGATCGTGTCGGCATGTCCCAACTCTTTTAATTTACGAATGATGAAAGGCTGGTAGAGTTCGAGGGCGATCTTCTTGGGCAAGCCGCACTGATGCAGCTTCAAACGGGGACCGACTACGATCACGCTCCGTGCCGAGTAGTCCACGCGCTTGCCAAGCAGGTTCTCGCGAAATCGCCCCTGCTTACCCTTAATCATGTCCGTCAGCGACTTGAGCGGACGATTGCTGCTGCCGAGCACGGGCCGCTTACAGCGATTGTTATCAAACAGCGCGTCGACCGACTGTTGCAACATCCGCTTTTCGTTGCGAATGATGACTTCGGGCGCGTTCAAGTCCACCAACTTGCGCAGACGGTTATTGCGATTGATAATCCGGCGATACAAGTCATTGAGATCGCTGGTGGCGAAGTTTCCACTATCGAGCAATACCAGCGGCCGCAGGTCGGGCGGAATCACGGGGATTACATCCAACACCATCCATTCCGGCTTGTTATCGCTGTCCCGAATGGCCTCGACGATCTTTAAACGGTTCGTCAAATCCTTTCGTTTCTGCTTGGAGCCGGTTTCGGCCAGATCCTTTCGCAACTCTTGAGAGAGCGTGACGAGATCCAGCGACATCAGCAGCTTACGAATCGCCTCGGCGCCCATATCCACTTCGAAGCTGCCTTCGCCATACTGCTCGCGAGCCTCGCGGAACTCTTCTTCAGTCAGCAGTTGCTGGGGCTGCAACTCCGTGTCGCCCTTGTTCACCACCACATAATCCTGGAAGTAGATCACCTTCTCCAGACTGGTGGTCTTCATGTCCAACAAGTTGCCCAAACGACTAGGCATGGCTTTGAAGAACCAGATGTGAACCACTGGCGCGGCCAATTCGATATGGCCCATTCGCTTGCGGCGCACGCGCGAATGCGTCACCTTCACACCGCACCGATCGCAGATCATGCCTTTGTATTTCATACCGCGGTACTTGCCGCAGGCACATTCCCAGTCTTTCTCCGGACCGAAGATTCGTTCGCAGAACAAACCGTCCTTTTCGGGACGGTACGTTCGATAGTTGATCGTTTCCGGCTTCTTGACTTCGCCAAAGGACCAACTGCGAATATCGTGCGGTCGGGCCAAGCTAATCTTGACGGAAGCGTAATCGTTAATGCGGTCGTAAGAGCTTTCGCCGATATTAGACATCTGCTCGCGCTCCTTATGGCGTCACCAAGGGTGTGGGTAAATGCAGGTATGTTAGGAAGGCATTCAACGCAACGCCGGTGCGCCGCGGAATCCCCATCGAAATCAAAAAGAAATGCAGAGTCAGTCGAGTAAGTGTGTCGTTCATCCCTGTCTGATGGAAAGTCCGTCGCGGTTCGAGCCCCACGGCTGACTTTCCATCTCGTCACGTCAATGGATCGCCCTGAGCCGACCAATCCAGGTCGATGGTCGGCGAAGTCGGCACGGTTTCGTTGGCCTCGCCGACCGCGATCACAAGCTAAATCCGTCGTTTCTCCAATTGCATGTTCAGAGCCAGTCCGCGGATTTCGTTGGTGAGCACGTCGAAACTGGCAGGCGTGCCGGCCTCCAATGTGTTCTCACCCTTGACCATCGATTCGTAAATCTTGGTCCGTCCTTCCACGTCGTCGCTCTTCACCGTCAACAACTCTTGCAGAATGTAGGCGGCGCCGTAAGCCTCCAACGCCCACACTTCCATTTCTCCGAATCGCTGGCCGCCAAATCGCGCCTTGCCGCCCAGCGGTTGCTGCGTAATCAACGAGTACGGTCCCGTCGAACGAGCGTGAACCTTGTCGTCGACCAAGTGGTGCAGCTTCAGCATGTAGATGTAGCCCACCGTGGTCTTCTGCTCCAGCGGCATGCCGGTGCGGCCATCGTACAATTGAGCCTTGCCGTTACGAGGCAATCCAGCCGCCTCCAAGGCGTTATTGATGTCCTCTTCGCTGGCTCCATCGAACACCGGCGTAACGGCCTGGAAGCCTAGCTTTGCGCCCGCCCAGCCCAAGTGAGTCTCCAGAATCTGCCCCACGTTCATACGACTCGGAACGCCCAGCGGATTCAACATAATCTCGATCGGAGTGCCATCTTCTAAAAATGGCATATCCTCGACCGGCAGGATCTTGGCGATCACGCCCTTGTTCCCGTGGCGGCCCGCCATCTTATCGCCAACCGAGATAACACGTTTCGTGGCGATGTAAACCTTCACCATTTGCAACACGCCGCTACGTAGCTCATCACCGCGTTTCATGCTGTTCAGCGTACGGTCGCGGGCATCGATCGCGTTCTCGATCTCCGTCCAGCGCGATTTGTAAATCTTTTCGACTTCCGCGACCTTATCTTCGCTACGCATCCGCGCCGTCACGGAATCCAGTCGGAAGGCGGAAGCCCGCTCGGCCAGATAACGCGGGTCCTGATCACCAGCCAGCGGTGTACCGTCCTCATCGGTCAAGGTACGGCCCGCCACACCTTCCATTTCCGAAATCATCTCCTGGAACTTGGTGGCGACCGCTTTATTGCCATCCGACTCAGCATTCTTCAGCTCCTTCTCGAACTGCTTTCGCTCGTCCTCGGACAGACTCATGCGGCGCGAGAATTTCTGTGTGTCGATGACGATGCCTTCGATGCCCGATGGAACCTCCAGCGAATCGTTCTTCACATCTTCGCCAGCTCGACCGAAGATCGCATGCAGCAACTTCTCTTCCGGCGTTAACTCGGTCTTTGATTTCGGCGAGACCTTGCCGACCAAAATGTCTCCCGGCTTAACATACGTGCCAATCTGCACGATGCCATTCAGGTCCAGGTTCCGCAGCGCCTTTTCGCTCACGTTGGGAATGTCGCGAGTGAACTCCTCGCGACCCAATTTCGTCTCGCGAATCTCGACGTCAAATTCCTCGATGTGAATCGACGTGTAAGTGTCGGCCTGCACCAGCTCTTCGCTGATAATGATCGCGTCCTCGAAGTTGTAACCGTCGAACGACATGAAGCCGACCAACACGTTACGCCCCAAAGCCAACTCGCCATTAAACGTCGCGGCGCCGTCCGCGATCACCTGCCCGCGCTCCACCTTGTCGCCCAAATTCACAATCGGCTTTTGGTTCAGGCAGGTTCGCTCGTTAAGACCTTGAAATTTCTTCAGGCGGTAAACGTCGCTGCCGATTTCGATCTTCATTGAATCCACGGCGGTTACCTTACCCGCGCGTTTCGCGCGAACCACCATGCTGGAATTCTGAGCCACGCTCAACTCCATGCCCGTTGCCACAATCGGCGGCTCGGTCACCAACAACGGCACTGCTTGCCGTTGCATGTTGGAACCCATCAACGCACGGTTGGCGTCGTCATGTTCCAAGAACGGAATCAATCCCGCGGAGACGCCCACCATTTGGCTCGGCGCGACATCGATGTACTGAATCGTGTCGACCGGAGTCATTTCAAAGTCGCTGCGGAAGCGAGCGATGATCGGTGCTTCGCTGATGATCTTACCGTCCTTGATCGGCGTGTCCGCCGGAGCCACATGCGATTCGTGCTCCTCGTCGGCTCGCAGCCAAACGATCTCATCCGCCAGCTTGCCTTTCTCGATTCGTCGATACGGCGTCACCAGGAATCCGTATTCGTCCACGCTGGCGTAGATCGCCAAACTGGAAATCAAACCGATGTTGGTACCTTCCGGCGTCTCAATCGGACAAATTCGGCCGTAGTGAGAAATGTGAACGTCACGGACCTCGAAGCCCGCTCGCTTTCGGTTCAAACCACCCGGACCCAGCGCCGACAGTCGTCGTTCGTGCGTCAACTGCGACAACGGATTCGTTTGATCGACCACCTGCGAAAGTTCGCCCCGGCCGAAGAAATACTCGATCGCCGCCGAAATGCTCTTGGGATTGATCAAGCTGCGCGGCGTCATATCGGCCGCGTCCTTCAAGCTCATGCGCTCCTGCACCGTACGACGCAGCTTCAGAAATCCCTTTCGCAGTTCGTCCGACGCCAACTCGTCGATCGTGCGAAGTCGCCGGTTGCCCAGGTGATCGATATCGTCAATCTCAGCGGCTTCATCACCAACGTGCAGCATCGCCAGGTAACGAATCGCCGCCATTAAATCCTCGGATCGCAACGTCATTTCCTTCTCGGAGACGTTCAACCCCAACTTGCGATTGATGCGGAACCGACCTACACGACCTAACCGATACCGATTCGTGTCGAAGAACTTCTCGTCAAACAGCGTCTTCGCCTTCTCCAACTGCGGCGGATTACCCGGACGCAAACGCTGATAAATGCGCAACAACGCTTCCTCGTGGCTGCTAGTCGTATCCTCAGCCAAGCTATTGAAAATCAACGGCGTTTTGGGAGCCGTCATGACCTCAACCTTGGTCAGCCCCGAAGTGCAAATCGTCTCGGCGGCGTTCTTAGAAATTTTCTGCCCAGACTCGACAATGATCTCGCCGGCTCGGTCACTACTGGTCGGATAGGTGATATCGTCGACGGCAATCTTGCCTTCGACTTTCGTAACACTGCGACCATCGGTAATCGTCTCGACGCTGGTCTCATAGAAAGCCCGAATCAAGTCCGAATCACTGCTGTACTTCGGACTCATCGCACGCAGCAACGTCATTGCGGAGAACTTGCCGCTTTGGTCGATGCGAACGCTCAACGCATCCTTCTTGGTCACGTTCAGCTCGATCCAACTTCCACGCTCGGGAATAACGCGGCAGCTCGGCAACTTCCGATCCGAGGTACCATCCTGCTCCATCACGAAGTCGATACCGGGACTGCGGTGCAACTGGCTCACTACCACACGCTCGGCACCGTTGATAATGAACTCGCCGCCCCCCAACATGATCGGGATGTCGCCCAGATAAACCTCTTCCTCGATCGGCTCTTCCTTGTTCAGCCGCAGCCACACTCGGAACGGACGTCCGTAAGTCAATCGCAGTTGCCGACACTCTTCCGGCGTATAACGTGGCTTGCCAAGGTCATACTTGAGAAAGTCCAACGTGATCTGCTTATCGTAACTTTCGATCGGGAAAATCTCGCGCAAGACACCTTCCAGCCCTTGGTCCTTCCGCTTCTCCGGCGCGGATTCCTCTTGCAAGAAGGCGTCGTAACCTTCGGTTTGAATACGAGTTAAGTCCGGCGTGGCGAACGAATCACGGCCACTACCAAAACGACGAACTTCGGTGGGTTGCAGGCGTCGTACCGCTCGGGTTGGCATGGGCGCAAAAACTCCTAGATGGTAATGAGGACATTCACCGCTGGCCCGCACTGGCCGAAACCGTGCGTGCGGCAAATCAAATAACGGCCGGTTCGAAGAAGGGCGGGACGCCCGGCCGTGCGCGCAGAATCTCCCTGGCGCTCAATACAAGCACGAAAAAGCGCTCGATGTCGCAGAATCGTTCGCTTCAAAGGATCGTTTCAACCTAGGTCGCCGGCGAACACAAGCCCGCCGACGACAAGTCATCGTCAAATGTCGACAAAAACTACTTCACTTCGACCGCAGCGCCAGCCGCTTCCAGCTCGGCTTTGACCTTCTCGGCCTCTTCCTTGCTGACACCTTGCTTCAAAGTCGCCGGGACGCCTTCCACCATCTTCTTGGCGTCCATGAGTGAAGCGCCCGTTAGGTTCTTCACAACCTTTACGACATCCAGCTTCTTGTCGCCAAAGCCGGTCAACACAACGTCGAACTCGGTCTTCTCAACAGCAGCCGCAGCGCCACCTTCGGCCGGCGCAGCCGCCATCATCACGGCACCGCCCGCTGCTGGCTCGATGCCGTAAGCTTCCTTCAAATAGTCGCTCAACTCCTTCGCTTGCTTCAGAGTCAAGCCGGCGATCTTGTCGCCCAGTTCTTTGGCTTCCGCCGAAAATTCTACAGTCGCGGCATCAGACATGGCCAGTACGATCCTTTCTCACATAGGGCGGACGTGGTTGGAGAAAACGCCTCGCCACAAAACACGAACGTTACTTATTTCACAAGTCGCGTCACGGCATCAACATCCATGACGGACACGCTAATTCCCAAAAATCACTCGCCCTCGTCACCTTCTTGCGACTTCGACTCGATCTGACTAGCGAGCTTCCCGCCAGGACCGAGCAAAGCGCCAGAAAGGTTCGCACCGGGCGACAGGATCTGACCCAGCAAAATGGACAACTGCTGCTGACGATTCGGCCACTTGCTGATCTCCTTCACCTTCTCAGGTGAAAGACATTCGCCATCCATCACACCGCCCTTGGCGGTGAACTTATCGAATTCCGTTCCCTTGTCGAGTTCGGTGATCTCCTTCACCAATGAGATGAAGTCTTCCGATCCCCAACAAAGAGCCGATGTCCCCTCGAGCCCCTCAAAGGCCGCTTCCAAGGGCGTTCCCTCGCAAGCTCGTCGCGCCAAGCTGTTCTTAATGACCAGCAAGTGAATATTCTTCTCGCGAAGATGCTTCCGGATCTTAAACGTCGACTCCGAATCCATTCCAATCACGTCAACCAACAGAGCGTCACTGACACCCTCCAGACGACGTCGAACTGTTTCGCTAATTAGGTTCTTTACGTATTTACTCATCTTCGCACACGCGCCATTGCAATCTTAGTCAACGCCACCCATCGGAAACCGACTGCGCTCTACGCAGCCACCCGAACGCCCGGGCTCATCGTCGCACAAATCGATATCGAGCGGATGTAAGTCCCTTTCACCGCCGCCGGCTTCATGGCCGCGATGTAGTGAATAAAAGCCTCGATGTTCTCGGTCAACTTCTGCGGGTCGAAGCTAAGCTTACCGACCATCGCATGAATATTGCCACCCTTGTCGTTACGGAACTCAACCTTGCCGGCCTTATATTCCTTCACGACCTTGGCAACATCCGGCGTTACCGTACCAGCACGAGGTGAAGGCATTAACCCACGAGGGCCAAGGACGCGACCAAGCGGACCGACCAAGCCCATCATGTCCGGCGCGGCGATACATACGTCGAAGTCCAGCCAACCTTCCTTGATCCGCTTCGCCAAATCGTCTTGGCCAACCGCATCGGCGCCAGCTTCCTCAGCAGCCGCCGCAGCGTCGCCTTTCGCGAACACGACCACGCGCTGCGTCTTACCCAGCCCGTTCGGCAACACTACCGAGCCACGGATGATCTGATCGGCCTGATTCGGGTCGATACCAAGCCGCATATGAACTTCAACCGTCTGGTCGAACTTCGTCGTTGCGTACTTTTTCAACTTCTCGACCGCTTCCGCCAGGCTATGCGGCTCTTTCGGGTCGTGCTTGTCCGCCAATGCACGATAACGCTTGGAATGAGTTGCCATAGCTTAGTCTTCCACCTCAATGCCCATACTGCGAGCCGTACCTTCGATCATTCGCCGAGCGTGCTCGAGGTCTCGAGCGTTTAGGTCGGCCATCTTTTTATTGCAAATGTCGTCGATCTGCGACCGAGTCACCTTGCCCACCTTGTCACGATTCGGCACTCCCGATCCGCGAGCAATCCCGGCCGCCTGCTTCAACATCGAAGCGGCCGGCGGACTCTTGGTCACGAAATCAAACGAGCGGTCATTGTAGACGGTCACGATCACGGGGATCGGCGTACCGTTATACTCCTTCGTGCGGTCATTAAACTGCTGCACGAACTGACCAAGGTTGATACCATACTTACCCAACGACGTTCCCACAGGCGGCGCCGGAGTGGCGGAACCGCCTGGAACCTGAAACTTCGCCTGTCCAACAACTTGTTTTGCCATCTGTCTCGACTTTACGTTAACCCATCGCGAATCGCCACGAATCATGCAAGCTGCAAACACCAGCAGCCGCCGACCCAAGCTCGCTTACACATTTTCAATTTGCCAATGCTCCAACTCGACCGGCGTTGAACGGCCAAAGATATTGATCATTACCGTCACGCGACCGTTGGCCTCGTCGATACTCTCCACATCACCTTCGAAGTTCTGGAAGTAACCTTCCTTCACCCGAACACGATCCCCAACCTTGAACGGAATTGCCGTGCGAACCTGCGTCTCACCCTCTTCTTCAGGACGACCCAGATTCAGAATCCGCTCGACATCTCGCGGATCCATCGGCGTGGGCTTGCCAGCCGACCCAGTAAAGTCACCAATACCAGGCGTCTCACGAACCAGAAACCACGTATCGTCCGTCACAATCATGTTGACCATGATGTAACCCGGATACAACTTCCGCTTGACAACCCGGCGTTTTCCGGTCTTCGTAAACTCCGCCACATCCTCGGTCGGAACAACCACATCCAGAAAATACCGCTCCAACCCTTCAAGCTTGACCCGACGCAACAACGCGTCCTTGATCGAGTCCTCGCGATTCACCTGCACCTTCAGAATGTACCAACAAGGATCAGGCTCTTCTTCCTCAGGCAACTCCTCAAGCGCCTCGCCGCCAACATCCTCGTCTTCGTCGTCACCCAACCCAGAATCAATGCCACTTGACTCAGAATCGGCGTCGTGCGTATCCACGTTCATCATTTGAGCGTCACGATCATCCGGATCAACCGCCCCACCATCCGACTCGAGCGAGTCCAAATCGTCACTGACCGGAGCCGATTCACCGTCCGCAACGACCGAACGGCGTTCTTCCTCCGCCGACTCCGCATCGCCACGCAGTTCAGACGAATCGCCGGAACTGATTGGATCATTGCTCACAGTAGACTCCCCAACGATCACACCCAAACAAACCGAGCCGACAGGAAAACCAGCAGCCGACACACCCGACAGATGCTCGCAAACCCGTGGTAACCCAACACTCAGTACTTCAACACACCCAGCGACTTAAACAACGTCTGCCACAACAGGTCATAACCGAACAAGATAAAAGCCAGGGCGAAAATGACGAAAATCACAACCAGCGAACTTCGCACCAACTCACCGCGCGAAGGCCACGACACCTTGTTCATCTCCGCTTCGACAGCGATCAAAAAATCCGCAAACCGCGGATAGTTGACCAGCCGGTAACCGAGCCACAAACCAGATGCCAACAATAAACCTGGAAAAATCAACTCACCCGCCGGAACGGAAGTCGTCTCCAAGGCAACCTTCAAAGCCCAGGCAGCCAACGCAAAACCGACCCAGATGGCAATGCATGTCACCTGCCGGGTGACCTTGCCCTGCGTGCGCTTGTACACGTTGAGACTGAAAATTTCCTGAACGAACATCGCCGACGGTACTGCTCTTTCCTTGGACATCCCTTCCGTCCTCCTGAACGACGCCATCCAGTCGCCGCACCCGAACCCTTGGAACACCGCAAGCTCCACGTCACAAGAAGAACGTAGAAGCTATACCAAAAGCAAACCCGCATCAAGGGCCGGACTGCTACCAACCCATGATGCGAGCATATATGGCAGGGGCGGCGGGAATCGAACTCGCAACCTCTGGTTTTGGAGACCAGCGCTCTGCCAATTGAGCTACACCCCTCCAGATTCGCCGGTTCACGCCACGTCCCAAAGCATCAAACAAGCAACACGCAAACCCTGATGCAGGGGCCGCAACCCGACGACTCAATTACTACTGAAGAATCTTCGTCACAACGCCCGAACCGACAGTTCGGCCGCCTTCGCGAATTGCGAAACGAACACCATCGTCCATCGCGATCGCCTTGTGCAACTCAACCTCGATCTTCACGTTGTCACCCGGCATGCACATTTCAGCACCAACCAAATTGGCAGTGCCGGTCACATCGGTGGTGCGGAAGTAGAACTGCGGACGATAGCCACTGAAGAACGGGGTATGACGACCACCTTCTTCCTTCGACAAGCAGTAAACCTCGGCCTCGAACTTCACGTGGGGCGTGATCGAACCAGGCTTGGCCAACACTTGACCACGTTCGATTTCATCTCGCTTCACACCACGCAACAGACATCCAACATTGTCGCCAGCACGGCCTTCGTCCAACAACTTGCGGAACATTTCCACGCCCGTGCAAGTCGTCTTTCGGGGAGCGGCCGACAGACCGATGATTTCAACTTCTTCACCAACCTTGATCACGCCACGCTCAATACGACCGGTAGCCACCGTACCACGGCCTTCGATCGAGAACACGTCTTCGATGGCCATCAAGAAGGGCTTATCCTCCTCGCGAACCGGCTCGGGAATGTAGCTGTCAATCGCGTCAATCAGCTCACTGATGCACTTCGAAGCTTCGGGGTCAGCCGGACTCTGGTAGGCCGGCAAGGCCGATCCGCGAACGACCGGAATGTCATCGCCGGGGAAATCGTACTTGCTGAGCAGTTCACGAATTTCCAACTCGACCAACTCGAGCAACTCCGGGTCATCAACCAAGTCGATCTTATTCATGAACACGACCAACGCCGGCACGTCGACCTGACGAGCCAACAGCACGTGCTCTTTCGTCTGCGGCATCGGGCCGTCAGCCGAAGACACCACCAAAATCGCGCCGTCCATCTGGGCAGCGCCGGTGATCATGTTCTTAATGAAGTCCGCGTGACCAGGGCAGTCGATATGGGCATAGTGGCGGTTCTCACTTTCGTACTCCACGTGCGCCACGGCAATCGTCACCGTCTTCGAAGCGTCACGAACGGTACCACCCTTGGCGATATCCGAATACGACTTGAACTGAGCCAAGCCCTTCGCGGACTGAACGGCCAGCAAAGCGCCTGTCAAAGTCGTCTTACCGTGATCAATGTGTCCAATCGTGCCGACGTTCACGTGCGGCTTTTTACGTTCAAAGGTCTCCTTAGCCATCGTCTTCTTCTACCTACATTTGCAGTGGAGTAAACCGAAACGAAGCCATTACGGCCGTGGCTCCGACAACGAGCTGCTGATGGGACTTGAACCCATGACCTCGTCCTTACCAAGGACGCGCTCTACCGACTGAGCTACAGCAGCCTAACACCAGAGCGGGCGAAGGGAATCGAACCCTCGTCTTCAGCTTGGAAGGCTGTGGCTCTACCATTGAGCTACGCCCGCGACTTGTCTTCTCTTTCCGTATCGCTGGCCGATTACCCGACAACACCCGGTTGCCTGACAACACCCGACCAAACCCAGTCGACAGATCCCTCAGCATGCAGTGGGGGGTGCAGGATTCGAACCTGCGAAGGCTACGCCATCAGATTTACAGTCTGACCCCTTTGACCGCTCGGGAAACCCCCCAACACCACTCATACTAAAACCCAAAACCTGAACCTGAGAATGAAATTCATTCGGGGCTCCCGGCGGCTTTCACATCTACCAATCTGTCAAAATCATCACCACAACCCAGCCGCGTCGACATGAGTTGCTTTCCAAGCCAGCGGAGGGATTCGAACCCACGACCGGCTGATTACAAATCAGCTGCTCTGCCAACTGAGCTACGCTGGCAACGGCTGCATACCGCCCAGGGCGAAACGCAAAACCAGTTACTATACCGACATTCCGATGGCACGCAAGGCGAATGCGGCGAATTTCCCAGCCCGATTTTTCGAGGGAAACGAACAAGCCGCGCGGGGTTCGCGCGGCTTGGTCTTCTTCGCTAAAAAAGGGCCCGAAATCCGCTAATCGAGCAGCTCAATATGCTCGGATTGAGCCGCCATTCGCAGCTTGTCGAGGGCTCGCGCTTCGATCTGTCGAACTCGTTCCTTCGTAACCCCCAGCCGCTCGCCAACTTCCTTCAAAGTCAGCGGTTCGTCCTGGTGATTTAACCCGAAGCGGTTGATAATAATGGTCTGTTCGCGCTCGTCAAGGTGCGCCATGATCGA
This sequence comes from Pirellulaceae bacterium, assembly GCA_041399085.1. Taxonomy (GTDB): domain Bacteria; phylum Planctomycetota; class Planctomycetia; order Pirellulales; family Pirellulaceae; genus JAWKTM01. The sequence continues at coordinate 142,687 of JAWKTM010000009.1, forward strand.
GTCGACTTGCGTCTGGCGTAAGCTCTGCGCACTCTCCTGTTCGTACTGGTCGGATCGAATATCGTGCCGCGCCGCGAACAGCTCATCCTGGCTCGTGCGAAAACGATCCCGATGCTTGTATTCGTCGGGAATCGTGCGAGCGTAGTTCTTCATGATGGCCCAACTGGCATACGTGCTAAATTTGTTGCCACGGGCATAATCGAACTTCTCCACCGCCCGAATCAATGACATGTTGCCGTCACTGACCAGCGTAAAAAAATCGTCCGTCGGCGACACGTGCCGCTTGGCGATCGACACAACCAATCGTAAGTTGGCCTGCACGATTTGGTTTTTGGTCTCCACCGCCAACTCGTAAAGCTGTTCGATCTCGTCCATCACGCTGCTTTTCGCCCGCTCGGGCTGCAGCGTCGCACGCAACTTGGCCGCTTTGTGCTTCAAAAAGTTGAAGCGACGAAACAGATGCTGCTCTTGCTCTCGCGTTAGCAGCGGCACTTCATACAACGAAGCCAAATACGGCGGGAGGCCGCTCGGCACGCGTGGCTTACGCGTGGCCGATTCGGGGGCCGGCATTTCGCCCATGATGACCGATTCGCGACTCTTGCGATCGAACTCCTTGTTGTGAATACAGTCCAGCGGCAACTCCATGATTCGCTTGGCCCGCATTTCGTTAATGATGCGGTACATGCTGTTGCGCGTGCGGCTGTATCGCTTGGCCAACGTACCGACGCTGGCCCCTAGTCGAAACTGCTGATAGATCCGCTGCTTGGCATCTTCCTTCAACGGACCCGATTGGTCAGGAAAGATCGCCAAATCTGGATGCTTCTCGTCGAAGTGCTTGATCGTGTAGCGAATCGTTTCCGTGCTGCGTCCCATGTGAGCCGCGATCCGACGGGCGATTTCCGAAGGACTGCCTCCCGCGGCCGCCAAGCGACGAGCTCGGTCAATAATCTCGTCGCGGTCGTTTTCCGACAACTGACTGAACCGCTCTCCGCGCTGAACCTTGCCACGATTCGCGGAAACGAAACGATCGACGCTGCTGCTGAGAAAGCCTACGCGTTTGCGGCCGCCAAAAACGAAGCGGCGACTGACCAGCCCTTGTTCGCGCCATCGAGCGATCGTCTTGGTCGAGACATTGAACAATCGGCTCAATTCTTCAACCGTATGAACCGGCTCGGGAACATCCTCGACAGCCACATTGGCGGCATCGGAAACGTCCTCGACAAACAAACGCAAATCGTGTCGCGCCTGTTCGCCCGACATGGTCACTGGCGGTGTGGATTCGGGACGGTAATCGGTGACGCGGAAACACAAATACTCATACGAGTAAGTTCGGGCCGGGTCGATTTCGGCAATCAGCCGCTCGGCTCGCTCGACTTGCTGGACCTTCTTGTCGCGCGGAGCAAACCGCACTTGCTGATCCCGCAACTGCTTCAACATCGGATTGCGATAATCCGTGTGCATCGTGAACCTCTCTTCACATCGTGAACCGCAACGGCTTTCCCTGCGAACTCCCCTCGCCCGTCTCGATTCTGCCTCCTGATGAATCAATGCGGAGCTTCCCGTCCCGCACCGAAAATCTGCCCTTGTTTGTTCGTCGCCGCCGATTCTCCTTCGCTCGACAGTTGGCGATTCCATTCACGCGGGCCGGAGTCCTACGTGACCCGAACTGCCATTGTTCTACCCGAGCGTCTCCAAAGTTCAAGCGTCACAGCGCCGAAATCCCTAACTGTCAAGCATCTGGCACTCGTAAACGAGCACTAGAAAGTGGTCCATTTTTTCTCGTGCTGTTACAAATTGCCGTCTCGAATTGAGGCAGTCATGGGCCCGCAAATGTTCACCCCGGCTTCCGCTCCCGACGCGTCGAAACGACGCACATCTCGCACTGCCGCAGGCCAACGTCGCCATTTTGCCGCAAACGGTGCCCCAATCAAACCGTTATCGCATCAAACCATTTCAACGCCGCAAAGTTTCCTATTCCCTTCTGCAATCCCGAAAGTCACTGACACGCAATGCTTTACGGCGGAAACAAAAATCGCCTGTGGGGATGTCGCCTAGCAAACGATGTGGATGCCGCCGACGAAACGCCGATAAAACTGTTGGAGCCGTTGTAGCCCGAATTACAGGACGAGGTTGCCAGCATGTCGTTCGCCGCATTCCGAGAATTCTTTGTGTCCCATTCTCGACTTAGCGAAGCCAATCATCGAGCCGCAAGGTCAGCATTTCATGTGCCGCTGGCCTTGATTCTGGCCGTCTGGGGTGCTACGCCCGGAGTATCGGCCGACGCGCAAGGCTACCTACTGCGGGCTCGTCACGCCCCCGGCAGTCATCTTGAAGTCAAGACCATTTTGGAGGTGGATGGCAGTCTGCGGGTGAATCCCGACGGCAAAAAGGTGGTCGAGTTACCCCTGAAGTTAGTGGCAAATCATCAATACGCCGAGCGCTGGTTATCGCCTGCTCGGAAAACGAACAGCGGCGATTCTGGCGAGCAACCGGCAACGGTCCGGCTGTACCGAAAAGCGGAAGCCGACATGCGAATCGAGGATTCGTCACGGCAAATCACGCTCGATGACGAACGACGCATCGTGGCCGTCCATTTGGGCGAAGGACGCCCCAAGCTGTACTCGCCGCTGGGCCCAATCACTCGCGATGATCTGGAGTTGATCGACGTTCAAGGCAATTCGGCGCTGCTCGACGAATTGCTGCCAAACGGCGAGAAACGCACCAAGACTGGCGAAAGCTGGACCGTCGACAAGGCGGTCATCGGTTACTTACTCGGGTTGGAAGCCGTCAGCCAATCCGACGTTTCGGCCAAACTGGCTTCGGTTGAGAACGACGTCGCCATTATCGACATCGGCGGCGCGGTCAGCGGCGCGGTCGGTGGTGTGGCTTCGGAAATCGAATGCAAAGCCAAGCTGAATTTCGACCTGAAAGCACAGCAGATTACGTGGCTGGCGATGTCGATTCAGGAGGACCGAGCGATTGGGCACGCCGAAGCAGGCTTTAAGGTCACGGCACGTTTGCGAATGGCCATCGCGGACAGCTCCGACAACGATTCCGTGCCCGAGTTAGCCGACGACTCGCTCGCCAATCTGCCGATCGCTTACAACCTCGGATCGGAGTTGCTCCAGTTTCAATCCCAACCCGGAGGATTCCGCCTGTTGCATGATCGCCGCTGGCGATTGATGGGCGACGAAGCGAAGCTAGCGGTCATGCGGATGGTGGATCAAGGCGATCTGATCGCCCAGTGCAATATCTCGAACTTGCCAGCCTTCTCTCTGGGCAAGCAATTGACGCTCGAAGCCTTTCAAGCCGACATCGAGAAGTCGCTCGGCGACCAATTCATGCAGTTCACCGAGGCGTCCGAGTCGCTGAATCAGCAGCAACTTCGGGTGCTGAAATGTGTCGCGACGGGCAACAGCTCGGGCTTGCCAATCGTGTGGGTCTACTACCATCTGTCGAACGATGCCGGACGACGACTGGCTATCGGTTTCACGCTGGAAGACCGCCTGCTCGAACAGTTCGCCGAGGCCGACCAAGTGCTCGTGAACTCCCTCGAGTTCACGGAACGCGCGACGCCCAGCGACAATTCTCCCGCCGACGCACGGACCGAGCCCGCACGAGCGGCTGCGAAATCAAGCTCTCAAGCGAAGCCCGCCGAGAAAACTCGGAAGCAATAACCGCGTCGGGGCGAGCGAAACTAGCGAGCCGTAGTCGATCGGGTCAGATCCGATAATCAGCCGCAATAGCGTCTACTTCCGACGATCCAGATTCCGCATGCGAGCGGCCGGCTTCTTCCGCCAAGATGCGTTCTCGCACTTCGTGTCGCTGCACCGCAACTTCCGGCGGAGCATTGAAGGCCAAACGCACGCGGTTGCCTTGAATGGCGACAACCTTTACTTCCACGGTGTCACCGATAACGACCGATTGGTTCTCCTTACGGCTAAGTACCAACATAAATCACCTCCTTGTGGCATTACGCCCCGAAAGAAACTTTCCGTTCTGACCCTTCTACGCACGAGTCAACTAAAGGTTCGACCAGCCTGCGGCCCAAGCCCGCCGATCCCATCCTCTACAATTCCGTGTTCGCCAAGCTAACATGCCCTTCGTCGCCAACGGAGCCGCCTTGCGTTCCGGCCGGTTACGACTTCTCACCATCGCCACGTTCGACGCTTGCCGTCATCGCGTCTCGGCCAGACGCAGGTGGGAATTGACGGGGCTGCCCAATCCATCGAACATTCGCGACTGATTTCACTCGGCGAGCGTCACTTTAGGACGCGGTGAATCCGCAGGTCAAGAGCAGTTTTTCGCGGAAAATCGCCGTTTGGTGCAAGTCGCCACATTTTCTTCGGCGGGAAAGCATGGTCGTATGTCCAGCGAAAAGAGCACGGGGCTCGTGTTGCGAGTGGTGGACTTCAGCGAGTCAAGTTGCATTGTCACATTGTTCACTCGCGACTTCGGCAAAATCAGCGCGTTGGCCAAAGGCGGTCGACGCCCGAAAAGCCCGTTCGAGTCTGCTATTGACCTGCTAAGCGTGATTCGCGTAGTGTTCCTGCACAAATCGTCCGAGTCGCTCGACCTGTTGACGGAAGCCAAACTGGAACGCCGGTTCCGAGCGGCGCAGCGTGACTTGTCTCGTCTTTACGCTGGGTTTTATTTGGCCGAATTGCTCTCGCAACTTACCGACGAAGCCGATCCGCATCCCGAATTGTTCGACGCCGCCGCGGCCGCGCTCGAAGCGCTCGATGGCGAAGCGGATGTGGCGGCGACGGTGCTGCGGTTTGAATTAACCGCGCTGCGCGAGCTGGGCCATTTGCCGATGCTAAAGACGTGTGCCGGTTGCGGGCGCGACATGCCGGAGACACCTCGAGTCGCCTTCGGACATGCCGCCGGCGGCATGCTTTGTTCAGCATGTCGCGTGGGACATCGACAAGTAGTGAGCTTGGGAAGAGAAGCATGGGAAACGCTGCTCGCGTTCGCCGATCCGCTCGCCTCGCCGGCCGCGATTGCCGCCGTGCCCGCGCGCGTGCGGGGCGAAGTGCGAGGCGTCATCAATCAATACGTTTGCCATCTCTTGGGACACCGGCCTCGCATGCATAGCTATCTCGGAGTTCTCGCCAACTAAGGAGGCGAATCGCAGGCATGGTCTCGACAGGGAAGTCGGACAGAATCGCTCGCCGATCAAGGACGATCGCGTGGGGCGGCTGGTTGCTGGCCGCCGCGCTCAGCACGGTCGGCTGCGCATCGTTCTCGCGCGAAGATCCCGTGGCGAAATTCGACAACATTCAGCGCGAGCTGACTGAAACGCGCAAGTATCCGGTCCAGCAAGCGTCGCTCGAACAGAAGACGTCGCCGTTGCCCGATCTGCCGGATCTCTCGCCGAAGTCCGTGACGCAGAAAGTCAAGGAAGTCGCGGGCTACGGCACGAAACCGGACGAAGCCAAGCAGCTTTACGCCGAAGCCGAACAAGCTTATCGCGAAGCCGTCGAACTGGACGAAGACGAACGGGCCGGCCGCTTGCTGAAAGTAGCCGACCAGTTCCGCTCGGCCGCCGCTTTGTGGCCCAGTTCGGCATTGGAGGAAGACGCGCTGTTCATGGCCGGCGAATCGTATTTCTTCGCCGACTCGTATCCCAAAGCGAACGAAGAATACGAACGGCTGCTCAAGAAGTTTCCCAACTCGCGCTACCTCGATCGCGCGGAAGCCAAGCGATTCTCGATCGCCCAGTTCTGGTTGGCTCGAAACGAACAGAACCCCGACCAGTTCTATGAATTCAACCTGTTCGACGGCACTCGGCCGCGCCGCGATACGGGCGGACATGCCTTGCGCGTGTTTGATCGGATTCGCTTCGACGATCCGACCGGCAAGCTGGCCGACGACGCCACGCTGGCTCTGGCCAACGCCGCCTTTCGCAAAGGCGACTATGTGAAGGCCGACGAGTTCTATACGGACTTGCGACGCACGTTCCCGTCCAGCGAACATGCGTTCGACGCCCATTTTATCGGGCTCAAAGCTAAGCTGCTGGCGTACCGCGGGCCCGATTACGCCGGCACGCTGTTGGACGAAGCCGAAGTGCTGGTCACGCAGATTCGCAAGCAGTTCCCGGATCGCGCCGACCAGGAAAGCGAATATCTGAATCGAGCCTACGCCGAAGTTCGCTTTCGCAAAGCCGAACGATTGTGGAGCCGCGTGAGTTATCACCGCATGCGGCAGGAGTACGGCGCGGCTCGCTACTACGCTCGCCAATTGCTCGACGAATTCTCCGACACGCCGTTCAAGGCCAAGGCCGATGAGATGATGGCCAGCTCGCAAAACAAGCCGGCCACGCCTCCGCAACGACTGAGTTGGCTGGTGAACATGTTCCCGGAAAGCGACCCAGTAAAGCCGCTTATTAAATCCAGTTCGGCCGCCACGAAACGCCGGTGATCCGATCCAACCATGTGGCACGTTCGCCCATCAATTCGCTCAACTCTCGCCTTGCTGGTTACGATCGCGGCCAGCGGCTTGGCGGGCTGCGCGGGTTATCAACTCGGTTCGCAATCGCTCTATCGAGCCGACATTCGCACGGTCTACGTGCCGATCATTCAGTCCGATGTCTTTCGGCGTGATTATGGCGAACGGCTTACGGAAGCCCTGGTCAAGGAAATCGAACTCAAGACGCCGTACAAGGTGGTTCACTACCCGAACGCCGACAGCGTGCTGACCGGCCGCATCCTCGACGAATCGAAACGCGTGATCGCCGAGAACGCGTTCGACGAACCACGCGTGCTCGAACACAACGTCCTGGTCCACGTCACTTGGATGGATCGCTACGGCAATGTCTTAATGCCCGACTCGCGGATTCCGGTCTCGCCGTTCGCCCTGGAAGCCAGCGAGGCCAGCGTCTTCATCCCGGAAGCCGGCCAGTCGATCGCCACCGCGCAGCTTGATATCTTCCAAAATCTAGCCCAGCAAATCGTCGGGCAAATGGAAACGCGGTGGTAAAGCCATAGTCTCCTTTCGCTCCGCGAAAGGAACGCTCCGCGATGGGAAAGAGAAGAGTTCTCGCGGAAACGCTGCTTTCGCGGAGCGAAAGGCGACGATAACTCACTCGACTATCAGCTCACTCGCTCGGCTTCAAATGCCGGTCGATAAATGCGAACGTGCCTTGGCCGTTGATCGTATGCGGGCCGGGGAACCATTCGATCTCACAGCGATCGGGCAGCTTCAGTCGCGCGTTATATAAATGGCGAACTCTCGCGAACTCCGCCGCCACGCGCTCATCCGAGCCCACGCCGTCGAAATGGCCTCGCTCGACCATGAACGGCCGCGGGGCAATCAACGCGGCCATCTCGGCATAGTTGAACGTGCTCCCCAAATCGAACTCGAAGATCTCATACTCGCCCGTCCACACATAGCTGTAAGTCGCTCGCGTCGACGCGTTCTTCCAGACCCAATCGTTGAAGTCCGCCGAGCAGATCGACAACGCGTAATCGGTCACCAAAGCCGGAATGCGCATCGCGCTCTTGCCGCCATACGAAAGGCCGTAGAAGCCGATGCGATCGCCGTCGACTTGCGGCAGCGTTTGCAACCAATCGACGATCTGTTGATGTTGCGGCACGATGATCGAGAACAACGTCTTCTTCAGCGGATACGCTTTACGCTGCAACGTGCGGAAGTCGTCCTTGCCGATGTACAAGTTCTGCGGCGAGAACGTGATATAGCCGCGCTCGGCCAGCTTCGCCGCGAAATCGTGATACGCCGGGTGATCGCCGGTGACGATGTCTTGCGGACGCCCCTCCAGACCATGTTGGCAAACCACAACCGGCCGACGTTCGCCCGCGGGGATGTTCTTCGGCAAGCAGAGAATGCCGTAGGCAAACACATCCGGAAACACGTCCAACACGACTTCGTAACCGGTCCAAGCCGGTTCGTCGTAAGCCACGCGCGACCGCGCGGCGAACGGCAGCGGTTGATCGTCGAAGTGGCCGACCACATCGTGGCGAAAGACCTCCCGAAACCGTTCGACGGAAGCCGCATACGCCTCGGCCGAACTCGTATCCAGCTTGTTCGCGCCCGTCGGCCCGATCGTCGCGAGTCAGCCCGATGTTCATGAAGCCGGCTCGCGTGTACGGGCTCTCTTCCAACAACCATTGATTGTGCTCGTCGATCTCATTGATTTGCCGACGTTGACGGTCGGCGGGCGAAAAGCCCTCGCGAAAATGCCGAGGCGATTCGTGCGCCGCAGAGAGCCGCTCGCGCACCAGCTCGTCCGGCTCTGAATCGCGCCTCGGATCGCCAGCGGCTTCGACCAACAGGTGACGCAGCGCCTCGTCGGAAGCCGCACGGGCGGCATCCGGTCCCGATCCCGGCTGCACCAAATGAACGTTCTCCGCGGCACTGCGACCGTCGGCCAATTTCAATGGCCCGACTATCGCCCGCAGCCGCTCGACTTCCGCCGTCGCCTGTTCGCCGGTGAAGGGACGCAAAGTGGCCGGCGCGCCGCCTTCGCTGGGCAAGTCGACCGACGGTCCGTCGACCGCGTCGATCACGAGCGGCCGCGGGGCGATCAGCGAAGCGACTTCGGCATCGCCAAACTGTTCGAGCAATCCGAACACGTTGCGGTCGATCGGCTGCTGCCAAATCGTTTCGCGCGGGCCGAAGTAACCGCAAACCGCCACCACATCGATTCGCGTGTCGAGGGCCCCGGCGTACAAAGCGAGCATGCCGCCTTCGCCGTATCCAATCGCGGCCACCGTGGCTTGTCGATCGTGGGCCGCCGCGTCTCGCTCGAACCAATCGACCGCCGCCAACACCTTCTGCGTTTCATAACCAGCCAGGTGCCGACCCAGTTCGTAGGCGCTGCGATGCACGAATTCGCGGTTCGATAGATTCGCGCGTCCGGCTTGGCCCGGCGGAGCGCGTCGCTGCATCTCGCGGCTGACGAGCGTCGGCACGACGACCCGACAACCCGCTTCGGCCAAACGCCGCGCGAATTGCGAATCGGCGGCCAGTCCGTCGGCGAGGCCGGCCAACTGTTCGGGCGTTTGATCGGCGTCGGGGATCGCCACGACATCGATCTCCAGCCGGTTCGCTTCGTCGGGAACCAGCAACAAACCTTCGCCATACATATTGCGGAGCACGGGCCAACGCACCGCGTAAGCTTTGAATCCGTCGCCGCGTCCGACGAGCGCCGGCTGCGATGTGGTGGCGAGCAACTCCAGGCCGCCGAACTCCCGCCGTTCGTCACGCACGCCCAGCCGCTCGGCCAGCCGCTTCCGATTCGGCTCGACCGACTCCTGATACGCTGCCGCCGAATCCAAGTTGCGTTGCCAATGCCGCTCGCGTTTGGCCGCCGATTGCTCGATCTTGTTCAACAAGAACCGATCGACGCCGGCCACCATGCGGGCGGCTAAATCGCCTTCCCATGTGAGCGGTTCCGTACCGGGCAAGGTCTGGGCGGCGAGCGGCGCGGATAACAACGCGAGGACAGCAATCGCGACAAGCGGCACTCGAAGAGCGATGGTCCCAACCAGCGAATCTGGACGCATGGCAATTGGCCTCAGGGGAAATGAGAGCGGGCGGGCGAGAAGCCACCGGCGGGCAAAGTTGTCGTTCCCGCGACCGGCAACGGCCGCTCAATATATCAGCGTGCCAATCGACAAGCCAGCAACGGGCCAACTGTACGCCTCGCCAATTGTCGGTTTTGCTGACAAAATGCTGGTTTCTGCAAAATTCCGCGGCGGAAAGAGCTTTTCTTCGCGGTTGTTTTGGGATAATTTTACACAACGACAGTTGCGAAAATTCCATTGTCCGCTCTTCCTGGGAGATGTTCCGAGATGGCAGTTAAGTTGACCGAAAAGGCCGCGGCCGAAGTGAAGCGAGTGAAGGACGAACAGAAGTTCGAGGAAACGATGTTTCTGCGAGTCGGCGTGGCCGGCGGCGGATGCAGCGGCTTCAGCTATTCGCTGGGATTCGACAAGGAATTCGATGAAGGCGCCGACACCAAGTTCGATTGCCACGGCGTGCCGGTGGTGGTCGACAAGAAGAGCGCCCTGTTCCTGGACGGCGTGACGATCGACTGGTACGAAGGCCTCGAGCGACGCGGCTTCACGTTCGACAATCCGAACGCGGTGAAGACCTGCGGTTGCGGCAGTTCGTTCCAAGCGTAACGCGCCCGACCCCGCCGATAATCGGCGCTGAAATACAACGAGCGTAGGCTGTTTTCCGCAACGGCCTACGCTCTTTTTCTGCGCTGTCCGACCGGTCGGATGCGATTTCTGACTGACCGGATGCCATTTCTGACTGGCCGGATGCCATTTCTGACCGGCCGGATGCCATTTCTGACCGGCCGGATGCCATTTCCGACCGGCCGAATGCCATTTCTGACTGGTCGGATTCCGGGATGCCATTTCTGACTGGCCGGATGCCATTTTCGAGCGGCCGGATGCCATTTCCGACCGGCCGGATGCATTTGACGACGCGCTGTCGCATTCTGACCGGTCTCTGGTCGGCCCGGATGCCGCGCGCTGTGCCAGGTCTCCCGACCCGGCACTTTTGCGACCGAAGGTCTCCCGGCGGCGCTGGAGACCTGCGGTCGTCTGTTTCGGCGAGGTCGGGAGACCTGCGGAGCGGACTGCGCCGAGCGCGGACTGGGCGCGTTGCGCCGTCCGGCCGGGCGATTGCGCCGGCCGAACTACCGAGCGAACTGCTTCAACAGCCAGTCGATCGCGGCGGCCGAACGGGATTCCGGTTCGCTGGCGTCGAGCTGCAAGGCGTCGTTCGCTCCAGCCGCGGCATAGGCGTCCCGCACTAGCGAGGCCGAGTCGGCCGTTTCGCCAGCCAGGAACAGGCGATCGCCGGCCGAGACGGCCAACATCCCCAGTAGGTCGTCGTACTTGGCTCCGCCCGGCAGGAAATTCGCGCCGTGGATATCGTCCACATCGGCGAAGCGAAAACCGCGCGTGTCGACCACCGCGACATTGATCGCGTCGCGGGCTTGTGCCCGAGCCGCCGCGACCAACGGGCCCGCCTCGCCCAAACCAATCACCGCCACCTGCTTCGGCTGATACTCGTGCGACCGCACGAACGCCACGGTCGACAGGATATCGTGAACTCGCTGGGCGAACAGCGACGACGAATAGCCGAACGTGTAGGCAGCCGCTTCGCGCGGGTTCCCGACCTTCCGAGTCGGCTCGGCCGATTCACCGTCGGCCAGGAACTCGCCCTGCATCAACAGATCGACGCCGACCACCGACACGCCGTTGTCCAACAGCCGCTGGACTTCACCACGCAACTTGCCGTCCTCGCCGTACAGGCCAGCTTTGCCTTGCGAGTCGACCCAGATCGCGACCGAACTTTCCCAACTCTTCGGAAACAGGAACTCGATCGGCAACTCTTCGCCCGCCGGCTTGTTTCGCAGCAGCCCGACCATTCGCAGATAGGCGCCTTCGTCCACCTTGTCCGTCTGTTCGTACTCGACGTCGCCGCCATCGGGCAACGAGCGACCGATCAGCACGTCGATCGCGTTGCCAACCACGTGGCGATATGCTCGCAAGGACTCGGCGTCTCGCGGTCGCAGGGCGGCCATCTGCAATTGGGCGTCGGCGTCCCACCAACGCAGCAAAGCTCGTTCGAAATCGGGGCCGCCGGCGGGACGCGGATGCTGGTCGTCGAACACCGTCAACTGCTCGGCCGTCTGCCGGTCGTAATCCGATTCGGTAATCGGCTCGGGTTGATTCAGCTCCAGATGATGATTCAGCCAAGCGTACATCGCCAAACGACTGACTTGGTTGTAGTTGTGCGGAAAGCGAATCTGCGAAATCATCATCAGGTTGTCGAGCGCTCCGTGACGGCGGTAGTGCTCTTCCAATTCGGGATAGCCTTTGGCCGTCATCTCGCGCGTCCAGTCGTCGGCGGCCGTCATGCCCAGCGGCTTCGGAGCGAACAACGCCGCGAATTCGATGTTGCCCGTGCCGACTCGCAATAGGCTGCTGTTCTCGCAAGTACATCCGCCTTGCATCGCGGTGGAAACCATCACGGCCGGAAACGCCACGGCCAAACGCGGATCGATCGCGGCGATCAGAAACGTCTGCGTGCCGCCGCCGCTGGCTCCGGTCACGGCCAAACGCGTGGGGTCCACGTCGTCCAGCGAAGTGACGAAATCCAACGCTCGGACTGAATTCCACGTCTGCAATCCCATCACCGATTGCACGCGCGATTCGGCTTGCGGGCTGAAGAATCCCCAGTGCTCGCGCGAGTTCGCTTCCGGACGCTGCTTGGCGAACCGATGCACCAGCTCGAACGAAAGCTGCTGGCTATCGGCATAGCCCAGCATGTCGTAATGAAAGACCACGCAGCCCATCCGCGCAGTTGCACGCAGCGGGCTTGCAGCGGGCTGCGACCGCCGTTCAGAAACTGCTCGGCGCCCACGGCGATCTTTTGCTTCACGGCCGCTTCGCCGTCGTCATAGAACCGACCGTTCGCCCAGTGACCATGCGGGCACAGCACGGCCGGCACGCGCCCGCTGGCGTTCTTCGGGCGATAGAGGCTGCCCGTGACGTAGAAGCCCGGCATGCTCTCGAAGTAAACCTTTTCGATCGTGTAGTCGCCGAAGTCCTTCTTGCCGTGAACGACGGCGTTCAGCGGCGTCTTCGTCGGCTCGGGCCAGATGCCTTGCGACACTCGGATCTGCGTCCGCACTCGCTCGGCCCGCTTGGCCCATTCGTCGTTCGATTCATAAGGCTGAAACGGAAAGTAACCGTCCAAGTCCTTGAGTGGTTTCAGCCGCGCGTCGTTGGGCTTTTCGCCCGCTGGCAAAATTCGCTGCGGGCCATCGGCCCGAGCCGCGGGGCTTAAAGCCATTCCGACCGCGAAGACCGCGGTGCATAGCAAACCGAAACGAACGGCAGTCCGTCCGTCAGAGAAAACGCGAATCATGGCGAGTGACCTTGGAGGGAGCGTTGAATTCGTCGCGACACAAACTTGTTATTCGCCGTAGGCTGCGTCAAGCGTAGTCGCTGCCGGTGGCGGATTCAAACGAGCCGCATCGCCGCCTCGAGCGACCGCGACATCCGTTCGACAACCGCCCGATTCCGCTCGCCTGGAATGCAATCTGCAATTTAGTTCTCACGACTCGGAAACATCCGCTACACGAGCCGTGGGCTCACATGCTAAGAAGGAGGCATTCCATGAAATCGTTACACATTGTTGCCCTGATTCTGACAATCATCGGTGCGTTGAATTGGGGGCTGGTTGGGTTCTTTGAATATGACTTGGTCGCCGCGATTTTCGGCGGACCGATGGAGCCGCTCAGCCGCATTGTCTACGCCCTGGTCGGCTTGGCCGGCTTGGTGCTGATTGGCACTAGTAGCGCGATGCTGGGGCGAACTTCACACACGACGCATCATCGCGAGATGCAACACCGACCCACGGTGTAACACCATCCACCAACGCGAAACTCCCGGATCGTCGCGAGGCGGCGACCCGGGAGTGTTGGTTTCTTATTGAGTCAAGGGCTGACCGTTTCACGGTTGGCCGCCGGGGGCAATCGCCGTCGCCTGCTCGGCATCGCCCAAATCAAGCTGATCCAGGTCAACTTCGGGTTGCTTCTCGATCGGAGCCGTGCTGCCGTCGCCAGGAATCGGGGTCGCTGGGCTGCCAGGCGGCTTTACTAGCGAAGGGTTCTGCTGAATCGCTCCGTTCGGAGTGCTGGGAATAGCTTCGGCCGGCGCGGCTTCGACTGCGGGAGCGGCCGTTGCCACGATCATCTCGCTACGCCGCAAGATGGCCAAGTTGTTCAGTTCGTCTTGTTCCAGGAACTCGTCGAAGCTGTCGAGCGCGACGACCAAGGTATCAAACGAGGCGAGGTTTTCTCCGTCCGGAGTCATGGCCAGCGAAGTGGCCGGCAATTGCATTTCAATCGCCATCGTTTCTCCTGGGCCAATCTGCGGAACTCGCGTCGTGACGGTCGGCGAGCCGATGTCAATTCGCCCTAACACCGCGACGGCCGTGATGCTAAAGCGACGCAGAGTCTGTTCGCTGTTGTTTTGAATCGTTACCAGAATTCGCGGCCCCACATTGGGTGCGATCTCCGCCGCAAGATTCACGGCCAGCAATTGCAAGTCGCCCAACTTCTGCTCGACGATGGCCGCCTGCCCAAACGGGCCGAAGGCGACCGTGCCAGCGTGAGCTTGAGCCTGGCCGAATTCTTCCAGCATCAAACCGCGGTGCAGCAACCGAATCACATGTCCGCAATGCATCCGGTTGATGGGCTGACGCCCCACCGGCACTCCGCCGAACCCGAGCGGATCACCTGCCACCGGACGCCCGACTCCCGGCAATACACTTTCGATGCTGACGCTTCGCAAGCCGCTAACCACAGCCGCATCGGCCGGCACCGATTCCGCGGTAAGTGTCTGCGCGGAAACATCGGCATCGCTGCTTACGACCGCGACACATGCCGCGACCACCAAAAAGAAACTCTTCCACGAGGCTTTCATCTTCCGTCTCCCGAACCAGTTTGGAACGTGTGTCTTGTGACTACGCGTTTGAGTCACTTCCGTATCGAAGCGTGACTCGGCCGCGTTTGTTACACGTTCCAATCAACGCACGAACCGATCCCATCGGCCATACGTTTCCTGCTTCGGCCCCCGCGGGATCGACAACAGAATCACCGCGATGCCACACACGGCGTTGTTGATGTGACTGGCTGTGTCGCCGCCAGTCAGAAGCCAGGGCAAGCCGATCACCAACAAGGCGAGAACGACATTCAAAAAGCGCCCGAGTCGCAACACCTCGCCCATCGCAATGACCGCCGTCGTCAAGATCAGCGCGCCACCCAAGTGCATGACATCCGCCGCGTCGAATGTCTCCGTTGACTGCTGCAATGCAAACACCGTTGGCGCGAACATCAACCAGATGCCGATAGCGCTGGTCGCGATCAAAGTCCACGGGAAACTCATTCCCCAAATCGACGCCACAAATACACGCCCCGGTCGCTCGGGCAATTGCATCAGTTCGGGCGAACGCTCGTCCGCCGTGCAATCGTCGGCTTGTCCACCCTTCCAAAAGATCGTCCACAGCGATCCGCCGCGGTCTCCGCGCCGCTTGGCGTCGATCATGTGTTGCCCCATCGCCACGACTTCATCCACCTCTAACGGAATCATCGGCAACATAATGGCCGCCGCCAGCAAACAGAGCGTACACCAGTGTCCCACCACGACGGGCTGTGAGATGACGAGGACTATGTGAGTCAAGCCCAGGGGAATCACCAGAATTCCGAAGAAAGCCACCATCCACGGCATCGTCCGCCACCGCGCCGGGCTGCCCATATAGCCCATGAGAAACTCGAACGTGTAGGCCAACGCCCCCAAAGAAGCGTCCGAGATCGGCCACATATGAGACATATCGGAATTCAGCACTTGCCGAGTTCCTTGCCCGAAGAAGGGTTCCCAGATCTGGTCGATGTATCCCAACTGAAATGCCGCGAGATACCGAGACACAATCCAACCAGCGAATCCCGTCACGATCATGATCCAGCGCTGGGGCCAACTCGACGGGTTGTAGCTCCAGCCGGGCGGCGTCGGCGGACCCATCTGCATGTACATAATCATGTTCGGCATGCCGGGAATCAGGATTGTGAGAGCGATTAACAAAGCGCCCGCAATCGTTCCGTTCAGATAGGCGGCGGCGGTCGGAGCCCAAAACAGCACCGGGGCCACGTTCAACCAGACTCCCACAAAACAACACACCCACAAACTCACCGGGCGATTCGGGCGCAACGCTCGCCATCCAAACACCAGCAGCAACAGCCCGCTGGCGACATCGCTGAACGTCATCAACGTCGCTCGCAATTCATCATGCGTCAGCGAACTAAACCAAACACCCCGTTCGCCGCTCGGCACGACCATCGCCTTGCCATAGCCGAACGTGACTGGCGACAACAGAACCCAAACGCCGACGAGCAGAATGGTCCAGTAGACCCACAGCGTTTGCTGATGATGCATCCGCAGCATTTCCAATCGCTGCGAATCGCTCATACCATGATCGTGCGACTCGTGCATTGGACGCGTGACACCACGCATTCCCATCCCGCCACCCGCATGCTCGCCGCTTTGCCGATGTTCGGCGGAGCCCGTTTGTTTTTCCGAAGCGTCGTGTCTTGATTTAGCCATGCGATTCGTGCGGTGGGAGTAAAACGAATACGGAGGGCGAATCGCGAGCGTGTAAGACTCCCCGATGTTCTTCGGGCTTCCACGCCTTGACGCTTCCACCGAGGCAGCAAAGCTTGCGCCACCCGCAGCGTTACGATCGTTCGCACCGGTTATGCGAACGGCCGCGCGAATCCATATCTCCCTGCGATGACCGTGCCGATGACTACCAGGAGAGCTCAAGCGCCGCGCCCCCGAGGTATTGTCATGCTGCGATTTCTATTCCGTCGAACGTTCCTGCTGATCGCCTCGCTCGTAGCGTCGGTGTTTGTTCCGTATGCCTGGAGCAACGACAACTGGAAAGAATCGCTCGCCGGCATCTACCGCCAGTGGACTTCGCGCAATACGGCAGCCACGGACGGAAGCTTTTGGGGCCAACCGGCGCCGACCGCCTTCGTGGGTTCCGGCGATCCGTCGTCGGCCTCACATCAAACGGCTTACGGCGCGCCGCATGGCTGGAGCCCCACGGCCCCGGTCTCATTGCCAGTGGGTTCGCCAAGCATGACCGCGCCGGTGCTGCCCAGCGTCGATGTTCGCGAAGTGCTGCGCGTCGACATCACACCGGAATGGATCGTGCAACGCTGGCCCCGCGTGACCAACTTCCCGGCCGAGAAAGGCTGGACCGGCTTTCGCGTGCCGCTGGTTACCGGCACGCGAATTGGCGACATCGCCGGCTCGCTCACCTACTACTTCGATTCGCGCGGGCAAGTGCAACGCCTGTCGCTGGTCGGCGGCACGGGTGACGCCACGGCTTTGATCGGATTGGCCACGGGAACCTTCGGGCTGCGGAACGAAGGCGGCCCCGGCAGCGGCCTCTATGTGGCTCGCTGGAATCAGCAGCCGACCAGCGTACTGCAACTCCGTCAAGCGGCGGTCATTCATGCCGACTCGCCGCAAAGCCGCTATGAAATCGTGATGGAGATCAATCGGCCGGGATTCGGCTACGGATTGAGTCCCGCCGTGCAACAACAACTGGCTCATCGGCTTTAACGAGCATCGCGGCAGCCAACTTAGCGGCAGCCAACTCAGCGGCACCTAACTCAGCGGCCGCGTATGCCGCGTCGTTCACGAGCCAATTCGTCTTCCAGCTCTTGAACTCGCAGCTCGAGCGCGTCGATTTGATTCTGCATTACCTGCATTTGCCGACGCATCTCGTAGTAATCGGCGGGCGAAGCGGCCGTTGCCGGCGGGACCGCGTTCTGATTCGCCAAGCCGCCCAACACCTGGCCCAAAATCCGCACGGCCGGACGATCGCTGTTCGCCAGCGCGTTGCCCGGCTGCTCGGCCGGACGGTATCGCTGTTCGGGCGTCGCCAACGGCACGTTGCCGCCCAGCCGCACGACACGCCGCGACAATTGCGTGCCGCGATAGTAAGTCAACTCGATGGCTTCTCCCGGTTGACGCGACGCGACATACCGCACCAAGTCGTTGTAGCCGTCGATCCGCACGCCGTCGGCCGCCACCACGGCCACGCCCGCTGGAATCCCGGCGCGTTCGGCCGGCGAATCCGCGCCGACCGCCGTAATCAGCGCTCCGCGAGCGACCGGCAATCCGTATTGCCGCCGAGTCGTCTCGGTTAGATCGATCACCGAAACTCCCAAGCTGGGACGATCGTTGTCCAATGTCGACCGAGCGACCGAGCCGGGAGTTGAGTAAACACGCGGTTCCGAATTCGGCGAGGCAGGGGAGGGCAGGGGAGGCGGCGGCAATTCGGTGGACCGCCGCGTCGATCGGCCCGCCGAAGTCTCCGGCTCCAACGGCGGCAATTCGCCGACACCCGGACCGCGGCTCGGTTCGAGACTCGGACCAGCTTCATCCGGTGCGGCCTGTTCGATTCGGTTGCCCAACGTCACCGGCACGCGTCGTCGATCGCCTTCGCGCAGAATCTCAAATTCCAGCTTCTTACCGGCCGGCTGTCCGCTCAATCGCGTCGCCATCTCGTCCAAGGTCGAGATCAACCGTCCATCGATCGAAGTCACGATATCGCCGGGCTTCAGCCCCGCCTGCTCGGCCGGACTCCCTGGCTTGACGTTCAACACGACAACGCCGGTTCCCTCGTTCTCGTCGCCGGTCAAACCGAGATAACCCGGCTCGACGTTCTCGCTGGTTGCGTTTGCCGCCGCGCCGCCCGCTGACTGCAACGCATTTTCCAATCGTTCCAGAAACGACTGAGCGTGAACGGACGAAGCGTTTGCCGCCAGCACCATCGCCACGGCCGCGAGTGCGATCTTTCGTGAACTCATTTTCCAACCTTCCCACGCGAACGAAGTCTCGCGTTCGTAAAGAGAAGCAAACGCCGGCTGAAACCGCCGATACGCTCGCATGCCAGATTGTTCCATTATCCGGTCCGTCGCGGCCATGTCTACTCGCGAGGCCCCAAACATCGCGGCGACGCCCATCCGACTCGCGAAGATTTCACTTCCAGCAGATCGCCGCGACTTCGGCAACATCTTCCGACGCCAGCATTTAGCATACGTCGCGTGATCGAGACGCGGCGCGACAACAACACGTTTTCCACGGCGTCGCCTCGACGGCCAGCAACTTGAAAGAAACTTTCCCGACCGCTGCTGTCGGCATTTTTCGGCTTTGTTAATCGGTCTTCAAAAAAAGTTCGCTCGCCGAGAGCCGAGGTGGTTTGACATCGGTGCTAGCACACGTAAAATCGGCGAATCGTTTGTGAGACAACTCACCGCCGACAGATGAACTGACGGCGTTCCCGTTTGATTCGACATCCCTGCCATCGCCAACGGCACATCGCGGCAGCCGCTTCTCGGACGCCGTGGACAAAACGCTTCGGCTGTTTCGGCGATCGCGGTATGCGCTGAGGTAAATGGAAGTGCCCCGGACCGATACGGAGATCGTGAATGCGATTCGAGTGGCATTGGCCGAACAGCTCGGCCAAGACCGCTACGATCTCTGGTTTGGTCCGCAAGTGACGCTCGCGTATCACGACGGTCAGCTACGAATCGGTTCGGCCGAAGCGTTTCGATTGGAGTGCATCCGCCGCACTTATTCCAGCGACCTGCAAGCCGCCTGTCGACAAACGCTCGACGCGTCCACGCAGCTTTACTTCGAGGTCTTGGCCGCCGCGGAAGAGCCGGAAACGGATGAGCCTGGAGACAGGGCGAAGGACGCTCCCGCCTTGTCGGTCGTTCAGTCGTCCGAGCGGTCAGCCAATACTTCAACGTCGCCGAACTCGGGCGCGAAGTCCCCGTCGCCGAAGAGTCAGTGTTCGTCCGCTTCGCAACCCAACGCCACGTCGGACTCGACGCCGGCTCACGTCAGCACCGTTCGCATTGCCAACGAGACGCCACGACGCAAATGGGCGCGGCTCGAAACTTTCGTCAATGGTCCCTGCAATGGCGTGGCGTCGATGGCCGCCGGAACGATTTTTAGCGGCCCCGCCCATGCCAACCCGCTGTTCTTGCACGGGCCGCCCGGTGTCGGCAAGACGCATTTGCTGGAAGGCATCTATTCGGCTGCTCGACGCGGCGGTCGAATAAAGCGGGCGGTGTTTCTCTCGGCCGAGCAGTTCACGAACTATTACCTGGCCGCGCTCAAGGGAACCGGTCTGCCCAGCTTTCGCCATCGGTACCGCGATGTCGATCTGTTGTTGATCGACGACGTGCAGTTTTTCGTCGGCAAGCGTTCGACGATGGCCGAACTGCAACACACGATCGACACGTTGCTCCGCGACGGACGCCGGATCGTGTTGTCCGCCGATCGTTCGCCGCACGAGCTCAACGGTTTGGGACCCGAATTAGTTCATCGCATGTCGGGCGGATTGGTCTGCCGCATCGACGCGCCCCGATACGAGACGCGGCTTGGCGTTCTTCGGCGTTTTGTGGGCGAACGCGGTTACTCGACGCCCGATTGCGTGCTCGAGATGTTGGCTCGCGAACTGCCTGGCGACGGACGGCTGCTGTCTGGTGCGTTGAACCGGTTGCACGCGTTCAGCTTGGCCAACCGGACACCGATCACGCTGGAACTGGCCGAGCAGGCGCTGGACGACTTGTTTCGTGCGGCGAAGCCCGTCGTGAAGTTGACCGACATCGACCAAGCCGTCTGCGATGTGTTCGGGCTGGAGCCGAGTACGTTGCAGTCCGATTGCCGATCGAAGTGGATCTCGCATCCGCGGATGTTGGCGATGTGGCTGGCACGCAAGTACACGCGGGCCGCGCACGTCGAGATCGGCGAGTACTTCGGTCGCCGCAGCCACAGCACCGTGATCTCGGCCCAGCAAAAGGTCGAACAATGGATCGCCAGCGATTCGCCAATCCGCGGAGCTCGCGGGGATTGGCGAATCGAAGAAGCGGTCCGGCGGATCGAGGAAAAACTGCGAACCGGCTGAGCCCGCAAGCCCCCAGCCGCAACGGGTGAAATCCGCGCTGTGCGCGGGTCTCCCGACCCCGCACACTCTTGACCGCGCTGTGCGCGGGCAGTGCGTCTCCCGACCCCGCACACTCTTGACAGGTCTCCAGCTGCTCGGAGACCGGTGGTCAGTTTCGGCGAGGTCGGGAGACCTGCGCCCGAGCCGCGTCTCCTGCAGCGAGCGCGTGACCCGCGCCGAGCCGCGAGACCGGCGCCGACGCGTGCCACCCAACCGAATCTCTCAACGGGCTTGCGCGGCGAGCGCAACGGCGTTGTGCGCCCCGCGCAACGGGCTGGCGGCGGCAGCAACGGGCTTGCGCACCGCGGCAGCAAGCGCTCGAAGCGCGCAACGGTTGCGCGCGTTTTCCTCACAGGAAGGTGACAAAACGCCGCCCTGAGAAGCGTGCTGTGCGCGGTCTCCCGACCCCGCACTCCCTGACCGCAGGTCTGCTGCGCGGGTTCCCGACCGCACGCGACCGCCTGTGCGCGGTCCCGACCCCGCACATTCTTGACCGCAGGTCCCTGCGCCGCTCGGAGACCTGCGGTCACTTTCGGCGAGGTCTGGAGACCTGCGCCCGACGCAGTCGAGACGGCGTAGTCGGGAGACCTGCGCCGAGCGCGACCTGCGCCCGGCTCTGTGTGCAGGGCGGAGCGAAGCAGAAGCCCCAGCCGCAACGAGTGAAATCAAACAGAAGTTTCCGCCGTCTAAAGAAGGCTACTTCTCGGCAGTTCCTGCCTCATCGGCAATCGTGATCCGAAGCTGCCCCATCACTCGAAACACCGGCAGGAACGCCGCGTAGCCGTCCGAACCTTCGAGGCTCGACGAAGTCAGCTTGAGATGCCCGACGCCGATGCCGCCGCGGCCCAGCGTGGCGTCCAACGACAACCACCGCTCGCCCGTCCAAGCCTCGGTCCACATGTGATAAGCGAAACTCGGCTCCCCCTGCTGCTCGAAATACACCAGCCCGATCGCCACGCGAGCCGGAATCTGTCGGGCTCGGCAAAGCGCCGCCAGCAACACGGCATGCTCGGTGCAATCCCCTTCCAACGACTTCGCCACATCCGCCGCCGTTGAGAACGCCTGTGAAAAGTTCTTCGAGGTGATGCTGCGATGCACGTGGTTCTCGAGTGCGATCGCAATCGCCTCCGGATCGGTTTGATCGGCCGCGACCGAAGTCGCCATTTGCATCACGCCCGGATCGTCCGACTGAACCAAATTGTTCGGCCGAGAATCGGCGGGCTCGGGTCGAATATCGTTCGCGGCATTCGCGGCCAAATCGGCCGGCTGGCTGCCGCCCGCAACGGAACCGACCGTGTTGTTCACCGTCAGCAAAGCCGTCTGTTCGTCGACCCGTTCGATTTGCTGACGCGGCGACGGCACGAAAATCGTCGCCGGATCGACCGTCGTGGATTCAACGCGATACGTCATTTGTTTGGCGAGAAGCGGTTGTTCAATCCGCCGATTCAACCGAATCACCGTGGCGTTCAGGATGTCGAACGACTTGTCCGTCGATTCGCGCAGCGCGTCTTCCCGCGTGGTGCGATACGTCGTTTGCTGTAGCGCCGGAACCGATGTCTTCCGCAAGTTGCCTTGCTCATCGGTCCACAACAGCGAGGCGATCGGCGTGCCGGCCAAATTCGTCACGGATTCGATTCGCAACAACTGCTCCTCGCCGCCTCGCATCTCGGTCGCTTCAAACTCAACGGCTCGCAGCGTCACGTCGGCCAGCAAGTTATAGCCGGGCTGCAATTCCTTGAGCTGCCGCGTCTCACCCGCCTTCAGCGGATTGTTCCTTAAGGATTGCTCGACCGCGAAATAGCCGGACCAATCGTCTTGCCAAGGGAGCCGCGTGGCCAGCGTCTTGCCGGTCGTCGTGGTTTCGAAATGCATGAAATCGCCGTCGACCTGGCCCTTAGTCACCGTTGACGAAGCCCCCGAGGCGATCTCCGAACGGACCGAGATCAACCGCCCGTCGGCGTGCTGCAAGCTATCCACGACCAGCGTCTGCTGCCCCGCTTGCCCCGCACGGGCCAACGAGAGATGGCTTTCGCTATGAGTCGCGATTTGCGAATCGGCGCCTTCGCCAATCCGCTTGACCACGGTGTGACCGTAGCCGACTTTGACGCCCTGCATCGTGATCACATCCCACGACTCTTGCTCGACCGTACCTGCCGTCGCTTCGTCGACCGCCGGAAACTCCGCTCGCGCAACTTCCGTCGATTCGGCCTTCGCGGTTGTGGATAAGTCCGCCTGATTCGCATCCGCGGCAGTTCGTTCCCCGTTATTTTGGGTGCCAGCGGGTTGATCCGTCGTGGTCCCTTGGCAACCGATGCTGGCAACGGCAAGCAAGGCGGCCAAAATCCAGAGGCGGTGGCCGAACAAGCCTCGTGGGAACCGCGTAAGCAATGTTCGATGCCCAGCGTGCAAAGCGATCATTCGTCCATCTCGTATATTGGGGTCGGCGTAAGAGAGTCAGCTTATCCGTCAAATCCGACAAGCGTTCCATGACCAGTAACTTGTCGCGCGGCGGAGTATACCAGAGTTTGTCTGAAAACCGGACAGGAATCGGTCCCGCCGGCCGGCCATTGCCGCGACCGCGAGGCGGCAAACTTTTCGCACGCTGAATTAATGTGGCGACCCAGGGAAAATCAAGGCGTCGCGCTGCCGGTTTTCGGCAGCTTGCCAAACAGGGCGGTGCTAGACTTCCGCAGAGTGATCTGGGTCCGCGGCTTTGGGGCAGACCACGTGTCTCCAGTGCGCGATTCGTCCACAGCGACCGATTGTTCTGATTGTGCTTGTTTCAGCGGTCACTTTTCGGAAGCCTAAATCACCTCTTTGTTGGACACGGATGCGTGGCACAAACGGTGACCTAGGATTTCGATGTAATCATTCCGCTACCGCGAACAACAATGACGCTCGCGAACAGAGACCGAGGATCGAGCCATGGGGTTCTTAAAAAAGTTTTTCCGTAATGTGTTACACGAAGGGGCGCCAAGTATACGTACCAGCAACAGTTTTGAACAACTGACGGAGGAAGAGTTGCAAGCCCATCTTGGTGTCGAACGATATGGCAAGTTCCTGCTGACCGACGCGGTTCGCCCGTCGTATGATTTGCAAGTCGTGCCACAGCAGGGTTATCGCCGCGATGTTTACCACGACCAGGAAGCCGGGACGAAGATCCCCGTGCTGATGGCCGCCGCATCCCGCGAAGTGTTATTTGATTTGTTCATGGAACTGATCGAACCGCTGGGAACGGAAGTGGACGTGGTATTGGAAACCAGTCATACGCGCGATAGCGCGGGCCACACGGATTTGTACCGTGAGCACATTGATGTCGTGATCTTACAAAGCATCCTCTGGGATTTCGAGGAATGCCTGTTGAACGACGGCTGTGCGGGCATCGCGGTCTTGAATCCGGCTCGCCCTCAAGAAGTGCAGTTCGACGAGCATAAGATGCTGATCGTCTATGGCGAACCGCTCGACCAGTTTGAAGCCATCCTGAAAAACGCGGGCATTCCGCGCGATGATTCGATGCGGTTTATCACCGAAGCCGAGCATGTCCACTCATCCAGCGATCGCTTCGCCGAGCAATTCGAGGAGTTGAAGACGCGGCTGGGCATGGACTTGAACTACTGTTAGCCGCGCCAAAACAATTCGATCTGACCCACAGCCACAGCCGAGCGGATGTTTCCAACAACGCTCGGCTGTTTGTGCGCGCACCCATCCCACAATATTACCGGAGGGCTCGCGCCCTACCGCTTATAACAATGCGTTCGGTGATGTTACTCACCCTTATAAACCAGCGGCACTAATACGGTCCAACCAATGGCCATCAATGTTCCGGGCCATGTCTCAAAACTCTCGCCGTAGATCGCTTGGAAGGGTCCGCCGATCACGTATAGCCAGATAACAAAGGCCACGAAGGAGAATGCGACCGCCGCCTTCTGGCACTTACCAGTCGCGGGATCTTTGGTCGCTTGGCAACGGATCACAATCAGTAGAGCTCCACAAAACAGTGCCCAAGCAATCAACCACTTGGATTGATCCTGCGGCACGGCGGCCGCACCGGCCGTATAGGCGGCGATGATCTCACCCGGAATCATCTTCAATAGCCGCTCCATGAAATCATCGCCGGATGCAGCGGAGGGGGCCGCGCCGCTTCGTGGCGTTGGACCTGGTCCCGGCGCTGGCGCCGTAGAAGGCGGATTCACTCGCAGAAAACTATGCATCGATACCCTTTCACTCGCAGCAATGCGATCAAGTCGCAGATGAAACTCGCCCCAAGTCGAGGCTAATTGCCATCTCGACGCATTTCAAACGGGACGCTTATCGATCGCTTGGCCACAACGACTGCGTCCCGTCCCGATTCAAGAAATAGGCGATGCCAGGAGCCCGATATTCCCCTCTCAAGCCATACATGCGGTGCGGCCGATAAAACTGATAAAGCCTCCGCATCGGCTTTCTCCCACCATCTCGCCCGCCAAACACCGCCATGCCTAATTTGCCACGATCTTGCACGGAACGAACTATCGAACCACGACGCGGCTTTCTGATCGCGAGTCTTTCGTCCTTGTTGGCCGGCTGTTCGTCGCTGAAGCCACAATGGGGATGGAATAAGTCGGCCGAAACTACGTCGCCGGAAAAGTCCATCCGCCTCACTTATCGGACGGATTCAGGGCGTTTGAACCGGGCTGCGGGAATGGGGCGGACGGTTCAGACCGTGGCCTTCCAATCCCCGCAAGCCACGCCAGTTCCGCCGTTCAGCGAGAGCACGCTGGAAATGCAGTATCCGCATCCGAGCGGCGTACCCGGCCGAGCGCTGCTGCGCGTGACGTTCGCCGCCGCGACGGAGGACGCCGAATCGCCAAGCTGGATCGCCAAAGTGTTGGGAGACGAGGAGGAGAAACCGACCACTCCGTCGCTCGGCCAACCCGAAGTTTGGGAACAAGATATTCCCGAAGCTCACTTGGCAGCGGTGATCAAAGAGTTGAAGAAACGCAATTTCTTCGAGCGGATCAAGGTGCTGGGCGACGACGACGCGCACATCACCACCGCGATCAACGGCAATGAATTCGGCAAGCGATTTCCGGCCATCGCCGAATTGGATTCGATCATCATCAACGTCCGCCGCACCGGACGACTCGTTTCGGGAACATCGACCACGAATCCGGCAACGACAGCGCTGTGCCGCCTGCCGCGCGTATAGTCCGCGAAGAAGCCACGGCTTTCTGACGAAGTTGCCTCGGAGCCTTGGCACAGTTTTCCTCATCGGCGCCTGCGACAGACCCATGCGGTGTAGTCCGCAGAACAGGAATCCGCGACTCGGAAAACCCGAGGCGACGTTCAAGCCAGCTTGCCGCCAAGTCGATGGTCGTGATAGCAGCGGTCGGTATTAAACTTTGTCCGTCGATCCGACCTTCGTGTCGGAGTTCGTCGCACGAAAGGCGGGAAGAAAACGGCCTTGGAGCGGCAGGCGGTCCGCGCGTACAATCCCGCGGCTTTTTTGGCGGGCTTTCCGATCACGCGAGGCACACCAGCACCGCTGCCTGTCCTACACGTCTCGTTCCCGGTTTACAAATCGTCGCTTCACAGCGAATTCAAAGGGGGTAGCCACGATGTCGACTCGCTGGATTCTGGCGGTGGTCTGGCTATCTCTCTCGATAACCGGCTGCGGCATCGGACCGTTCTCGCGTCCGCCAGGCACGGCGCAACAGCAACGCTATAGCGCCACGCTGCACGATCCTTATCCGGACAATGATCTGGGCCCCGAGGTCGTCGGCGGTCGCCCCCGCGATTTCCAGCAACCTCGGGCGGAAGCCGTGCGAAATACCGCCTCGCCCAGTTCGCTGTTCCGGCTTCGCGGCAATTCAGCGCCGCCCAGTTCGCCCTGGGTTCAAGGCACTTGGTGGGCTCCTTAAGAGTCGTTGCGAAATCATTTACTCGATCGCTATGAAGGCGGCTGGGCCGAAGCCCTCCGGTAATGCGAAACCGAGAGGTTCGCGTTTCTCAACCGCGACGAAACCGGAGGTCTTGCGCCCTTCCGCTTGGATGGGATGCGAATTGCTCGGCATCGGTCTTGCAGGGACCACGACGAAAAGCCATGCAAGCACAAGGAGCCGCGATGATTATCGATTGCCACACGCACCTGAACAACTATCACGAGGAGCATGTTCGTTCGATCGACGAGTGCTTGGATCAGCTTCAAGCGGAGATGCAAGCCAACGCGATCGACTACGCGATGGTGCTGAGTTCCTACAAAGTCACGCCGCACCGACCGCCGACTCGCGATGTTGTACGGGCGACACGCGACTACAAAAACATCTTCACGGTGGCCGGGATCAGCGTCACGCATTACAAGGAACGCGATCTCCGCGAACTGGCGGACTTTCTGGCTGACGGCCTGGTGCGAGGATTAAAACTGTATCCCGGCTACGAACCGTTTTATCCGCATGATGCCCGCTGCCAAGTAATCTACGAATTGGCCGCCGAATACGATGTGCCGGTGATGATTCACACCGGCGACACGTATTCGCCGCAGGGCAAAGTGCGTTACAGCCATCCGCTGCACATCGACGATGTCGCCGTGGATCACCCCAATGTGAAGTTCGTGATTTGTCATATGGGCAATCCGTGGATTCGCGATTGCATGGAAGTGGTCTACAAGAACAGCAACGCGTACGCGGATGTCTCGGGATTGGTCCTGGGCGATTTCACGGACAACTTCGAGCGGTACATGGTCGAGCAAGTGCGCGAGATGCTGCTGTACGCGGGCGAACCACGCTATTTGCTGTATGGCAGCGACTGGCCGATCTGCTCGATGAAGTCCTACTTGAAATTCATGAACAGCCTGGACCTCGCGCCTAAATCGCGCGAGATGATCATGTGGAGAAATTCCGCCGAGCTGTTCAAGCTGGCGCTCTAACGGAATGGCTGGAGAATCGCCAAGCCAAGAAACGAGCACAGCCGTCGCCCGCCGGCTTGCCTGGGAGATTGGCCAGCGGGCATGGCGACGGCTGATGTCGTCTGGGATTTGAGTTTGCAATCTCGGCGACCTCGATCAAGGCAACATGTTGCCGGCAAGATCGCGGGCCGAACGGCATGACGACCGGGGCCTTAATCCTTCGAGCCCATATCTTGCCCGGAAAGCGTCTTGCATCAGTTCTTCTTCCAGCGTTTCGTCGTGGAATTGCGTAGAACTCGTCGAACGCCGCCGATGCTTCATCCAGCAATTGTCCTTCGGCAACCGTTCGGCACAGCGGGCGCACAACCTGCAGTCGCTCGCACAACGAAACATGCTGAGCCCGCAGCCGCTTCGGACCGTGGCTTCAAGTGCGCGTCAGCCTCGACATCGCGGAAGAATCCGCCGTTCTCCTCGTGATCAAAGTGAGCTCGCAACACCATTGTCAATTCAACCAACAGGTCAATCAGCGTCGAAACACACGTGCGTTCATCGCGAACCGCCTCGCGAACTTCGCCCAACACGTCGCGTAGCCGATGATGCTCGTCGGCCAATTGCTCCAGTTGTCCATCTCGTAGGTTCATGGCTGCCATGGTTCATTCTCCCGGTCTACATGGTCAATTCCAGCCGCCACGTCGCTTGTCGCCAGTGCGATTTCGCGGTCCCGATTCGCGGCCTTCCGATATCAGGACTTTGATATCCACATTAACGATCGTATCGGCGCAAGTCAATCCGTGCATCCAGTCAAATTGGCAATCGCATTGATTGCCAGCGTCACAACCCGTCCCTTATGATGTCGCCCGCATCTTGATCGCTTTTGTTTCGCGAGAACGATAGGAAATATGCTCATGGGAAGCTTCGCCAACAGCCTGCATGTTCGAGGCGCCGACACCGAAGCCGTAAGCAGCGCGATCCGCCGCATCATGCAAAACAACGGCTTTGTCACAACCGACGAAGCGCCATCGGAGGAAGCGATTTGGGGCATGAGTTCTTCGCCTCGAGCCATGCATGTGTCCGAAGCCAGCGACGGCTGGGTCACGGTACTCGACAGCGATCTGATGAACATGTCCGATCTGGGCCTCGAATTGAGCCGGCTGCTCGAAACCTATGTGATCCTGTTTTTGGTGAACGACAGCGACTCGTGGCATTATCAACTGTTCTACGCCGGTGGCGATATCGACTCGTTTGATTCGTCCGGCGAATACGTGGACGAAGGGGACGATGAATTCGACGATGAAAGCTTGGCCCACGGCGGCTTGCGTCTCTTTCCCAACGAGGAAGCCGCATCGGACGACGAAGACGCCGAAGACGAAGCCACGGATGACATCGAAGCCTTGGAGCTCGACGGTCCATTCAATCCGTTTCTCGATTCGGAAGATGCCGAGGCCGATGACATCGATCCGGCCATGGCAGCCCGGTTGGCGTCGATGCCTCCCGAATTTCGCGAGCACATCGACCAGTTGTTTGCGGCCGTGCAGCAGGATATGCCGGACGACATGCGAGCCATCCAGCTAAAGATCGACGCCAATACGGCCACGGCGGAGGACCAGGCGAAGTTCCAGAACTGGCTGATGCAGCAGATGCCGATGTTCGTACAAGAACTGTCCGAAGCGTTTGCCTCGGAGCTGGAATTGGGCGGCGAAACGAATCCGCCTAGCGAGGAAGACTTGCTCGAACACCTGGCTTTTCTGCGCCCGCTGCTCAAACCCGGCGTCTCATTGGACGAAGCCGTGGAAGTGATGGGCGAGCTGTCGGTGTTCGCCGAGATGGCGCTAGCCAAGTTCTTGCCGCTGGTGGGCATCAATCCGCTGCATGCGTATTTGAGCTACGCGTACCGCCAAGACCACACCACCGAAGAACTGGACCAAGCCGGCATCCGTTTCCGCGATCATTTGAAATTCAAGACGGCGACTTAAACGCGGGCGGGCAGCGACGGCGTTGACTCGCTGCCTCGCAACGGGCTGGCCTATCGCACGCGGCACTTGAAGCGGATCACGCCGCCTTCGCCCACCGGCAATGGGTCGACAATCTCCCAGCGCAACACGAGCGACTCGCCTTCGTTCTCTTGCGTCATGAAGTTCGACTTGAGATTGCAGACCTGCGTTTCGTCGACGTATTCCAACCGCGTGGTCAAGCTGTCGATGATCGTGACGTTGCCAACCACTTGCTCGCCGATGTTGTCAAAGCGAATCGTGAACTCGACGAGCTCGCCCGGCGCGGCGTCGGCCTTGGAAGCCAGCTTGCAGATTCGCAGCCGGGGCTTGCCGCCCGTCTCATAGGTATAGGTGGACTGAGCGGCCGCGTCGCTCTCGATGACCGACGCGATCTCCTCGCCGATCACCACCTGCAACGCCACGTTATCCGTCCAAGCCACCGCGGCTTGCAAGCTGTTCGCCAAACGTGCTTTCTCCGAAGCGTCGTACTGACCGCGGCGCACGATCAGGAAGTCTTCATACGGTTTCAAATCGGCGTCGAAGCGAATCGCGCCTTGCACGCGATCGGCTTGCAATCCGCGAGTCGTGTCGCGAAAGCTGGGCGTGGTCGTCAGGCCCACGTTGCGGCCGGGCTGCAAAGGCTGCATCACGTCGCCCACGACAGTCAGCTCGTTCTGTTGCACCAGCATGGCGTCGTTCGTCGCGCCGGCAATGTGTTCGCGAATCTGGAAGCCCACGGCTCCGGTCACCTTGCGCACGGCCGCGAATCGCGGAGCGTAAATCTTCACGCGATTGCTGGGCTGCACGACCGTCTCGCCTTCGAGCGTGTCGTAGTGCAGGATCGTGTCCTCTTGATCCAGTCCGTTCACATCCCAATTCGGTTGCACGCGAGCTTCCAAACGGCGATCGCCGCCGTCGTAGATGTATTCATCCGGCGGCCAAGGGCAGGGGAGTCCGTCGGGCTGCCATTGTCCTTCGGGAGCGTGGATGATTTGCGGATAAGGCGCTGGGCAAGCGGCCGAAGGAACCATCTCGGGCGGCGCGCCGGTATAAGCCATCTCGGGCAAAGCCGCGGGCGCCGCGCCGTGCGACCACTGCACCGGCCGCACGATGTAGTCGCCATCGCGCGATGCGTTTGGCATCTGAACATGCTTCATCTGAACATGCGGCATCGTTCCAACCGGCATCTGAACCGACGCGGGACGCACGTCGCTGGCCGAATGCACTTCGTCTTCGTCGCTCAGCGAATAGGACGCCGGCGGCGGCGCGAGGCCGCTGACTAAACCGGGCAACGGCGCGACGGGCGCGGAAGCCGGCATCGCTGCGGGTTGCGACGCCGGTACGTTGCGAACCGCCATCGCATGGGAATCGGTCGCCGAATTCGCCGCGTGCGGTTCGGGCCGCGTCGGATTATTTTGTCGAGCTTCATCCTGCCGAACATCATCCTGCCGAGCACCGCGAAAACGCGACAGCGCATCCCACGGCGCCGAGCGACTCGGTTCAGACGCGCCGGGCTCGGCCGATCGGCTGCCGAACGGAGTGCGGCAAGCGCACATACTGAGTGCCATGCACACGACCACGATCGCTTGCCAACGGATGTTCATCGTCAAGCTCCCCGCGTCCGTCGTTCGATCAACTTGGCAGTTCATAGTTCGGTCCTTCTCGACAGTGCGACGACGTGGTTCGACGACGTGGTTCAACGTCTGAATTCGGTTAACGACGCAACGTGGCGCGATCGCCGCCGCTGGTGAATCCGTTGGGCGGCAAAGCAATGCGTGGGATGTTCGCGCGATACGCTTCCAACACCGTGCGTCGCGATGGCGAGTCCACTTGATTCAAAGCCGGTTGGCCGACGGCGTTGGGCACGGCCGGCGATCCCGGAACCGTTCGCAGGGCAGTCGGATCGCTCGGCTCCGCGGGCTCGCCCGGTCGGACTGATTCGCCAAAGTCGAGCTGCGGAAACAACATTAACGGCGGCGTCTCGAACGGCAGTTGTCCGGTCAACGGATCGACTTCCGCCGTTCGCGATCCCATTCGCAAGATCGCCATCGGCCGGCCAAGCTCGTCGGCCACCTGCAACGGATCAGTCGCCTCGCTGACATCGAAATATCGTTGCTGGTTGCCTTCCTGCGGAATCGGATAAGCTCGGTCGGGATGCTCCAGATAGATCACGCGAGTGACATACGCTCCGCGGATCGCCATCTCCAATTCATCCTGAGTCACATCGATCGGAATCGGATAATGAGCCGCTTGTCCGGCCGGCGGATGCAAGCGATTGATGACTTCGATCGACGGGAACACTTCGGCATTCGGATGGCCCGGAATGTTGCCGACCTTAAAGCGATAGACGCAACCGATCTGCATGCCGGCTTGTACCACCGTTGTCACCGGCGGCTGAAAGGAACCTTCCGCGGCTAGCGAGATCAGCGAGCCTTCGGGCGTTTGAATTCGTACCGGTTGAAAGTAACCGGCCATCGGTCCGCCGCGTAGCAACTGGCCTTTACCGACGGTCCCTGGCGGCAAGTCCGCGCGGTGGAAGTAATGCACCGGTTTTCGTTGAGCCCACGCGTCGCTGGGCACGGACAACGACAGGCAACTCGCCAGCAACAGCAAACCGACCAAGCCGCTCCGACGACACAATCTCGGCATCCAGGCAGAGCAGTCAACCAACATAGCGCATCCGTCCTTCGCTGGAAGCATCCACCGCGTTCCCAGGCTTTCACCTGGGAACGCACGGGTTTTCAGACTTCGGCCCGCTCACTACTTCACTGGCAGATTCTTCTGCATGTAGTGCGGCACGCCATACGGCAGACTCGGATAGATGTTCTGCTCGTGGATTCGCATGCGGCTGACCGGCTGCGGATAGCTGTAACCGGGGTTCTGCTTCACGTGAATCTTGAACTTCTCGACCGGTTCCGGGATGTTCATGTGCGTGTGATTCTTAATCACATGCTTCTGCAAACCGGCCGGAGCACCAAACGGAATATGAGGCGGAC
Organism: Pirellulaceae bacterium; assembly: GCA_041399085.1. GTDB lineage: Bacteria > Planctomycetota > Planctomycetia > Pirellulales > Pirellulaceae > JAWKTM01. The sequence continues at coordinate 175,134 of JAWKTM010000009.1, forward strand.
CGGGCAAACCGATCGGCGTGCCGGAGATCGGCATGCCGTATTCGGGCATCGTCACGCCAGCCACGTAGCCAGGCAGCGAAGGCGGACCGTAACCGCCGCCGTAGCCACCCATGCCGTTGCCGCCGTAGCAGCCATAGCACGGAGCTCCGCCGACTGTCGCGCCATGAGCCATATAGGCAGCCGGCATCACACCGATGCCGCCCATCATGCCGGGCATCTCCAAGTCTTTATTGCCGATGCGAATCACGGCCAGAATCGACCCGCGGCGATCGGCCTCAACAATCGGATCCACGCCCGGATCCAAACGCGTGCTGATCAACGTATCGATCCGCGGCAAAGCGGCTTCCTGGAATTCAGGGTCCGGCAAGTAAATCACCTTGGTCACAAAGTTCCCGGCCAAAACCTGGTCGAAATCTTCGGTCGTGAATTGAACCGGGATCGCGTTGTGAGCCAGATACGCTTCGGTGCGCGGAGTGACCGGGGCGATCTCGATCGTCGGATACAGCTCGACGCCTTCCAAACCTTCGATGTTCGTGACCTTCAGACGGTAGATGCCGTCCTGCGGAAACTCGTTGCGGCCCGGCACGATCAGCGGTTCGCTGTCGAACATGTTGTGTCCGCTGATATCCCAGCGAACCATCATCCCTTCCGGCGTCGCGAACAAAATCTGTACGCTCGGAGCCGGCAATGTTTCGATGCCGAATCCAGTGGGAGCCGGCGCAAGCACGCCCGGTCCCGGTCCGCCAACGCCTGGCCCTGGTTCGAGCAGCCGAATTTCCGGCGGCAGAACGTGACGATGATGCTGGCCGAAGCCGACCGCTTGCACGCAAGCGACCATCGCCAACGCGGCGACAAGCGTCCAATACGAGAAACGACTTTTCATGATTTCCCCCCTAAAGTTTTCCAAGCGGCGACGGCGGGCATTTCGCTGTGGACCGTCTAGCTGGAGCGATCTAAAATGCCGCCCGCCTGTTGGCGACGGTTGGTCGACGGCCGCGAGTGGCTCGCATTTGGGTCGATCCGCGCTGCGGCGCGGACCCTATCTCCGTGATCTTTTGTTCGGCGCGGTACGACACATTTCTTTGGCAAAATCCGTACAACCGCAACATGAAATACAGACTGCCCATCTTCACGTTGCTGGGACTCGCGGCCATGACCGTCGCGGCGGCCGAGTGGATGATCGCCCCAGGGTGTTTATCGCGAGCGTTGGCTCAATCGCCATCGGCGGCCAGCGAAGCCCCGGCTGATTCCTCGATCGACTACGGCGCCCCCGGTTCCGATGCCTCGGCGACCGAGAACATTTTGACGACGGCCGCTCGGCGGCTGCACGAATCGCCGCCGTTCGAGGCCAAGTTGCGTGAGCGGATCGATCTGTTCGGCCAGCAATTGGTGGGTTCCGGCGTCTATATGCAGGCAGGGCAGGGGAGCGACCAATTCCGCTTGGAGCTGAAAATCCAGTTGGCCGATCGGATGACCAGTTTGACGCAAGTTTGCGACGGGCGCTATGTCTGGACGCGACGCGACCTGGGACCGGAGCAACAGTATCTCAGCCACATCGACTTGGTCCGCGTGCGACGAGCGTTGGCGGAAAGCGGCAGCGCGGCGATCCCGCCCAATCAGTGGTTGGCGATCGGCGGTTTGCCGGGATTGTTGAACGGGCTGTCCGAGAACTTCGCTTTCAACACGCCGGCCACGCATCAGTTGGGCGAACTGCCGGTCTGGACCACGAAAGGAAGTTGGCGGCCGGAGATGCTGGCCGAACTGCTGCCGAACCAAGCGGACGCGATTCTGGCCGGCAAGCCCGCGTCGCTGGAGTCACTGCCCGTGCATCTGCCCGCCTCGGTGGCCGTGGCGCTCGGCCGCGACGACTATCTGCCGCTGTTTCCATACCGGATCGAATTCCGCCGGCTGGTCCCACGGCCCAAGTCGCCCGAATTGAAGCCAGCAGCTTCCGCCGCAACGTCCGCGACGGCATCAACAAGCGGCTCGGTCGAGCAGCCGATGCTGATTCTCGAATTATTCGAGGTCCGCAGCCCGGCCGTGATCGATCCGCGAGCGTTCACTTACGACGCCGGCGATCAAGAGGATCATGACGAGACCGAAGCCTCATCCGCCGGCTACTCGGTTTGGGGTCCAGTCCTTAACACGTCGGTTTACGATTAGGGCATTGCTTGCTGATGATTAGGGTGGCCCGCGACTCCGTCCGCGGCGAATTCTGAACGTCCAAACAGGACGCTCCAGACAGGACACTCGGGATTGCTTTCGGGGCGTTTGCAACCACAGGCAGGAGCTGGAACCGCACACGGGAGCTTGGAACCGCACACGGGGCTTCGCCGTCACGGAGCTGACCGTACACGGGGACGCCGCACACGGGACTTGGGACCGCACACGGGGAGCTTCGGTCCGTACACGGGGAGCTTCTGACCGCACACGGGGAGCTTCGGACCGCACACGGGGAGGGACCACACGGGGAGCTTGGGATCGCACACAGCGCGGACCGTACACGGGGGCTTGGGATCGCACACGGGGAGCTTGGGATCGCACACGGGGCGCTTCGGATCGGTCACGGGGATCATTTTGAGACGGACTACCCGCTACACCACGACACCCAGTCGCAACCTCCGCGACTGCTCGGCTTTCGGAAGCGACACAATGACATAAACCTGCGTTCCGCCGCTCTGCTCGTCGCCACTCACGCGCCCGAGGGTTGCCCGATGCGATTCGTCGACGAAACCAAGCTTGCGGCGGGCTGCCGTCGACGGGGCGCGGAACCGAATCGACTGGCCTCCGACACCCCCGGTGAGCTACGATTGCAAAACCAGCAGCGCGGCATTCGGGCTCATACCCGTCGCGCTCGAACGCCGGGCAAGGCACAACGTGGCGCAAATCTTTCGAGGGTTTGAAACATGCAAGCTGGACGTTTTCCGCGAATCCGCATCGCGCGGCTCGCCCGCCAGATTTTCGGCCTGATTCTCTTCATCACTTGGTTCGCAACGATGACCTTACCCAGCTCGGCCCAGTTTCGCGAATCCTTCGAGACGGCTCGCAAACGCATGGTGGACGAAGTGATCATCGGGGCCGGCGTCCAAGATCCGAAGGTGATCGCCGCCATGCGCAGCACCGCTCGGCACGAATTCGTGGCCGCCAAGTACCATCCGCAGGCTTACTTCGACATGGCGTTGCCGATCGGCGACAGCCAAACGATCAGCTCGCCGTTTATCGTGGCCTATATGACCGAGTCGCTCGACCCGCAGCCAACCGACCGGGTGCTGGAGATCGGCACTGGCAGCGGTTATCAGGCCGCCGTGCTCAGTTCGCTGGTCCGCGATGTCTATACGATCGAGATCGTCGAGTCGCTGGGAAAGCGGGCCGAACGGACGCTCAAGCGACTTCGCTATGACAACGTCCACACGAAGGTCGGCGATGGTTTTCTCGGATGGGCCGAGCACGCGCCGTTCGACAAAATCATCGTCACCTGCTCGCCGGAAAAGGTGCCTCAGCCGTTGATCGATCAACTGCGCGAAGGCGGCTTGATCGTGATTCCGGTCGGCGAGCGGTATCAGCAGACGCTGTATCTGATGCGGAAGAAGGACGGCAAGCTGGAATCCGAGGCCCTGCGTCCGACGCTGTTCGTGCCCATGACCGGAGCCGCCGAGAACGCTCGCGAGGTGAAGCCCGATCCGGCGAACCCGCGGGTCGTGAACGGCACGTTCGAGGATCCGCCCGCGGCCAACGGGTTTGTCAGCGGTTGGTATTACCAGCGGCAAATGGAATGGAAGACGTCGGACGAAGCTCCGCAGTCGGCTCATTACGTCGAGTTCTCCAACGAGGAGGCGGGCCGCAGTTCGCATCTGTTGCAGGGATTGCCGATCGATGGCCGCCGCGTGGCCGAAGTGGAGCTGTCGGCGTGGGTGAAAGCCACGAACGTCTATCCGGGCAATCATCCCGAGGAATTGCCGGCCGTGGCGATCAGCTTTTACGACGAGAATCGCCAGGATGTGGGCCGCGATTGGATCGGCCCGTTCCACGGCACCAGCCGTTGGGATCAGAAGTCGAAGACCGTGCGAGTTCCGATTACGGCTCGCGAAGCCATTGTCCGCATCGGCCTGTTCGGCGCGACCGGCGCCTTCGCCGTGGACGACGTCAAACTGGTGCCAACCGCGCGATAGCCCGCGCTTCTAACCCACGGCAAAACTTCGTTTAACCCGCAGCCGCAGGCGAGGACCAGTCGCCACTTCGTTTAACCCGCAGCCGCAGGCGAGGACGAACCGCCACTTCGTTCCCAACCGCGCCCGCAGCCCGCGCTACGCCTTCTTCTTGCCAAACTCTTCGCTCGAAAAGTCGATCTTGTCGAGCGGCTGAACAATGCTGGTCAACACATTGTGGGCGTGTCCGGCAATGCGTTTGAAGTGGCGATAGGCCAGCGCGATCGCCGCCTCTTTGTGTTCGGGAACATTGCCGCGCAACAACGTTTCGACTTGCGAATCACAGTGATCCTCGAACTCGCGAGCTTGCACGATCAAGCGTCCGGCCGCATTGTGATCCTGCTCGATGAAAGCTTCCCGGCAATCGGCCAACATTTGAGAAAGTTGGTCCTTCAAGCTAATCAAGTCGCGCTTGCGTTCGTTGTCCGGCAAACGACCGCTTTGCTCGGCGATATCAAAGATGTTCTTGGCGTAGTCGCCCAAGCGTTCGGCGTCCTTCACCACGCTCATCAACAACAAACATTGCGGGAACGACGAGGCCCCGTGCACCGTCGCATGCACCACGATCTCGCGGCGGATTCGTTGTTCGGCTTGATTGATCCGCTTATCGGTCTCGAACAGATCGTTGCGAATCACTTGCAGATCGGTGCCACCGAGCATCGCGTTGGCCGCGGCGTCGAACATGTGTCGGCCAGATTCCAACATCTGGGCGAACTCGGCCTGCATCTTCTTCAGCCCCGGGCTCTTGCCGGAGTTGCCGGAAAACCACTCGAACATCTCGTCACTCCGTTGTCACGATACCCATCGGCCAGCCACGCGCCGGCCCGAGGTTTTTACTGCCCGATCACCCGAAACAACCACACGCCCAATCCAGGCAACGCCACAAACATCACGCCGATATAAGCCGCCACCCACAATCGGTTCGTGACCGCCAAGTCAGCCAAGTAATACGACAGGGCGATCGGTATTTTTCGCATCGGCTTGATCGGAAAAAAGATCAGCGTGCCGAACAAATTGAACATTAAGTGGACCAAAGCGATCGTCATTCCCGCTCGGCCCGAGACCGACGCCGCCAACAATGCCGTGACCGTCGTGCCGATATTCGCCCCCAGCATGATCGGAAAGCCAGCTTCGACTCGCAACAAACCGGCCCCAAACATCGGCACTAACAACGACGTGGTGATGCTGGACGATTGGACGCTGACCGTAATCAAAATGCCGATCACCAATCCCAACAGGCCGCTCCGATCCAGCACGGCGTTCAGCCATTCTTCGATCCGATTGGCCATCAACTGCTTCATGTTTTTCGTGATCCACAACAACGTGAACACGATCATGACCAGCGCCAGCAACAACGACGCCAGGGCGAGCCAACCGCCTTCGAGGCCGAGTCCCTCGAGTCCGCTTTCAATGCGATGCGACAGGAACTTAACGGCCGACTTCACCGGGCTGTTGAACGAGCCCCCAACGCCGGCCGGAATCATGTCGCTCAACCGCATCGCGATCCGTTCGAGTACGCCGGTCGCCAACTCCACCGGAAACAGAATCAAGACCGTCAGCAGATTGAAAAAGTCATGAACCGTCGCCCCGGCGAAGGCCATGCGAAATTCGCTTTTCCGAGTGACGTGGCCCAGCGATACGATCGTGTTGGTGATCGTCGTGCCAATGTTCGCGCCCATCACCATCGGCACCGCGACACTCAACGGCAATGCACCTTGCCCGACCAAGGCCACGATCGTGCTGGTCGTGACCGACGAACTTTGCACGATCACCGTCGCCAACACGCCCGCCGCCAGTCCGGCAAACGGGTTGCTCAACCCGGCCACCAAGCTGTTGGCCGATTCCTTACCGACGCTTTTGAACGAGCCGCCCATCAGCTCGATCGCCACCAAAAAGCAGTACAGCAGCACGAAAATCAGCAGCAGCCGAGCTAGCATCACCAGCCATTGGGGCGCTCGGCCGGCACGCGACGCTGTTTCGCTGGAGGCATCCATGAGCACACCAGGTCCGCCCGAACGATTCGCCGTGGCGGAGGAAATTGTGAAGTTCTGTTGAAGAAACGGTGAAGCAGACCGTCTTGCCGACCCGTTGTCAATGGGCCGCGCACCCCACGAAATCCAGCCTCGCCATTCCTCCCCGACTAGCACGCATCTCGCATCCGTCCCATTCACCGCTCCCCAAAAATCTTACCCAGACTTCTTGAACTGCAAGCTACGCTTGCTATGCTGAGGAGGGTTTACGTTTAACGGAAACTCCGCTGTTTCAGAAGATTCCGTTTTTCTCGTCTAAGGAAGAACACTGATGCGTCTGGGAAGTTGTCGAAATTTATTGGCTGGATTGGTGGTGGCCGGGTTTGCACTGACCTTCGCCCATGAAGCTCAAGCCGGCTGGTGGCATCGCGCCGCAGCCTACTGTGGGTCGTCGGGCGGCAGCTACGGAAGTTATGGCAGCTACGGGTCAAGCGGCTCGTGGGGCAGTTCCGGTGGCTGGGGAAGCTGCGGCAGCAGCGGTCATGTGCGTCACCATTGGCACCGTCCGCGTCACTATTGGTACTCAAATTCCAGCGGCTCATGCGGTAGCTCCGGCGGTTATAGCAGCTACAGCTCGTATGGAAGCTGCGGCTATTACAGCAGCTACAGCTCGTACAGCAGTTGGGGTTCGAGCGGCGGCAGCAGCGGCGGCTCGGTCTACTACAGCTCGCCCGCCGTCGAAGCTCCGATGTACGAACCGTCCTACTCGTCGCCGGCTCCGGCCAGCGAACCGCCCGCATTGCCATCTCCGGCTGGCACCCAAACCAGCACGACGGGCGATGCCACGCTGACCGTCAATGTTCCCTCGGCGGCCAAGATCTATGTGAACGGTCGTCCGACCACCAGCGAAGGCGATTTCCGTCGCTATGTTTCTCGCGGCCTGTCGACCGGCTACGACTACACCTATGAAGTTCGTGCCGAGGTTGAACGCGACGGCAAGAAGCTCGAAGAGACGAAGGTCGTGACCCTCCGCGGCGGCCAAGCGCTGCATCTGGACTTCGCCTTGACCAGCGAATCGGCCCCCGTCACCAGCTTGACGGTCAACGTGCCGGAAGACGCGAAGCTGTACCTGTCTGGCGTGGAAACGTCCGTCACCGGCAGCGTTCGCACCTTCACGACCAGCAAGTTGGCCGCCGGTACCGTTTGGTCCGACTATGTGGTCAAGGTGGAAGTGAATCGCGATGGCCGCACGATCGTGGACGAGAAGTCAATCAGCCTCACCGCTGGCGACACCAAGGAACTGACGTTCACGCTGGACGCCGTGCAAGTGGCCGACGCCCGCTAACATCGTCACAACACGTATGAAAAACACGACCCTCGCACGGCAAACAAGCGGTGCGAGGGTTTTTCATTTGGTGGGATCTCACAACTTCCCGCCGAATTCTTTTCCGTCATTTGCCTAACCCGGCCGATACCATTCTGCAAACGCTCGCGAATATAGACACGGAAGAACGTCACACCGTTCTCCGCAATTCGTTGCCAGGCCCTCATTACCCGCCCCCCGGCTGTTTCTATGGCAACCACCATTGACGAACCCAAAACTTCACCCATTTCCACGGCCAAGTCGCCTAAGCGTGGCGTGAAGCTATTTGTTAGTCTCCTACTCGCCATTCATCTGCTCGCCGTCTTTGTTCCACCCTATCGGTTCGCCACGCGCGGCCCTCGTGGAACGGCGCCCACGGCCGAAGGCATGTTCGGCCTGCTGAAGCCGTATATCGACTTCACCTATCTGGATCACGGCTACTTCTTCTTCGCACCGAATCCCGGCGCGAGCCATCTCATGGAAGTCACCGTTACGCCCGACAATTCGGACGGCGATGCGAAACCAATCACCCGACGATACCCCAATCGCGATCAAGACTGGCCGCGGCTGTTATATCATCGCCATTTCATGCTTTCCGAGTGGCTAAACTCCGGCTTCGCCCCGTCCACGCCACCAGCCGATATCTTGCAGTCGCCCGAAGAATTGGAACAGTGGCAACGGCAACGCGAGGTCTACGCGCTGATTCGCAACTCCTACGAACGTCATCTGAGACACACATACCAAAGCGAACAGATCCAACTAGATCGCATCGAGCACCGGCCCCCGGAATTGCCCGAGTTCCGCGACCTGGGTTGGCGACTCGACGACGAGCGGCTGTACTCCGTCATGCCAGAAGATCGGATTCCCGACGAACCCGCGCTGCAAGGCGGTCGGCAACCGCTTCCGGAAATACGCATTCCGCTCGCGCCGCCAACCGATTCCCGGCAACCGCTGGTCGAGGAGATTCAACCATGAGCAGCGCCGACACTCCCGCAAGTCGCCCATTAACACAGTGGACTCAATCCGCCATCGCCGGTTGGGATCGATTTTGGTTCACACCTGCCGCTCCACACACTTTGTCTTTGATTCGCATACTCGCGGGTGGAATGCTGCTCTACACCCACTTGGTGTGGGCGCTGGACCTCATGAACTTCCTGGGCCCCAATGCCTGGATTACGGCCGATGTCTCGCGCGAGCTGCACAGCGATTCTTATGCCTGGAGCTATTTGTGGTATGTCGAGTCACCGGCGGTGATCTGGACGCTGCACGTCTTGGCGCTCGCCGTCTTCGCCCTATTCACGGCCGGTTGCGCCACGCGGATTACCAGCGTCCTCGCGTTCCTGATCACCGTCTCTTACAGCCATCGGTTGATCGGCGCCCAATCCGGGCTGGACCAAGTCAACGCGATGCGGGCAATGTACTTGATGATCGGCGCCAGCGGCGCCGCCTATTCTGTCGACAGTTGGCTCGCCAAGCGACATAACCACTGGCTGTTGCCGAAAGAGCAACCGGCCGTATCAACGAACCTTGCGATCCGCCTGATCCAGCTTCACATGTGTGTAATCTACCTGTTTGGGGGCATCGGCAAGCTGCGCGGAGACATGTGGTGGGACGGTTCCGCGCTCTGGTACTCGGCGGCCAACTTGGAATACCAATCGCTGAACATCACGTGGCTAGGCCGTTCTCCCATACTGGTCGCCACGCTATCGCACGTCACCATGTTCTGGGAGACGTTTTACTGTGCCACGATTTGGCCCCGCTGGACAAGACCGATCACGCTTGCCCTAGCCTTTGCGGTTCACGGCGGCATCGCCCTATCTCTAGGCATGATCACATTCGGGTTAATGATGATCTTCGGCAATCTCGCGTTCGTGTCGCCCGAGTTTACTCGACGAATGGTCAGTCGCATCACCCGCCAAGCCCAAACAGTCCTACGCTCTCTCCCATCATCGACTTCCGCGAAACTCCCCCGTCCCGCAAACGCCGACCACGGTAGGCACGTCAACCTGAAATCGGCATCACACACCGACGGTACAGGAACAGTTGTGTGCCAGTCACTCTACAAACCATCCTGCTTCACAATCTCCAACGTCTTCATGACGTTCGCATGGTACGCGCATCTGAAAGAACTGAACACTAAACCTTGGCATTGTCGCCGTCATTGCGTTGGGGCGTGGCCCTATCTGAATACATCTTCCAAGTTCCAGCCAATCGCATCGGCAGCACAGCACTCGAACTGGGACAACTCAAGATTCTACAAGAGGTGATCACACTCACCGTTTTCGTCCCGTTCGCCGTCTTCTACATGCACCAGCCGCTTTCGCTGCGACTGAATTATCTATGGGCCGCAAGGCGCATCTAGTGCCGCAGTGATACTTTGTTTTTAAGAAATAGCGGCCGCAACAGCCTGATTACACGCACTTGTCTGAAATGGCAAGTGCGTTCGGGCATTGCTTGATACGAATGGGGACCGGGCCCCACAAAGACCGCCCCGCGAGACTTGACCAACCGGATTCTTGACTGCTTTTAGAAACAGCCATTCGCAATAGCCCATTCCCCATTTTGCGGGCGGTTGGATATCGAACCTGCTGCGACCGCGAGTTTGGTTGGCTCTGCATGCGATTGCTTCGAGCATAGTCAACGAACAGCCGCTCCCTGAGACGAACGATTCGCAGGTGATCGACGCTTGGTTTGCCCGACCCTGGTTGGCGAAGTGATCCTGCTCGATCTCGTGGAATTGGGGGCCGAAGGTCCGGCGACCGTAACGGCGATCGAATCGTGCCCGCCGATCGAAACACGCGGACCGATGGCCGGCGGATGATTACCGGCACTTTCCGTCATTCGGCGGGCAATATCCGGTTGGACATCGCGGGCGAACCCGATTCGATCGGCGTCACGGACAACCATCCATTCTGGCGAAGACTGGCAAACGTTCGTCCCCGCCGGCGAACTCCGACCCCAAGAACACCTCCGCCGCGCCGGGACGGCACGCTAACGCAACTCACGCTAATCACGCCTCACCGCGGCCCGCCGGTCGAGGCTTAACCTGGAAGTCGACGCGGAACATGTCTACCACGTCGGAACCGGCGGGTTGCTTGTCCACAGCAACTATGGTATCGACAAGCGACTACCAGATGTTACCGAGACTGGAAAGCGTGTGCTTTCTCAGTGAGCTAGTGAGTCGCCAAAAGCCGAAGATCTGTCACATCGCGTCAGCCAAATCACGATATACAGCCCAGCTACGCGCGATTTTCGATCGTGCTGGTTTTGGTTTGGATTCCGCCTTCAATAGAGTGAAGATTCCTGGGCACGTGGGACCGCACGGCGGATCGTATAATAGATACATCCTTGGTCGGCTCCGGGATGCGGTGGATGGTCACAGTGGCAGCATGTACCGTACGGCGCTTGTTGATGAGTTACTGCAATTGCGGTACGAGCTTAGGCACACCGATCTCGGCGACTTATTGCGCGCCGCCGCCTCGGGCATAGACCGATAGGCACAAGTGAGCTAGCCATGCACTTCTTTGAAGTTTATCTTCATCCTGACGATTTTGAGGCGTGGTGCGTCGACGTACCACATGACCATGGTGAAATCAACTGGAAGTACAAGCGTTGCCAGAAAGCAACCGATGTAGCTTCGGTGAAGCTTTTCGTCTACGAAAAAGGAGTAGGCCGTGACTATCAAGAGACGCCGCTCGGCGTACCGGTCTTTTCAGTCCGGCTAAGGCAAATTGTTGAGCGAATAGCACCCGACGAGGTGCAGTTCATTCCCGTGGAAATTGAGGCACAGGAGTCGTACTTCATCGCAAATGTACTTTCGTCGGTCGAATGCCTTGACTTTGAAGAGTCGCTACTTGACTTCAAGGAGGATGCTGCCGGAAAACCAATAAGAGTCAAGGGCGCCGTACGTTTGCGAGTATTACCGGAGAATGCGGCGGGCCATCATATCTTTCGCATCAAAGAATGGCCGATACCATTAATAATTAGCCAGGAACTGGCCACTGCGATGAAGACCGAGCACATGACAGGCTTTGCCTTATCGCCGGTATCACCGTAGTCGTGGCGACGGACAATGACGTGTGTGGCCCGTCGTTCGTCTGCTCGTTTCCGCGATTTGCCAATTGACGTGCCTGACGTGTGATTCAGACGCAAGAGTATGACGGACCGACATTCCGCGAGTCAAGAAAGGGGAAACACAAGACGAACTAGGTTGGCAAGAGCCTTAGGTCATGGCCACGGTATCCGACGGAGAATGGCGGCGGTAGAATCTGGGCGTGTTTCAAGTCCTGAGTTTTAGTTTTGCTTGAAGCGAGGTGCGCGTATGGGTGCGTGGGGTTGTTCGGTATTTGAAAACGATGACGCCTTGGACTGGGTTTACGAGTTGGAGGGCCGGTCGGATGACGAGCTACTTCGAGCGGCTTTTTCCACCGTGATTGATGAGGAAGAGTACCTCGAAGCGCCGCAATCCGCGGAAGCCTTGGCGGCGGCCGAAGTCGTCGCGGCGATGTGCGGTAAGCCTGTTGCGCAACTGCCGGACGAAGCGAGGGAGTACGTCTCGCGAGTTGAATTCGCGGTGGACGATTCCTTGAAGCAGCAAGCACGCGCGGCGGTCGAGAAAGTGGCCAATGACTCGGAGCTTCGCGAACTTTGGGAGGACAGTGAGCACTTGGACCAGTGGACGGAAACCATCGAGGATTTGATCCGTCGGTTGACATAGGCCGACTGTCGGCGAATGGGGCGAATTCTGTGGACTGGCCAGCGTTCACTCAACCGGTCAATAACGATTTGCATGGCCCCAAGAGCACTGTGGCCCTGGAAGCCACGCCTTTCGCGAAGTGATCATCTCCGCAACTGTATCAAGCCATCCGCGAGGCAAAGCTCAACGCGCTCGCTTTCAAGCGTAGGAGTATCAATGGACTTATCGCACTATGATCGTATTGTTCTTTGTGCCATTTTGGGGCCCGAACGACTGCCGACGGGTAAGGTTCGCCATTTCATTCTGGGGCGCGGAGGCCGAAACGCTCGTGAACTGCGGATCATCCAGCTCGATGGCGAACTGGGGTTTTACCATTCGCTTCAACGTCAGTGGAGTCGAAATTACTGGACACCTATCACGACACGGTTGAAATGGCGATGGAACAAGCGGAATTCGAGTTTGCTGATGCCTGGGGACTGGAAGCTGCCCTAGTTTTTGTTAAACCTATTTCCATACAGCGAAAGAATTGAATCCTTATCCGTCTCGCGCCCCGCCGTGGGCGTTCGTTTAAGAAAAACTTACGACCGGCGGGGCCTTAGGCGGGCGGCGAATGAGAATATACCGAAATACGAGCACGACGCGCGAGCGAGTGTGTGCGTGGGCAACTCACTAGCTTGCGCTACGTGCTGGTATGTTCTTACATGCCGCTCGCGTCAAGATGCCGCGCGGTTGGCGGCTAGGGATTGGAGGACGGCGGAGGCGGTGTTGTGGGGCTTTTCGCCCGAGTCGGATGTGTCGCGGCGGGGGCGGTCGCTGTGACCCAGGGTATCACGAAAGTGCTGCCCTTGCCGAGTTCGCTGACGAAGGTGATTTCGCCGCCCAGGAGTTTGCATAACTCCTTAACGATCGAGAGGCCGAGGCCGGTACCCGAGTATTCGCGGTCAGGCCGTCCTCGCCAAGTATCAAAGGATTACCTATGAAACTTCTCGAAGATGATTTCGCGGTCGGAATCAGGGATGCCAACGCCCGTGTCGGCGACCGTCAGTTCCATCTCGCCGCGATCGTTGCGGTTGGCACGGACCACAATGCGGCCGCCTTCGGGCGTGAACTTGATGGCGTTCGATAGCAAATTGGTGAGAATCTGCTGCAACTTGGATTGATCTTGGTACATGAGCGGCAAGTCGCTTTGCACCTGACACTCTAAATCGATGTTCTTATTCTCGACCAGCGAACGCACCATATCGCACTGGGCTCCGACCACCGAATCCACTCGGAATTCCGACAACCGAAGCTCCATCTTGCCGGCCTCCATTTTGGCCAAGTCCAAGATGTCGTTAATCATGTCGAGCAACAATCGACCCGATTTTTGAATGTTGCGGGCATAGCGGCGCTGGCGTTCGTCCAGCGACTCGATGCCTTGCAAGACTTCCGAAAAAGCCGATGATGCCGTTCAACGGCGCATTACGCAGCTCGTGGCTCATATTGGCCAGGAAATCGTCCTTGAGCCGATTCATCTCATAGAGCTGCATGTTGAGCTGTGCGAGCTCATCGACCTTCGAATCCAGTTCCTTATTGACGTCTTCGAGCTCGGACTGGGCGTCGGTCAAGTGGCGGAGCATGCGATTAAAGGCGTCGGCCAATTGTTGAAACTCGTCATTGGTGTTTAGGTCCGCGCGAAGCTGGGTATTGCCGCGGCTAATTTCGTCGCTGACATCGCGCAGATGGGCCAGCGGCTTCACAATCACATACTCTCTCACAATTAGGTAGAGCGCCACCATCGAAAGAAAGCCAGTCATGATGGCGGTTGCCCACAGGATCGCCTGCGTCCAAATAATGGCTCGCTGCGTATCCTCTCATAATTCATCACGACCTGCACGACACGAAACGGCGGCTCGGCCACCGCGGCGGAAACCACGTCGGAAGCCGCGAACACATCGCCTTGCAATAGATTGTGGCAAGCGCAAGCAGCTTTTCCTGCCACGCACCGGTTCGTAGAAGTAATACTTGCCTTGATCGCGAGCTTGATGTTCTTCATACAATGACGACGCTTGCTTCCCGTCGGGACTGAAGGCGGTGATCGGCGCGGTGATGTTGACCGCTTCGGGCGAGTCTTCCGAATCGGCCGATTCCTTAGCCGTTTCCCGCGAACGCTCGTATAACCGCCTCAGAATCGCCAGTTCCGAAGCGTCGGTCGGAACTGGGGCTGGCGTGATGTCATGCGAATTCACGTTGTTCAGCGCTAGGATTTCGGCTTCGTAGCTGTCGCCCAGCAGGTCGTTGATCATTTCCTCGCGCAGGCCCTCGAACGGCATGCGGCGCGCCTGCAAATCGTCCAGCTTGTTCTGTTCGTAGTCGTCCCACACGCGCCAGTGATAATGCATCAACTCGGTGCGAGCCCAATGCCGTGCCGCCTGCCGCGTGGTGTTGCGCACATGTTGTTCGGCCACCCAGTAGACACAGTAGAACGCCAAGCCGATGAGCACGGCCAACGTGACGCCGAACGCCAGCCGGCACTTGCGTTCCAAGCTGGTTTCGCCGACGACGCGTTTGAAAGAGGTATAGGCCATTACGTTCAAAATCTGGGGAAGATAAGCGAGCCGAGGCATTCTAGGTGCCTGAGCAGCGCGGAACCAGATCAATCGGTCGGTGCGCGCCGGCCGCCATTGCCGGAGTATCCGCGGAATCAACGCGGCCTCATGTCGGACGGATCGACGGACGATATCGAATCTAAGGCAGCGGTGCGTCGGGCGGGACAAAAAGTCGACACATTTTCGCTTCCGACAATTGCCCCTACGAAGTGGCAGAGTAAACTCGGAAAGCGTTCCGCCTGGAGATGGAATTGTTTCCCCTGGGATTGCCCGCCGCTCGCGCGAGAGGCTGCAATTGGACGCGACGTTTGACGGTTGGGGCAGGCGACCAAATCTCTATTTCTGTTTTGGAGCACTGCCATGAATCTGAATTCCACCAATTTGACTTCGCGACAGAGCCGCGCGATGCAGTTGTCAGGGACGGTCTCGTTTCCCGCCACGTTTCCCGATCTGGGCGAAATCACGTTGGTGCAGAGCGCCTGCACGCAGCGAACGCTGAACGGTCAATGCGATCTGGTGCGGATTGAACAGCCGATGACGCCGAAGTTGACGGTCGTGCGGCTGGTTCACATTAACGATGTCGAGGTGATGTTCGTCCCGCGAGCCCATGGGGCGGTTGACCTGCGTTTTGGCGATTGGCTGGTGGGCGTGGAAATCCCGATGTTTCTGAACAACGCGGCGCGAGAAGACGCGTTGCCCGTGCTCGGCATTGTCTATGTGCGTGAGAGTGCTCCGACGTTGACGCAAGTGGAAGTCGGTATGAGCGCGGCGCAGAGTGCCGAATATTATCCGCCGCTCGGCGACGACCGGGCCGTGGATCATTACCGCTTTGATGTGAGCGCGAAGCGCGATCCTTGTTAGCAGGGCACTCGGCGGGAGCCTCGGTCTCCCGGTGGAAGTCTCGCGTGGCAAAGACTCGGCAGGAGCCTCGGTCTCCCGATGACAGGCACAGGCTCGGCGGGAGCCTCGGTCTCCCGATGACAGGCAAAGGCTCGGCGGGAGCCTCGGTCGCCCGGTGACGGAGCCTTGTTCGTGATTTTTGATGGCCATCGCTGGGGGCTTCCGTTGGTCGACCCCAGGCACATGTCACACGTTTCCCGACTCATGGATTCTGCGCGTGAGGTTGAACATGTCGTTGCCCATTGTGGATGTGTTGGTACTCAGCCGCGATGAAGCTCCGTTGCATTCGCGCGTGGCCGAAGGGCTGCGGCGGCAGCGTGGCGTGGAGCTGCGGGTGCATCGCATCGTCGGCCGACCTCGTGACGGCGAAACGCATCGCTGGCAAACGATCGCGCGAGCTCGCAATGAGGCGAAGCAGCGTGTTACGGCGCGGTGGGCCATGTTCGTCGACGACGACGTGGTTCTGGCGCCCGACTGCGTGCGTCAGTTGTTGACCTCGCTGCGACTGCGATCGGAATACGGAGCGGCCGCGGCCAACTTCAAGGACGAGCCGACTTACGGCGGCAGCTCGGTTCACGTGGCGATGGGAGCCACGCTGTTTCGGCGCGAAGCGCTGGACGCCGTGCGGTTTCGCTGCGAGGCGAACAAGTGCGAGTGCCGCTGTTGTTGCGACGACTTGCGGCGGCTGGGATTCGGCATCGCATACTTCCGCGGCGCGGGCGCGGAGCACCTTAGCGACGACGAGCGGCAGCGGTTGAGAACGGCGGGAAGCGATAAGCCATCGACTGACCAACGCGTGACCTCCAAGCTGGGCGGGCAGGTGGTCGTCGCCTTTAATCGCCGGCATTACGACAAGTTCCGCACGCAGTTTCTTGGCACGCTGCGGCATTGGGGAAATCGCGAACCGGTCACCGTGGTCGGATACGGGTTGTATCCCAGCGAGCAATCGGTGTTGGCGGCGATGCCGGGCGTGAGTGTTCGCAATCTGCCCGAGAACGGCGTGATGCCGCCGATTCGCCGCTTGCTTGATTTCCAAACGGTGCTGGCCGAAATGCCGGGCGATACGCCGGTCGCCTATTGGGACGCGGGCGATGTGATCTTTCAAACCAAGCTGGAGCCGTTGTGGCAATTGGTGCGGGCCAACCCCGACAAGATCTTGGCCGTGCGCGAGCCTAGCGGCTATCCGGGCAACGCGGCGATTGTTGGCTGGACGCGCACGATTCGCGATCCGAAATGCCGACAGCGGGCTTTCGAATTGATGTCGAAGAACCCGTTTCTGAACAGCGGCTTCGCGGCTGGCACGGCACGTTCGATGTTGGCGTATTTTCGCGAAGCTCATCGCATGCGATATGGCGACGAGCTGTTGGGCACGGCGGATTGGGGCGATCAGACGGCGCTGAATCTGTATTGCCATGCCCAGCCGAGTCGTTGGCACGAAATCGAGCAAGGTTGGAACTACTGCCTGCATGATCGGCAGCGGGGCGAAGTGGCGATTCGACCGGACGGCAAGATGGTTAGCCGCCGAGGTCATGCGATCCACGTAGCTCATGGCAACGCCCGCTCGCAACGCAAGCTGGCTTTGATCCACGAGCAGCTTCGCTCGACCGTTCCGCGCGTCGCCCGTGCCGCGACGACATCTTGATTATTCTGCCGAAATAAGTTCGAGTCTCCGTCAGACATGGGCCGAGCCACTCGCTCCGTCCCACGTTGTTTTGGCACGCGCACTCCAACCTCGGCGGAACCATGAAGCGAATCGCACTTCATTGGCAAATCATGATCGGCATGATCGTCGGCGCCTTGATCGGCCTGACGGTGAATTTCACCGCGGGCACTCGGGCCACGAAACTCACCGGCGACCGCTTGCCGGCGGATGTCCAATCGGTCGAAATCCTCGACACACCGAATGTCGTCCGCGTCACCATCGAAACGCCCGAAGGCACGACCGTGCGCACGGTCGACCCCACGCGATCGCTGCCCGACAGCGTCGCCAGCTTGGAAGCGCTCGAAACGTCCGACCCGCGAGCCTACAAGCTGTTCCAGCGCTACGGCCAATCGTGGGCCCGGCGACTCGGCGCGGCGGCTCAATACTTCGGCAGCCTGTTCCTGCGGCTGTTGCAGATGGTGGCCGTGCCGTTGATCGTCACGTCGCTGATGACCGGCGTGCTGGGGATCGGC
>JAWKTM010000010.1:0-173199 GCA_041399085.1 Pirellulaceae bacterium
AGCAAGAACACGCCATAAAACAGGACGAACATCAACTGCACGCAACGGTCGTTAAAAACACGTTGCGGCACTTCCACCATTAGCGTCCGGCCCCAAGCCGCAAAGTCGAACACGCGTGTGCGATACAACTGGTTGTGGGCTCGGCCGACCAAGCGGTGTAAGTACTGTACGGTGCTGGGAGGCAACTGGTAGGCGTCGGCTAACGCTAAATCCGCACAGGCAGCCCGGTACAACGTCGCGAAGCGCGTCAAGCCAGCCGCGCCCAGACGCTTTCTTCCGCCGGCTTGCATCGAGTCGCACAGGTATTCCAGTTCTTGCCAGAACTTGCGGCGACGATCGAGTAGTTCGGCAACTTTCATGGAAGATTTTCCGTGGGGGAAGAGGCCGGTGCCGACGAGAGCTCGCGGGCGGTGACAATGCTGTTGGTCAAGGTTAATTGAAGCCGAAGGATGCGGTTAGTGCCTTGGCGAATCACGCAGTTTGCATTCGCCGCGACGACTTCTGATTATAGGCAGCCAAGCGGGGCGAAAGGGCGAACGCGTGGCCACAGCAATCGAGATTGGCGAACGGCGTCGGGCCAAGACGGCTATTTGGTGGCCGGTCGCGGCGATGTTTGTCGCTGGCCTGCTAGTCTCCGGCCCTCTGCCGCCGTGGGGACAGATGTGGGTCTTGGCCGTGGCGGTGTATGCGAGCCTGAAGTGGCTGACGCTCGCTCGGCTATTGATTCTGCTACCGGCGAGCCAGCGGTCCGGGGGCGATGAAATCGGCTTGTCGATGCCCAGCTTGGCCGGATACCTATTTCTTTGGCCCGGTATGGATGCGCCGGCGTTCCTGTTGAAAAAATACTCGGGGCCGGCCCCGCGACTTGGCAAATGGCTATCCGCTATTGCCAAGACCGCTGTCGGAGCAACATTGATTGCGTTGGCCCCGTCGGTCGTTTCCTGGCCTGGAATCGTCGTCGTCGGATGGCGACTCACCGGCGATTTTCTGGCGGCTTGGATGACCATGATCGGAGTGGTGTTCGTCCTGCATTTTGGCGCGATTCACGCGCTCGCACTGGCTTGGCAACGTGCGGGCCGCGCCGTCGAACCGATCATGCGAGCCCCGATCATGGCGCAGTCGCTGGCCGACTTCTGGGGACGCCGCTGGAATTTGGCGTTCCGGGATTTCGCCCACACGTTCGTATTTCGGCCGATGCTACGAAGATATGGAGCGGCCGCGGCCACGCTGGGCGTGTTCACTTTCTCGGGGATTGTTCACGACGCCGTGATCTCGGTGGCGGCACGCGGCGGCTATGGCTGGCCGACTTTATATTTCCTGCTGCAAGGCATCGCCATGCTGTTCGAACGCAGCGGCTGGGGAAGACGAATCGGGTTGGGCCGCGGATGGCGGGGCCGATTGTATGCCGCCGTCGTACTTGTAACGCCGGCCGGTTGGTTGTTCCACGAACCGTTTCGCAACCAAGTGGTGCTGCCGATGATGCGGGCGATCGCGAGCTTGGGATAACGATTGAACCTATTGGAAGTGGATCTCCGTAATGTTTTCGTTGAGCACGCTGATCTTTGTTGCCGGAATATTGCACTTTGGCATTCTGACCGCCAGCGCTTGCGTGCCGTTCGTGCTGAATTGGCGCGAAGAATTAGGGAAGCTCGACGGTTTGTTCCGCCAGTTAGTTTGGATTTATGGTGGCTACATCGTGATGATGATTGTGGGTTTTGGAATCATCTCGATGGCACTGCCGGGGGAATTAGCCAGCGGCTCGCCGTTGGGGCGAGCCGTCGCGGGATTGATCGCCGTGTTCTGGGGAGTGCGACTCGGCTTGCAATTATTCGTGCTCGACGCGCGAGCCTTCTTGACTCGGTGGCATTGGCGATTGGGGTATCATGCCCTCACGGTCGCGTTTGTGTTTCACACCATCGTTTACAGCGTTGCCGCCATTTCGTGACCGGTGCGAATCGTGGCAACGAATAGGACCGAGCGGTCGGCCGGGCGAACTCAACATTCGCCCGGTGGCCGCCGGTTTGATTCTTGGCCCTTGGCTATGGCTGCGAGGAGCGCCTGCCAGACAGGATTCGCGACGCGCTCAGAACGCTCGGGCGCCGCGACTATTGGAAGACAACGAGGCTGGCGGTAAAGCCGTGCACGAAGTTCTCGCCACTGACGGGGCCAAGTTCGCCCTGGGCAAAGAAGCCGGCGATCGGCAACTCGCCAAACGCATCTCGCACAAGCTCAGCATCGCGGTGGTTTCGAAACAACCGCGTGCCGCGACCGTTGCACGTGAACAATAACGCACCGGCGGAAGCGCAATATCGGGCTGACTCTTCAGTTGGGCCAAGAGCTGACGCATTTCGTCGTCGGCCGTTTCGGCGTCGCGCACATGGAATTGCACGGTTTGGCCGGGCCGCATGTAATCGCCCACCACGATCGCGCCGCTCTGCTGATCCACGCCCATGACATTGCGGACCAAAAAATCATCGCCTTGCCCGAACGCATCCTGATATTCGCTGACCACGCGTCCCAAATGCAGCGATTCTGCACCATCGCTCTGCTCGCGATTGGGCAGCGATTCAAACACCGTCTTTCAACTGCGACAAGCTGCTGGCTTGCCGCCCAGCTCCTGAATCACATTGCGTTCGGCCTTGGTAATCACAAAGTGTCGACCGATCGGACGACAGCCTTGCGATACCACCGTGTGCGATTTGATTCCATGAATCAACACCGCCACGGCGCCTTCGGCCAAGGAATTCCGCCCCAAGATGAGGCGACTGTCGCCCGGCCGCGCCGCGCCGCTGGCCATGCCACCCACAACCGGTACGCCCGGGCGATCAACATTCAGACGCTCCAGCAACAGATCGGCCGGGAACGTGTAAGGATCGCCCAGCACAATGAGCGCGGCGTCGTCGGGCCAAGCTTCGATCAGTTCGTCAGGCCAGCCGACGATGCTGCCTCCGTCCGGCGTGCGTTCGAACATCAGATGCATCGGCGTCAACGTTGCCGCCGGCAAGACGCCGGCCAGCAGCGAGATGCCGGGCTCGAACTCCACCTCGCGGCCCACGCCCAGCAACGATTCCGCCGTGCAACCGATCACTAGCTCGGTCCCCAGTTGCTCGACCAAACGCGCGGCAATGGCGTCGGCATGACGGCCGAGCTGAGCCGAGATGAATGCGAAGGCGACATTCGCGCCGCCGCTCAGTCGCGAATGAACTTCGGCGACCGCGCTGTCGACGCATTGTTGCCAATCGCCGTCGACCGCCAGCGCCGAGGCGAACTGCGGGACATTGGAAGTCGGAGCCGTCATACGCTGTTCTTATCAAGGAGTGAGTCAAGCTGGGAATGCGACCTTGCCCGAGTCGAATTCTTTCGTGTGCCGCCAGAAACAGATAAGCTGGGAGGCAATGTTGTGACGTGTTCGCCAGTCCGTGGCAACACCCAACATCACAGGGGCAGCCTTGTTGCCCCCACGTCATTTTTGCAACGTGACAAGTGCCGCGAAAAGCGGTAACGTAAACGTAGCATATGGTTTTGCGGAAAACGTCCTACGAAACCGGGTTTATTGCATTCTCGACAGGGGGCCGCCATGAATCGCGTCACGATCGGCGCTATCGCGCTGTTAGCTTTTCTCGGAGCCCACGAGGCGTGGGGGCAAGCCGTCCAATTGCCCACCTATAGCCAATTCGGCGTGCAAACTTCGGCCCTGGTGCCCGATGGCGGCGCGGCTTATTTGGGTGGCGTGCGGCGTTCGGCGATCGGCAGCGTCAGCCGTGGTTTGCCCGGCGGCGGACCGTTGTTCAAGAATCGCGCCATCGGCCGCAGCGATTCGGCGACCGGCGTTTCGGTTCACGCCACAATCATCGACTTGCGAGAGTTGGACGAAGCCGTGTTGGCCGAAGCGGCCGCGCGACGCCAAGCTCGTGAGGCGGTAGTCGCTTCATTCGACGAAGCCGACTCGCGCGCCGTGTCGAACATGGCATATTCCAGAGCCCCCAGTGTCTTTTCCGGAGCTCAAAGGGATCCCGTGAGATTGACGGCGGATGAAGCGGCTCAAGCCGCGCGGTTATCCCGTTTCATGGGTCGCCGTTAGCCGCGCGGACCACTAGCTAGACGACCAGCTAATCGTCGTGAGAACATAGATCAATCACCACGGCGCAGGCCAGTATCAGCACGTCGTCCTCTCCCGCCGCGACTTCCACGCCGTAAGTGTCCGAGAGCGAGAAGAAACGCTTGGAAACCGTGGCGACCGAACGGCCGTTGCGCGTGAAGCGATACTCGTGGTCGAAGAAGTCGCCCTCCGCATCAAAATCACCCGGTTCGCGATCCTCGATGTCGAATGCGTCGCGAAACAGCGTGAACATCTTCTTTCGCACATGGGCAAACTCGCGACCGTTCCGCAAGATCCGGTACTTCGTGCCAATGGTCAACACTTCCTGCTCGATCCGCGCTAGCTCGTTTCCGTTCATGTCTTGAAACGAGAGTTTGTCGCCGATCGAAAACACCTTGCCGTCGACGAAGTAGCAGTCGCGGCCCGTCTCGTCTTGAATCGTGAAGTCATCGCCGAGGGCAAAGATTTTCTGGCGCAGCTTGTACTTCATGCCGGTGCTCCTGGATCAAAGGGAAGGCGTGTCGCCGAAGCGTCTGGTCTTTCTGCATTCGGCATGCCGACCGCAATCTTGACGGAGAGGGCGAATGCGTGAGCCGGCCGGCCGACGCGAGCAGCCCGCGTTTGGGCCGATCACTCGGAGCTCTGCCCGCGGCGGTTCAGCGAAAATCTCGCGAGCGCGTGTGCAAGTCGCCCAAACTCCGCGAAAGATCTTCCAGGTGATCGACAACCACGTGAATCACCGAGTCCTTGCTTTGCAGTTGGCCATGCGCGATCCAAGCGGGACTGGTGCGAGCGACTTCATAGAACCGCTCCCATACCGGTTGCTTCACGACGAGGTTGATCGTGCCCGTTTCGTCTTCCAGCGTGACGAAGGTAATCCCTTTCGCCGTCGAAGGCCGTTGCCGCAAGAGCACAATGCCGGCCACACGCACGCGGCGATGATTTTGCAGCTTGTTCAGTCGCTCGGCCGCCACGATCCCAAGCTGGTCCAACGCCTCGCGATGGAACGAAATCGGATGAGCTCGCAGCGACAGCCCGGCCGTGGCATAGTCTGCTCGGACTTGTTGCTCCGCCGGCATGGGCGGCAAGTCGAGCGGCGCGAGTTCGTCCTCGTCGTCCAACTGGTCGAACAACGGACGGCTTTGCGGCCGCCGCTCTTGCGACAACGATTCCCACAGCGCGCGACGCCGATCGCAATCCAACGAAGCGAACGCATCGGCTTCGGCCAATCGCGATCAGCGGTTGGCCAAATCCCGTGCGACGCGGGTGAACTCCTCGATCGAATGAAACGATCCGTGTTGGTCGCGCAAAATGTCTCCAGCCGCGGCGCTTCGCGAGGCATCCCTTGCAGCAGCCTCATCCCCAACCGCAATGCCACCGCCTTCCGCCGCCGGCTCCAACGTGCAATCCCAGCCACTGTGATTCACATCGATCGGCCGCACCTCGACGCCGTGATCGCGAGCGTTGCGAACCAACTGGGCCGGCATAAAAACTCCATCGGCTGGCTGTTGATGATCGCCGCAAAAGCCGCCGGATAATAGTGCTTCAAGTAAGCCGAAACATACACCAGCAGCCGCGAAGCTGGCCGCGTGCGATTCGGGAAATCCGTACTCGCCGAAACCGCGGATTTGCCGAAACACCTGCTCGGCAAACTCGGCCGACAACCGTTCGCCTGCATGCCTTCCAACAGCTTGCGACGGAACTGGTCGATCACGCCCGGACGCCGCCAAGCTGCCCATCGCACGCCGCAACTGGTCCGCTTCGCCCGGCGTGAAGCCGGCCGCCACAACCGCCAACTGCATCGCTTGCTCTTGAAAAGATCGGCACTCCAGCGTTTTGTGCAACACGTCGCGAATCGCTTCGTTCGGTACGATTCCTCTTCCTCACCCGCACGGCGCCGCAAATACGGATGCACCATTTGGCCCTGAATCGGACCCGGCCGCACGATCGCCACTTCGATCACCAAGTCGTAAAAACAACGAGGTTTCAGCCGCGGCAGCATGCTCATCTGCGCCCGGCTTTCAATCTGAAACACGCCCATCGTGTCGGCGCGGCAGATCATGTCGTACACGGCCGAGTCGCCTTCGGGAACGCCGGCCAGCGTCAAGCGACGACCATGATGCCGCTCGACCAACGCAAAGCATTTGCGAATCGCCGTCAACATTCCCAGCGACAGGCAATCCACCTTCAAAATCCCCAACTCATCCAAATCGTCTTTATCCCATTCAATCACCGTGCGGCCTTCCATCGCCGCATTTTCAATCGGAGCCAATTCGCACAACGGCCGATGCGTGATCACCATGCCGCCCACGTGCTGCGACAGATGCCGAGGGAATCCAACCAGTTCGTTCACCAGATAAATCAACCGCCGGCCGATCTCCGTCTCGGGGTCGATTCCCACCTGCCGACAACGCTCGGGCAACAGCGGCTCGTGATGATGTCCTTCCACTTGCTTGGCCAAACGATCGACTCGGTCCAGCGACAGACCCAACGCCTTGCCCACATCGCGGACCGCCGAACGCACGCGATACGTAATCACGACCGCCGTCATCCCGGCTCGTTCGCGGCCGTATTTCTCATAGAGATATTGCAGCACTTCCTCGCGCCGCTCGTGTTCAAAATCAATGTCGATATCCGGCGCTTCGTTCCGCTCGCGACTGACAAACCGCTCGAACAGCAAGTCCGTCCGATCGGGATCGACCGACGTGACGCCCAAGCAAAAACAGACCGCCGAATTCGCCGCCGACCCGCGGCCTTGGCACAGGATGCCTCGCTCGCGAGCAAACCGCACCATATCGAACACGGTTAAGAAATACGCTTCGTAACGCAGCTCCTCGATCAAACGCAATTCGTGCCGTACCGCCCGCGCGACCTTTTCCGGAACGCCCGCCGGATAACGCCGTTCGGCTCCGCGCCAAGTCAACTCGGTCAAATGTCGAATCGGCGTCAAACCGGGCGGCGCCAACTCCTCGGGATATTCGTATCGCAACTCGTCCAGCGAAAAGTGACAGCGATCGGCGATCTCCAGCGTGCGGGCCAACGCTTCGGGAGCCGAACGAAAAGCGGCGGCAATTTCCTGCTTCGTTCGCAAATGACGCTCGGCATTCGGAAAACGATTCTCGGCCACTTCCCGGACGTTCGTTCCCAACCGAGTCGCCGTCAGCACGTCGTGCAACGGCAAGCGTTCCGGCGAGTGATAATGCACGTCGCCCGCCGCCACCAACGGCAACCGAGTCTGGCGGGAAAGTCTCCGCAGCAACTCCAACCGACTGGCGTCGTCCGGACCGCGATGCAATTCCGCCAACAAATAGGCGCGATCACCAAACAATTCGCGATACCGATCCAGCGGCGTCAACGAATCCGTTAGCTTCAACATGCTTGGCCCAGCGGCCCGCACATTTGATTCACCGCTGAACCAAGCATCACCGCAAACTCCGGCCAATAATCCCGCGTGATGCTCGGCCAGATCCTGAAACGTCAGCTCGCACTCGCCCTTGGCCGCTCGACGCCGACCGACCGTAATCAGCCGCGACAGCCGCGCATAGCTTTCACGATCCGTGGCCCACAACACGACGGGCGCCGAATCCACCAACGTAATCTCGGCGCCGACGATCAGCTTCAACCCCGCTTCCTTGGCCGCGATATGAGCTCGCACGATGCCCGCCAGCGAATTGCGATCGGTCACCGCCAAAGCCGCGTAGTCCAACTCGGCCGCCCGGCTGGCCAGTTCTTCCGCATGCGAAGCCCCGGTCAGGAACGAGAAGTTCGACTTGCAATGCAACTCGGCGTATCGCAACATCGCGGGCACTCACACGAACCGAACCACCACACGATGAACAATCGCGTTGGGCGGAAATCAGCGTTTCACGGAAATGTTCGCATGTATACCATTTCCGTGAATCACGACAAGTCCGGTGCTAGCGTCCGCTAGCGTTCCTATGGCAAAGCAGCGAATCGCGCGAGTGACCCGAACGCGGGCTAACGCACGGGCGACTTGCCAAACGCGCGACGCAGCACGCCGATCTGTCCGGCATGCAACATCTCATGCGACGCGCAAAAATACAAAGCCCCAAGCTTGTTCGGAAACACCGCGTAAGGCATGTCGATCGGGTCCTGCAGATCTTCTTCACGATAGGTCGCCATTTCCTCCAGCGACTGGCGGTGAACCGCGTCGAGCGTACTTCGCAACTCCGCCGGCGATGGATTGTTCGCCGGATCGGAATCCGGCGTTGAGCCGCGACTGTACTTCTTGCGAAACGCCGAGGACATCAATTCCATGTCCACCGATTGACGGCCACGCACACGAAACAAACACAGACCATATTCGGCCATCGCCAAATGGCCGACTTGCCATGCAAAGTTGGTATGCATTCCCGACGGGATCACAAACCACTCGTCGTCCGCAACGTCTTCTAAAAGAGTCAATGTGTAGTCGCGAGCAAATACGATTTGCCGTCGAGCGATCTCCAGAGCGCTAATCGGCGCCGCCGACTCGACGGAATTTAAGTCGTCTGACATTGATTGATCCTTCCTGTTAAGTGTTAAGGCTCACAATCAAATACTGATGTAAGCCACAAGTTTACCCTCAGCCGACGCGATCCGTATCTCCATGCGGACACACACCTATCGGAGATTCATCCAATAAGTACCCGTCCACAAACAACAAAATGCCAAATCCATTGAAGCGGCAAGGCGCAAGCCCTCCCGTTCCGCCGCACCGAATCCATAGGAGCGGCAGGGCGCAAGCCTCCGGTTTCGCGTGCCGGACGGCTCTGCGTTCCGCTTCGGCAATTTATTCGCGGACGGGTCCTAATTTTGTCAGCTCCAACAACAGCTTCTCGACTCGCTCGATTCCCGCTTCAGGACCAAAGTTCGCTCGGCATATTCGCGGGCCTGTGTAGCTCGCAACCGCCAACTTGCCTCGTTTTGGACGGCGTCGACGATCGCGGCGGTTAATGCGCCAGCGTCTCCCGGCGGCGTCAACTCTCCGAACTCTCCGTCTCGCAAAACCTCGCGCGGTCCGCTGGGGCAGTCCGTCGAAACGACCGGCGTGCCTACCATCATGGCTTCGATCAGCACATTGGGAAGCCCTTCATAAATCGACGACAATACAAACAAATTCGAGGCCCGTAGATAAGAAAAAGGATTGGGTTGAAATCCTTCTAGCCGGACGTGTGACGCCAATCCATACTCATCCACAAGCCGCTTTAGCTCGCCTTCTTGCGGCCCGACTCCCAAGATGTGCAACAGAATTTGACGCAGGCCGTTTTTGTGGACCGCGTCGCGCACCGCGCGCAGCAACAACGGATACCCTTTCGCTTCATGAAGCCGCCCGGCGGCCATGATGTGAAAACGCTCTCGCTCCCAATCCGATGGGACTTCGCTCGCGGCCTGGAGTCGCTCGGCATCCACAAAGTTGTAGATCGTTTGAATCCGCGCTGGCGGAAGATGAAAGAATTCGGCAGCCAGTCGTGCTGTCCCCTCGGAAACCGCCACAACCTGGTCGGCCGTTCGATAAGCTCGTCGGAGCATCGGCAGCTTGAGCCAACGAAACCGTTCGCGATTCGTCTCGAAGTCGACGCGCGGGTTGCTCACAATGACCGACGCACGAGGCACGCGCGTTCGCTCGGCCGCACGCGCCGTTATCATGGTCATGTGATAGGTGCGGTCGTAAATCACGTCGATCGCGTGCTCGCGAATCACACGTGTGAGATCGGCGACTTGCGCCTGGTGGATACGGCCCGGCCAGTTGAAACGAGGACGCTCGTATCGTTGCCAAAAAATGGATACCGGAACATCGTCCGGCACTTCGGGCAACAATTCGCCCCCCGTAGAAATCAGATACAGATGCGGCGCGAATCGTTCTCGATCAAGCCGCTTGAGAATCCCCAGCATCTGGCGTTCGCTGCCGCCGCCCGACATCTCGCCAATCGCACATAACACTCGAATGCGAGGATCACTCATGCGATAGGCTCGGAAATGGATAGGAACCGTAGGGCAGCGGCGCCGCAACTGAACCAAAGAAAATGGCCCCAACAAATCGTTGGGGCCGCAATGGGTTTTTCAACGTCGACGCAATAGGTGACGAATACGGTCCGCGTCGATTACAGGCCGGGGCCGATCTTCAGCAGCTTGCCTTTGCCCGGCTCGCCGATCACCGTGATGTACAGCGTGCCGTCCTCGCCAAACGCCATCGCCGTGGGCTTGTCCAGCGAGGTCACCTTCTTGGCATCCACGGTTTGCTTGCCGTCTTCGCGCTTCGATACCAACTGGAACAGACCGCCCATCGACGTATCGTGCCACGAAAAGTCGGTCGCGTACAGTTGCTCGGATTTGGGGCTGTAGGCCAAAGCCGTAATGTCGCTCAAACCAGTTTCCACGTTCAGCAACAGTTTGCCATCCGACGCGCCGTAGAAGCTGACCAGTCCGTCATTCGGCACGCTGATCTCGCCCATCTGACCGATCACCACTTCGCCACGCGGGCTGATCGTCACGCCCACCGGAGCGTCCACATTGACGGCTTCCTTCGTGGCGATCGAACGAACAAACGATTCGACTTTCGAACCCTTGATCGCGGCCTTGCCGACCCAGCCTTTCGTGTCGTCGCCGTTGGATGTCACATACACGGCGTCCTTGGTCGCCGCGACGCCATAAAAATTCCCTTCGCCCTTAATATCATCCGTGCCTTCCAGCTTATACGACGACACCATCGCATCCGCCTTGATCGGCTCCGCGCCAGCTTCGGGCACTTCATAGACTCGCAGCATCTCTTCGCCGTCGGGCAACCCACCGCCGCCGATCACCAACGTCTTCTCATCCAAAAACACCAACCCCAACGGGCCAATGTCGTACATGGGGCCTTTGCCATAAACATCCTTGGGGAAGCCCACGATGACTTCCTGAGCCTTACCATCAACGACGCGAATCACACGTCCAGCGCCGCTGTCCGAGACGAACACATGGCCCGTCTTCGGCTGAATGGCGATGCCCGCCGGATTTGTAAGATCGCCCAACACGGTCTCCGTCGTGGCGTCTTGAGCCAAAACCGAACCGGCCGTCAGAGCCATCATCACAACAGTGCTCAACAAACCAAATTTTCTCATCGAGTCATTCTCCTGGTGAGCGAAAGGCGGTTAACCCGCCGGAACAGGTTTCATCAATTGGACAAAAGTCTCACAATACGAGCCACGACCTTGCGGCCTCTTGCAAGCTCATTACTCAGGCAACGTTGGTGGTTTGATATTCGGATAATTGCTGCTGGCAAGTCCTTCTTTCAGAAAGGCGACCAAATCCGCCTTTTGCTCGTCGGACAGCTTGAGCGGAAAAATCTCTTCGTCTAGCTGCGGATTCGCAACGCCTCCCTTGTTATAAAACTCGACCACATCTTCCAGCGTGGCCAGACTGCCGTCGTGCATGTAGGGCGCGGTGCGAGCAATATCGCGCAGCGGCGGCGTGCGGAACGAACCGCGGTCGCCTAGCAACTCCGTAATGGCGTATCGCCCGACGTCCGGCTCGGACTTATCAATCCCCACGCCGATATTGTGAAAGCCGCCGTCGGTGAACAACGGCGGAGCGTGACAGGCGCTGCAGTTGGCTTTGCCAAAGAACAATTTCATCCCGCGCTGAGCCGCTTCGCTCAGAGCGTCCTGATCCCCGTCTTTGAAACGGTCATACGGAGCGTCGCCGGAAAGCACCGTGCGTTCAAAGGCGCCGATCGCTTTGGCAATGCCGTCCTCGGTCACATCCGTACCGAACACCTGCTGAAACTGTTCGCGATAGCCTTTGATGCCGTTCAAACGCTTTACGACTTCATCCAACTTCATGTTCATCTCGATCGGATTCTGGATCGGTCCGAGCGCCTGACCTTCGACATGATTCGCGCGACCGTCCCAGAATTGAAAACGCAGATAGCCGGAGTTCAGCACCGTCGGGGCGCTGCGGCCGCCTTGCTGCCCATCGACGCCCGTCGCCACGGCGGCGCCGTTCGACCAACCTTTATCGGGATCGTGGCAAGTCGCGCAGCTCACCGTATTGTCGATCGACATCCGTTTGTCGAAATACAACTGCTTGCCCAATTCGATCTTGGCCGCGCTCAGCGGGTTGTCCTCGGGGATCTTCATGGCATGAAGCCCGAGCGGGATTTCCAATTCGTATTTGTCGGCGGCCGTGGCCGCGGCGGTAGTTAGCAGAGCAAAGATACAAGCGAAGACTGCAAGTCGCATGAGTGACGGCTCCTTGGCGAGTCGGATGGGGTGGGTGGATTCGCGGGCTTCGATCATTGGACGTGGGCGAGCTGCCGAACTGGGGAGGAAGTCGCTTCCGCCGCGGCGGCCTTCTTCGAATCCGTGAAGAGTCAGCTAGAAACAGGCGGAAGCCGAAGCCGCCGACGACAGACTCGTGCGCTGCGCATCGGACGACTAGGTTCGCGCAAGTCGCGGGACGCGTCATTGTCGCTGACCGCTGGTAGCGCTGCAAGTCGACGGAATGACTCTCGATTTAGTGGAACGGCGCGCACTCAACCGCTACAAGCGATTGGGTAACTTGTTCGCGGACGGTCCTAAGGCGAAACGGCCTCGACTCGCACGTCGTCAAACAGCATTTCGCCGGTCAGCCCGAACAGCCCGATACCGAGCACGGCCAGCTTGGCTCGAGGCGGGATCCGAATCACTTCTTCGCGACGCGACCAATCGGATGTGCCGGTCCAAGGTCCGATTAGCTGGCTCCCGACGCTCATGCGCCGGTCGTCGTAGAAATGAATTTGCAGTCCCGCAAAGTCGCTCCGGTCCGTCACGGCTGGCACGCGATCCAGCCGCACCAGGGCCGACACGCGTAGCTGCCGAAACCGCTCGCCGTCGCAACCAAACGCTTGCAGCGCATGAGCCGTGCGGTCCTTCGATTCGCTAGCGAAGCGCATCGAACGCTGGCCGGCATGAACGCGGCCGTCGCTAATCAACTCGGCTTGTCGCAGATAATACCAACCCAGCGGCACGCCCCGAGCCGTCGTTTCCTCGAAGCCGCCGTTCTCCAACTGCGGCGTCGCCTCGTCGCCCAATCGCTCGCGCAGCTCCTCGGCCTTGCCCGTCATCGGAATGAAAAACGTCGACTCCAATACCTCGCGGTGCAATTCGCCGTCCTTCTTCCGCACCAAACAAAGCGACTGCTGGAACCGTTCACCGAGCGGAATCACCATCATTCCGCCCTCGCGAAGCTGCTCGACCAACGGCACGGGAATCTTCTCGGGCGAACAAGTCACGATGATCTTGTCGAACGGAGCGTGCTCCGGCCAACCTTCATACCCGTCCCCCACTTTGCAGAAAACGTTGTCGTAGCCAAGCTGCTTGAGTCGCGCGGCCGCTCGGCGCCCCAGCGGTTCGGTGATCTCGATCGTGTAGACCTTGTCGACCAGCGGACTCAAGATCGCCGCCTGATAGCCGCTGCCCGTGCCGATCTCCAGCACCTTGTCGGTCGGCTGCGGATCGAGCTGCTCGGTCATGAAACCGACGATCCCCGGCGGCGAAATCGTGGCGTTGTGGCCGATCGGCAACGCCATGTCGAAGTAAGCGTTCTTGCGCTGATCGGCCGGCACGAACAAATGCCGCTCGGTTTTGCCGATCGCTTCCAGCACGCGGGGATCGCTGACCGCCTCCTTCACTTGCTCGACCAACTGCTGTCGAGCCGCCGCGAGATCGGCTGGCCGCTGCGCCAAGGCGGCTTGGGCGACGAGCAGCGTCATGCCTCCCACGGCCAGAATCCGCGATAGCTTTCGAATCGGCAAAGCAAATCGTGCGAGCATCGGTCCATGTTCCTTTTCGAGCGAAGCACAAACGGCGAGTGACGATACGCGCCCCGGAAACGCTGGGGCTGCTTCAGTTTACCGCCCGATCCGCATCCGGACCAAACAAAAGACGCGGGAACCTTCACTCAATCCAACTCAATCCCCGGCGATTCGCGTCAGATGTTCGGCCCGCACAGATTACCCAGCCTCCGCTCGTGTTACTTCGCGAACGACCGGCAAGTCGCGCGTCGGTTGTTCCGATATTGCTAAGGATTCCGACATCGCGCGTCGTGCCGAATGATCCGCCGCGCGATTTCCGCCAGTTGCCGCTTTCCGCATACCTGAGTCAAGCCCATGAAAATCAGTATTCGCCGCATGATCGCCCAGCTCAGCCTGTCTTGCATCGTCGCCACAGGCTGCCTCGGCTGGTCGGCTCATGTCCAAGCCCAGTTGGTGCCCGGCACCGGGACCATTTTGAAACAAGTTGGCGACGACTTCGAAGATCCCGAGTGGGAATATTTCCATCGCGGACCGAAAAGCAGCGAAGAGATCGACGGCCAGATGCGCGCTCCGACCGGCGAATCCAAAAACGATCGCTGGTTTGAAGGCGCGAAACGCGGCCATCCCGATGTGGTAAAGCGAGTCGACACGCCGCCCGGAGGGCTGCCCGGCAGCAAGGGCTCGCTGCTGCTACAGTCGCTGCAAACCGGCATCCCCGGTCGTCCCAGCTACAAGATGCAACAAGAAGATTTCATCGGCAACGTGCAGTATCGTGTCGGCACGTTGTCCGTTTCCCGCTCGCCCAGTGTCGTGACGCGCGTGTTCTTGCCGCCCGTCGACGAATGGGAGAACCGGACGGGCCCGACGTTCGCCTTCCGCTTAGCGCTGACGACCACGGTCAACAAGCAATCCGGCCGCGGTTTGTTCTCGTCCACGAAACGCGAATCCGAAACCTACTGGCCCGGCTTGTTCCTGGAGTTCGTCAGCAAGGATGGCGGCCGAGCCGAAGACGATTACGCCTGGCTGCGCGTCCGGTCGAACAACCGAGGCGGTGACTTCAAAGGCATGCAGGTCGAGCAAACCGGCTGGTGGACAATGGGCTTGTCGGTCACTCCCGACGGCGCGGTTCATTACTACGCCAAACCCGGTTTGGATGACTTGACGCCGGATGACCACATCACCAGCCAATATCCGTACGGCTACCGAGCCGAAGGCTTCAAGGCATTCTTCTTCAACGTCTGCAACGGCGACGACGGCCGCACGTGGTCAACGCCCTGGATCGTCGACGACACGTTCGTGTACGTCGCGCGCTAAGCGCGTTTCGCTCTCAAACTCCTTCTCGTACTCGTACTCAGTGCAACGGTACTCGTACTCCTACTCGAAACCACCGCGAGCTTCTCACAATCGCAACCATTCTCGTCGAACCGATCGAAAGTTCGTCGCGAACATGTTGTGATGAGGATGACAATAAACTCGACAAACTCGGAGCGCTTTTTCGAGGGACGGGGCGAGTACGAGTACGAGTACCGCGTTGCTGAGTACGAGTAAGAATATGAAATACGAGTTCCCCGTTGAAAGCTGGATATATTAATCAGCGCCTGGGCTGAAAGCCAATCACTCGCGGCCAACGAAACACCATGTGAGCTAAGTTACGACGCCGCTTCGGCTGTGGCTTCCGCTCAGTTTCCGTAAATACTCCGTCCCTCGCCCTGATAGCTGTCGTAGATGTGCTGGTAAACCACGTCGCATTTTTGCTGGTACAACTCAGGCGTGTACGCTCTCGGCAACTCGTCGAGAACCGTCTTGACCGTCGTGTAAACGTCGGCCCGTGTTCGCTGCTTCTTGCGCCAGTCGAGGACCAGCTTGGCTTGTTTCAAAGTCTGTAACAGGGCACGGGCGACCTTCTTGACTTCTTCCTTCTCCTTGTCCGTCATGTCGATTTCGGGCTTGGTGAGAATGTCAAACAAAGCCAGTTCTTCTTCCGACAATTGTTCGGAGACGCCCCGCCTTTCTTCCTCGGTCAACTCCTTCACAAAATCGGTCAGCTTGGCGAAGAAGCCATCGACATCCAGACCCTTGTTGTACTCCTCGATCAGCTTCTTAAACTTCTCCATCAGGTCGGTGCGAGTCTTGTTCAACAGCACCATCTGTTGCAGCTTGGTGCCGAGTCCCTTCTCCTTGAACGTCTCGACCTCGTTCTGTTGCGACGACACGATCACCGCCATGTCGGTCTCTTCCATGAAGGCGATTTCGCGCATGCAACTCTTTCGCCTTTTGCGTCTCGTAAAGCGAAGAACTTTCCGCGGCAATAAAAAGCCGTTCGGTGTTTCCTGTAACCATTCGTTTCGACGGCGAAACACGCTTTGCGGCCAGTTGTGCCTTCAATCCACCGAGATAGGCCGTCCAGTATTTTTGAACCTTGTCATACATCTTGACGGCGGTCACCTTGTCGATGCAGATGACCATCGCCTTGCCGCCTTCCTTGCGGCCCATGAAGTGCGCCACGATGTCCTCGGCCACCTTCTCCAATCGGTCGTCACGAGTGATCAGGTGATACTCGCGTGCAAATTCCCGTTCGAGCTTCTTCTCCTGCTCCTCATCGAGTTCCGCCGCCTCGATCAACGCTTCCAAGTCTTCGTTGAAGTTCTCGTTCGCCAGTTGCAGTTCGGGGATACGGTTTTCGTAAAAGAGCGGAACCGTCGCCCCGTCCTCGATGGACTGCTGGAAGTTGTAGACCGAAACGTAATCACCAAAGACCTCTTTGGTCTTCTCTTCGCCCGCCATCAGTGGCGTGCCAGTGAACCCGATGAAGGCCGCATTGGGCAAAGCGTTTCGCATGTTGAGGGCCAGCGTGTCGTACTGGCTGCGGTGAGCTTCGTCCGTCATCACGATGATGTTCCCCTTCGTCGTTGATCCGCTTCCAGTCGGCGAAGTGTTCCCAGCCCGCCGTGATGCTGCCAACCTTGGCCTGCGATCCGTTGGACAGGATGATCAGACCGTTGTACCAGAACAGTTGTGGGATCGTGCTTTTGTAGTCTTTGAGATTGTGTTTGTAGGCATGTTCAATCTTGCCGTGACTCTTCTTCAACTCGATGAAGATCAGCGGCAAGCCGTTCACAAACCGATCAGGTCGGTTCGCTTCTTGTAAATCCCGCTGGGCGATGTGATCCAAAACTGCGAAGCGAGGAAGAAGTCGTTGTTCTCTGGTTGCTTCCAGTCGATGATGCGGACCGTTTCATCGACTTCCTCACCCTCATCGTTCTCGAAGCTGACCTTCACGCCCTCCTTGAGCAGCTTGTAGACCTCCCGATTCGCCTGCACGAGACTCATCGCCGAGCGATCTTGCAACAGTTCTTCGATAGCAAGATTGATCGGTTCGCTGTCCAGCTCAGGATTCAACTTTTGTAATGCGGACCGCAGTTTGGGAACCAGCACGACATCCTCGGTCGTCTCCCGTCCCAGAGTCGCCCCACTCGTTCCGACTGTCTCGTGCCAGCAGTTGGCGGTTTCGTACCCCAGCTCGGCAAACAGAGCGATGGCAGGTTGCTCGACCAGTGCGTCTTCGGGTAGTCGGTACTCATGGGTTCGCCTTATCCACTCTTTGACGCACCAGTTCCCACTCGTCGCTCACTCCCAGCTTCGCGGCCCAATTCGCAATATAGTCTCGGTCAATGATGTCCCCGGAAATCTTAAGCATCCCGCCGATATCACGCAGATGCTTCTGACTTACTCCGCCACTCACTTGCAGGTATACGAGCTTGTTTAAGATGACATCTTCAGGAGCGGCATACCACGCGGAGAACTCTCCCTGGTCCGACAGACGACGAACACGGGACTGTTCAGAAACGGTAAACTCAGACTTGGGTGGGACAATCACGTCCACTTTCAGGCCGGAGGGAATGTGAATCACGTTGAACTGTGATCTTCGCACAATCGCTTCCCGCAGCGCCGCCGTTTCGGAAACGTAGTAATCCGGCGCCAGAAACTGAGCCAGAATCTCCGGAACATGCGAGTGGGTCAAATCGGCGACGATGTCCACATCGATAGTCATCCTCGGTTCGCCGTAGGCCATGCTCGCCATCGAACCGACCACACGATAAGGAATTTGTCGGGCCTCAAAAAACCTTGCAAAAATCTCCAGCAACCCAGTCGGTGTCAATTCAGTCGGTAACATCAGGATAATGCTCCCCCAAAATGCGTTGAGCGACTCCCCGGTTGATCTCTTCATCGGTCCAGTGCGGATGCAGCGATTGCAGCGACGCCTTGATAACACTGCGCGCTCCGCGCCACATCCGGTCCGCGATCTGCAAGCGTTCCTGGCACGACTTTTGACGCAACACGGCCGCCATATCGTCGTCCACCACTTCCATATAGAAGTTCGACGCTTCGCGAACTGTCTGTCGAGCTTCGTTCATGCGGTTGCCTCCTCAATTCCTCTACCAGTTCGCCGGTGTCGATGTCGAGGTCTTCCACATCGAGCTTGCCTGAGATCAGCTTGGGGAGAAGTAGATCACGAGTGGTTCGAAGGTTTTGGTTCTTTCTGCGGAGCATAACGCATTCGTCCATCATGTCGTCGATGACGTTTCAGAAAGCATTCACGACTTCTGTTGGAGGTAAAGTGACCGCAACAGCATAAAATGCATCTCGGCTCGTCGATGGAATAGCGGAGCCACTGTCCATCTTGTTGATGTCAAGTCGAACCAGCTCATAATAGCACCAGATGATGTCCTTGCGGTTGGTCTTCTTCTTCCCTTTGTTGAGGAACCAAAGCGTGCAAGGGAGCGTGACCGTATAGAAGAAGTTGGGACCGATGGCGACCATCACATCGACGGCGTTGTCCTGTAACACTTCTTGCGAATCTCCATCTCGGACTGACGGGCATCCGCCGCCGAATTCGCCATGACAAAGCCAGCCCGACCGGTCTTGTTGAGCGAACTATAGAACAACTCGATCCACAGGTAGTTGGCGTTGTCGTTACGTGGCATTCCGAACGGGAAACGGGGGTCGTCCTTGATGCGGTCCTTGTCCACCTTGTCCACGTTGAACGGCGGATTGGCCATCACGAAGTCGAACTTGCCGAGTCCGTCGTGCAGGTCTTCGTAGTAGCTGTTCCCCAAGCGAATGTCGCCCGACATCGAGTGGACAGCAAGGTTCATCATGCAAAGCTGACGAGTCTCACCGACACGCTCCTGACCGTAGCAGGAGATTTCCACGGACGGGTTGTTCTTGTGAGCTTTGATGAACTCCGCACTCTGAGCGAACATACCGCCCGACGCACAAGCAGGATCGAAGATGCGTCCGTGGTACGGCTCGATGATCTCGACGATCAGCTTGACCAATGAGGTCGGCGTGAAGAACTCACCACCCCGCTGACCTTCCGCACGGGCGAAGTTGCCAAGGAAGTATTCGTAAATCTTCCCGAACGTATCCCCTTCTTCATCGACGGCGATTTGCGAGAAGTTCTTGAGCAGCGAGACAAGGATCGAGTTATCAATCTTGGTGTACGTGCGAGGCAGGACGCCTTTGAGTTCCTCGTTCTCGGCTTCAACCGCCTTCATCGCTTCGTTAATCGCCTTGCCGATGTTTTCACCTTCCGGCAATGCGAGCAGATGAGAGAACCGAGCGTTAGGCGGCAGGTACATTACGCCCTTTGCCTGATAGTCTTCCCGGCCGATGGCACGCCTGCGCGAACCCTTGCCTTTCAGTTCCTGCTCGGCAACGGTGAATTTGTGGTCAGCGTAACGTAGGAAGATCAGCCCCAATACCGGCGTGGAGTATTCCGACGACCGCAAGTTCGAGTTCGCCCGAAACTCATCGGCCGCGGCCCACAGCCGTCGTTCTGTATCGGAATGATTGTTTGCCATGCGATCCCGTGCGTTTCAACTTTTGTAATCAGGGGACGTGCCTCATGGACGCCCGCTTGTTGACTTAGAAGTGCAACCAGCATACGATAAGGCCATGTCCCAATCAAGCAGGTGAGCGGTATGACCTTCGGCGAAACGATCCGAGACCTCCGACAAAAAAAGCAACTCACGCTGCGTGATCTGGCAGCGAAGGTAGGTGTTGGGTTCACCTACATCTCGAAGATAGAGAACCACAAGCTGGAAGAAGGCCATAGTCCTTCGGAGAGGCTAATTCATAAATTGGCGATTGAACTGGACGCCGATGAGGAGCAACTTCTGTTATTGGCTGAGAAGGTGCCAGAGCCGATACGGAAAAGAGTTGTCGAGCGACCGGATGTGTTTCGCGTGGTTGCCAATTTGAACGACAAGGAGCTGGACGCCCTGATGCAGCAATACGGTGGAAATGGGTAGAGGGCTAGGCATGTACCAGGGGCGTTGCCGACGGTGATTTTGGCCGTGGGGCAATTGCGTGTGGATGTATGCGGCCTACAACGGGCGAGCAGGGCGACGCGCTCGGTATCGTGTTCGTTCATGGCTCCTGGGTTGGTTGGTCAACGGCCCCGTTTCATCATTTAGGCTTGGGGCGACTTGTGCCGGTGTCTGGCGGTGTGATGTCGTCGGTGCCTTGGTGCCAGGGGTTGCCTTGCAAGGATTGGGATGCGGCGACTAGTTGAGTCATGACTTGGCTGGCCTTTTCGGCGGCGGTGGG
Source organism: Pirellulaceae bacterium (assembly GCA_041399085.1). Taxonomy (GTDB): domain Bacteria; phylum Planctomycetota; class Planctomycetia; order Pirellulales; family Pirellulaceae; genus JAWKTM01. Next base: position 20,487 of record JAWKTM010000010.1, read on the forward strand.
TGGTTCTGGAACGGTTGGGTCCGCGGTGATGGATGGTTCGGGCGTGATGGGGGTGCGGAGGTTTTGTAGGCGGTCGGCGGACTCGGTAAACCATTGGCAGAGCGTTTCGGTGTTGATTGCTTTATCGGTCCACAGGTCACGGGCGGGAGGCAGGGCGGAGACTAGCGCGGCGCCGATGCGGTATCCGAGGTGGCGATACGATTCTACTTGGTCACGATCGTAGAACTGGTCGCTGGTGGGTTGATGGGGGAACTCGGGGTGTTCGCGGCGATACTGTTGAAGATCGGCGCTCTCGGTCCCCGTGAAACTGGGCTTTACATAAACCAGCAACCCTTCGGTTTGATCGCGATAGATGATTTTGGCCAGGAAAAAGTGGCTGTTGCAGCAGCGTCCGAGATTGGCGGCCGCTTTGACTTCGCTGAACCAAGCTTCGCTTTCGTGAGCCAGATTGAGCGACGCAGTGCTAAAGTCCTCGGCGTTGGAGTTCAGCGACACGAGTCGCACGCCGCCATGAATTCGCGCGGTTCGGATTGCACGGCCGAGGTCCGCGAACTCGTGGGACGGATCGTAACCGGCGTCGATTTGGATAATCAGTCGGCAGCGACGCCGCAGGAGTTGAACCAAGCCCAAATTCTCGCTATTGCCGCCGTCGGTGACGAAACAGTACTGCCGATCACGGGCGCGGCGCCGCAAGCTCAATAACAGCGCCAGCACATTAGGACGCGTGCGCGGCGCACCCCGCGACGGATTGGGGATCCACTGCCCCAGTCGCAGGTTCATGGCCAACATCAACACGGCGACCAACCGATTCGAGACTTGTCCAGGGCTGACCGCCGCCCCCGAGATCGCGGTCGCTTCGGCCAAATCCATCCGATTGTTTTCGCCGCGAATCCATCCTTCATACTGTTCCGTGGGGACATAGCCAGTGAGTTGGGAACCACAGTAACATTGTGAGAACAGAAAGCTGTCGACCGAGCGAAACTCGGGCTCTTGCCCGGCGGCGAAAGATTGCCCCGCCGAGACATGTTCGTTGCCAGCGGAATCCAACAACAGGCCCGTCGAGGCGGACAGGAGATGGTAGGGAGCTCCGAAATCCGTGGTGTTCATTTCGGACAGAGCGGGGCTTTCCACCTTATTGCGATGCGGCACGATGAAGGCTTTGACCAACCGCGTGCGATAGTAGCGATGCATTGACGTGGCGTTGGCGTCGACCCACATGCCAACAAACACGAAGACTAACAATGCGCCAGCCAGCCACCCGAATCGTGCGACTTGGTCGTGACCGATGACGGTGCGTCGTTGCACGACCGATCGCGGTTGAAAGATGTTACTGTAGCGGTCCTCCAGCAACAGCACGTTGAATTCAAATACCTTTTCCGGAGACCAACGAGCGATGTTTTGAGTGGCGGCTTCCTGTTCGTAAGTCTGTAGAAGCGCGATGCGTTTCTTGAGGGCAGCTTGTTTTCGATCTTGCGAGGCATTGGAGGGCGATTCGTCCGCGGCGCTGGGCTTCGGCATCGTCAACAGTTGTTGCGCCAAGCTGAGCCGCGCTGTCTCATATTTTGTTTGCGGAGTCAGCGAACGATTCGGTCCGCTTGCAACCGCCGCCGCAAGGGCCACGGGATTGGATGATGTATCGCCATCTGTCGAGTTAACAACGGCCTCATAGGTCGCGACGGTTTCGGGATGGCACAGTACATCGAGATTAAGGATTTCGGTCAGCTCTTGTTGCAGTCGGCGCTGAAGAACTCGCAGATCGTGCAGGTGGCGAGCTTCATTGTCACCATCGTGAATGGACAGCATGTGGGCTGCGATCACAATGTTATTGCGAAGCGTACGATGAACCGCATCCCATTGCGATTCGTATCGGTCGAGTCCATGAAACCGATTCTGCGTAAGGTATAAGCCTCATGGAACTTCGCGGATTGCGATCAACAGCTTCCAGCGCGGGGATTCTCAGTTCGTCCCTGGGGCTGAATTTGTCCTCCGTAACTTGGGTGAACAAAAGCGACTCGACTTGGCTGGGGTCGGCATCACTATTAGCCATGCGAAACTCGCCCCGGTTGGCTACGTAATCCGCCAATTGCCAGGTCGACTGACCGTTCAAAGTGAAGCTGTCGTCCTGAATGGCTTTTCGCAGATCGTTGCGGAATGTGGTCGCCTGATCGATGGCTTCCTGTTGTTGTTCTGAAGTCAGATGGCTCAATACGCCGGGCGTATTCTCGGCAACTTGGTAGTAGCGGTCACGGATAAACTGATCGGCGGTTGGTGGCAGTTCGGGCTCCACACCCAGTCGTTTAACTCCATCGACGACGGACGAGGTGAATGCTTGCAAGGCATTGTTGCCTTTCGGCGTCGAGGGCAATTTGGGTAGGGCGAAAACCGTTGTTTCGGATGCCGCCGACTCAGGAGGCCAGAGCATTGAAACTAAATTCTCATACCCGTTTGGCGTGGAACGAATGTCCGCGAAGCTAAGCTCGCGTGCGGGATGATCGTGGTAGCCTGAGATGTTCTCTTGTCCCAAGTATCCAATGACTAACAACGGAACGCCGACGAGCGCGGCGGTCGAGGCGATCCCGAAGGTCACCTTTTCCCACCATTGTTTGTTTCGCTTCATGCCGCTTTGAATCAGGCGCGCGGGGCCAGAAATGGCAGGAGGCCGCCGATGGTGAGTCCAGTGATCGTGGCGAACAGGCTATTGCCGGGCCGCCAGGGATTGGTGTACTCGGGCCCAACCAAGTTCCAAAGCTCACGTCGCCGTTGCCGTGCAACAGAGCGAGGCCAATGAGCACCGACGAGGTCATCAATAGCAGAAAGTATCGAGCATATTTCCCCGGCGCTTCGGCGCCCCGACGCCAGTAGGACACTACCCAAGCCGCGACCCAACATACAAAAAAGATGAGGAAGGGCCAGAAGGGTGTGATTAAGTCGGAAGGGGTCTTGAATAGAAAGATGTGATCGCGAAAACTCTCCAAATCGAGACACCGCCAAAGCAGCGCAACCACGGCGGCGACGGCTACAAGGAGTGAGAATAGGGCCACGTTGATAAAGAACAAACCGATGAGATACTTGTTCAGCAGTTCCCAGGCGTCGAACAAGAATTGTCCACCGTAGATAAACCGTTGAACGTCGGGCGGTTGTTTACCGTCGCCTTCGCGCGGAAGGAATGGGCAATTGTCGCGGTCGATCCGCTGACGGTTGCGGACGACGTAGGATGTGAGATAGCTGCCGATATAGCCTCCGCCGGAGACGGTCGAGAGATAATCAACGAATCGCCAGAGTCCGCTTTGGAACAGGGCTTGGATGACGCCTAGACCGAAACAAGCTGATCGCAATCCGCCGCCGGAGATGGCTAGGCCCACGATATCGCTGGACGCGTGCGGCGCGGTCGGTGTTCGAAGTTCGGCGTGGTCGGCCGCGATTTCCGGTGGTGCTTGAGGCGGAGCGAGGTCCATCTTCTCGCGGCGCGTTTCCAGCTTTTTGAATTCGTCGCTAATCACGTCAAAAATGGGCGTTGTAGCCGGGGCGTTGCGCATAGCCGTTCTCCGCACAAATCGTCGCTGGCATAAAAGAATGTCGTGTGGTGGCCCCTCTCTCAGAAATGAACGTATCAGGGTCGACTTGCGCAATCAAGTAGCGACGTGTGGATTCCCGCATTAATTTCCGCAGCGCGGTCGGTCGGTCCGTGGGTGCGGAGGTCGCCGACTGGCGAGTTTGGCGGCAGGCGTCAATTCGCTTGGTCGCGGGTGGCTGCGGGGAGGAAGCGGACGAGGTCGCTGGCGATCAGCGAAGTTTGGCCGAGTTGTTCGGCGGCTAGATCGCCGGCTCGGCCGTGAAGGTAGACGCCCAGCCGGGCTGCGTCGTAGGGCGAAAACTGTTGCGCCAGAAGCGTGGCGATCAGCCCCGTGAGCACATCACCCGAACCGCCGGTGGCCATGCCTGGATTGCCGGTGGCGTTGTGATATTGGTCGCTACCGTTGGTGACCAATGTGCGGTGGCCTTTCAGCACGATCGTGACTCCGCATTGCCGAGCCAGCTCGACGGCTTGCCGCTGTTGCTGGTCCAAATCGGCCGCTTGATCGCCGGTCAGTCGCCGGAATTCGCCGGGGTGGGGCGTGAGCACTCGCGGTCCGCCCGGTGAGGCGAGTGCGTCGCGATGAGCGGACAGGGCGTTGAGCGCGTCGGCGTCGAACACGATCGGCAGCGACAGGGTTTGGTACATCCAGACGATTAAGCCGTCCAGCGATTCGCTGCGTCCGAGTCCTGGGCCGCATCCGATCGACGTTTGGGAGGCGGCGAGGTCTTCGATCGCCTGGCGGGCGTCACCGTGGATGCGGCCGGTGTCGTCGTGCGGCAGACCGATGGTCATGTACGACGGCTCGAAGGCGGCGACCGTATCCAGGCAGCAGTCGGCCGAGGCGATTTTGACCAGCCCCGCTCCGGCTCGCAAAGCCGCCATGCCGGCCAGCGCGGCCGCGCCGGACATGCCGCGCGAACCGCCGATGATGAGGACGCGTCCGAAGTCGCCTTTGTGGCTTTCCGGATCCCGCGTGGGCAGGCGGGGAAAGTCGTCGGGCAGCGAGGCGGCGTTCATGGGGCGGCGTCCGTGGATTGGCGTGGCGTAGGTATGCGCCGCGAGGCGAGATTAGGGGTTGGGTTGCGGTTGTGAGACGATTGGGGTCGCAAACATCATGTGAGATTTGAGATGTATGAGAATAGTTGTGAGAGCGTTTTTTGGTATGAGAAGAGTTAAGGGGCGATGGGGAGTCTTGTAGCGGTAGAGCGCGAGCCGCTTCAGGTTTTGCATTACCGGAGCGCGCCCTGCCGCTATGTGTGTATTACCGGAGGGCTTGCGCCCTGCCGCTTTTATGGGGTTCTTCGGCTGGCGATTAGGCCGGCGACGTAGGCGCCTTTGAAGCCGGCGTCGATGTTGACCACCGTGACGTTCGACGCGCAGCTATTGAGCATTCCCAGCAACGCGGCGACTCCGCCGAAGCTGGCGCCGTAGCCGACGCTGGTCGGTACGCCGATGACGGGGCAATCGACATAGCCGCCGACAACGCTGGGCAGGGCAGCTTCCATGCCGGCCACGACGACCACCACGTCGACCGACCGGAGTGTTTCGACATGTCGCGGCAAGCGGTGTGGCCCGGCGACGCCCACATCGTGGATCATCGTGACGTTTATGCCCATCCAATCCAGCGTCTCGCGAGCTTCTTCGGCCACGGGCAAATCGCTGGTACCGGCCGTGACAATGGCGACTCGGCCCTTCGTGATCGCGGCGGTCGTTGCCGGTGTGGACGCGGAAGCCGGTTGGTCGCCGAGCAGGCGGAACGTGCGGCCTTGTTCGTTGTAGCGGGCTTCGGGGAAGGTTTGCCGTAGCGCGGCGGCTTTCTCGGACGTCACGCGCGTGACCAGCACTTCGGCCGTTGTTTCGCGCAGGCGCTCGATGATCCGCGTCAGCGACTCGACCGACTTTCCTTCGCCAAACACCACTTCGGGAAAACCACAGCGGCGGGCGCGATCGAGGTCGAGCGTCGTATCGCTCAACTCGGCCACTCGCCCGGCTAACAGGCGATCGGCAAAATCGCCCGTCGACAAGGTTCCCGCCAGTAATTGCCGTGCCAGTTCATCTATTTCGTTGCGTTTCATGAGGTTTATGGTAGCGGCGGAGCCAGAGTTTTTGCAGTTCCACGGCCCAGAACACGACGGTGCTGAGCAACAGGCAAACACCGAGTTCCCACAACGACAGCGGCGCGGTGTGGAACACGTCCTGGAGCGGCGGAAGATACACGACCATCATTTGCAAACCGAACGTCAACAGCACGGATCCCAGCATGGCTTTGTTGGACAACAGACCGACTCGGAACAACGAGTCGGTCGACGTGCGAATCGCCAGGGCGTTGCCCATTTGCGATAACGTGAGCACGGTGAATACGAGTGTGCGCCACTGCCGCGTGGATTCCGCATCGGTTTGCCATTGGAAGTATCCCATGGCCAGCGAGACGACGCCCATCAGCAGTCCGATCCAGACGATGTCGACCGCCATGCGGCGATCGAAAATGTGCTCGCGCGGCGGATGGGGCGGCCGGTTCATCGTGCCGCGCTCGGCCGGTTCGACGGCCAGCGCCAAACCGGGCAAACCATCCGTGACGAGATTGATCCACAGGATTTGCAGCGGCAATAACGGCAACGGCATGCCGAACAACGGCCCCAATAACATCACGGCGACTTCGCCCGCGTTGCTGGTCATCGTGTATTTCACGAACTTGCGGATGTTGTCGTAGACGATGCGGCCTTCTTCCACGGCGTTCACAATCGTGGCGAAGTTGTCGTCGAGCAGCACCATTTGGGCTGCTTCCTTCGACACGTCGGTGCCGATCTTGCCCATCGCCACGCCGATATGCGATTGCTTCAGCGCCGGCGCGTCGTTCACTCCATCGCCGGTCATCGCCACGATGTGCCCTTGGTTTTGCAGCGCGCGAACGATGTGCAGCTTGTCTTTCGGAGCGACCCGCGCGTACACCGACACGTCACCCACGACCGGTTCCAAATCCGTCACGCCCATGTCGGTCAGCTCGCGTCCGGTCATGGCTTCTCGATCGTCGGCGATGCCGAGGCTGCGCGCGATGTGCATGGCGGTCAGCGGATGATCGCCCGTAATCATCACGGGACGAATCCCCGCCGTGCGGCAACGAGCGACCGCTTCTTCCACTTCGGCACGCGGCGGATCGAGCATCCCCAGCAAGCCGACGAAGATCATTTCCGACTCGACCGATTCGTCGAACGGCGAGGCTTGGATATCGTCCACGGGCCGAAAGGCGACGGCCAGCACGCGCATGCCGCCGGCCGCCAGTTCGTCGTTGGCCGTGCGAATCTGTTCGAGCCGGTCATCGTCCAGCGTCCGCGGCCCGCTGTCTTCCCACACGTATTGGCAGCAGTCCAGTACGGCGTCGGTGGCTCCTTTGAGAAAGGCGACGCCATCGGCCGCGTTGAGTTCGGCCAGCGGCTGGCGGACGCGACGCAGCACCTCTCCGGAAACGTCGGCCGGGGCTTCGTCGTCTGAAAAGTTCAAGCGATGCACGGTCGTCATTCGCTTGCGCTCGGAATCGAACGGCACTTCGCCCACGCGGGGCAGCAACGCGTCCAGCTCGGGCTTCGTCAGACCCTGTTTGGCCGCGACCACAACCAAGGCCACTTCGGTCGGATCGCCCACGGCGTGCGGAGTTTCGCGAGGCGAATCGGAATCAAGCTGCGCGTCGTTGCAGATGGCTCCGCCGGCCAGCAGCAGCGTTAACGCCAGCGGCTCGTCGACGATCTCTTCCAACGCTTCGTTATCGAATCGCTGGCCAGCAATCTGCAGCGTGGTGACCGTCATGCGGTTTTCGGTCAGCGTCCCGGTCTTGTCCGAGCAGATGACCGTGACCGAACCGAGCGTCTCGACAGCCGGCAATTTTCGAATCAACGCTTGGCGTCGAAACATCCGCCGAGCTCCCAAAGCCAGCGCCACGGTGGCGATGGCCGGTAGACCTTCGGGCACAACGGCCACCGCGAGGCTGAGCGCCGTGAGCAACATCAGCTTCGGATCCTCGCCGCGAATCACGCCGAACACGAACACGATGGCCACGATCCCCAGGGCGAAGAGCGCCAGTGTGCGGCCCAATTGGGCGAGCCGCCGTTGCAACGGTGTCGGCTCGGCTTCGACCGATTGCAGCGAGCGGGCGATGTGCCCGAGCTGCGTATCCATGCCGATTTCGGTCACGATCGCTTCGCCGTGCCCATAGGTGACGACCGTTCCCATGTAGGCCATGTTGTGGCGATCGGCAATTGGCAACTCGTCGGTGTCGAGCGGCGGCGTGTGTTTTTCGACCGGGTGCGATTCGCCGGTCAGGGCCGCTTCGTCGATCTTGAGGTTGACGGACTCCAGCAGCCGGCAATCGGCCGGTATGAAGTTGCCCACTTCGATCAAGATGATGTCGCCGGGAACCAGTTGCCGCGACGGCGTCTCATGCAGTTGCCCATCGCGACGCACTCTTACGTTGGGAACGGCCAGCTTTTTTAATGCGGCCATCGCCCGCTCGGCCCGATAGTCTTGAGCGAATCCCAACGCGGCATTCAGCACAATAATGGCCATGATCGCGATGGCGTCGGTGTATTCGGCCAGGAACCACGAGACGGCCGCGGCCACGAACAGCATGATGACCATCGCGCCGCTGAGTTGTTCCCACAGAATCCGCCAAGGCGATCGGCCGCCCGTTTCGGTCAATTCATTCGGGCCGTGCTTGGTTTGCCTTGCTTGGACTTCGGCAGTCGACAGACCTCGGTGGCGGTTCGAGCCGAGTTGATCGACGGCGGCCTCGCCTTCCACTTGATGCCACTCGGTCACGCGCACTGCCTTTGCGATAGACGCTCGCCTCAGAGATACATGCCGAGAAAGCCGCCGGTTTCTTCGACGTTCTGCTGGAGCGCCTCGATTCGCTGCCGAGTTTGTTCCAAATCGCCAGCTTCGATATACCGGTCGAACTCGACGGCCACACTGTGCGCCACGGTTTCCTCCAGCCATCGCACAATCGGCTCGTTCAACCAATCGCATGTTTCGCGAACCAATTCCACGTGCAAATCGCAGCGGTCGGTCGAACGATCATCGGACGTGGTAAGCAGCGTGCCTTCGAAACGAAATTCGAGCATCCCGCGCGATTCGTCGTTCGTCAGATGATAGACGCACCGCGCGTTGTGCAAGTAATACGTGTTGTGCGATCCGTGCTTTTCCAAAGCCGCTTTCACACGTTCGCAGAAGGCCCGGTATTTGGGCGATGCGTCGAGCGGTATATCCAGCCGTCCGACGCTGCGCAGCGGTAAACAATCGAACGCGATTTCAACCCAGCGATTCATGACTTGGCATCCATTCGGTCGGCCGCGGCGAGCATTCCGTTGCGGCCCAACAAGCACGTTACTGAGCCGATGCCGGGGAAGCGACCGCCGCCGTTTTGACTTCGGGTGGCAACAGTTCCCAGGTTAGCAGAAGCCAACCTTGCCGCGAATCGGCAGACCGCATGCGCAGTCGCCCCGCATCGCGGCCTTGTCCTTGCAGCGGAATATCTTCCGGATTCACGATTTCCTTGAACATCGCGTTGAACTTCTTCTTCAACGTGGATTGAGCGACCCGCAACAACGCGTCGCGCGGGTTGAACAAGCCGATTCGCTGGCGGTTCGGAAACTCGACCGAAACTTCGCCTTGCCGCACGAACTGCACTCCGTCCGCCGTTTGCTCGACGTTGTACTGCGCGGAAATCAGGAACTCGTCACGCAGCGGAAACCCTTCACGCGGCGTTTGATAGTTGTCGGCTTCGGTGTCGAAGTCATCGTCGTACACGGCAAAGTCCGTCGCGTAGATGGCAACGGTGATCTGCCCTGGAGCGAATTCGGCTCGCACGGGTCGGGTCGGCAGGAAGTTGAACGACCAGAGTTCGTTCTCGGCGTTGTCCATCCGCAGTTCTTCCGGCACTTCGCGCTTCGCGTCCTGATAGCTCTTTTCGATCTTGTGAGCCGTGACCATCGGATCCGGATTGGTCACCATCTCGGATACGTTGCCGACCAGCGATTCATGGACTTGCGCCGTCACGTCGCCACTGGTCTCGATCACCGGCGGAGCGCCTGGCGCGGCCAGTTGATCGTCGTTCACCGACATCGCTCGCACGTACAGATAGTCATCGCTGGAACTGGTCTCCAGCAACCGCGGATAGGCGGCCATGCGGACGAGAGGCGTGCGGAACTTTTCCTCGAAACGGCGATTGGCGTCGGCCAGCAACTCAGCCGCCTGTTCGTTCATCCGATTGGCCGTGCGAACCTCGGCCTTGCGAGCCGCCACTTGTTCGGCCGCGCCCTTCTGGGCTCCCGGCTCGCTTCCACGCGATGCGCTCGACGATCCGCAATTTGGCCGAGATGCAATTGATGGTGGTGTCCGTGCAGACGCGAGCGACGGCCGCCGTGCTACGCAACCCATTGGCGTCGACGATCACTTGCTTGCTGGCATTAATTTGCGACACTCCGGTCGAAAAAATCTGGACGCCGCGGTTGTATCCGACGGTGTTGGAATGGGCGACGCCGGACAGCGTGATCGCGAATCGGCCGGTATCGTCGCTCGGCACCAAATCCAGCTTCAGAAAACCGCTCAAGACCGCCGTGCCATGAACGCTGGTTCCCAGAATGTTGTCGTGAACCGGAGTGACTTCACGCACTTGATTGTCGACGCCCGCGTTCAAGACGCGCTCGGAAACGCGGCCGAAAAAGTTCGGCTTCCAGTACCGCTCGCGCACGGCCGAAACCACTTCAGGCGCCCGGCCCACTCGATCCAACAAGCCGACCAAGCGACCAATCCGCCAACCGACTTCGGATGAGTTCGATTCGGCATAGCTGCTCAATTCAGTCGCCAGCCGCGCGACAAGCTGCTCGTACTGAGCCTGCGGGTTGTCCGCCGCAAGCAGTTCGGAATCGGCGGCTTTCTCCGTGGGGAATATCTGTTGATACACATAGTTCTGCCAGGCCGGCGTGCGAGTCTGGACCAAATCCAAATAGTGGTCCAACGACTCACGGAATGCGCGGAATCGGCGGCCCTCGGTGCCCGTGACGTTGGCGTACAGATGCCGGTCGAGTGAACGCAGCTTCAACATCTCTTGCGGCTCGGCGTCCAAACGGCCGAGCAGCTCGTCCCACTCGAGAAACGCCTTCCAGCGTTCAAAGTTTTCCTGCGTCCCGCTGGATAGAAACCGTTCCAGTTCCGCTCGCGTGGCTGCCACGCGGGCTCGCGCGGCCGCAACCTCCTGCTGCGTCACCGGCTGAAAGTCGTCGGCGATGTCGCGCACCATTTCAATCAACTCCGCGTCGCTGATCGGCAACTCGGACAGCCAACGTTCGAGCGACTCGCGCACGGCCACGAACATCGGACGATCTAGCCCCGAGGCGTCGCTGCGATATTGATCCAGCACGGCGCGAAGCACCCCGTGATCGACCTGCTCGGGCGATTTAGCCAATTCCGTTTGCAACGCGTCGGACAAGAGATACTCGCGCCATCGCTGACCGTTGGCTCCTTCGCCAACCCAGTTATGAAGCTGCTGAAGGTTCGTCGCGACTTGTTGCCGAGCAGGACTCTGAGCCTGGGCTTGCGTCGCGAAACAGACGACGGCGACGACCGCCATGAAAGTCCGAAAGATCAATCGTTGAGGCATCCGTTGTTGCATCCTGTTGCTCCTGAAGCTTGCGGACCAAGATACGCCACTTCGCTTGTTTGCTTGTCTTAACATGAATCGCCTTTGGCGGCTACGGTAACCGGGTAGTCTCGGCGGATTTTGCCGATTCAAGCCCCAATGCAAAAACAGGCAGAAAGCGGAAGTGCGTTGGCGTGGAAGGAGTGTTGGCAGGCTGCCCCTAATTGCTCAACTTTACAACCGGCAATTTGCTCAAGCCGCCGGGCGAACTGGGGCAATGGCCTATTCCGTGGCGAATCGAGGCGGTTGACGTCGGACAACCGGCATTCCTATCCTGTCTCACCTGCACAGTCCATTTAACCCAAATTTTCCATATTGGAGTGTACCGTGGGCCGATCGTCAATTTGCCATTTCGTAGTCTGCCTACTTTTCGCAGCCGGTGCGCTTTCCGCCGCGGCCGGGGAGCAAGCGAATCCCGCGCCGGAAGAGCCAGCGAAAGCCGAACCAGCGGCGCAAGGCTTCACTTGGTTCGATAACTACGGCTCGGCGATGAAGCATGCCGAACAGCAAAAGCAGTTGTTGCTAGTGGTTTTCACCGACGCGAAACGCCAACTGCATCCGAATCTGGACGAGCTGTTCGGCTCGGCCGATTTGCAACCGCTGTTGGCCGACGTGACGGCGGTCAAGTTGCCGGTCGACGCGCGGGTTCAAGTCGGCGGCAAGCCGCTACGGTTGCTTGGCCACCATGCGTTCTCCCACCTGCAAGGGCAAGCGGGGTTGGCGATCATCGACCTGCGCGACGCCGACAGCCGGTATTTCCGCCAAGTCGTCAGCATCTTTCCGTTCCATGCGGGGCGCACGTTGGATTCCTTTCAACTTCGCACGCTGTTGACGTTGCCGTCCGGTTCGCTGACGCAGCGTACGTTGGTCTTCGCCGTCCGCACGCATCCGGAACGGCCGCAAAGCGCTCTGGCCAGTTGGCATCCGGTGTTGGCGGCCGAAGCCGAAAGCCATTCCGGGCACCAAGCCAACATCGGCTTGCAGGGACATCATCAATGGGAAAGCCGGTTCCATCGCATCAGTGGCCAGATCGGTTCGACCGCCACGGAGGTTTGTGCCGAAAGCTGGCCGGGCCAAGGGCTGTTCGCCGCGGCGCTGGAGTGTGTTCATAGCTGGCGGCAATCGTCCGGACACTGGAGCGCCGTCAGCGGTCGGCAACGTCTGTTCGGCTACGACATGAAACTGGGGCGCAACGGCATCTGGTACGCCACGGGCATCTTCGGCCGATAGTCGACCGCCCGTTGGCTGCGAGCAACGCCGCGACCGCTTTCCGATCGCCAGTTCCTCTTGACCGTTCGGGCGCACCCGGCGTATCCTCCTTCGCCCGACTTGCGAGGGCGGCGAGCGTCGACACAACCTGATGTCGGCGTTCGCTCGGGCTTCGCGAACCCTTCGCCGCGAATTGTGTTGCTGTCGATCATGGAGCGATCGACAGCTCCAGCCGCCGAACGACCCTTTCCATTTAACCGCATGGATGCACCAATGACCGCCGGTCCTCAAGCCTCGAAATCCGCGGGAAATCCCGCTGGCAAACCCGTCCCACTGTTGGATGTGAATCGTGGCAACGCCCCGCTTCGCGATGAGATGCTGGCGGCCGTTGCCGCCGTTCTGGATAGCGGCCGATTTCTGCATGGCCCGGAAGTCCACCAGCTCGAACAGTCATTGGCCACGCTGTGCCAAGTCGATCATGCGATCGGTTGCGCCTCGGGCAGCGATGCGCTGTTGCTGGCCTTGATGGCATTGGATATCGGTCCGGGCGATGAAGTGATCGTGCCCAGCTTTACGTTCTTCGCGACGGCCAGTGCCGTCAGCCGCGTGGGAGCCAAGGTTGTCTTTGCCGACATCGATCCGGCGACCTATAACATCGATCCGCTGGCCATCGAGGACGCCATCACTTCGGCCACGAAAGCCATCATTCCCGTCCATTTGTTCGGGCAATGCGCGGACATGGACGCGATCATGAAGATCGCCCGGCGGCGGAAGTTGGCCGTGATCGAAGACGCTTGCCAAGCGATCGGAGCGGCTTGGCGAGGCAAACCGGCCGGCGCTTGGGGCGACGTGGGTTGCTTCAGCTTTTACCCCACTAAGAATCTTGGCGGTTGCGGGGACGGCGGATTGATGACCGCTCGCGATCCGGCGTTGGCCGATCGCCTGCGGCTGTTCGCGGCGCATGGCATGCAGCCGCGCTACTATCACCAAGTGATCGGCATCAATAGCCGGCTGGACACGATCCAAGCGGCGATGTTGAACGTCAAACTGCAACATTTGCCTCGGCCACTCAGGCGCGGATCGACAACGCGGCTCGTTATCGGTCGCTGTTCGCGGCGACGCATTTGGGCGACCGTGTGATCTTGCCATTTGAATCGCCGCAAGCCACGCACGTTTGGAACCAGTTCCCCTGCGCGTGGTCGGAAGCCGCCGCGACGCCATGCGATCGTATCTGGCCGAACGCGGCATCGGCTCGAAATCTACTATCCGGTGCCGTTGCATCAACAAGCATGCTTCGCCCATCTCGGCTACAAGACCGGCAGCCTGCCTCACACGGAACGTGCCGCCGAGGAAATGCTGAATCTACCGATCTATCCGGAGTTGGCCGTCGACGAACAAGAGACCGTGGTGCGAGCCATCTCGCGTTTCTACGCCGAGCAACGATCCGCGGCGGCGTAGACCAGCCGCGTATTTTGTCCGCCTCCGAGGACGAGCCCAAACGACGAGAACACGTCGACGCGTTCGCCCAACCGCCTGCGCATTCCCTTCCGCCGTTGACCATGTTACTGTCGGAAGCCCGCCAGTTGCGGTGGACGCGTCGCTGGTCGAATTCTCGCCCGCCGCACTGCTCGTTCGTTGGATTCGTGACCAATGCCCAAGCTTTCTGAAGTCGCCCCGTTCGAGCCCGCCGCGGGAACCTAACCGATTTGCTCCCGCGCTTGGTTCCATCAACTGACGGACCTGCAAACCGCGATTCACAACTTGCCAAGGACGCAACGAATCGCCGAACTGGACTCGATCCTGCAAGAGGTTCCCACCCATCACGCTCGGTGCGTGGCGACGCTCGCTCTGCAGGGAGTCGAACCGAATTCGGTGCATTTGATTCTCATCGCCACCTACTGGAATCTCGAGTACCGTGATTCCGAAGGGCAATTGGGGCATATTGATAGTTATGAACAGTTCCTTGACGAACTGGATCAAGTGTGGCAGCGATGTTTCGATGTTTTGGTTCCCGGAGGCCGTTTGATTTGCGTCGTCGGCGATGTGTGTCTGTCGCGTAGAAGAACAACGGCCGTCATACCGTGGTTCCGTTGCATGCGGGGATTCAAGAGCGTTGTCGACTTTTGGGATTCGACAATTAGCGCTGATCATTTGGAACAAGATCGCGAATGTGGTTCACGAAGTGGACAATGGCAGGAGCAGGTTTTCGGCAAGCCGTATGAGCCCAATGCGGTAATCAAGAATGATATCGAGTTCATTCTGATGGAACGCAAACCGGGTGGGTATCGCAGTCCTAGTGATGCGGCGCGGTGTTAAGTGTGATCTCCGACGAGAATCACAAGCTATAGTTCACACAGATTTGGACGGGAGTCACCGGCGCTTCCACTCGCAATCACCCGGCCCCCTATCCGGAATCACTGGCCGAGCGACTGATTCGCATGTTCAGCTTTGTGGGCGACACGGTATTGGATCCATTTTCTGGAACCGGCACGACGACCATTGCCGCGCTCGGCTGTGGACGCAATAGCATTGGGTATGAGATTGACAAGACCTACGTGACTTATGCTCGTAAACGTATTCAATCTCAATGTAACCAACTCATTTCACAGGCTCGACTGGAAGTCGTGGACCTATGACTCGCGTTCCCAGCTACAAGCCAGCTATCCGCTGCCGTTCGTCATTTCTGGCAGACAAGAGGCTCGCAACAGATTCTCAATCGACGCGTGGACGACAGGACCAAGGGCAGCGAGGGTCGGTGACCGGCGGCAAACAAATGGACTTGTTTGTGGAACTAGTGCGGTCCATCGTTATCCGTTGTGGTGACAGCGCATCGAAGGTTCATACAAACACGCGACTTGAGTTGCCGGGATATTTCCGCCCGGAAAAAGTGGGATCTGATCGTGGTGGATGGCGCGACGTTGTTGGTCGCAATTGAATTCAAATCACATGTCGGTCCTTCGTTTGGGAATAACTACAACAATCGTTCGGAGGAAGCGATTGAGCTGCTCAAGACATTTGGACCGCGTTTCGCGAAGCGCGTTTTCGGCGGCGACACGGCCGTGGCTCGGCTATCTGATGCTTCTGGAAGACTGCTCAAAGTCCACGATGCCCGTCGCGGTCAAGCAACCGCATTTTCCGGTCTTTCCCGAGTTCATGAACGCTTCGTATGCCGAGCGATATCGCTATTTGCTCTCGAAGCTGGTTCGCGAGCGGTTGTACGATTCGGCATGCTTCCTCACGTCATCTTTTGAACGCGGGATGAAGGGGCGCATATTCTGAACCGGTCGCGGAACTCGGTTTCCGTCCATTCGCCGCCTCGCTCATCGGACACCTAACCGGTTACGTCCAACGGTAAGTTCGTTGCCCGTCTTCAGTCGATAAACTTGCTGCCGCATCCGCGCGAAGCATCCCAATCGCCGACAAATTCGGCCTTTCGGCCCCGCGCCTGGAATGGCCGGGCAGTTGCCCGGAAGCTGCCGGCCGCGCCCGGAACTTCCAGCGCCTGTCCGATGGCTCCGGGCAGTTGTCCGAATCCTCCGGGCAGGTGTCCGGAACCGCCAGACAGGTGTCCGGGATCGCCGGGCAGCTGTCCGAACCGTCCAGCGCCTGTCCGGAAGCTCCAGCGCCCGGACAGTTGTCCAGCTGCCGGGCGCGCCCGGAAGTTCCGCGCGCCGTCGCGCTGAAGTCGCCGCATCGGAAGTTGCGCCCGAAGTTCCAGTTGCGCTGAAGTTCCGCGCAGTTGCGGCGGAGCTGCACTGCCCGCAGTTGGGTTGGTCGTTAGTTGGGCCGACTCTGGCCGCATCGGATGAGCGCTGTGGGTGGCGTGTCGTCTGCCGTCGCCGCGATCCCGAGCGTCGACCAACGCGCGGCTTGCTCGGCGAATCGTTTCCTGGCCGGAAGTTCAACTTGGCCAGCGAAGACGCAAAGGTGGGATGGAACCGCGAATCGCTAAACAGATGCGGAGATTCCGAGCGTTGTCGTTGGAGTGACTCGGCTGTTCTCCGGGAATGACAAGTGGCGTTGGTTGCAAGGTCGACGCGGAACGGCTGGGGGCTCGCTTCGCTCGACTCCAGGCACATGAGATTCGCTCTACTCCAGGCACTTGGGGGCGAGTTTTGGGCGTGGCGGTTAGACGACCAGTTCCCGCCACTTGCCGCGCCAGAAGCGGAGCAGCGTTAGTAGCGTGCGGACGACGGTGTCGATCAGCATCGCGTACCAGGCGCCGATGACGCTGAGGCCGAGGCCGGGCAGCGTGATGCCGAGTAGCGGCAGGGTGGTTTGTTCGTAGGCGAACCAATAGGCCAGCGGGATGCGGACAACCAACAGGCCGGTGATGGTGATAGCCAGTGGGCCTCGCGTATCGCCGGCTCCGCGCAGGCCGCCGAACAAAATCATGGCGACGGCCAGCGGCGGCGTGGAGAAGGCCACGATCTTGAGCAGCGGAACGGTTAGCCGCGCGACGTCCAGCGAATGACGGCCGAGGAACAGCCGCGTGAGCCAATCACCGGCGAAGAAAAACGCCAAGGCGGCCGCGCACATCAGACTGCCTCCGACCAGGACCGAGAGCCAGACGCCCCGCGACGCTCGGCGCGGATCGCCGGCTCCGAGCGCTTGACCGGCCAGCGTCGCGGCGGCCACTTGAAACGCCGATCCAGGCAGAAACGCCAGCGATTCGATCCGCACGCCTAAACCATGCGCCGCGGCTTCGACCGTGCCCAGGGCGTTGATGATCGACAGATACCACAGATGGCAGAACAGAATCGCGGCCATGTCCAGCCCGCCGGGAACTCCGATCCGCAGCAACCGCCGCATCATGTTCCAATCGGGACGCAGCAACGACAGCCGCAGGCTCAAGCCCGCTCGGCCTCGAATCAACGCGGCCAAAATCAGCACCGCGCCGACGACGTGGGCCGTGGCGGTGCCGATCGCGAGTCCGGTCCAGCCGAGCTGTGGCGCGGGGCCCAGTCCGATCACGAGCGTGGTGCTGATCGCCACGTTCACGACGTTCACGACCGTCATCACCACCAAGCCGGTCACGGTATCGCCGGCTCCGTGCAAACAAGCCACGCCGACTTGCTGGATCATGATCGCCGGAATCACGGGCAGCAGATAACGCGTGTAGTGCAAAGCCAGCGGACGGGCGTCGCCTTGCAGTTGCATGATGTCGATGAACCGGACGTAGCCGATCGCCGCGACGAGCGTGGCCAAGACGGCGGCCAGCGCGCCGAGCACGAAGGCTTGATGCGTGGCTTGATCCACCGACGTTCGATCTCGCGCTCCGGTGAACCGCGAGACCAGCGCGGTGGCTCCGATCGCCACGGCGGCGAACATGGCGGGCAACAGCCACAGCACGTAGGACATCAGCCCGATGGCGGCCAAGTGCGGTTGTTCGAGGTAACGGCCGGCCAGCCAGGTGTCGACCAACCCGACCAGCATGTTCAACAGTTGCTCGGCCAACACCGGCATCGCCAGCCGCAGCATCGGGCGGAGCAAACCGGATTGGTCGACGGTGTTGGTCATCGGCGGCGCGGCGTGACGGTGAGGGATCGAATCGTTAGCGGATGATCGTGTGGGCGATTGTTGGCGTTGCGACGGAATTAGGAAAGCCGTGATCGGCGGCCGTGATGCAACGCCGCGACGCCACGAGGTCGGTTGAGTCGCCGGGCGGCGTCGATCACAATGGCGTCGCCCGTTGCGGAGCGAGCGTGTGGGCCGCTGGGCTCCGGCCGACCGTAACCGAGGCTGCTTTCCAGAAACAAGATTTCGCTGCGAGGGTTCGCGATGAAGACATGGCGTGGTACGGGTGCGTTCGTTTTCGGATTGATTGGCGTCGGCCTATGGTTGTCGGGCGTCAGCCGCGCGGCCTCGCCCGAATGGCCTCAGTTTCGTGGACCGGACGGCCAAGGCCACTCGGACGCCAAGAATCTGCCGACCACCTGGAGCGACTCGGAGAACGTGGCGTGGAAGACCAGCATTCCGGGGCGCGGTTGGTCGTCGCCCGTGATCGCCGGCGATCAGATTTGGCTGACGACGGGCGTTGAATCGCCGATCAGCGAGGAAGAGAAGGCTCGCCGCACGGCCTCGAACACCGGCAACCAGCCGCTGACGGTCTCGGGGCCGCTGAGCATGCGAGCCGTGTGCGTGGACCGCAACACCGGCGCTTTGCGGCATGATATTGAATTGATGAAGGAGGCCGAGCCGGACTGGACGCATTCGCTGAACACGTTCGCCTCGCCGACTCCGGTGCTGGCCGACGGACGGCTGTACTGTCACTTCGGCACCAACGGCACGGCTTGTTTGGACACGACCAGCGGCAAAGTGCTGTGGACCAACCGCTCGCTGAAAGTGCGGCACGAAAACGGGGCGGGAAGCTCGCCGGTGCTGTGGCGCGATCGGCTGATTTTTCACTGCGACGGCAGCGACGTGCAGTACATCGTGGCCCTGGATACGAAGACCGGCGAAGTCGCTTGGCGGACCGATCGCACCGGAAAGATGAACGACAACCCGCAGCTCAAGAAGGCGTATGGCACGCCGTTGATTGTCGAGATGGGCGGACGCGACGTGCTGGCTTCGCCGGCGGCCGATTGGCTGTACGGTTACGATCCCGCGACGGGCCGCGAGTTGTGGAAGATGCCTTATGGCAAGCTCGGTTTCTCGATCGTGCCGCGACCGGTGGCCGGGAACGGGATGTTGTTCATGTGTACCAGCTTCATGCAATCCGAGCTGCTGGCCGTGAATCTGAACGCGCCGGGAACGCCCGAGATCGCTTGGCAATATGGCAAACAGGCGCCGTCGATGCCTTCGCCGCTGCTGGTGGGCGACGAGGTTTACATCGTCGGCGACAAGGGAATCGTGACTTGCTTGGACGCTCGCACGGGCGAAGTGCATTGGACCGAGCGGTTGCCGGGCAATTATTCGTCGTCGCCGCTGTTTGCCGACGGCAAGATTTACATCAGCAATCGGGACGGGCAGACGACCGTGTTGGCTCCGGGCCGCGAGTTCCAGCAACTGGCCGTGAATCAGTTGGACGGAGCGATCATGGCTTCGCCGGCGGCGGTTGGCGATTCGCTGTACGTGCGGACCGAGGGCTCGTTGTATCGGATCGCGAAGCGGTAATTGTCGGGTTGGGCGGCATGCGGTATGCTCCGGGCTCGTGACTTGCCCCTGGCCGCTTGCGGCTGTCGCACGCGTTGGAATCCACGAACGCGGCGGCTTTCTGCAACCACTCTGCATGAACGGAAGGAAACATCATGGCTTATTCTCTGCCCGCATTGCCTTACGCTTACGACGCCCTGGAGCCGCACATCGACGCTCGCACGATGGAGATTCACCACACGAAGCACCATCAGGCGTACATCAACAATGTGAACAACGCGATCAAGGACACCGATCTGGAAGGCAAGTCGGTCGAGGACTTGGTATCGAACATTGGGTCGGTCCCCGAGAACATTCGCGGCGCGGTGCGGAACAACGGTGGCGGCCACGCGAACCACTCGCTGTTCTGGACGGTGATGGGACCGAACGCGGGCGGCTCGCCCAGCGGCGATCTGGCGGCTGCGATCGATTCGGCCTTCGGCAGCTTCGACGCGTTTAAGGAAAAGTTCGCTGCCGCGGCGGCCACTCGGTTCGGCAGCGGTTGGGCTTGGCTGGTGGTGAAGGACGGCAAGCTGGCGGTGGGTTCGACGGCGAATCAGGACAGCCCGCTGATGGGCGACGCCGTGGCCGGCATTTCGGGCACGCCGATTCTGGGCTTGGACGTCTGGGAGCACGCCTACTATTTGAACTATCAGAATCGCCGCCCGGACTACATCTCCGCGTTTTGGAGCGTCGTGAACTGGGACGCGGTGGCTCAACGCTACGCGGCCGCAAAGGGTTAATCGCCTCGGCCAGTTGGCCGAACGAATAAGAATGCACGGAAAGCCCGGTTAACCGCCGGGCTTTCTTTTTTCGGAGTGCTAGACCTTGTCCCAGCTTTCTTCATCGCCGCCAACAATTCCTCTGCCCTAGCATTCCTCTGCGCCCGAATTCCTCTTCACGCGAACTCCTCTGCCCAACCATTCCCTTGCCCAACATTCCCTTGCCCAACCATTCCTCTGCCCCAAAATTCCCCTCCTCTCAGCCGCCCTTCATCGCCGCCAAAGTGGAACCGCGTGCCCTGGCGTCGTACACTGGGTGAAACGCTTGCCCGCCGTGATTCCCGCCTCCGTGTTCTTCGGACCCGCCTGAACCGATGACAGCTCTTGCCAGAACTTTCTATCCCTGTCGGCTGCGATGGTTAGCCGCCGGCGTCGCTTGGTTGCTAACGCAGATCGCGGGACCGACGCTGGCCGCGGATTCGGCCGAGCGGGTTCGCTTCAACGAGCAGATTCGGCCGATTCTGTCCGACAAGTGTTTTCAATGTCACGGCCCGGACGAGAAGACGCGCGAGGCCGATTTGCGTCTGGACGACCGCGCCGCGGCAGTGGACTTTGGGGCCATCGCGCCGGGCATGCCGGACGACAGCGAGATTCTGGCTCGGATCACGACCGCCGATCCCGATCTGCGAATGCCACCGGCTTCCGCCAAGAAGACGCCGCTAACCGCCGCCGAGATCGAACTGCTCCGACGCTGGATCGCGGAAGGCGCCGAATACGAAGGGCATTGGGCCTTTCTGCCGTTGCGCGACGATCCACCGCCCGCCGTGCAAGACAGCGACTGGGTGCAAAACCCGATCGACCAATTCGTGCTGGCTCGGCTGGAGCGAGCGGGATTGGCGCCGTCGCGGCCCGCGGACCGAGCGACGTTGATTCGCCGAGTCTACTTGGACCTGGTCGGATTGTTGCCGGAAGCGGACGAGGTCCGGCGGTTCGTGAGCGACAACGATCCGCTGGCTTATGAACGGATGGTCGACCGATTGTTGGCTTCTCCGCATTACGGCGAACGCTGGGGTCGGTATTGGCTGGATCAAGCGCGCTACGCGGACTCGAACGGATATTCGATCGACGGCGAACGCGAGATGTGGCCTTATCGCGATTGGGTGATCCAAGCGTTGAACGAGGACATGCCGTTCGACCAGTTCACCGTCGAGCAGCTTGCCGGCGATTTGCTGCCCGAGCCGTCGAAAGCTCAGTTGGTCGCCAGCGGCTTTCACCGCAACACGCTGATCAATCAAGAGGGAGGCACGGACCGCGAACAGTTCCGCGTCGAGTCGGTGATGGATCGCGTGAACACAACCGGCGCGGTGTGGTTGGGGCTGACGATCGGCTGTGCGCAGTGCCATACGCACAAGTTCGATCCGATTTCGCAGCGGGAGTATTACCGCTTTCTGGCGTTCTTCAATTCGTCGGCCGATGTCAGCAACGTGGGCCCGACGATCGAGGTGGTGCGCGGCGAGATGTTCGGCGTGCCGATCCAGACGGATCCACCGCCGTTGGCCGGCGAGGCGCTGGCCAAACGGCGAGCTGCCTGGGAAGCGGAAACGCGGCGGCGGTTGGAGGCGACGTTGCCGGAAGCGTCGGCCACGCCCGCCGAGTGGAAGCCGGCCGAATACGGCGAGGCCACGGCTAACGACATGGCGGCCTTCGAGCGGCAAGACGACAACTCGCTGCTCACGACCGACAAGACGCCGGCGCACGCCACTTATCGGATCGAACTGCGGACGGAATTGCCGCAAGTCGCCGCGATTCGGCTGCGGACGCTGACCGATAAGTCGCTGCCGCAAAACGGGCCGGGCCGCGCGGGCAACGGCAACTTTGTGCTGACGAACGTGCGGCTGCGTCAAGCGGGCGTCGAGCGTCGCATCGCGCGGACTTGGGCCGACCACGAACAGCCCGGCTATCCGATCGTCGACGTGCTAGACAACGACGGCAAAAGTGGTTGGGCGATCAATGTCGGGGCGAACTCGACGGCCAAGATGAACGCTCCGCACGAAGCGATTTTCGTGTTGGACAAGCCCGCGGCGGGCGACGAAGCGTTGGAGCTGTCGCTCGAACACGGTTTGCACGCGACGTATCTGATCGGCCGCTTCGCGATTGAATTGTCGGCGACCGTGCCGCCTCTGCCTCGCGGCGACGACGACTTGCTGTTAGCCGCGCTGCGCACCGAATCAGCGCAGCGATCGGATGCCGACAAGGCCCGACTTCAAGCAGCCTTTGAACGCGACGAACCGCGAGCTCGACCGCGCGACAAACGTAGCGATCCGAACGTGGCTCGTCCGATGATCATGAACGAACTGGCTTCACCGCGGCCGACGTATTTGCTGACGCGCGGCGATTTCACGCGGCCGGATAAGGACAGCGGCCAGTTGTTGCCGGGCGTGCCGCAGGCGATCGCGCCGCCGTTGACGGTCGACGAAGCGGCTGGCTCGAACCGTTTGGATTTGGCTCGCTGGCTGGTCGATCCACAAAATCCGCTAACGCCGCGGGTGACGATGAATCGCGTCTGGATGCGTTACTTTGGCCGCGGATTGGTGACGACGGAAGAAGATTTCGGGACGCAAGGCACGCCGCCAACGCATCCCGATCTGCTGGATTGGTTGGGCGGCGAACTGATCCGGCGCGGCTGGAGCATGAAGCAGATGCATCGGCTGATCGTGACCAGCGCCACGTATCGCCAGGATTCGAGGCCTCGGGCGGATTTGCAGGAGGTCGACCCGCGGAATCTGCTGCTGGCTCGGCAAGAACGCGTGCGTTTGAACGCCGAAGCGGTGCGTGACGCCGCACTGTCGGCCAGCGGATTGCTCAGCCGCACGTTGGGCGGGCCGAGCGTTCGTCCGCCGCAACCGGACGGCGTGTACGCCTTCACGCAAGTGGCCAAGCGCTGGAACGCGGAACAAGGAGGCGACCGTTATCGGCGAGCGCTTTACACGTTCTTCTATCGCAGCGCGCCGTACCCGCTGTTCACGACGTTCGACGCCCCGGATTTTCAATCGGTATGCACGCGTCGCGGCCGGTCGAACACACCGCTGCAATCGTTGACGCTGGCGAACGACGCGGCGTTTCTGGAGATGGCTCAGGGGTTGGCGACGCGCCTGCTTCGCGAGCAACCCAGTGACGCGAGCGATCCTTGGTCGGAGCGAATTGACCGAGCTTTTGTGTTGAGCTTATGTCGCCAACCATCCGAGGTCGAACGGAGCACGCTGCGTGGTTATGTCGAGCGGCAGCTTGCCGAGTTCGCTGCGGATTCCGACGCGGCCGACAAGTTGCTGTCGCGCGAGCTGCGCGAATTGGCAACGCCGGCCGAAGGCGCCGCGCTGGTCTGCTTGGCTCGCGTGGTGCTGAACACGGATAACTTTATTACTCGCGAGTGATCGAACCGGCATCGAGCCATGAACGAACGAGACCTTCGAATGATATCGCCCCACGAGCGTCAAGCGGCCGAATCCGCCACGCGCCGCCACTTTCTCGGCCAATGCGGATTGGGGCTGGGCGCGATCGCGCTCAACTCGCTGCTGAACGCGGATGGCCACGCGGCGAACGGGGTGAAGATCGACCCGACCGAACCGCTGGCGCCGCGCCAGCCGCATTTTCCGCCGCGAGCAAAGCAGGTGATCTACCTGTTCATGGCGGGCGGGCCGAGCCAATTGGAATTGTTCGACGACAAGCCGAAGCTGCGCGAGCTGAATGGTCAGACGCCGCCGAAGAGTTTGCTGGAAGGCAAGCGATTCGCATTCTTGAAGGGGAACGAGACGCTGCTGGGCGCGCGGCGCAAGTTCGATCGCTATGGCGAGTGCGGAATGTCGATCAGCGAAATGCTGCCGCATCACCGCCAGATTGTGGACGAGGTGTGTTGGCTACGCGGAATGACGACCGACGTGTTCAATCATGCTCCGGCCAAGCTGTTCATGAACACGGGCTTTCAAGCGCCGGGGCGGCCAGGCATGGGAGCTTGGGTCACCTACGGGTTGGGCAGCCCGTCGCGCGATTTGCCGGGATTCGTCGTGTTGCAAAGCGGCCCGCGCGGACCGCGCGGCGGCGCGTCGTTGTGGAGCAGCGGGTTTCTGCCGACATCGTTCCAAGGCGTCCCGTTCCGCGGCAAGGGCGATCCGATTTTGCATTTGCGAAGTCCCGAAGGACTTACTCGCGAGTGCGAGCGGGATTTCTACGACACGGTCGCGGCGTTGAATCGAGCCCGGTTGGATGAAGTGGGCGACCCGGAAATCCTTACTCGGATCAACGCCTACGAGATGGCGTTTCGCATGCAAACCAGCGCGCCGGAGTTGATGGACTTGTCCGATGAATCGGCCGAGACGCTGGCGATGTACGGCGTTCAGCCCGGTCAGACGTCGTTTGCCTCGAACTGCGTGCTGGCTCGCCGCATGGTGGAGCGCGGCGTGCGATTCGTGCAGCTTTATCACACGAACTGGGACAGCCACGGCGGTCCGGGCGAGAATTTGAACGACGACTTCGAGAAAGTTTGCCGTGACGTGGATCAAGCCAGCGCGGCGTTGGTGTTGGATCTGAAGCAGCGCGGATTGCTAAACGATACGCTCGTGGTTTGGGGTGGCGAATTCGGTCGGACGCCGATGGGCGAGAACCGCAATACGATTGGCCGCGATCATCACATCGACGCCTTCACGTTGTGGATGGCCGGCGCGGGATTGAAGAGCGGCTATATCCACGGCGAGACGGACGAGTTGGGGTTCGGCGCCGTCAGCGGCCAGACGCATGTTCACGATTTGCACGCCACGATCTTGCACCTACTGGGCTTTGACCACGAGCAGCTCACGTTTCGGTTCCAAGGCCGCGACTATCGGCTGACCGACGTGCATGGACACGTGGTGCAAGAGATTCTCGCCTAGCCATCCTTGGGTGGGAGCCCCGGCCCGCAATTTGAAATTCCGTGTAACATGAGCACTGGCCGTTGCCACTGGATACAGGGACAATGGCCTCAACCGAATTGCTCTTGTCGAGGCCGAGGCTTCCGTTCTGGAGGCTGGCGGCCGTTTCCAAGTCCCCTTCGACTTTTCGAACTACGAACAGGAACGAGACCATGACTTTGAAGAGCGACGCGCTCGCGATGCTCCTCGCGGCGGTGATTCATGCCGTCGCATTGGTTGGTTTCACGCCCGCCGCCGGTGCGCAGGAAGCTGCGGCTTCGCCCCCGGAAGCGTTGAACGTGTTTCAGGACGCGGCCAATTTCCAGAACAACGGCGCGTTCAAACTGGCCGTCGAGGAATGGAAAAAGTTTCTCATGCGGTGGCCCAAGGACAGCTTGGCTCCGAAGGCCCAGCATTACTTGGGCGTTTGCTACATGCAGCTTCAGCCGCCGCAATACAGCCAAGCGGCCGGGGCGTTTGGCGACGTCGTGAAGAACCATCCGAAGTTCGAGATGCTGCAAGATTCGCTGCTGAACTTGGGTTGGTGCCAATACTCGTTGGCTCAAGCGGGACAGCAGGATTTGTTTGCCACGGCGGCCGCCACGTTCGACACGCTGGCCAAGCAGTATCCGCAAGGCAAGTACTTGGATCAGGCGCTGTTTTACTACGGCGAAGCTCGCTATGCGGCGGGCAATCGCGAGGAAGCGATCAAGGGGTATCAAGCGGTTGTCAGCAACGAGACGCTGGCCAAGTCGCCGTTGCGGTGCGATGCCCTGTATGCCTTGGGCGTGACCCAGGAAGAGATGAAGGATTACGCGTCGGCCGGCAAGGTGTACGACGTGTTCCTGAAGGATTGTGCCGACAGCAAGCTGGTGGACGAAGTTCGCATGCGGAAGGCGGAGACCGTCCTGCAGGCGGGCCAATTGGAAGAGGCGGCCAAGATGTTCGCCTCGGTGGCCGCGATCGAAGGATTCCCGTTGGCCGACCACGCGATTTTCCGACAAGCGTTTTGCGCGTCGAAGCTGGACAAGTTCGCTGAGGCCGCTGATCTGTATGCCGCGATTCCGACGAAGTACAAGGAGTCGGGTTATGTGGCCGAAGCCACGATGTCGGCCGCGCGAGCTTACTATCGTGCTGAGAATTACGCGGACGCCGCGAAGTGGTTTCAAGCGACGCTGGCGGCCAAGGGCGAAGACGCTCCCGAAGCGGCTCACTGGATCGCGCGGATTCTGATTCGCGACGGTAAGCCAGCCGAAGCCGCGAAAGTGGCCGGCGATGCGGTGGCCGGTGCGGAAGGCAGCGCCTGGCTGGTGAATCTCAAGTTGGACAACGCCGACGCGCTGTACGAAATTCCCGATCAAAAGGCCGCTTCGGTGGCTGCGTATCTGAAGCTGGCCAACGAACATGCGGATCATGAGTTGGCGCCGCAAGCGCTGTACAACGCGGCCTTCACGGAGTTGGAACTGAAGAACTTCGATTCCGCCTTGCCGCACGTGACGACGTTCCTGCAAAAGTATCCGGATCATCGGTTAACGCCCGATGTGAAGTACGTCGGGGCCGAAGCCAATCTGCAGCTCGGCAAACATGCGGAAGCGGAGAAGCTGTACGCCGACTTGGTCGCCAGCTACCCCGAGCATCCGCAACGCGAACAATTCACGGTTCGCCTGGGGCTGTCGCAGTATTTGCAGAAGGCTTACGACAAGACGGTTGCCACGCTGACGCCGCAACTGGCGAAGCTGACGACGCCGGATCAAGTGGCCGAAGCGCAGTTTCTGATTGGGGCCAGCCAGTTTTACTTGGACAAGCCGGTCGAGGCTGTCGCGGCGTTGAACGCTTCGTTGTCGGCGAACGCCAAGTGGCGGCAAGCCGACGAAACGCTGTTGTTGCTGTCCCGTTCGTTGCGAAAGCAAAACAAGTTGGACGAAGCGATCGCGACCGTGAAGAAGCTGATCGCTGAGTTCCCGGAAAGCGGGACGTTGGATCAGGCTCATTTCCGATACGGCGAGTATGCTTACGCGGCGGATGACTTCGCCACGGCGGCGGCGGAGTATGAGAAAGTGGCGGCGAACTGGCCCGAGTCGCTGTTCACGCCTTACGCCGTGTACGGCAAAGGCTGGTCGCAATTGAAGCAAGCGGATTACGCCGCGGCGGCCGAGTCGCTGACGAAGGTGATCACCGGCAGTCCCCAACATCCGCTGGTGCCGGAAGCTCGTTTCGCCCGCTCGATGTGTTTGCGCCAGACGGGCAAGTTCGACGAGGCGATCGCGGATGCTGACGCGTACTTGGCGACCAAGCCGGACGTGCAACAGCAGTCGCACGCGTTGTACGAACGCGGCATGGCCTATGTCGGTTTGAAGAATTACACCGAAGCCGTGAAGACATTCGAATCGTTGCTGGCGGCCAATCCAGATTACGCTGGCGGCGACAAGGTGCTGTACGAATTAGGCTGGGCCCATAAGGAATTGGAGCAGGCCGAACCGGCGGTGGCCAACTTCACAAAGCTGGCGGAAAAGTATCCGCAGAGCCCGTTGGCCGCGGAAGCTCATTTCCATATCGGCGAAGATTTGTACGGGAAAATGCAGTACGTCGCGGCCGGCAAGGAATACGAGATCGCACGGCAACAAGCGACGTTGGGCGAGTTGAACGAGAAGGCGACTTACAAGCTTGGTTGGGCTCAATTTCAAGCGGAAGAATTCGCCGAATCGTTAAAGTCGTTTACGGATCAGGTGGCAAAGCATCCGGAAGGGCCTTTGGCCAAAGATGGCTTGTTTATGAAAGCCGAGTCGCTGTTCAAACTGAATCAGTACGCGGACGCCTTGGCCGCGTTCACGGCGGCTCAGAAATTGATCGCCGGAGACGAAACGACTCAACCGGAGATCCGGCAGTTGTTGGCATTGCACGCTGGCCAGTCGGCGTCGCAAACCAAGCAGTACGATCAGGCGCTCAAGTTCTTGACGCCTTTTCCGCAGCAGTTTCCGCAATCGAACTATTTGGCCGAAGCGCACTACGAAATCGGTTGGGCTCAGCAGAACTTGAACCAGACGGAGCCGGCCTTCGCCTCTTACGAGTTGGCGGCCACGAAGTCGCGCGGCGAAGTCGGCGCGCGGGCTCGGTTCATGATGGGTGAATTGAAATTCGCGCAGAAGGCTTATCAGGAAGCGATCGCGGAATTCCAACGTTGCATGTTTGGCTATGGCGCCGAGCAGGCTCCGACGGAAGTGAAGAATTGGCAAGCCAAGTCGGGCTATGAAGCCGGGCGGTGCGCGGATGTGCGGATCAAGGACGCGGCCGCCGCGGATCGAGCTGGTTTGATTTCCGACGCGACTCGCTACTACGAATACGTGGCTCAGAAACATCCGGAACATGAGTTGGCGAAAGAGGCGCAGAAGCGACTCGCGGAACTCGCCAAGTTGAAATAGTTCGACACCGATTGTCGTTCCACACCAGCACTGAAGAGGCCTTTGGTTCATGTTGCTCAATGAACAACTTCAATACCGTCTGCGATTCTTCGTGCTGTTGAGCATGGGGTCGCTGTTGGCCGTGGCGCTGTCGTTGGGGCCGCGCGCGTGGGCTCAGCAGGTAGGCGGCGAAGATGCGGCTGGCCCCACGCCGATCGCGCCGGCTGGCGACGGCAGCGCGACGCCCGAGGCTCCGGCTGCGGGAGCACCCGCGCCTCAGCCCGAGGCCGAAGGACTGAATCTGTTCTCGCTGTTGCTGGCCGGCGGCGTGTTCATGATCCCGATTGGGTTGATGTCGTTGCTGGTCGTGACGTTTGTAATCGAGCGGTTTTTGGGGCTGCGAAGGTCGAAAGTCGTCCCGGACGGTTTGATCAGCGGTCTGGGTCGGCTGGGCGGACCGAAGGGCGGCTTTGATCCTCGGCAGGCTTATCGACTGTGTCAGGAACACCAGTCGGCGGCGGCGAATGTGATTCGCGCGATGTTGTTGAAGGTCGGCCGGCCGCACAGCGAAGTCGAGCATTCGGTGGGCGAAGCCAGCGAACGCGAGGCGGATCGGATGTACGCCAACGTGCGTTGGTTGACCTTGGCCGCCGCGGTGACCCCGTTGATGGGTTTGTTCGGAACGGTGTGGGGCATGATCACCGCCTTTCACGACACGACGAATCTGCCGCCAGGGACGGACAAGGGCGAGTTCCTGGCCAAAGGCATCTACATCGCGTTGGTGACGACCTTGGCTGGGTTGGCAGTGTCGATTCCAGCGGCAATTTTCGCTCACTACTTTGAAGGCCGGATCACGGCTTTGTTTCATGAGATCGACGAACTGCTGTTCAACTTGATGCCGCAGATC
Source organism: Pirellulaceae bacterium (assembly GCA_041399085.1). Taxonomy (GTDB): domain Bacteria; phylum Planctomycetota; class Planctomycetia; order Pirellulales; family Pirellulaceae; genus JAWKTM01. Next base: position 50,061 of record JAWKTM010000010.1, read on the forward strand.
GAGCGGTTCGAGGGCCGCGTTCGATTCAGCCGTCAGATGGGCGAGGAGGACGTCGCCGATTCGCAACCGGTGCGGATGCCGGCGGTCGCGGAACCACCTGTCGCCGCAACGCCGAAGTAGCTTGATTGAGTTTCGTTTACTTTTGATGAGGCGATCACCGTCGCTCGCCGCACTTTGTAGAGCCGCCGCCTATGGCTGTCAAAATCAAACGTGGTGAAGCCATCTCGGCGCTCAGTTTGACGCCGCTGATCGACGTTGTGTTCTTGCTGTTGATCTTCTTTCTGGTCGCGTCCCGATTCGCACAGGAAGACCGCGAGTTGGATGTCGTGCTACCGAGCGCCAGTGCGGCCGTGCCGTTGACCGCCGTGCCGACCGAGCTGTTCGTGAATATCGACGAGAGCGGTCGCTACTTTGTCGATGGCCGTTTCATCGATTCCGATGAAGTTCGCACGATTTTGGAGCAGGCGGTCGCCAACAATCCGGTGAATCAATCGGTCATCATCCGCGCCGATGAACGAGTCCCGTTCCGCTCGGTGGTGACGATCATGGATATTTGCAATCAAACGGGAGTCTACGATTACTCGGTGACAACAAAGGGCGAGGGATGATGGTCGCGTCGACCTACTCGTACGCTCGTACTCAGCGAAGCGGTACTCGTACTCGTACTCGTACTCGAATCCGCTCGAAAAGTAAGGGGTTCGCGGGATGTTGGGTTGGATTGAGTATTTGGATGGAGAGTTGAACGCGGGTTGCGGTAGGAGTACGAGTACGAGTACAGTAGGAGTAGGGCACGAGTACGAGTAGGAGTAGGAGTAGGAGTAGGAGTAGGAGTAGGAGTAGGAGTAGGAGTAGGAGCTTCCGACGGGGAGATGCTTATCACTGCCGCGTAATCTTGTTGGCGTCTTGGGCCAACACTTTGCGACTTTTTTTGAACACTGATTTAACTCCAGGGCCTCATGGCTAAAATCCGCCGCATAATTCGCAAGCTTGAACGGCAACGCACGACGGCGCTGGAAGACCAGCTTTGGCCGGTCAACGTCGCGTTGGTCGTGCTGGGCGGCTTTCTCATCGGCACGGTCCTGGCGTATCTCAAGCTGGACGATCCGCGGCCGTGGGCCAACGGCGTCACTTGGCTGATTCTGATTCCGATTCTGATCGTGGCCGCGATGGTCGCGTTGCGGTTTGTCGGCGAGCGGATGGTTCGCCGCAGCATGCAGTTGGCCTTGGTCATCAGCGTGATGGCTCACGTCGCGCTGCTGATCGTGCTGCTGAACATCATGATCTTCTCGCGGATTTTCCCCGAGGTGCTGGACGTTCGCGATCTGGTTCAGCGGCGACCGACGACGATTCCCGATTACCATCCGTCGCAGATGGAGCAGCGAAACGAGCCTCGCGATTTCGAGCGACCCGTGGAAACCGAGCCGCCAGAGCCGGACCAAGAGCTGGTGCAGCGGCAAGAGGTCGAGCCCGAACACACGCCCCCCGAGCCGCAACCCACGCCGGTCCCCGAACCGGAGAAAACCGTCAAGCCGAACGTCACGCGAGCGGAACAGCCGAGCGAAACTTCGCCGCGCCAAAGCGAACAGCAATCCCGCTTGAGCCGCCAGATGGCTCAAGCCGCGCCGCGTCCCAACCAACAAGTCGCTCCGGTCGAGACGGCCCAGTCGGCGCCGACCCAGGCGTCGAATCCGCTGCGATCGCAAACGGCCGAGGTCAACCGGCAGCAAACGTCGATCGAATCGCCCACGCGCACGGTTGAAGCCGAACCGTCCACGGTTCAGCCAAGCCAAGTCGCGCAGCTCAACCGCCGCACGATGGAGCAGCGACCGACGCCGACCGATAGCAGCACGCCGACGATGCAACGCCAGATCGCTCGCCCGGTCGAAGTGCCACGCACGCAAGTTCAAATCGCCGACGCGCCGGCAATCGCCCAGCAAACCTCGCCCTCAGCCGTCGCACCGAACAACACGACGGCGGATAAGCAAACGACGGCGTCGCCGCAAGTCGAACGGCAGGCGACCGAGCCCACGCCCGCCACGCCAACGCAAGTCACTGCCCAGGTTCAGCGGCAACAGCAACCCACCGAACCGCGTCCGACGATGGCTCAAACGCCCACCAGCGTGCCGAATTCGCGAACGCGAGTTACTTCGCGGCCCAACGTTTCCACGGTGGTCAACACCACGCCCACCGCCGCTCAGCCTACCGAAGCCTCCAACACGCCTTCGGTCCAGCCGCGTACGAACCCCGTGCAGCGGAGCGTGACCGACGTGGCGATCGAACGGGCGACGCCGACGGTCGAACCGTCGCCCAGCCCCACGGCTCAACCCACGTCGTCGGTCGCGCGCCGAGCGGACAGCAGCACGCCATCGCCGCAGCCTACGGCGACTGCCACCGCCACGCCGTCGCTCACTCGAAATTCGCCCAGCCGCACGCCCGCGCCCAGCACGCAGGTTGCCGCCGCGGCTCCAACGGCCGTGACAACCGAATCGCGAGCGGCCGAGTTGAATCCGTCGTCCGTGGCCACGCGTCGCCAAGCGACTCCCGCGCCGCAAGTCGCGCCCAGCGTCGGTGCGCCGTCGGCCGTGCAAAGCCAGAACGCTCCGTCGCCGACGCCTTCGCCCAGTGTCGCGCGAGCCAACCAATCGACGCCGACTCCCAGCGTCGCGGCCGAATCGCCATCGAATGCGATCGCTCGAAACAGTTCGCCACGTAACACGCCCAGCGTCAGCACCGCCGTAGAAAGCGTGGCTTCGCAAACCAGCGCTCCCGCGACGGCCGCGAATCCGCAACCGCGGCCCACGTCTGGCCAAGTCGCTCGGCAAACGACCAACTCACCGTCGGCCACGATGAGCCAACCGGCTTTGGAAGTGGCGTCGGCCAGTCCTTCGACTCAAGCGGCTCGGGCCACGTCGACGCCGCGAGCCGAAATGGCCAGCGCTCCGTCGCTGACGCCCGACGCGGCCGTGGCGGCTTCGCCGGCTCGCACCACGCGATCGGCCCCGACGGCCGCTTCACCGACGACGGTCGAAAGCCCGACGGTGGCTCAGTCGGAACAAGGCGCGGGGCAACCTTCGGCTCAACCGGCTCGCATGGCTTTGGCCAAGGCGCAAGTAGGCGTCGCGGGAATTGGCGAGTCGATGAACTTGGATCGAGCACTTCCGGCGGCCGACAGCCCGGCGATGGTCGCTTCAACCGCCGCGACGCGAGCCAACGCGACGCAGCAGTCGAACGACAACCCCGCATTTACGCCCAGTTCGCCCGCCACGATCAGCCGCTCACGAGCCGGCGCGGAAGCGCCCAGCTCGACGCTGCGGGCTCAGCCGGTTGAGATCGCGACGGCCGGCGGCGTGGATTCGCCCAGCGAGTTGACGGCCAGCAGCGCGGCTTCGATGACCCGAGCCAGCGCGAACGCCGAAAGCGGACCAGTGACGGCGGCTCAAGGCGCCACCGAAGTCGATCTCGGAGCGACTCGGTTGGTTTCGGAAGGCGGCGCGGGGCGAGCTTCCGGCGGCGGTCAGCCTGAACTGAATGCCGATACGCAGTCGCCTCAGTTGGCTCGCAGCACGCCGGGCGGAGCACCGAACATTTCCATCACAGCCGCGACCGTGGCAGAAGCCGCCGCCGCGCCGGAAGCGACCGGCGGCGGTCAGCCGCTGGCCGCGATGATCGATCCGGCCAGCACTTCGGCCGTGCGTACGGAAGCCGGTGGCGGCGAGCCGATCAGCGGCGGACCGAGCCAGACCGATACGACCGGACCGCCCAGCGAAGTCAGCACGGCCGATCTGCTGGCTCGCGCCGAGATGAAGCGAGCCGAAGCAGGCGGCGAAGCGGCCGCGCCCAGCGGTGGCGGCAGCGAGGGCGAAGAAGACGACGAGGATGAAGAAGAACGAGCCCGCCGACTGGCTCGGCAAGCGTTGGGCGGCGCTCCGCAGTTGGCGCTAGCCGCGCCCACGATCGCCGACGCGCCGACCACGCCAGCCGCCGATGCGGGCGAAGCTGGCGGTCCGGCCGGATCGATGGCGGCCAGCGCGGCGGCGTCGCAGTTGGCTCGCGCGGACAACACCGGCGGCTCGCCCGTCGCGGCCGAAAGCGGACCGACGATGGAGCTGGCTGAAGGAGGCGCGGCGAGCGGCGCGGATGCGATTCCCACGGATACACCGCAACGGGCCGAAGCGGCCGAAGCGATGGTCGGCGCGGCAACACCTGGCGGCGGCAGCGCATCGCCGGCTCGTACCGCATCGGGTCCGCGGTTCGTGGCCAACGCCCAAGCGATCACGGTGCAGATCGCCGGAGCCCCGGATTCGTCCGGCGCGCCGGACGGAGCGCCGTTGCAAGCTCAGGGAATCGAAGCCACGCGATTGGCGGGCGGAGCGAACTCGGCCGCCACGAATGGCCCGGTCGGCGCGGCGGCGGGAGAAATGGTGGTCGAATCCATGGCTGCGGCTCAACCCGGCGGTATGGTCGGCAGCCGCTCGTCGGCGCCCGCAACTTCAGCCGATGGCCCCGCCGTGGGCGAGGCCGTGGCTCTGGCGTTGCCAGCTCGACGCGGCACATCGAACATCGCACCGGTCGGCGCCGAAGTGGAAATCGCCATGCATTTGCCGGCGGCTCCGGGAGCTGGCGGCGAGGCGCGGCCGGATATGGGCGATTTGGTTGGCGGCGCGAATGTCGGCCCGATGTCGCGGCAAGCTACGGGCGGTTTGGCGGTAAACGTCGCCGCGCCGGATGGCCCCGGCGGTTTGGGCAACGATTACTCGGTCGACGTGGGCATCAATTCGCGTCGAGCCAGCACGGAAAGCATTCAGGTCTCGTTGCGATCCGGGCGGTTCATTCAAAAGCAGACGGGCGGCTTGCCCGACTTCAACACGACGGCCATTGTGGCCGCCGAACCGTTTCGCCGCCGCAGTGCTCGCGATCCGGGCGATGGCAGCGGCGGCGGTCGCGGGCGTCCCGATCCCGCGACGGAAGAAGCGATCGAGCTGGGACTGGTTTTCCTGGCTCGCTATCAAACGCCCGATGGAAGCTGGAGCTTGCAGTCGTTCAACGAGGACGTGGCTCTGACCAGCGACGCGGCCGCCACGGCGCTCGCTTTGCTGGCTTTCCAAGGGGCCGGCTACAACCACCGCGAATTCAAGTATGCCGACGTGGTGCGCCGCGGCGTCGATTATTTGGTGAAGAACCAAGCGGAGAACGGCAGCCTGTTCGTGCCGCTGGATGATGATTCGAACAACAGCGTGTGGCTGTACAGCCGTCGCGATCGCAGCTATGGCGGCTCCAGCGAAGCCTATGGCATGACCCAAGACCCGGAACTCCGCGAACCGGCTCAGCGAGCTTTGGGTTTCATTATCCGTTCGCAACATGAATCGTCGCGTGGCGGTTGGCGGTATTCGCCCAACTACGGCAGCGACACTTCGGTGACCGGTTGGATGATGATGGCGCTCAAGAGCGGCGAACTCGCCGGCTTGGACGTGCCGGACGAGACGTATCAGCGGATCGACCACTGGCTGGACTTGGCTCAAGCTTCCAAGAACGAGCCGCATCTGTTCCGCTACAATCCTTACGCTCCCGACACGCCCACGCAGCGTCACGGCCGATATGCCTCGAACACGATGACCTCGGTCGGCCTGCTAATGCGGCTCTATCTGGGTTGGCGGCGCGACGAGGGTCGGATGCAGCAAGGGGCGGATTACTTGCTGCAGAACTTGCCGACGCTGGGCACGTCGCGCGATCCGCAACGCGACACGTATTACTGGTATTACGGCACCCAAGTGATGTTTCACATGGGCGGCAAGTATTGGGAATCGTGGAATCAGGCGTTGCATCCGCTGCTGTCGGAGACGCAGATCCAGCAGGGTGCGATGGCCGGCAGTTGGGAGCCTCGCGGCCCGATCCCCGATCGCTGGGCGCCGCACGCCGGCCGGTTGTACGTGACGACGATGAACCTGTTGTCGCTGGAGGTTTACTACCGTCACTTGCCGTTGTACGACGATACGGCGAAGTAGGCCCGGACGCTGGCCGGCGCAAAAAAAGAGCCGTGGGAGGGTGTCTGGCATTCGCCCCCACGGCTCTCAAAGTACGCCACGCATCTGCCCCAGTATGCCGTGGCTACTGCCCCAATTACATGAATGCTTATCGAACCGTAACTCGGATTACTTTTCGTTCAAAGTGAAATTCGAGGTCCCGCGTTTTCGCTCCGAAGGCGATGCGTGGCGATACGCCTCATCGCGACGTTCGAGCGAGGCTGGCTGCCTCGGACACGGCCAGATTCCGCCATTCGTTCGCTGCCGCGACGTTGTTGCGTTTGCGAAAAGAAAGCTCCGACGAGGCGGGCACTCAAAGTCGCATGCAAGCGGCAGTGCGCGAGCCTCCGGTTTCTCTTGAGTGCGTCGGGTTCGTTTGGCTGAGGCTCGCGGCTTTTGTCGCGGCTTTGTCGCGACCTTGTGCGAGCGCGTCGTTATTGCAATTGCGAAAAAGCTCCGACGAGGCGGAGCACTCCAAAGTCGCATGCAAGCGGCAGTGCGCGAGCACTCCCGGTTTCTTTTGAGTGCGTTCGCGGCCCAGATTTGTCTGGCTGAGGGCTCGCGGCTTTTGTCGCGACTTTGTGCAGCTGCGTCGTTGTTGCGTTCGCAAAGAAAGCTCCGACGAGGCGGAGCACTCAAAGTCGCATGCAAGCGGCAGTGCGCGAACCTCGATGCACGGCTCGGGCGGCTGAGCTCGTGTGCCCAATGCGCGATCGACTCGTCGTTGTGCCGCGAAAGCTCCGCGACACGTCAATGCGTATTTTGACTCGTCAATGCGCAAAAGCTGACTCGTCAATGCACGCCGTGCGACTCGTCGGTGCGCAGAAACGCGACTCGTCAATGCAGTACGACTTGGCAATACGCAACGACTCGTCAGTGCGCAACGCGACTCGTCAATGCGCAAATGCGACCGTCAATGCGCAAACTGCGACTCGTCAGTAAATGCGACTCGTCAGTGCGCAAGCGGGTCGTTAGTGGGCGCGCCCACTGACGAGTCGAGCGAGGAGTTTGGTGCATCGACGCCGCATTGTCGCGTTCGAGTTCACTTTCGGGAGTGTTTCTTGGCGGATTGCGACCTGAAGGTCGCGAATGCGTCGGCGTCGAGGACATTTCCTTGGACAAAAGAAAGCTCCGACAAGGCGGAGCACTCCAAAGCTGCGCGTCGACACAAAAAAACGTCAAGAGCGTTGCGTAACTGCAAAGCTCTTGACGTTTACTGAGGTGCGTTATGGATCAATCTGAACTATTTCGGTGCCTTGGACGCGTCGTCCGTTTGGCTACTGTCAACGGGATTGCCAGGCAGGCTTACATGTTGATCGGATGCGCGCTGCGGAGTCGCTTTCTTGCCACAACCCGATAAGCAACCAAGGACAATACAAAACACCGCGAAAAAACGACACATGGGCTGCATAACTTCGACGTTCACTCCAAGCTTTAAGGAACCGTAACGGCGACTCGCGTATTGATGCCGTTCATGACCACGATGACTTTGTAATCGACGGTATCAGAAATCTGGCGAACCGAACCGTCGGCCAAGGCGTGCAGGACGATGCCGCCGGTGTGCATGCTGCTGGCGCCGTGCCATTCGCTGTTGATGCCATTGCGTGCCGCAAACACGGGCGACACGGAGTAAGGCACCGCGTCTTGAAAATGCCCGCTAGCCGGCCAAGCGCTTCCGTCCGGGGCAACAGTTCCGCCCAACATCGCGTGGCTTCCGAGAAACGCGGTCCGCATGTAGGCCTGATCGGGGAAACGCGGATTGCCTTGACCGCTGTTCGTTCCGCCTGCATATCCGGTGGCATTGGTTTCGGCGACCAGGACGATGTTCGACGAACCGTCCTTCAAGTCGGACATGCGACGAAAACGACCAGGTGCGAAGACGCCCGAGTAATCCCCCTTAAACGAGCCCGGGGTCCAATGGGCTTGTCCGTCCCACGCCACGCTTGCGTTCGGGTAAAGCTGTGTTGCACCGAAAATAAGGCCCGCGCTACCGCTGTAGTTCGTGATCGACACCGGAACGGTACCAATCGAGCGTTCGATGGGATCACGCAGCATGCCGTCGGACGGGCAGAGCAGAAACTCCAAGGGCGTATTCAAATACGTGGGATTCGACCACGCGGAGAAACGCGGGTCCATCGACTCGTAAAGGTTCACTTGCTCGACATACGGAAGAATGCCCTTCAGCCACGTATGGTGATAAGGCGTTCCCGCGGGACCGCTGTAGATCACCGACGAAGGGAATGACTTCTGCGTATCGTGATAGTTCTGCAAACCCAGCGCGAGTTGCTTCAGATTGTTTTGGCAGGAACTGCGCCGCGCGGCTTCGCGGGCGGCTTGGACGGCTGGCAGCAGCATGGACGCCAACACGCCGATAATGGCGATCACCACCAATAATTCCACCAGCGTGAACGCGCCACGCCGTGACCGGTGAAGCTTCATAACAGACCCCTCTCTTCCTTCGCGACAGAATTCAAAATGACGAACGCACCACGAACGTGGTCACAAATCAAGCCAACGGATAATGCGAGCGAAGACAAGAACAACGCCGGGCATGGCCGCGTGTGGCCCAGGATCGCATGGTCCCGCGTACCGTGACAGATCGCGCTAACTGGCAAGACCTCCGCTAATTAGAGCCTGCGCTCCTGAATAAATCAAGCAATCTTCCCGGCAGATTTACCCGACCGGAACATTCGTGAGTGCCGCGCGCGGGCTCGTTCCAGCACTCGCGGACACGTCTACTTGGGCGGAAAACGCGCAAACGACCTCCGAGGAACAAGACCGCGCGATGTTCGAGCTGCGGTGGTCGAAGATTCGCAAGCATCACGAAGGCCCGCAAAAAGAAAGGAATCGAAGGCGGCCGACTTGCGTTGAACGGTACAATGGAACCGTGCGGCGGAAACGTTCTTCGCCGCGGATGGCTGTAGCAACCGCTACCCATCGACGCACGCCAATAGCAGTCGAGGCAGGACGGTGAAGAGGCATTGGGGTTGGAACGTTTTGTTGTGTGGATTGATGGCCGCCAGTACCGGGGTCGCTTTCGGACAGCCGCTGACATCGGCCGGAACCGAGTACGATCCAGAGACTGGCGGAAATGTTTACTATCGCTATCACGAAGCGGATCGCCAGGAAGCGATTCGGCGGCAAGTCGATTTGAACGACGAAATGAAATGGCGAGCGGGCGCCGTGCCGCCAGCGGGAGGCAGTTTCTATTATCGCTATCGCCCGTCGCTCGAATACCAATACGCCTATCCAGGACCGTGGTCGCCGTACGCTGGCGGCGTCTATTCGGGCGGATTGGGTTACGGTCGATACGGCTATGACGCGTACGGCGGCTACGGGGCGTTCGGTTCGGTGGGCGGACTCGGCGTGTTCGAGCCGTGGCCGGTCGTGCCGGGCGACATTTGGGGATATCCCTATGTGCGAACCGTGCCGCAGCCGATCGGCCGCCGCCAAGTGCAAACCGGCCCGGATACTTGGGAATCGTATCCCATCTACGCCGAGCCGTATTTAAACTCGAAAGAAGAACCGGCAGCGGTCGTTCCCACGCAGCGGGAGCCAGCCGAGTCCGATGCGATCGCGCGTCCGAAGTTGCCTCCAGCGCCGTCTCCGACTGCGCGCGACTTCTGAGCGGCAGCGCTTCTGAACCGATTCGCTGCCTACGCGCTCGATAGCCACGTATCCCTAACCACCCAGTTCTCATGCGACGCCCGCCGGTCGAAGAAGACGACGTTTCGCTGTTCCCGTTCCTCAGCATCATTGCCGCCGTGATCGGCGTGCTGACGCTGATGATCGCGGCCGTGACGCTGGGACAGATGAACCAGGACGACGTCAAGGAAGCCGTCGAGAACGCGATTCGCATGGAGCAGTTGCAAAAGCAGTTGGCGGCGGCCGACGACGAAATCGCCAAGCTGACTTTGCAATTGGAAACGGAACAGGCCAAGCTGCTGCGGAACGCCACCAGTCGGCAAGCCGAACTGGTCAAAACGCGAGCTGAGTTGGAAACGCTGTTGCGGCAACTTGCCGAGGCCCAGCAAAAAACGACCGAGCTGCAACAAGTGAAGATCGTCATCCCGGAAATCCCTCCCAGCCAGCGCGAGACGGTCGAGGACATGCAGCAGCAATTGGCGGCCATTCGCGAACGGTTGGCCGTTCTGACGCGCGAGTTGAAGGAGCGCGAGAAGCCGCCCGAAGAAGCCGAAGTCACCGTGGTGCCAGGCGGAACAGGTTTGAGCTATCAACCGAACTTCGTCGAATGCACGGCCGGCGCGATCGTTTTGCATACGGAAGAGCCGCCGCTGACAATTCGCAACGCCGATATTGCGGCCAATCCGAAATTCGTGGCTTTGATGCAACAGGTGGCCAACAGCAACAATCAAACGATCATCTTCCTACTGCGCAACGACAGCCTGGGAACCTACCGATTGGCGAAAAAGCTGTGCGACGATAACAACGTCCGCAACGGCAAGCTGCCCGTGGTAGGCAACGGCCGACTGGACTTCAGCCACTTTCGCAACAAGTAACCGCTCGCCATGAAACCTCGTGCTACTACCGACGACGACGATGGCGGCGGACTCGATTCGCTGCTGGACACGATGACCAATGTCGTGGGCATTTTGGTGATGGTGTTGATCGCCACGCAGTTGGGAGTGAAGGACGCCGTCGATCGCATTTCGGAAACGCAGGTGATCGACGCCGCGGCGTTGGAGTCGGCTCGCGAGCGGCTGCAGATCACGGAACAACAGCGCGAGACGTTGCAATCGCAGCTCCAGAATTTGGCTCCCGCCGACGATCAGCAAATCCAAGTCGAGCTGGCCAATCTCCGCCGACAAATGGACGAGAACCGCACCAAGATTCGCGAGCAAGAGACAGCCGCCAATCAATATTCGATGAAGATCGACACCGAAACGAAACAGGCCGAAGCGGCCAAGAAGAAGATCGCCGATGCGGAAGCCGTGAAAGCCAAACGCGATGAATTGGCCGCCGAACTGACGAAGGCCCTGGAAAACGAAGCGATGCTGAAAGCCAAGCTGGACGATACGCCGATTCAGCAGGCGCCTCCGCCCAAGCAAGTGACGTTGCCCGATCCACGACCGGCGCCTGATGGCGCGAGGCAAGTCACCTTTCTGTGTACAAACAACCGTGTCTATCCGATCGGCGCCGACGATTGGCGCGACGTGGTCCGCAAGAAGGCCGAGTTCGTCGTGGCGTCGCGTCGGTTGGATGGTGGACCGACGGTCGGCGTGGATGAGGAGCGGTTTATGCGCGAATTCAAAAAGCTAAATCGCTCGCTGCACGACGACTTTTTCGACGTTGAGATCTATGCCTCGGGAATCTATCCCCGGTTGCGTTTCGTTCCTCGCGAGAATTCCGGCGCGACGATTGACGAAGTGCTGAAGCCGCGTTCACGGTTCCAGCGTCTGCTGACGGTGTTGGATACGAGCAAGTATTACGCTCGGTTTATCGTGCTGCCCGACAGCTACGAAGCGTACTTGGCGGCGCGAGCCGTCGTGGACGACGCTGGGTTGTTGGCCGGCTGGGATCCGCAAGGCGAAGGTTGGGAGTTCACGACGCACCTAGGCGGCTCGATTCTGTTCGGCCCCAAACCGCCGCCTGACCCAAATGCCAAGCCCGCGCCACCAGCCAAGCCGCAGAATGTGATCGACTAGGTTCATCCGTTGGCTATTCACCAAGTGTTTGGCATGTGTTGAGAATTTGCAACGTGTGGGGTTGCTTTTTAGCAACATAGCACCTTGCCCCAACACACTTGAAAAGCAGTTGGCTTGGCGGCGGCGACCGCAATCTCCATTTGTCGGACTTCTGTTTCGAATCCACAGTCGTTCGCCGGCCGGCTGAAACTGGAACATCGGCGACTTGACCGGCAAATCCCCTACAGCCCATCTCTTGGCCGACTTCGAAATCGCCAAACCGATGGTTGCCTAGGCTAACGCCGTCATTTGGGAATTCGATTCGCTACGTTTGAATGCGATGTCGCTATGTGGAATTGCCAGACCCCGTTCGCCAGGGAACCATTTATGCTCACCGACTACGTTCAACCGGGATCGCTTCGCAACCGTCTTCGCAACGCTCGTTTCGCTCGATTTCTAAAGTTCGTCGACTCTTTGCCCAAACCCGTAAAGATTCTGGATGTGGGTGGAACTGTTGCTTTTTGGGAGACCATGGATATCGAATCGCGCGATGGCATCTATGTGACGCTGTTGAACTTGGAAGCCGAGCCAAGCAATCACTCGCGATTGCAATCGCTGGCCGGCGACGCCCGCGACCTTTCGCGTTTCGCCGATGGTGAGTTCGATGTGGTGTTCTCCAATTCCGTCATCGAACATGTGGGGAGTAAAGCGGACCAGCTACGCATGGCGAATGAAGTCCGCCGCGTCGGCCGTAACTACTTCATTCAAACGCCCAATCGTTTTTTTCCAATCGAGCCCCATTTTCAGTTTCCGCTGTTTCAGTTTTTGCCGGAATCCATGCAAGTCTGGTTGCTTCGCAACTTTGAGCTGGCCACTTATCGCCGCGCCCACGATCGCGCGGAAGCGCTGGAATGGATCCACGAAATACAATTGCTGTCACAACGACAAGTCCAGCAGATGTTTCCCGAAGCCGAAATCATTCGCGAAGATTTTTGCGGACTTACGAAGTCGTTTATGGCCATCCACCTGGCGGCGTAACCATTGATTTGCGGTGCGTAACCGATCGCAACTAAGATAGAAGCGATCTCACACTACGATCGAATTACACGACGACAAGAAAGGGAAAGCCCGTGCCGCGAGCATTTCTATTGGGCGCCGTTCTATGGACTACTGTTGCCTCGTTCGGCATTGCCGCCGACACGGAACTGCCGGAAGGCGGTATTCGGTTGGGTGACAAGCAAGGCCAGCGTTGGTTAATCGGGCTGCGCGTTCAGGCCAAGGGACCATGTTTTGGAGTGTTTGCCACGGTTCCTTTGCCAACCGATTGGGCGGAACAACATGTCGAAATCGTCAACGAAGAGACCTCGCCGCATGTCGGCAGCATCGAGTTCCGCGAAGTCGACGGCGGCGTCAAGCAAATGGTCGTGCTCATGCCACGGATTAACGCTGGCGAAGAAGCGAAAGCCTTGCTGACCGTAGCGGTCACGCGTCATCACATTTTGCCACCCGAGGACACGGCCCAATTTGTCAGTCCGCAGCGTCCACCCCGTGATGTGCTGAAGCTCACCGGACCAAGCCCTTATATCGAAAGCCGCCATGCACAAATTGTCAAACTAGCCAAAGAACTTGCAAACGAAGCCGAACAGAAGAACCTCGATGCGTGGCAAACCGTCGAACTCTACTATGACTGGGTCCGCGAGCACGTCGAATACCAAAACGGAAGCCTAAAAGGCGCCTTGGCCGCCTTGCGCGACGGCAATGGAGACTGTGAGGAATTGACCTCGTTGTTCATTGCCATCTGCCGAGCCAACAAGGTGCCTGCTCGCACGGTCTGGATTCCGGGACACTGTTATCCTGAGTTCTACTTGGAGGATACCAACGGCGCCGGTCATTGGTTCCCTTGCCAAGCGGCGGGAACTCGCGCGTTCGGCGAGATGCCCGAGTATCGGCCCATTCTGCAAAAAGGCGATAATTTTCGTGTCCCCGAGCACAAGACGCCTCAGCGGTATGTCGCCGAATTCTGCAAAATGAAATCGGTGTCGGGAGCTAAACCACAGGTGATTTTCGTGCGCGAGTTCTTGGAGGAGATTGAATAGAGGAGATTGAATAGTCGCACGGTCTCATTATGGTGTTTCTCCCCCGATCTATTTCGTGGGTTTGAACGACTCGAACACATCGGCCAACACTCGGTCGGCTAGTCGGCCGAGTTCGGCGACGATCAACGGTTCCGCCTCGGGCAGCAACGGTGACATGTTCGGTTCGTAGCCACCATACTCATGCGAGTCGGCCGTGCAGATATATCCAAGGTGCCCGTTGGCATAGCCGATCACAATGGGCGTGGCTCGATCGGCAATCGCCTTTTCGATTTGAAATCCGTATTCGACCATCGGTTCGCCGGGGATCGTCAAGAGTAGAAAGTCCCCGATCCGCATCGCTTGCATTTCGCAAGGCAGCTTTTCCTTTTTGCCCGGCAGTTCGATCACACTGGAAGCACATTTCAGTGGGTAGATCGAACGGCGTTGGTTGCGCTGCTCGCGCACGGCACTGTGATCGGCCGCCCTCACCACCGCGCAACCCAAATTGCGCCCCGTCCATTTAATGTCCGCTTCATCGCCACAGCGATAAGGTTCGCCGGGCAAATTCGGGCGAATATCCCCAGCACAACCTTGCAGAAACATGGCGGATGTGCGAGCCCCGTAAACCGACTCGACAAACGTCTGGGCTTCGCCCGGAAAATCCGCGCTGATCTTGGGAAATCCGTTAGGGAACGGAGGCGTGAGTTTATCTCCCCACGTGAACACGCACGGATGACAGACGGCGTGCATCAGAACGCACATTGGATCGAACGAGCGACCGTCGTCGATTCGTAACACTTTGACACGATGGTCGCACGGTCCCTCGGGATTCAGCCGCACCACGGCTCGACCGTTGATATTCTTACGGCGGTTAATGTTAAAGTTGATCTCGTCTTGGCCATAGCCGATCGTTACCGGTCGCATCTGCTTTGCCGCTTCGGAAGCGGCCGTACCAATTTTGGCGACCATCTCGCGGCTATATTCGGATTCGCGCGACCATCCTGGTCCAGAATGATTGTGTGAAGCCGCCACCATAATGTTTTCGCGCGGCGTTTCCGTTCCGGCGGCGATTACGTCGCGCAGCGCGCCAACCAACTCGTGTGGCGTATTGATGAGGTCCAGCGTAACGATCGCCGCGCGCGTCTGCTCGTTGGCCAGCAACAACACACCAGCGCGAATCGGGTCTCGCACGCCTTGCGTCGGTCGGACATGGCCAACAACCGGCGTATCGGGCGGCGGCGTGATATCCACCTTCACGGCGGCTGCTTGGAGGTTGGAATCGACACGAAACGCTGGATCGTCAGCGAATGCGGAAAATGCGACAAAGGTGCATGTCGCCATTACTAGTGCGAATAGAACAAAGAGCTTCCGCATGGTTGAGAACTCGCAAATTGTGAGAGGAGCGGCCAAACAGGTCATGGGTGACGAATTGCGAGCATGAGAACTCGGCTCATGTCGTCATGAGTTTCTATGCATCGAGCCGAAACAGCTTCTTAGCATTCTCATATAGGATCTTTCGCTCAGCCGTTTTATTGGGCGCCAAGCGGCGAATGGTGGCGATCGTCTGAGCACCTTGGCAAGCCGAGCCTGTGCCCACCGCGTCCGCACAGTCGCTGCCATAGAGAATCTTGTCCTGATGGCGATCCAAAAAGCCGCGCGTGTGATCTTCGTCGCGGGTGAGCGCGTTCAAGCCGGAACCAGCCGACATATCGGCGAACATATTGGGGTAGTCGGCTAAATAGCGATCGGTCAATCCGCCGGGCGTTACGGGCCCTTTGGGATAGAGCACCTTTTGGTCCGTGTGATTCTTATCGATGTTGGCCCACCACGTTTGCGCGTGACCAATGAAGTTCGTCTTGGGATATTTCTCCAGCATCTTATGCAGCCGCTCGAATCCCAAGTTGTAAGTGCCGTGCTGGAAATGTAACAAAATGGGAACTTGATATTCGGCAGCCAATTGATAGAGCAACTGGCTTTCCGGCGAGTCGCATTCAACCCGGAATTTTTGTTCGCCGATGATGACCGCTCCAGCTTCCAAATATTTGGCGATCTCGGTTCGCGCGTCGGGCAAGTCCGTGACATCGTTCGCGCCGCATAGATACTCGTCGGGATGTTGTCGCGCGAAGACGGCCACCGACTCGTTGCCACCGGCGAACACGCCGCCCAAGCCGTTCCATTTGCCGTCGCCCGTCGAGTAACGCGACACTTCGCGGCCCGCCGGCAACAAGATTGAACGTGTGATGCCCATGGCCCGTTGGTGGGCCAGCATCTGTTCGTCGTCGCGCTTGTGATAGTTCGTGTGTTGGTGGATGTCGATGATGGGTTCCGGCGCGGCTTCGTCGGCTGCGTGCAGTCCACCGCTCGTCAAGAGCGCCCCGGCAGCAGCGGTCAGAAGCCAGGAAACTTCGTCGGGACATCGAATCAAATCGGGACATCGACTGCATTAGGAACCTCCCCGTCAAACGCTGATGTTGCGATTAAGTCGACGGGCGCGGGCCCGACATTGGTCAGCGTGATCGACCGGAGGCGCGATGCAACCAGTGTGCAGGTGAACCGGGGCGTCAGAGGCAGGTGGCTCGCACGATCGGGCGAGCACTAACGCCGTCGTTCGTTCGGCGATAATACGCGCAGGCTCTCGACGGGAATGATCGGCAATTCGCGTGGTGTTGGGCTGTTGTCGGCCGATGCCTCTTGTCCCGAGGAGCATCCGCGACATGTCGAGCAGCCGCCCGATTTGCCGCCTCGCAGCGTCAGCCACGCGCGTCTCGCGACATACATCGCCGCGACGGCGATAATCAGCAACGCAAGAATGTCATGGAAGGTGGCAAGCATCTCTAGGAGCCTAATAAAGCGACGGGCAACGTTAGATCTGGCTTTCGCAAATCGGGGATGAAGACACCACCGCGACTGGATTTGAGCGATTCATTATCCGTGACTCGGCGGCAGACGGCTAGTCGAACGGACTTCGGTGACGTGCCGAGAATTGGACGTTCGCGTATCCGGACGCGAAGTCGCTGGCAACACGTGCGTTGAAACCGACATGTGGCAGCGGTACATTGGGCGGCCATGAACACGGCACGCCTGCCCGGCTCAACGGCCAGCTTGGAATCGACACTCTCGTCGTCGGAACGCTTCATCATCCTGACCGCCTCGTTTCTGGGGTGGATGTTTGCGGGAGTCGAGATGGCGTTGTTGCCGCTCGTGGCCGACGACGCGACGGTCAGCTTTCTCGCGGCCGCGGACTCGACGGTGGCCGCCGACGCGCTCAAGCCGATCGTGGCTCGGTGGTTTATTGCTTACTTAGTGGCGTTTCTGTTCGGCGGAGCGACGGGCGGCTTAGTGTTCGGATGGTTCGCGGATCGAGCCGGACGAGTACGAGCGATGGGGCTGAGCATCCTGTGTTTTTCGGGGTTCACGGGACTAAGCTACTTCGCGACCGGCCCGGAAATGCTCTTGGTCCTACGCTTTCTCGCTTGTTTGGGAATCGGAGGAATGTGGCCAGCGGCCGTGTCGTTGGTGAATGAGGCTTGGCCGCGAGTGTCTCGGCCGTTTCTGGCGGGATTGATCGGAGCCTCCGCGAATCTCGGCATCTTCCTGTTCGGCCTGATCGCCAGCCGCATGCAGGTCAGCCCCGAATCGTGGAGATGGGTAATGCTGGTGGGAGCCATGCCCGCCGTGTTGGGTGTGTTGGTGTTGTTGCTGGTCAAGGAATCGCCAAGCTGGCTGTTGGCTCGACAGCAGCGCGCCTCGCGATCGCAAACTACGGTGGCGGAGGTCTTCGGACCGCGGTATCGCCGCCGGACGTTGGTCGGCATTGTGTTAGGCGCCGTGCCCCTGCTGGGCGCGTGGGGCTCGCAAAAGTGGATGTTGCCTTGGGCCGGTCAAGTGGGAATGGCCATCGGCGATTTGAGCCTGAAGGCGGATACGCAAGTGATCTGGGGTATCGGAGCGACGCTAGGCAGTCTGATCGGCGGGCCAGTAGCCAGTTACTGCGGTCGACGCGTGACCCATTTGGGAATCAGCCTCGGCTCGACCTGCTTGGCCGTGGGATTGTTCCGGTACATCGAGCCGGCGCGGCAGTGGGACTTCTTCGGATGCGTGTTTGCGTTGGGCCTAGTGTCGACGATGTTTTTCGGGTGGCTGCCGTTGTGCTTGCCGGAACTGTTTCCCACGTCCGTACGAGCGACCGGTTCTGGCGTGACGTTCAACTTTGGCCGAGTGATTTCGGCGCTGGTGATTCTCGGCACGCTGGGACTCGTCGACACTTTCGGTGGCGATTACGCGCGGTTGGGCGCGACGACCAGTTGGATCTATCTGCTGGGTGCCGTGGCGATTTGGTTCTTGCCCCAATCGGCACGGGACGAGTCCGAAGAAGACGCCCGCCCCGCGTCCGAGTGAATCGTGACGTCGGTTGCCCGTTCAGCGGTCCTAACTTACTTGGCAAAACGCAGGCAGACCGGCTTGGCGACTTCGATGCGGCTGGTTTCCGTGAGCGTCCCTTTCTCGCGGTCGATCGCAAAGGCCACGATGTTGCCGCTGTCTTGATTGGCGGCCAGAAGGTAACGCCCGCTGGGCTCGATGTTGAAGTTGCGGGGCGTCTTGCCGCCGGTGGCTTGATGTCCGATCGCCATGAGTTTTCCCGTATCCAAGTCGATCGCGAAAATCGCCAAGCTGTTGTGGCCTCGATTCGAGCCGTACACGAATTTTCCGTTCGGATGCACTCGGATTTCCGCCGTGTAGTTCGAGCCGTCGAAACCGTCCGGCAGCGTGGAGATCGTTTGTCGTTCGGTCAGCCGCCCTTGCTGCTCGTCAAAGGCAAACGCCGTGACGGTCGATTTGAGTTCGTTGATGACGTAGCCATATTTCAGAATCGGATGGAAGGCGAAATGCCGGGGCCCCGAGCCTGGTGAGACCGTCGCGAAAGCCGGATCGTTTGGCGTCAGCCGGCCGTTGGATTTGTCGAACGCATAGATCAGCACTTGGTCGGTGCCCAAGTCCGCGGCGACCGCAAATTTGCCGGCCGTGTCCAGGTTGATGCTATGAGCGTGAGGCTCTTTCTGCCGCTGGGCGTTGACGCTCGAACCCTCATGCTGGATGAACGAGCAAGCCGGGCTGAGTGACCCGTCGTCGTTGATCGGCAGACTGACGACGCTGCCGCCGCCGTAGTTCGCCGCTAACACATAGTCGCCGCTCGGAGCCACTACCAGATGGCACGGCCCGGCGCCTTTCGAAGACTGTTGATTCAACGGCTTCAGTTCGCCGCTTTCCGCGTCGCGGGCAAACGAGCTGATGCTGCCCTGACCCCGTTGGCCTTGAAACGAGCTGATCTCATTTACCGAGTACAGAAACTTGCCCGACGGATGCAGTTCCAGAAACGAAGGGTTCTCGGACTCAGCGGCCAACCGCGGCTGGTCGAGCTTGCCTGTGGCCAGATCGAGCTCGGCGACGTAAATCCCCCGGCTGCCGCCGCTGGAATAAGTGCCAATGTACACCTGCACAACATCGTCGGCAGCTCGGAGCGGCGTCCCGAGTGACCCGATGACAGCAACAAACAACAGCAAGGCGAGGCAGCGATTCATAGTTGGCGGTTCCAAGGGGAATTAATCGAGCGAGCAGCGGAAAGACAGCGGTCAATGATACTCCGGCTTTCACGGGGTTCCATAACTGGGTCCAGTCGCGCGATGTTCTTAAGTCGACAACGACGGGGCGCGATGCTAGCAATCCGTCACGAATCGCTCTACGTTGATTTGAGCCGAGTTGGTATCTTCCCAACAAGCCGAGTCACGGAACATGTCCGATTCCCACGAAGAGAACGCGCCACGCCGGAAGCGTCGCACACGCGAACATGTCCTCGAAGATCTCAGCCAAAACCACCTGGAGCGTCTCGTTCTGCTCAAAGGCCACGTGTTGCGGAGACCGGAACGGGACTATGGTGTCGACGTCACCATGTTTCACTTCGCCGACGATGGAACGATCGAGAACGGAGAAGTCCGATTTCAATTAAAGGCGACCGATTCCCTCCGTGTGACTCTGAATGGAGCTGAAATTTCACTGTCGATCAAAACCGGAGATTTGCATCTTTGGGGATCGGAGATTTATCCATTCATACTGGTTGTTTTTGATGCGAGTACCGAAGTAGCGTTCTGGTTGCACATTCAGGACTACGTCCGCCAGCATCCCGACTGTGTGGACCCAAGCCGAAAAACGAACACCATTCGCATCCCGGTATCCAACAAACTATCGCTTGAATCCATCGAGTATTTTCGCGCACGATCGCTGCAAGTTATCGAGAGTCTCTCAGGATGGAAAGGAATTTCAGATGCCACGCGAAAACCAAAGTGAGGTGACATTCGATGGCTTAGTCCAATTCCTGGGCCAGGTTGGATTTCGCCAGTCCACCAAGATCAATGACTCGCTAGCTTTCTACCACCAGGACTCGGGTACCGTAGTCGTACTTTCTGTTCCCCAGGACGGGCTTGTCGTCCGATCGGCCGATTTGCTGTCCATCTTGGTGAGGCTGGAGACCAAGGGCATTGTCGACACCGCGGCCGTTCAGCAACTGAAGTCGGGCAAGCTGCCGAAAGCGTCGTAAGGGAGTCATCTTTGACTGGACTCACCTATCGTTGGCTGTTTGGATATCTGGAAAGGCTGGGATTCGAGGACGCGTCGCCTTCCGAGTCCGCACGCGTCTTCAAGCATCCAAAGCAAGGGACTCTACTTGCATTCTCGATGGCCGATGACGCGTCGGTGGATCGTCCGTTGAGCGATGCGGACCGCCTATCCGTCGAGGTTCACTTGCATCACGACGGACTTCTCGCAGCCGATCTCGCCGAACTATGGCCCCAGATCGGCGAGGGCTAACCCGCTCCAACTGTCACACCGAGTCGCCGCCGTGAGGATCGGTTCTCGGTCAGCGGCCACGCGTATTTCTCTGCGCTGCAAACTTGTCGCATGCCGTAAAGCCTGCTGAATCCGCAAAGTCCGCCTAGTCCAACAAGTTTTGTTAACCCGTACCGATCTGGCAACCGAAATAGACACTACAACCGGAAATCTTTAGGTCGCGGGCGGAGGCGTGTTCTTCGACCGCTGGGAATTCGTGTCGAAAACCAGACGGGCTTGAAATGCGAACTACATACGGACTGACGCGGGCGGCAGCCTTGCTAGCAATCGCGGCCTCGATCATCGTGCCCCCAAACATCCACGCGGCGGAACTGCGGGCGACGGCTAACGACCGCCCTGTGAGTCGCACGGTGCAAGTGTCCGGCAACGCCGGCACGGCACCTAAGTCCGCCAAGGCAACGTCGACTGGAACGGTGAAGACCGCGACCGCGCAGAACGGCAAAGCCGCGTCGTCATCCAGCAACAAGCAATCCACCAGCGGCGTTGGCCTGGCCAGTTACATCGAACCAGCCTCGCATCGCACCGCCTCGCATCGCACTGTCGCGCGACGGCAAGAGCAACCGATGCCGCCGGCTACGACTCCGGCGCCCGGCGGCTCGGTGATGCGCCAGCCGACTCGGCAACCAGCGGCGCCACAGGGACGTTCGATGCCGAGCGAACAGGTCTGGGACGAGGCGGTTGTGAGTGAGCACGACGTTTGGGCTCCCGGCTACGGCACTACCTGCGGGAGCTCCTGTGGCAATGCCTGCGGCTCAACCTGCGGCGGTGGTTGGACGGGAGGCTGCGGCAGTTGCGGATACGGTTGCGGCGCCAACATGTGCAACACTTGGTTCAACGCCGAGATGCTGGTCTGGTGGCGCAGCGAAAGGAACTTGCCGACGCTAGTCACCGGCGGTCAAAATTTGAACAACCTCAACACGCTGCTGGGCGGCCGCATCGATTCGGATGCCGAAGTGGGCGGACGGATCGAATTGGGCTACTGGCTCGACCCGGCTCACTGCACCGGCGTGGGAATTCGCTATTGGCAGCTCGGTTCGGAAGAGCTGAACTTCAACGCCTCGACGGACGACTTCCCGGTGATCGCTCGCCCGTTTCTCAATGTGAGCGGCGTGCCGACTTTCCAGGACGTGCAGGTGGTCGGCAACACCGGCGGCGCTCCGGCGACGACCGGCAGCGTTTCGGTTACCGGCAGCTCGGACGCTTTGGGGGGCGATGTTTATCTGCGTCGTCGGTTAGGCGAACGATGCGGCACTCGCTTTGAATATCTTGTCGGTTATCAGATGGCGCGCATCGACGAAGACTTGACGATTCGCACGGTAACGAACCCAAACAACTTCACGTTGCAAGACATGTTCGACGCCCGGAACGAGTTCCACGGCATCTCGCTCGGTATGATGTCGCACACGCAGTATGGCTGTTGGACATTCGATGTGATGACCAAATTCGGGCTCGGCAACATGGAGCAAACGGTGATCATCGACGGCAGCCAGAGCACCGGCAACACCGATATCGGCCTGTTGGCTCGCTCGACCAACATCGGCACGTTCACTCGCGACCGGTTCGCCGTGTCGCCGGAGTTCAACTTCACGGCGGCCCGAGCGATCTCAAGCTGTGCGGAGCTGACGATCGGGTACTCAGCCATTATCTGGACCGGCGTGGTTCAACCGGGCCGGCAGATCGATCCAGACTTGGCCGTTGATACCAATGTGCCGCCGAATCTGGATCGACCGATGTTCCAGTTCAACGACAACGCCTACGTGTTGCACGGTCTGACGTTCGGTTTGCGTTGCCGATATTAAATCTCTCTCTTCGATGCGAAGGGATCAGCGTGACCGAAACGATCCGAGCCAGTATCTACGACTATCCACGCTACTACGATCTGGTTTTCGGGTCGGATTGGAAAGCCGAGTGTGATTTTCTGCAGGCCTGTTTCGACCGCTTCGCCACGGGCACGGTGCGACGCGTATTCGAGCCGGCTTGCGGGACGGGACGGCTGATGTTCCGCTTGGCGAAAGCTGGCTACGACGTGAGCGGCTTGGATCTGAATGAGCGAGCCGTTGAGTTCTGTAACGAGCGGCTGGCCCGGCATGGCTTCGCTCGATCGGCATTCGTCGCGGACATGACCGACTTTCGGTTGCGACGCAAGGTCGACGCGGCTTTCAATACGATCAACAGCTTTCGCCATCTCTTGAGCGAGCGAGCCGCGCGAGCTCATCTGCAATGCGTCGCCGAGGCGCTGCGAAAAGGCGGCCTGTACTTACTCGGGATTCATTTGACGCCGACACGCGGGCGGCCGTCGAGCGAAGAAAGCTGGTCGGCTCGGCGCGGTAACTTGGCCGTGAACACGCAGATGTGGGAACTTGATCGCGATCCGGTCGAACGGATCGAACGATTCGCGATGCAGTTCGACGTGTACACGCCGACTCGACATATGCGTCTGGATGACGAGCTGGTGCTGCGTGCCTATTCGATGACGCAGTTCCAGCAGCTCGTCGATTCGGTGCCGTCGCTGCGAATCGTCGAGACCTACGATTTTCACTACGAGATCGACCAGCCGATTGAAGTCTCGGAAACGGTCGAGGACGTCGTGTATGTGTTGAAAAAGGTCTGACAGAAGGTATGTTAAGCGTTCGGCCTTTCCACTTAGTGATTCATGGGCGACCAGTTCGGTGACGCAAACCGCCTCCCTTCCAGCCGCTGACCAACGCAACGCGATGCGTCAGTTCGTTCTCTGGGCCTTGGCGTGCGCGCGGTTTCAAGTCGACGAGAGCGGCGCCGATTGTTTCACACTGCGTGCGCCCGAGGATCGGCCGTCGTTGTTCAACGGGGCAAGTTCGGTCCGCTTCACGTTCGGCGAGCACGCTGGCCCAACGACCGAGCACGTGACGCTCGATTCCCGCATGTTTCAGTGGGTGCTGAAGCAGCTTGGCGAATCCGACAACCAACGGCATAGCGTCCCGAACGACTATCCGCAAAGCATCCATGAGATCGGCCCGAAGCTGTTCGAAGCCTACAAGGTCGACAGCGGCAGCGTACAGTTGGCCGGCTGCGCGCTGGAGGATCGACCGTTGTTGCGAGTGACGGTGCGATCCACGGACGCGTCGTCCGGCGAATCGCGTCTGCGGCATCGGTTCTTCACGCCCGATGGCGGTCGAGTTTCCAACGAGCTGGCCGAAACGCTGGGCGCCGATGAATTGGTTCCGGCGATTCAGTTCCGCCGAAGTTTGGCGGACGCGGACGTACAGCAGTGGATCAGCGTCGCTCGAACGGCCAACGCACCGGGCACCGAGTCCGCGGAGTCGAGCGGCGCTGCGGACGAGTTCTTGGCCGCGACCGTCGTGTGGCTGAAGTACGCGGATGGAAAACTGCGATTTACGATCGGCGAACAGAACGTCGAGTTGCCGTTCACGGGTTGGGCGCGATTGCTGGCTCGCGGCCTGCAGGAACCGCCGCCTTATGTTTGTCCGCTGAGCGGTCTTCGATCGCACCATTTGCAAGCGACCGACGATGGCCGCATCACGGTAGCCGAGGCGATTGCCGCTTGCGAAGTTTCGGGGCGACGTGTGTTGGCGGTTGAATTGAAGTCCTGCGAAGTGACGGGCAAGCGAGTCTTGGCGGATTTGCTTCACACGTGCCCGGTTACCGAGCGACGCATGCTGGAAACGGCGATGGCCGAATGCGGCATGTGTAAACAACGCGTCAGCGAATCGGCGATCAAACACGACCGCTGCGTGGCTTGCCGCGGTTTGACACCGATCCGCAAGGAGCAAGCTCGGTTGGCTCGGGTGTTAGGCGAATATCCAAAACTGGATCGCTGGCGCAGTTGGAAGTTGGCCGAAACGGCGACGGTTTACATTCTCGAAGCCGATTCGTTATGGCGGCGCCTGTTGTTGATCGTCAACAAAGAAACGCTGGACATCCAGCATGTCGCCACGGCTTCCCGGTTCGGAAAAACCTGGCTGCCACTCGACCCCGCCGAATACCCCGACCAAATCGGCCAGCGATCCTTGTCCGGCGTGGTTTAGCGACGAACTCCAGCTTGGACCCTGGTTTGGCCGAGGAAGTAAAGACGAGAACCGTTGCGAGCTTCATGTCTGAATTTGCGAGTATGACAGCGAAACTAGGCGGTGAAATCGCTACCGGCACTTGGGGCCATCTTCCTTCACTTTTTGCCGCCTTCGGCTCCCTTAGGTGTTGTCGGCTGTCACGACATTATCTTTACACTTTATGTTGATCGTCGAACCTCCGCGACGTGATTTCGCCATTATCAAGTTGGTGCTGTTTGCTCGTCAGAAACCGTTTGCAGGTGGTCAGCCCATCGGCAGACTTTTGCGTCGTCCGACTGGTTTGCAGGTCGTCGTGCGCTGTTGCTGGTACGAATCGACGGTAGCTTGTTGTGAGTGGCCCATCGACCGGACGCGTGCCGAAACAACGGGAACTTATCGGCGGGCTTGTCCTGTTTGCTTGCTTGTCCATTGGAAGTAGACTTGACCATCGCTCGTGCCTTTCATCGGGTAGGGGCAACAGCGCCTGTCGCTTTCCAGGGGATGGGCGCTGACTTTTTTGACACCCGCTGCGGGTGTCGAGACACCCGCTTTGACACCTGCGGGTGTCAGCAAACGAAGCTTACGTCACCAAAAATCGGTGTCAAGGTGTCGAAAACTGGTGTCGAACTTTGACACCCGCAACAGAAAGCCGAGAAAAAGATGGTTTGATGCGGTAAAAACAAGGTTTTTCACACAAGCGCCCATAGCTCAGTTGGATAGAGCAGCGGACTTCTAATCCGCAGGTCGAAGGTTCGAATCCTTCTGGGCGTGCTTTCATTTCCACGGATTCCGTTGTCTTTTTCGGGAATCTGTGACGGTTTCCGCGACCAGTCAGCGGATGGGCTCTTCGGTGATATGGGAGCTCTCCGATCGAATGTACCGCCCAGCGGCACGATCGCAGCCGCCATATTCGTACATCGACGAGGTGGTGCGCACAGCTTTGTGAGTTACGTGGCTATCTCGGCCAAATACTGCGCTCGCAAAGCAACTCTCCAAACTACGTGTTTGTAGTTTCTTGCGGGTCGAGGTCGAACGACGTCCGTTTTTTCGCGCGCGGCGGAAACTATTGGCGGAAGGTCCAGGCAGATTGGTGATCGAGATGGGATTAGCTCACAGTTCGCCTTGGAATTTTCAACGGTCGTTTCCAATTTGCGCCGAGTCGATCCCATGATGACAGCTCGAATTTACAGCCTGATGCTCCCGATCATGATGCTCGCCGTTTGCGCTTCTGCTCGTGCCGACGAGCCGTTTCCCCCCGGCTGGTTGCCTCTGGCGCGATTGGATGCGGAGCCGACTTGGCGCGAGGTGCGGGATATCCAAGACCGCGTCCACCTTTACCTGCCTGCGGAAGGCAAGCCGGTGCGTGGCGTGTTTGTCTGTTTTGTGTTCCATAGCGGTGACCCGCGAGAACTGGCCGATTTGTGGAATTTCGCCTTAGTCACCGTACCGTGGCCATTCGAGTATGACTTGGGCGTGAATGACAAACGCAACGGACGATTCAAGCTGGGACATCCCGTGGGCGACATGGGCGTGCTGCTTCGGTATCTGGGGCGTGCAGCGACGGAGACGAAACATCCCGAACTGGCGACCGTTCCGATCGTCGGCTGGTTGGGTCAGAACGGATCGCACCTGTGCAACGATCTGTTTCAGCGGGCACCGGATCGCGTGTTGGCTTGGAGCGATTCGTTCCCAAACCGGCTGCGGACGTTTCCCGAGCTGACCAAGGCCGTACCGTTCTCATTCGCATGGGAAATCTCGAATAAGGAGTTACGAGCCGCGGCGCGGACGTATCGCGACGACGAGCTCGCGCCTCCCGATTTGAGCTGCCGTGCGACGACTTACGGCTTCGGACACGGGATCTACTCGAAATACAACTTCTTCATGGCCTACCTCGACCGTTGCATTGCCATGCGGATGCCGGACACGATGCCTTCGCCTGGTCAGCCGGTGAAGCTGAAACCGGTTGAACGCACCGCCGGCTGGGTTGGCGACTTTGATCCGGTGGGCGTCTGGAACCCGATCGCGTCGGCGGCCTCGGACGATTTGGCCGCGCCCAAGTACCCAGTGTGGATGCCCGACGAGTACGCCGCGTGGATGTGGCGGTCGTATCACTCGGCGTGCGACGATCTGGAGATTACCGGCCCGAAGCGGGTTTACGCCAAGC
This sequence comes from Pirellulaceae bacterium, assembly GCA_041399085.1. Lineage (GTDB taxonomy): Bacteria > Planctomycetota > Planctomycetia > Pirellulales > Pirellulaceae > JAWKTM01. The sequence continues at coordinate 76,911 of JAWKTM010000010.1, forward strand.
GTAATGACAAGTGGGGCGGGCCGGACTGCGGGCTGGGCTATGGCGGCTATTTGTCGGCGGCCGACGAGCATACGTTTTCGGCCGCGGTGCGGGGCGACTACGCGAAGATTGAATTCCACGACGGTCACCGTATCGTCGGCGAGGCAAATAGTGCGCCTTGGGAAGTGAAAGGCGTGAAGCTAGAGGCTGGCCTGCGTACGCTGTTCGCCGTCGGCGTTAAGACTGACGGCGCTCGCTCGGCGAGTCGTCCGGCTTTTGTGATCGTTAAGCCGTAGCACGGAACAGGAAGACTGGCCTGCCAGCGAGAGAAGCATGTCGAACCATCCGAGTAAGTCGTTGCTGTGTACCTGGGGCCTCCTTGTCGCTATGTTCGCTGCTCCGACTGCGGCGCGGTGCCAAGCTGACCCGTCGTCGGAAGCACGGGCAAGCACGATCCAGTCGGTCGGCGACTACCGAGTCGTCTCACTGACGCTCACGCCGGGACCGCCGCGGTTATTGGAGAAGGGCATCGCGTTGCGGGAATCGCAACCGCTGCAACTCGCGTTTCGCGACGGAAAGCTAGTCAACTATTGGCTGGAATCGTCGGGCTGGACATTCGAGCGGACGCGCGAGGCCCGGTGCGAGCTTGATGAGGCGGCGCTGACCGGTCGCCTGAGGATCGCCGTTTACAGCCGAGCCACTCCAGCAGGTTGGGTCGATCTGTCATTCGACCTCCAGCGCACCGGGAGCGAATTCTCGGGAACATGTCAGATCAACGCCTCCTTCGATACCGTCCATGACACGTCCTATCCGCAATCAAAAACGACGGTGACGTTTCCCCTGAAAGTCCGCGCGAGCGGGCAAGTGTTGTCGTTCGACAGTGACGCTGTTTCCACGGATGCAAACTGGCCAACGCTCTGCGGTCCGTGGCGGACGATGGAAACGGAAGGACCAGAGCTCGTAGACGACCTTGCCGAGGCGCGTCCGGTGTGGCGGAGCGAAGCTTCGATTCCCGTTTCGTATGGATGTGCGCCCGACATGCGTTACGCCGGCAATTCGCGGGCGTCGGGCACAGGCGGAGGCAGCAGTTCACCGGTGTTGGTCAACGGCGTGATTTATCAGGGCTTCTACCGCCCTCACAAGTCCGCCACTCTCGCCATCCCAGATTGGATGTCCGGGAATCAGTGGCAAGGAAAGACGCTCGACGAGTTCACCGCCGATTGGCATCCGGATGAGAAGCGAGACTTGCAAGATTTTTTTCGCGTCGCCGCGGATGATCACCTCGTCGCCATCGACGCCCGCACCGGCCGGACGCTATGGGAAACGATCTGGCCGCGGCGGAGTTACAACTTTCAGACTCATAAACACCGTGGCTTGTTTGGGGTGCCGCTGGTCGCTGCGGGCAAAGTGTTTTATCCCAACCTGCACGGACACCTGATGGTAATGGATGCCACAACCGGGCAGCCGCTGTGGGAATTCCCGGAATTCAAAAACACTCCGAAGGTACACGCGGGCGGAGTACCGGCGACGCAGAATCCGTCACCCTTTCTCGTCGGCGATACCTTGATCTGGAACGCCCCGGACTCGCGCTTGGTGGCGTTGTCGATCGACGACGGCTCCATTCGCTGGACCGATGATCTGGCTTCGCCTCGCTATTCGCGAATTCTGGGCGTGGTTGGACTAAACGATGAGCCGGCGGTCCTGACGCTTACCGGCTGGCTAGGCGAAGAGGTGGCGCTGCTGAATGCGAAAACGGGCGGAACCGTCTGGCGCCAGAAAGAATTTACCGTGGGGCAGCAGGGACGCCATAAGATCGGCGCCACGCTCAACGACGCCATGTTGCACGGCGACCAACTGGTGACCATGCGAATCGTCCAAGATGCGAACCCTCCGGCGGCCGTTGCCCTTGGCTGGCGAATTACGGCCAAGGGGTTGAAGCAACTCTGGGAGAGCAATCCCATCGTCCTCGACGAGACACCCAACATGGCCATTGGCGGGAACGTTCTCTATGTCGCCGGCAGGCAATTTGTCCGTTGTATTGATCTCGAAACGGGCAAGCAAATCGGCAACCTTCCCGAGGCCAAAGCCGGCAGCAACCCGTGCATCCTAATCGCGGGCAACAAGCTATTCGTTTCGCCTGAAGGCCAGCACGGTTCCCAGAGCTTCCTGTTCTATCAGCGAATGGATGACGGCTGGATGCAGCTCGGCCAGCCGTGGTCGCCCCCGAATGCGTCGACCACTGCCTACAACACCCAGCCGCTGGTACACCCCGTGATTGACGGCCGACTGTTCGTGCGAGGCGGCAATGGCATCTACTGCTATGACCTCCGCAAGGGCACAAAGGAAAGCAACTAACCAATCCATCGCAACGCCTAAGACACGAGCGACTATGACACGAGCGAAGAAACAAGTTGCAGCCATTGCCGCCGTTACGTTCCTGCTCTTCGCGGCGATTGCCAATGCCCAGGACCGCACGGCGCTAATCATTGCCAATGCCAATTACGGAGATGGGCATGAATCTGAGGCAGTGAAAGCCGATGCGTCGCAACTAGCCGAGTCTCTCCGCTCGGCTGGGTTTGTCGTCGCCGTCCGTGAAAACCTCGGGGCCAAACAGTTCGCACCGGCCGTGCGGGAATTCGCCAAGCAAACGCGGACAGGCGGCGTGGCCGTCATCTATTACATGGGTCTGGCCGGCCAGTATCAGACTTACAATTCCAAGGGCGCGTGGTGGAACTATCTGCAAGGTGTCGACGTGACCTCGGGCCGGATGGATTCGTTCGCGCTCGCCGATTTGCTCAAGGCGCTGGACGACCATTCGACGGCCGATTCGCACTTCGTGTTTCTCGACGCCTGCGGCAAGAACCCATTTCACGGCGAAAACCAACGAGCCGGGTTGGCGGAAGTGGCGGCGGACGATCTGGCCTCGACCAACACGCAGGTTTGTCTGGCGGCCCAGCCGGGCAAGACCGTCGAAGCCGGCCGGTCGAAGCTGGCTGCGGCGCTGGCCGCGCAGTTGAAACAAGCGGATCAGCCGGTCGAGCAATTACTGGCCGCAGTGAAGCGAGATGTGGAGCGGCAGAGCGGCGGCGAGCAGTCGCCGTGGTTCGTCGCTGCTGACGAGCAGGTTGCCAAGACCGCGTGGCGCGACGGACGACGTTTTGTAGCTTCGGACGCTCCAACTGATGGACTGCAGGCGGGTGACGAGTGGACTAATGGCCTGGGGATGGTCTTCTGCTGGTGTCCTCCTGGAAAGTTCACAATGGGCGTCGCGGGACAGGCTTCTCGCTTGTCCGCCGCGGACATTACGCAGGACGAACGACAGACAGAGCGTCTGTTCCATGACGCCGCTCCGACGGAAGTCACGCTCTCGCGCGGCTTCTGGATCGGCAAATTCGAGATGACCCAACGGGAATACTTTCGGCTCCGAAACCGCGGCCCGGATCGCGAGTCGCTGTTGTTCCATCGTAACGCTCCGCTGTCGCACCTGAAGTTCGGCGACGCCGAGAACATCTGCAGATTATTGAATGAGATGGAGAGCAAAGCCAGCCGCTTGCCGGATGATTGGCAATACGTGCTGCCGAGCGAAGCCCAATGGGAATACGCGTGCCGAGCCGGTTCGACGAGCCGCTACGGCTTTGGCGACGCGACGGCCGAGTTGCCGCGCTACGCGAACTTCGCCGATCGCAGCCTGCTCAATGCCGACGATTCCTTTTATTACGCACTGTCCGCGGCCGACGACGGCGTGGCGGCTCGCCCGGCGGTGGTCGGCAGTTACCTGCCCAACGCCTGGGGCCTTTATGACATGCACGGGAACGTCAGCGAGTGGTGCAGCGACGTCTACGGCCCGCAGTTGCCGGGCGGCGTTGATCCGATCAGCGCGGTCAAGGCGACCGAACACACGACGCGTGTGACTCGCGGCGGCGCGTGGTGCAGCATGGCTGAGTACTGCCAGTCCGGTTTCCGCAACGCGCTGTCTCACCATCCGAATGCGACGAAGTTCCCATTCATGGGCGTTCGCGTCGTGCTGACAAGACAACCAAAGTCCGAATGAAGAATTACGAAATGAAAATCCGAAATCCTAATATCGAAATTCGAAACGAGTTCAAAATTCAAAATCGGAATGACCGAACCGTTTTGAATTTTGGTCCTTGGGTATTTGGATTTGTTTCGTGTTTCGAGATTCGTATTTCGAGCTTCGCCGCAGTATTCGCGTGGTTCGTCGCAGCTCCTGCCCTCGCCGCCGTGCCGGACGTGGCCGGCTTCCGCTCGGGCGTCGCGCCATTTCTCAAGCAGCACTGCTTCGACTGTCACGGGCCGGACGCGGCCGAGGGCAAGCTGACGCTGCACACACTGGACGGTGATCTGGTCGGTGGCCAGCAGTCCGAGACGTGGATCAGGGTGCTGGAAAAACTGGCTCTGGGGGAGATGCCGCCCGAAGATTCTCCGCAGCCGGACTCCGCTGACGTGCAGCGCGTGACCGGCTGGATTCGCGGCCAGTTACAGGCATGCGGGCACGCGTTCGAGGACAAGCTGCTATTGCCCGCGTTCGGCAACTACGTGTCGCACGACGAGCTGTTCGACCGCCCGCCGACCGGACCGTCGTATTCGCCGCCGCGGTTCTGGCGGATTCGTCCCGATGTGTATCAGGCGGTCGTCGGACAACTGGCCGGGCAGAAGCTAACGCAGCCGTTCGGGCTGAGCGCGCCGGGCGGCGGGTTCGGCGACTACGCCACGCTGTACAAGCTGGACGGGCCGAGCGTCGAACTGCTGCTGGGCAACGCCCGCGCGGCCGCCGCTAACATGACCCGGTTCAAGATCGAGAACGGCAAGATCGCTCGCGACGGCTGGGGAGCGCCGGACGAAGTGCTGCGGGTGCTTGATCCGGCGAACGAGCAGCCCAGCGACGAGCAGATCGCGGCGCTGATTCGCAGCGTGTATCAGCGCGTGCTGCAGCGCGATGCGACCGATGAGGAACGTGAGCGGTTGTTGACTTTCACGCGCGGCGGGATCGAGCGAGTCGGCCGCTTGCGAGCCGTGCGTAACGCGCTGGCCGCTGTGCTGCTGAAGCCCGAAGCCCTGTACCGCGTCGAAATGGGACACGGTCAGCCCGACGAACACGGCCGCGTGCGGCTCAGTCCTCGCGAGATCCCCTACGCCGTTAGCTACGCCCTGACTGACCAGCCGCCGGACGCGGAATTGTTTGCGTCGTTGAACCGCGTGGCCAGCGGCCCGCGAGCAGAGGACGCTGGCAGCAGCGCGAACCCGAACGAAAGCACGGAAGCCAAATCGGACGCGCGGCCCGATGGGCACCCGGTTAAACAAGTCGTCGCCCAGCAGGTCCGCCGCATCCTCGACGACCCGAAGATCGACACGCCGCGCGTGATGGGCTTCTTTCACGAATACTTCGGCTACACGAAAGCCCTTGACGTGTTCAAGGACGAGGCCCTCAACCCGCAACATCGGCCGCAGGTGCTGGTCGATGACACCGACCGGCTGGTGCGCTACATCCTCGATCAGGACCGCGACGTGCTGCGCGAGCTGCTGACCACGAACCTCAGCTTCGTCAACGCCGGCTACGACAAGGGCCGCATGGTGCATCTGTCGTACAACCTGCCGCTGGACTGGAAGCGACCCGAGCAGCAGCCCGTCGCTTTGCCTGGGAATCAGCGAGCCGGAATCCTGACGCAGCCCAGTTGGCTGGTCGCTCATTCCGGCAACTTCGACAACGACGTGGTGCGGCGAGGCAAGTGGATTCGAGAGCGGCTGTTGGGCGGCACGATTCCCGACCTGCCGATCACGGTCGACGCCCAGTTGCCCGACGAGCCCCACAACACGCTCCGCGAACGGATGCGGGTGACGCGCGAAGAATACTGCTGGCAGTGTCACCGTCGAATGAACCCGCTGGGCGAATCGTTCGAGAACTTCGACCACTTCGGCCGCTGGCGGACCAGCGAAATCGTGCAGGACCGCGACGCAACCGCGGCGAACATCGACGAAAAGGGCAATTCGCGCGGCCCCGTGATGCGGCGCGTCCCGGCGGATGCGTCGAGCGAAATCACCCGCAGCGGCGACGCCAAGATCGACGGCCCCGCGCGGGATTCGATCGAGCTGATTCATCGTCTGGCCGATTCAGACCGCGTGCGGCAGGTCTTCGTGCGGCACACCTTCCGTTACTGGATGGGCCGGAATGAAACACCGGCCGATGCCGCTACCTTGCAAGCTGCCGATCGTGCCTACGTTGAAAGCGGCGGCAGCATGAAGGCGCTGATTGTGTCGCTGCTGACGAGCGATTCGTTCCTTTACCGGAAATCCGAAACTCGAGTATCGAAATCCGAAACAAATCCAAATGCCAAATAGCCAATGACCAAAACTCCAGGCGGCGGACAGTACGACCTTGAAGACAGGACGTTTCAATTTGCACGTCGGGTCCGCGCGTTTGTGAAGCAATTGCCGCGAACCGTGTGTAACCAGGAAGACGTGAAGCAAGTCGTGCGATCTTCGGGTTCGGTCGGGGCAAATTACATCGAAGCGAACGAGGCTTTGAGCAAGAAGGACTTTCGTCACCGAATCAAAATTTCACGCAAGGAGTCAAAAGAAACTCGCTATTGGCTTCGCCTGTTGGATACCGGAGATGATGAAAAGATCAATCACGAACGCGACCAACTGATCCAAGAGAGCACAGAACTGATGCGCATTTTCGGCGCGATCCTGAAGAAGTCCGAGTGAATTGAACCTTTCTGACATTTGAATTTTCCATTTTGAATTTGTTTCGGATTTCGACATTCGGATTTCGATTTTAAGGAGCTAACCATGACCATTACCCGTCGCACGGCCCTCAAGAGTCTTTCGCTTGGTTCCAGCACCCTGTTGCTCGCACCGCTGCTTTCCCGTATCGAGGCCGAAGCTGCTGGCAGCGAGGCTCGGCCGACTCGGTTCGTGTTTGTCGTCGAAGGCAACGGGCTGCCGCCGGAGCAGGTCCATCCAGAAGGGATCGAATACAAAGCCCGCGAGAAACGCGACAAGTTTGAAGAGTTTTCGCTCACTTCGTTTAACCGCGTGCCGGGCACACGCGACAGCGGCTCGGGGCCGCGCGCTGACGGCTCGGAAACTCGTGGTGGCAACGCCGTTCCCGCGCAGGCCAATGGCCAGGCGGTTAAACGAGAAATCAAGCTCCCGTTCTCACTGGAGCCGGTCGCTGAATTCCAGAACAAGCTGACCGTGATCCAGGGCCTGTCCGGCAAAATCTGCGGCGGCGGGCACTCGAACAATTTCGGAGCGCTTGGTGCCTACGCCGGTCGCGGCGGAGTCGGCAACAGCGGTAGCGCACCGGGCGAAACGATCGACGCGGCGCTGGCCAAGCAGCTTGGCGGCATCTTCCCGGTCGTCGGCCTAGGCATTTCGGATCGGCCCGAGCACACGGTGATCTATAACTGCTCGGCCTGGGGCCGCGGGCAGAAACTGCCCACGCAATGCCGGCCCGATCTGGCCTACGCGACGCTGTTTGGCAGCGTCGCCGACGGCGAAGGCAAGAAGGATTTCGACGCCGACCAGGATTTACTCGACTTCATGGTTGGCGACATCAAACGCGTGCAAGGCGCGCTCGGCTCGGCCGACCGAGAGAAGTTGGATTCATACCTCGGCGCGTACGAGAACCTCCGTCAGCGTCAGCAACGACTCGTCGAGGTCCGGGACCGCTTGGCGAACGTCGCGCCCGTGCCGAACGACAAGTTCAAGTCGGAGGTCGAGACGGACCGGCTGGACGCTCACTTCGATCTGGCGGCGGCCGCGCTGATCGGCGGGTTGACCAACGTCGTCACGCTGGCTTCCGGCGTGGGTGATCCGTTCTTTAGCGTCCGTTTTCACGGCTTGGGCATTTCGCTCGACAAGCACTCGATCGGTCACGGTGGCAGCTTTCAAAACCGCGACTGGGCGGACCTGTCGACGACGATCCGAAACTTCCACTTCAAGCTGATCGCGCGGTTGATGAAGCAGCTTCAAGCGGTTCCTGAAGGCAATGGCACGATGCTCGACAACACGCTGATCGTGTACCTGAGCGACGCGGCCGAAGGTCATCACAGCCGCTGCTGGGAATGGCCGTTCGTGCTGCTGGGCGACTTGGGCGGACGGCTCAAGTCGGGGCGCTGCCTCAGCTATCCGAATTACGCCACCGCTGGCCACCGGACGATCAACGGCCTTTACACGACGCTGCTGCATACCGCCGGCAATCCGGCCACAACCTTCGGCCAGGCCGACCCGATGTTGAAAGACTTCGACCAAACCGGTCCGCTGCCGGAGCTGCTGGCGTAGCCGTGCGGGAAAGAGACGGTCCGCCGGCAGCCAGTGGAACGAGTAGATTTGGCGAGGAGACTCGCGGCCTCACGACTCACGACGCGAACTTTGTTAGGTCGCTGGCAGGTTGGTCACTGAACGGGGATTAGCTGGTGGAGCAATCGTGGCGGAACTCGTCAGACTTCGGAGGAGAGGATGCGAACCGCGGCCGAACGCTCACGAATTGAACATGGACGAAGGATCGCAGACCCGCAACGATGAATGACGATTTGAATCAACCCGATCCACACGAGCAGTTCGTAGCGCTGTATGTCGAGCACCAGGTGGCCATCCGCTCGTTCGTGCGTACGCTGCTGCCGAACGCGGCGGATGCGGAGGACGTGATGCAAACGGCTAGTTTGACGATGTGGCGGCGGTTCGCGCAGTTTCAGCCGGGGACCAGTTTTCGCAATTGGGCATTTCAAGTCGCCAAGTTCACCGTCATGAAACACGTCGCTCGCAAGGCTCGCGACCGACATCGGTTTTCGGACGAGACTATCGAGCTGTTGGCTCAGCACGTGGAACAATATGACGAACGACTCGCCGGTCAGCGGCGGGCTCTCGAACACTGCGTCCAGCGGTTGGGCGACGACGACCGCCAAGTGCTGGCCGTGTGTTATTCGACCAGCACACCCTTGAAGGAATTCGCCGCCCAGTTGGGCCGCACGCCGAACGCTTTGTACAAGCAACTCGGCCGGATCCGTGCGTCGCTGGTCGTTTGTGTTCAGCGGAGACTCGAAGCGGAGGGATTCGCGTGAACCAATCGTCCACGAATCCGCACCACGACACCGCCCTGGCAGCGCTGATCGAATCGACGCTCAACGGCGAGGCGGATGACGCGCAGTTCCTGGAACTGGAACGACGACTGCGGAACGACGCCGCGGCACGGGAGGCTTACGCCACATACGTGAATCTGCACTGCGAGTTGACCGAGCGGTTCGCGGTCGAGGGCGACATCGTCGGTCTGGAAGCGGAATTTGAAAGGGAGTTTCTCGAAGGCGAGTTGGCCGACTTTCGCCGCACTTTGTCTGCCGAATCGCTGGGGCATGCGTCGCGTCCTTCGACGTTGCGGCGATGCATGATGTTGGCGATGATCGCGGCTTCGCTGTTGGCCGCACTCTTTGTCTGGAACGAATTTGCGTCCCAAGACTTCGCGGCACAAGACGGGCTGGCCCAGGTTCGGGATCTGGAAGGCGAGGTCCGCATCATCGGTTCGGACCACACGTCGATGGCACGGATTGGCGACGTGCTGCGGCCGGCCCAGCGACTTCGGACCGCGGAGAGAGACGCTCGAGCCGTGCTCGAATACGCGGACGGAACAACGGTCGCGCTACATTCCGATTCGGTCGTGCAAGCTCCCGCCGACGGCGACGTGCGTCTGCGTTTGCTGTCCGGTTCGATCGAGGTGGATGCCGCGAAGCAACCGGCCGATCGTCCTTTAGTTCTTGCCACCGATCACGCACGCTATGTGGTGCTGGGCACGCGGTTTCGCTTGTACCGCGATGAAGCGGCATCTCGGCTTGAGTTGAACGAAGGCGAGGTGCGGCTGGAACGTGAGGAAAACGACCGCATTGTCGAGTCAATTGAAGTGCAAGCCGGACAGGCGGCCGTCGCGTCCGCCGACACGGTCCCTGTGGAAATCATGCCGCTGGCGGCAGGGCGGGCTCACCTGCGAGCGACGTTTGACTTCCCAGGCGACCATGTGATCGTTGCGCCGTCTGGCGAGTGGCTGGCGGTCAGCGACCAGTCGCGCGGCCTGCGCACGCTGCGGCTGCCGGACGGTTTGCCACTGGCCGAGCAGCGGCGCGATGCCGGACCGAGCGACGGGCTGGCGATCACTGACGACGAGCGAACGATCGTTCAGCTCAACCGCGGCGGCTTTGTGCAAGTATGGCGGCTCGGTGAGTCGCAAGCCGTCAAGCTGCCGTTCACGGGCGAAAACGTCCGCAGTCGAGCATTGTCGCCGGACGGGCGTTTCGCGGCGCATTCGTCTGATTCTGGCATTGAGGTTGTGCGCGTCAACCTGCGGGACAAGTCATTGGATTCCGTGGCGGAATTGCCCAATCTCAACGGCCGCAACGGCAAAGCCTGGAGCCTGGCCTTTTCACGCGACGGCCAGCGGCTGGCGGCTGGCTTTTGGGACGGCGCGTTGCGGGTATACGACGTGGAGGCTGGCGATTCCATCTACGAAGTACAGCTTGCCGATACCGTTTTCCCCTTGGCGATTTCCGGGGACGGCCGGTGGCTGGCGGCGCACACCAACGCGGGTGGGCTGACGATCATCGACACGGTAACCCGTGAGCAGAATACGCTGTGGTCGTCATCAGGAGCCCGCGTTGTCTGTCTGAGTTTCTCGACGGATGACGGCCGTCTGCTGGCCGGTTTCAGTGACCACACGGCTCGTGTCTGGTCGGTGGATGACGGCCAGCCGCTGCTGTTGATCGATATCGGTCACGTACCGCGCGGCATCGCCGAGTACCACGATGGGCGTCGGTTAATCACTGTGGAGAGAAGCATTAAATTGTGGGAGTGTCAGTCATTGAAGTCTCCGGCCCCGTCGATGCGGTTGTAAGACTTCCGAAGGTGACACACGAAACTTGGCAGAACTCTTGTGAGTGCCGCCACGGGATCAGCAAACCAACGAGTCATGCGGAACCATGCATCATCAACAGTCACCTCATTGTCCCACTCATGAACACGCCTTCTCGCGGCGCGTGCTGCTTCAAGGCGCGATGGCGGGCGCGACGGCGTTTGGCGGATTCGGGCGGTTGTTCGCGGCGGACCATGCGGCTGCGGTCACACGAAACGACAAACGTGTCATCCTGGTCTTCATGAGCGGTGGACCGAGTCAGTTCGAGACGTGGGATCCGAAGCCGGGTCAGCCGACGGGCGGGCCACATATCTCGATTCCAACTTCGATCAGCGGCGTGCATTTCGACGAGTATCTGCCAAACGTCGCTCGGTTGGCCAATCGCATGATCACCGTGCGCAGCATGACCAGCAGCAACGGCGATCACGACCAAGGCGGTTACATCGCGCAAACGGCTTATAACCCGAGCACGCTGGTCGCACCGGCGCCGCATTGGCTGTCGGTCTGCGCCCACGAGTTGCCGGCCGAATCCGCATTGCCATCGTACGTGATGCTGGGACGCGACAACTTCGGATCGCTGCACGTGCCGGGAGCCGGTTATCTCGGCGCGAAGTACCAAGCCTTGCATTGTCCCGGTGGCGGAGCGGGCCCCCAAGATATGCCCAGGCCGAGCGCCGATGAGATCGCGGCTTTCGAGCGGCGCGAGAAACTGCGGCGATCGTTCAGCGACTCGTTTGCCGATGGTCGGAATGCGAGGTTGGTTGAATCGCACGACGGCGCGTTCGCGCAAGTTGGCAACTTGCTGCGTACGGGCGATCTGTTCGATGTCGAGCAGGAGTCGCAGTCCGACTTCGACCGTTATGGCGACAGCCAGCTCGGCCGCGACTGTCTGTTGGCTCGACGGCTGGTCGAACGCGGCGTGCCGTTCGTCCGCGTGCAGCATCAGAGCGGGCTGGCGTGGGACAAGCATCGGCGCGCGTTCCAAAGCCAGCGTTGGATCAGCACCGAATTTGATACGGCGGTCGGGGCCTTGATCGACGACTTGATCGACCGCGGCCTGTGGAGCCATACGTTGCTGGTGCTGATGGGCGAGTTCGGCCGCACGCCCGAGATTGCTGGTCAGGGCCAGCCGGGACGCAACCACTGGACGAAATGCTGGTCGCTATCGTTTGGCGGATGTGGATTGAAGGAAGGTTTAGTGATCGGCTCGACCAACGAAAACGGCACGGAGTTGAAAGACCGGCCGGTGACGATCCACGATCTGTTCTGCACGTTTTACAGAACGCTCGGTATTAATCCGCACAAAGAATTGGAATTCGAGAATCGCCCGATCCCGTTCGTCGAGGACAAGCTCGGCAAGCCGATGGATGAGGTGTTTTGACAGATCATTCCGCTCGTTGAACCGCGTGCCCAACGGGCCGCGCGATCGAGCGGATCCATAACAGATTGCGTCGGCCGATGGCCGCGCGGTTAAACGGACCATTCCCATGAAACTCACCAAAGTAGAAAAACTCTACTTTGTCGACGACGGAGCCAAACGCGGACCGATGACGATGTTCCGCGTGCGATTTCATCCGACGGAGCCGAAGCTGCTGGCGTTGTGCGTTGATCGCCACGTGGCCTGTTGGGATCTGAACGGCGAGCCGAGGGAAGTGAAAGGAAAGAAGGACAGGGTTGTTGTTGGCGAGTTGTTGTGTCCGCACGAGATCGGCTGGGTCCGTGGCTTTGACGTTCATCCACGTGGCGAGTTCGTCGCGACCGGCGGCTCCGACCGAACGCTACGGTTGTGGAAGTGGGCCGATGGTTGGCCGTCGGAACAACCTTCGCATCAAGCCGCCGCTCACGACGGCTGGGTCGAGGCGGTTGCCTTCTCGCCCGATGGAAAAACGATCGCCACGGCCGGCGCGGATGCGTTGGTCAAAGTCTGGGACGCCACCAGTTTGAAGCCGATGCAGTCGCTCAAGGGACACTCGAAGTATGCCAGCGACCTGACTTTTAGCCCCGATGGAAAGTTGCTGATCAGCGGCGCCGAAGACGGCATGGTGATCGTCCGCGATGCGTCGGATTATTCCGAGGTGAGTCGCATCGAGTTCGGAAGCACCAACAATCAGTTCGGTCAAACTCCGCGGCACAGCGGCGTGCATCGACTGGCCGTTAGTCACGACAATCGTTGGTTGGCGGCGGCTGGCGGCGAGAAGCTGGACGTGTACGAACTCTCGTCCGGCGAGATTGTGGCCAGCGAGCGGCTGGGTATGGAAGTCGCCTTTCATCCCGCGGCCGACGTTCTGGCTGGCGGCGAGAGCGAGGTGAAGTTCTGGAGCTTCGAGGCCGGCAAGTTAGTTCCGCCGGAGAGGGACAAGAACGGCAAGCCGCGGAGTCCTCAAGGGATCCCAGGCGAGTCATTCGCGTCGGTCAAACGCGGCGAGTGGTCACTCGGTTTACAGTTCTCGCCGGACGGCCGGCAGGTGGCGGTTGGAAAAGTCGATGGAACGGTGGAGGTATATGATGTGGCGTAGATCCAACCTGCAACCGAATTTCGGGCAGAGGAATTACGGGCAGAGGAATCTTGCGCCGTGGAATTGTCTACTCCTATTCCTTTGCCCCAGATTCATTTGCCCGAAATTCCTTTGCCCCAGATTCTTTTGCCCCAGATTCTTTTGCCCCAAATTCCTTTGCCCCAAATTCCTCTGCCCCAAATTCCTCTGCCCACAACTCCTCCGCCCAACAGTCAACCACGCAACAACCCGAATTCTGGCGATTTGCCTGACATGCGTTGCCGCCTCGCTTTGCCAATCCGCCGAGCCAGTCAGCCAGATCATCGACTCGGAAATCAACGCCGCGCTGCGGGACAAGAACCTTTCGCCGGCACCGCGCGCTGCCGATGCCGAGCTGCTGCGTCGCATTTATCTCGACGTGCTCGGCCGCATTCCGACGGCCGACGAAGCTAATCGCTACCTCGACGCGCCAGACGCCGAGAAGCATCATCGCCTGATCGACCAGTTGCTAGACCACGAGGAAATGCCGGCGTATTGGCGCTCGGTGTTCGACGATTGGCTCAACGGCAACCAAATGGGACGCGACTTTGGACAAGACGGATTTCTCGCTTACCTGGAAGACTCGCTGAAGTCGAACAAGCCGTGGGATCGCATCGCCCGCGAATTGCTTACTCCCGATTTGAAAGACGAGAACCAGCGGCGGGCAGCGTACTTTCTCGCCCTGCGGGTCCGCGGCGGTGACAACGACGCGAAGATCGACGCCCTGACCTCGGGAGTGGCCAGCGGACTGTTCGGCGTCCAGCTTCAATGCGCGAAATGTCACGATCATCCGTTCGTGGATCAGTGGAAACAGGACCACTATTACGGCTTGGCCGCATTCCTCGGCCGCACGCAGGAGGCGCGGATCGAGAATTCGCCGGTCATCAAAGAGCGGGCCGAGGGCGAAGTGAAGTTCGTTACCACCGAGCAGGAAGAGAAGACTGCCAAGCTGATGTTCCTCGATAGCCGCGTGTTCGACGAACCGCCGCCACCCGAAGACCGCGGCAAGTGGTACACGAAGGCCGATGGTGGTTTGCCCGAAACGCCGTACTTCAGCCGCCGAGTGATGCTGGCCGACTACGCGTTGACGGCCGACTCGAAATTCTTCAAGCGGGCGATCGTCAACCGGATGTGGAGGCAGTTAATGGGCCGAGGGCTGGTCGAACCAGTCGATCAAATGCACGAAGCCAACCCCGCGTCGCACCCGGCGCTGCTCGACCGATTGGCGGACGACTTCGCAACCAACGGCTTCGACCTGCGCCGGCTGATGGCCGGGATTCTGCACAGCGAAGCCTATCTGCGAGGCACGCGCTGGACAGCCAGCGGCCAGCGTCCGCCCGACACCGACTATGCCACGGCAATTATGAAGCCGCTGACGCCGGATCAACTCGCAACCAGCATCGGCTTGGCCACCGGGCATTTCGACCAGCTTCGTGCCAAGTTCGAACGCGAGAAGAAGAACCGCAAGCTCGAGGATGTCACTCCGCGCGTAGCCCGCGGGCTGTACTCGCGCGAGCGCGACGTGCAGGAATTCGCCGCTCATTTTCACAGCAGCGGCGAAGGCTTTGAAGCCAACGCCGGCCAAGCGTTATTCCTGTCTTACAACGAGCGGATGCAGAAACAGCTCAATCCGTCCCAGGGCAACTTGGTGGAACGGCTGATGAAACAAACGGACGACGAGGCCGCGGCGCGCGAGGCGTTCCTGACAATTCTTTCCCGATTTCCGAGCGATGACGAGCTGAGTCGCACGGCCGAATATCTCACGGCGAGTGACGACTCCTCACGGCGAGAACGGTATCGCGAGTTCATCTGGGCTCTGCTGTGCAGCAGCGAATTTCGTTTCAACCATTGATGTGTTCGTACAACTGAGGCAAGCGACGAGCAACCAGCTTGGGTCGGCCAACGGAATCAACATGAATTCGATCGCACTCAAATCGCCCCGTCCCGCGAAAAACCGGTCGTTCGCCGCATGGCCTGGGATCGGCACATGCATTTTGATCCTGGGAGGCGCGGCGAGCGAGACATTGGCCGATTATCCGGAAACCATTCGGCCGCTGCTGTCGAAATACTGTATGCGGTGCCACGGCGCGGAGAAACAGAACGCCCAAGTTCGCTTTGACCGGGTGGCGGGATTTGGCGACGACAGTCAGCAACTCTGGACGATGGTTCATGAATCGCTCGTCAGTGGCGAGATGCCGCCGAAGGAAGAACCGCAGCCAACCGCCGCGGAGAAGCAGCAGATCCTGACCTGGATCGTCGAGCAGGCGACCGAGCAGGCCGCGATGACGGCTGGTTCGCAGCGGCGGATGAATCGCCGCGAGTTTTCCGCGGCATTACAAGATCTGACAGGGCTGCCGATCGACTTCGCCGTGGGACTTCCCGAAGACGCCAAGGTCGACGGCTTCGACACCGGCGCGGTCGCGCTACAAGACGCCGCGGACTCCGTCGCTCAATGGCTCGATGTAACCCGGCGGGCGGTCGAGAGCATCCGTTTTCTGGAACCGGATCGGGAACGAAAGATACGCATCGATTTCCGAGAGCACGAGTTCACTGACTACCGGAAGTTCATTGAACAAAGTTTCGGTCAAGGAACCGGTATCTTCACGCGATCCAAAAGCCTGCCATGCAAGAAGGGCATCGGCCTCTTTCTGCCGACACAGTGGACCGGCGACCGCGGCGATTCGTTTATCGCCGTGCCGGCCCCGCCGGACAAACGCGCGGCTCTGAAAATGACGCTCCGGGTTGTGGCTCGGCGACCAATGCCCGGCCTGCCGATGCCAACGCTGTGGGTCAAAGTGGGCGGCAACTACATCGACTACCGGCCCATCGGCGACGAGCCGCAAACCCTTGTCTACGCCGTGCGGATGGAAGACTGTCTGATCGAGGGCGATGTCATCAAGATCATGTTGCAGTCGTTTGTCGAAGTGCCCTATGCGGTCGACGGATTCGACAACGACGACCGCAGCAAGCCGGAGGACAACATTCCGGGAGGCATCGGCGTGTATCGCCCGGCGTTTGATCGTAAGGTGCTTCGGACGCCGGAAGAGCAGCCGGTGCCGTCGATTGTCGTCGAGTCAATCGAGGTCGACTACGACCATCTCGCCGAGTGGCCTCCGGCCCATTGGGATTCGTTCGACCGTGTACCAAGCTCGAATTCGTTGAACCGCGTGCCCAACCTGGACTCGTTGAACCGCGTGCCCAACGGGCCGCGCGTGGGTAACGCCGACGACGCGCAGGCCGTTGGCCATGCGGTTAAACGAAGTGGTAGCGAGTATCGAGACGACGACGCCAGCGCACGGCGGCTGCTCGAACTATGGATGCAACGTGCCTGGCGTCG
Source organism: Pirellulaceae bacterium (assembly GCA_041399085.1). Taxonomy (GTDB): domain Bacteria; phylum Planctomycetota; class Planctomycetia; order Pirellulales; family Pirellulaceae; genus JAWKTM01. The sequence goes on from JAWKTM010000010.1 coordinate 93,679, forward strand.
CCCAGTCACCGACGACGAGCAAGAGAAGTTCTTCACGCTCTATCGGCAGCTTCGCAGCAACGGGCTTTCCTTTGACGAAGCCTTGCGGGCCGCTTTCCAGTCGGTGTTGATGGGCGGGCCGTTCCGTTACTTGGCTTCGCCGTCGGACGCCAATCCAGTTATTGCTCAACATGCGATCGCTTCGCGGTTGAGCTTCATGTTGGTGGGAGCGCCCCCGGACCGCGAACTCCGTGAGTTAGCCGCCGCGGGAAAACTCCGCGACCCTAAGACGCTTGACGCGCAGGTCGACCGCTTGCTGGCGGATCCTCGCAGCGACGCGTTCTTCCGCCCGTTCGTGACGCAGTGGCTGAATATGAACCAGCCGATAACGTTAACGATGTCGCACTTCAAGAAGCAGGACTTTCGCTTCGGCCGGCATCTGAAGGACTCGATGAAAGAGGAGACCGTTCAGTACATCGCTCGACTGTTTGAGGACAACCGGCCAGCACGCGAGCTAGTCTCCAGCGACTGGACGATGATGAACGATATCCTGGCCGTGCATTACGGTTATCCAAACATCGCGGGCGGAGAGTTACGGCGGGTTGAGTTCAAACCACGCGACGACGATCCGCGCGGCGGCGGCGTGCTCGGCCACGCGGGGATTCAATCGATGCTGTGCTGGATGGGCGATAACTGGGTCATTTATCGCGGTTCGTGGACGCTGAACCATATCTTGGACGACCCGCCGCCACCGCCGCCACTGGAGGTGCCGGAACTGCTGCCGTTCGACAAGGCGAACGAAGGCAAGAGCTTTCGCGAGCTACTTGTCCAGCATCAGGAGGACAGCAAGTGCTCCGTCTGTCACAAGAAGATGGACCCGTTGGGGTTCGCCTTTCAGAACTTTGACTTGAGCGGCCGATGGCGGAACGTCGAACATCAGCGCTATCACCGAGCGGAATTGGACGGAAAGATCGAGTGGCGCGGCGAGGGCGACACGCGGCCGGTCGATGCGGCGGGAACGTTGCCTCGGGGCGAGAGGTTCACCAGCTTTCGAGAATGCAAAGAGCTGCTGGCCGAACACTACCAAGACGACATTGTCCGGGGCTTGCTGAAGAAGCTAACGATGTATGGCGCCGGACGCAGCGCGAACGCGCTCGATATGGTAACGATTCGGGCTATCATGAACGAACAATCCGATAAGAACTATCCGATGCGTGATCTGCTCAAAGCACTGGTGCGTTCGAGGGTGTTTTTGCAGTAACCTCGTTTAACCGCGTGCCCATCGGGCCGCGCGAGACGACGCGTTGTTTAACCGCGTGCCCATCGGGCCGCGCGAGACGACGCGTTGCGACGCGCGGCCCGATGGGCACGCGGTAACGATCTGGGCACGCGGTTAAACGATCCGGGCACGCGTTTAGGCGATGAGGTTACAAACATGATCCACGGTTATCACGTCATTTTCGGAGCGTATGGGTTTTGGCTGCCTAATGATCCGCGTGGCTCGTGGTCGGATTACGTTGGGGCGCGCGAGATTGCTCGATTCGGGCGAGCAACAAAGTCAATCGAACGAAGCGAACTAACATTGCAACAAGAGCACGAACGGCAAGAGGCCAAGCAAGCGTTGAAGTATCCACCAGTTAGTTTCAATGGTCGTCAAGCCCGCGCGATTGGCACTGGGTTTATGATCGCGATACGCAAGAGCCATTTCACGGTGTGGGCCTGCTCCATCTTGCCGGAGCACGTGCATTTGGTCCTCGCCCGCCATACATATGAGGTGGAGTACATTGTCGGTTTGTTCAAAGGTGAGGCGACGAAGCAGTTGAAGAAGGAGGGCATCCATCCATTTGCGGCACACAGGAACAAAGATAACAACATTCCGACGCCGTGGGCGTCGCGATGTTGGAGAACGTATCTCGACGACGAAGAAGCGATCGAGAACGCGATCCGATACACTGAGGAAAACCCGGTGAAGGAAGGAAAGCCGCGGCAAAAGTGGAGTTTCGTCGTACCATTCACCGGACTGGACAAAGGCTGGGTGACATATCATTAACAACCTCGATTTGCCGTGTACCAAACGGTCCGCGTTGTCAGAACATCTCATTTAACCGCGTGCCCATCGAGCCGCGCTGTCAGAACATCTCGTTTAACCGCGTGCCCATCGGGCCGCGCTGAGACGACGCGTTGCGACGCGCGGCCCGATGGGCACGCGGTTAAACTAAGAAAGGGACACTTACAATGAACCACAAATCCAACCCCATTTCACGTCGCACTGTACTGCGAGGTCTTGGCGCGACGATTGCGATTCCTTGGCTGGAAATCATGTCTGGCAAGACGCTGGCGGCGGCTCGGGGGCAGCGTGATCCGGGACGACTCGCTTGCTTCTACATTCCTGGCTGCATTAACCAATACAACTGGTTTCCTGAAGACACCGGCTTCAACTATACGCTCTCGCCGACGCACCAACCGCTCGCCCATCATCGCGACCGATTCTCCGTGCTCACTAGCCTCTCACACATTGAAGGCCGGATCAGTGGCCATCCGCACCCCTACAACTTTCTCACCGGGCACAATATCAACATCACGCCCGGCGTGCTGACTAACACAGTGTCGTTCGACCAAGTGGCCGCTAAGCACATCGGTCCGACTTACCTGCCGTCGCTGGCGTTGTCGTGGACATCGGGCGTCGGCGCCGCGACCTTGTCGCGCAACGCGCTGGGCGTCGATATCCCGGCGACCAGCGATTACCGGTACGTGTTCGAAAATCTGTTTCCGCCGGCGGATTCATCACAGCTCAAGCAAGCCCAGGCTCGCATCGCGCTGAATCGCAGCATTCTGGACACGGCCGTCAGCGACGTAAAGGATTTGAAACGAAGATTGGGGCACATCGACCAACAAAGAATCGAGCAGTATCTGACTTCGATTCGCGAGGTGGAAAAACGGCTGGACGACCGCGACGAGATTTTGAAGAAAGGGCGGCCGGAGTTCGATGAAGCGAGCGTGCGGATCGAGCCCAAGAGCAAATCGAGTATGCGGGAACACATCGAGCTGATGATGGATCTGATCGCCTTGGCGTTTCAGACCGACATGACCCGCGTGGTCACGCAAAGTCTCGGCGGAGAAGCTGGGCCGAGTTACGACGAGTACAAAGACTGGTCGAAAGCGACCGGCGCGCCGACGCGTGGAGTTCATGATTATCACCATAAGGGTTCCGGCAATCGCGGCGCGGACAATTCCGATACGAAGTTGATTGGTCTGCGCGACCGGATGTACTGCGAGTGCCTGGGGCGATTGATGGACAAACTCGCCGCGATCGAGGCCAGCGACGGCACGTTGCTCGACCACACGGTGCTGCTGTTGGGAGGTTCGCAGATCAGCAGCCACTCGGGCAGCAGTTTCCCGCTACTGTTGGCCGGCGGCAACAAACTTGGCTTCCGTCACGGCCAGCATCTGAAGTGGAAAGGCAGCGAGCGATCGGCGTCGGACCTGTACCTGACGATCCTGCAGCAGTTGCGCTGCCCGGTGGAATCGTTCAAAGAAAGCAAAGGCCCGATCAGCGAACTGCTGACTTGATCGTTCTACCAAGCGGCCAACGGCCCGCGTCACACGTCGTCCACTTGCGCGGCCCGATGGGCACGCGGTTAAACGAAGGTTGGTAACGGAATGTGTTGGTTTAACCGAGCGGCCAACGGCCCGCGCGGCAGGAAGGAAGATTGATGATTGACGAGTGGCGATTGTTGATTGTTGAAGTCCGGACACGAGCCGAGTGCTTACTTCCCCCACTTCACAAATCAAAAATCATCGTTCGCCAATCATCAATCAGATTCCTTACTGCATTCCTCCTTCTCGCCGCTGCTTCGAATGCCTTTGCCCAACAGCCGCTTCACAAGCTCCGCGGCCACGAGCGTTGGGTGTTGTCGGTCGCCATCAGCCCTGACAGTCGTTGGCTCGTGTCGGGCGGTGACGACCAAACGCTCCGACTGTGGAACTTGCAGACGGGTGCAGCCGAACGCACGCTTCGCCGTTACGACAGCGCCGTGACCGCGGTCGCCGTCCATCCCGATGGCAAGCGGATAGCCGTGGGAACTCACGACGGCGAACTACAGCTTTGCGACGCGCGGAGCGGACGGGTGCTCCGGGAATTCGACGGGCACGAAGAGTCAATCACCATCGTCCGCTTTGATCCGACGGGAAAGTACCTGGCATCCGGCAGCGCCGACGATACGCTGGTCGTGTGGGACGCGAACGACGGCGCGGCGTTGCTTACCTTGCGGCAAGGCAACGAGTACGACGTGACGACCGCGGCGTTCAGTCCCGACGGGAAACGCATCGTGACCGGCGACGGCGAGAATGAACTGAAGGTCTGGGATGCGGCCAGCGGCGAGGAAGTCCAGACGCTTCGCGGTCACGGTGAAACGGTGACATCGGTGGCTTTTAGTCCTTCGGGCAAACAGATTGTCTCCGCGAGTTGGGATGACACATTGCGATTGTGGGACGCGGACTCGGGGGACGAAGTGCAGACGCTGCGCGGCCACACGGCCGATGTCACGTCGGTTCTGTTCACTCCCGACGGCCGTCGGATTGTTTCGGCCGGCGAAGACAAGACCGTGCGAATCTGGGACGCCCGGACATACAAACGGCTGGCGTCCTTTCCAACTCAAGACGACAGCTTGATGTGTCTCACGATCAGCCCCAATGGCCGATATTTCGCCTGCGGCAGCAATGCGGTGATCTGCGTTTGGAAGCTGCCTTGAGCCAACGCCCCGTTCGAATGCACGTGTCGTCGCGTTTGGGGAGAAGCGCTCTCTTGCTTGGGTGAGCGTCGGTTTCGTGGGAGTTTTCGTTGGCTCACCCGGCGCGGTAGATCGGCGATTTCCGAATTCTTGGAAGGCCCGATCCGTTGCCGATTTGACCGTTCCAAGTTTTCGGAATGCCCGATCCGACGTCGTTTGGGACGTTCCGAGTTTTCGGAATGGCCAGTTCGACGTCGGTTTACTCGTTCCGTGTTTTCGGAATGCCTGATTCGACGTCGATTCGCTCGTTCCAGGTTTTCGGAATGGCCAAGCCGACGTCGATTTGACCGTTCCAAGTTTTCGGAGTGCCCGATTCGATGTCGATTTGACCGTTCCGAGTTTTCGGAATGGTGGCGAGGACCGATCAACGGGAACTTGCACGCTTTCTCGCTGGGGGCTCGCTTCGCTCGACCCCAGGCACATTGCGGCCCAGGCACATTGCGGCCCAGGCACAACGCGCTTAGGGATTCAATGCGTTACTGGCGTTGAGGGCCGTAGGCTGGGCCGGCGACGCGTTGTTGTTCGGCGGGCGGTGCGCCGTACTTGTCGTCGATCTTCTTCCAGCCGCTGGGCAACGCCGGCTCGAAGAATTCGCGGTGGAACAGATTCAGCCGCGAGAGCAGGTCGTTCGAGTTCACTTCGCGTTTGTCGAAGCGAAACGAGGTACGAGAATGATTCTGGCCGGGGCGGAAGTTCACGTCGTAAACCACCAACCCGCTCGGCAGAAACTCTTGTCGGTCGAGGATGACAACGGCGAATTTGAAATTGGCCGCGTCCTCCTGTGTCTTTGGCCAAGCTTCGATGTGAAACTCGTTCGTAACGCCTTCCGGCGTGACTAGCCGCACCCAGTAACGCGACTTGATCTTGTCCGCCTTCGCTCCGAACAGGAACGGCAACGGCCCGTCGGCGATCGACTGGCCTTGCATCTCGGCTGGCAATTCGCGGCGGATCATTTCTTTCTTCGAGTAGTTCATCTCGATCACCGCCGTGCCGTCGCAGATCCAATGCTGGCGAGCCGATTCGCCCTGATCCACATACGATGGCTTCTCGCCCGGCTTGGCCGCCGGCGTGAACTTCTGCGACGAGTCCACGCGAAACATGCCTTTGTCCGGCGTGGCGTATTGGATCACGCCTTCGCTGTAGGTTTTGTACGTGTCCTTCGGACCGAAGATGCTGTCGTATTCGAACCGCTGGAACGTCGCTCGGTAGGTTTTAATTTTTGAGCTGCGGTCTTCCCAGGCCAGTAACACGCGGTCGAGGAACTGTTGAATCTCGGCCGATTGTGGCGCGAACGGCGGTTGAGGCGGCGCGGGCTGGCGACTGAACTGATTGGCCGTCGGCGGCGTGATCGGGCGAGGCGGGCCGGCCGGAACTTGTTGTGCTTCGGCCGCGATCGGCAACGCCGCGGCCGCGACGAACAACACCATGCTGGTCCAAGCGAAACTTGTCCAACGCCCCAACGATACCGTGCGACCGCCGCCGTAAGTCATCCGTGACTTCCTCGTGCGCGAGTTATCCAGCCATCCCGGCTGGCCATCCAGAATACGCCTGGGCACGGCCAGAACGGCTCGCGCCACGAGGCGGCATGCTACCAGGACGCGGCCAAATGCCCTAGGCGAATTTGCGGCGGTTTTTCCACTTGGCCGCTAGCCGATTCGACGGACTAGCCAGCGAAGCCATTCGGTTCGATCGGCCCGGCGGCGAAACCGAAGCGGCGGGCAAAGCGTTGCGAGCGGAAATGAGCGTACCAGCGGCGGCGAGCGGCGTTGGTCGAATGGCGGCGTTTTCGTTTTCCATCTGGCATCGTCGTGTCCTCCCTACTTTTGCGAGGCGTAGAAAGCGGGCGGATGTTACTGGGCGGGGTTGGTATGCGCGGCTTTGGGTTGGGAGACCTTCGGTCGGAGTTCGTGCGAGGTCGGGAGACCTGCGCACAGCGCGGAGTGCGAGGTCGGGAGACCTGCGCACAGCGAGTTAGACCTGCGCACAGCGAGTGCGAGGTCGAGAGACCAGCGCACCGCGCGGAGGCTGGTCAAGAAACCTCGGCAGCGGCGGCGCCTCTCGCGAGACGCGCCGCCGCTGACCGAGCCAATCGCTCCCAGCACAGGAAACTTTGTTGAGCGGTGTTTACGGGATCAGATAGATTCCGCCGAGCACGGCGCCGGTTTCATACAACGCCCCGCGGACGCTGATCGGAACCGGCGGCAACAGCCACGGAGCACAACTGCCGGGGCGATAGTAGCCCAAGGCGTATTGGCATTCCGTCGGCGGATTGATACCCGTTTTGTAAGGCAACACGGCGATGTTCAGGAAGAAATGAGCTCCCGACAACACCGGTTGGACAATCGGGCCGGCCGTGTGGCCATAGCGTTCCAGTTGCACTTCCTCGAAGTACAGCGGCTTGTGGCACAACGCCGAAGCTTTCCAGGTCATCGTCATCGGCATCCAGTTGCGAGGCACGTAGGCGATGTCGCCCAGCGAGCATTCGGTCGGCAGATTCCAGAACGCCGCCAGGAAGCATTGGTCGTCGTCGCTGAGCGTCCGCGGCGGAATCTTCTGAACGTTGCCGGCTTCGTCCTCGATATAGACGCGTCCCCATTGGTAGTCCACGAATCGACCGTCGGCGACGACTTCCCCCTCGCGGTTTCGCCACAGCCGCGTCGGAGCTTGGCTGAGCTGTTCGCGTTTGGACGAGTCTTCCAAGTTCGGATCGTCGGGCTTGAACCGAGGCGTGATGTCGAGCGAGATCGTGCGAATCGTGTTGCGTTTGACGAATTCGCGAGCCGAGCGGCAACGCTCTTCATCTTCGCAACAGTTGCGTTGGTTGTAGACTCGGTCGCAATCGGTTCGCCGGTTGCCAAAGCCGCCGTAGGGTTCGAAGTCGAAGCCCGGACCGTCGTTGATTCCCGGCGGCATCGGCGCCGGATCGGTCGTGCCTGGCAGCGGCGACTCGGGCAGAGGATCGAACGACGGATTTGGTGGCGACGTCGGATCCAGCGGCATCGCGGGATCGGTCGGCAGCGGCTCGTTCGGATCGGGCGACAGATCGCGATATTGGTTCGCTGGCGGAAGATTGCCCGGCAGCAGGTTGTTGTCCAGTGGCGCTGGGTTGGTCGGCAAATTGGGCGAGTTCGGATCCAGTGGCGCGTCGGCTGGCGTCGGCTCCAGTTCGGACCGGAAGGGCGACGGCCGAAGCTGCGAACCGGCTCCGGCGTCGTTCAGCGGTTCAGCCGGCTGATAGACGCTGCCGGCGGCTCCGCGATCGTTTGGATTAGCTGGCGTGGCCGGTCCCAGCGGCGAATTCGGATCAAATGGCCGGATGCTGCCGCGGCGATCCCCGAAAGGATCGTTCAGCGGACTTGTGCCTTGCGTCAACTGAATGTGACTGACCGGACGAGCGATTGGACCGCCCAGCACTTCTTCCTCGCCCTCGGCCGTGGCGACACCGTCGTCGCCGACCTTGCGCCACTTCAGCCGCCACGCGCCTTCGGATTCCGGCAGCTTGAATTTGGGATTGATCGAGCGACGTTCGTGTGGCCCGACGACGGCCAACTCGTCCTTCAGCGCGGGATCGGCCGCTGGCTGAATCGGTTGGGCGTCGTGGCTCTTCAGCGGTCGAGCCGTGGCGGGTGCGAAAGTGCGTGGAGCCCGCGGGAGAGAAGTGTCTTGAGCATCGGCCGGCGATAGCAGCCAGCCGGAAAGCGCGGTCGACAGCGAGAGGGCTTGTCCGAACCGCGCCCAGCGACGCAAGCGCCGCGATCGGTTAGGCGTCTCCGCCAGTCGGATACTCCGGGCTGTAGTTCGGCGATTCCTGCGTAATAACAATGTCATGGGGGTGACTTTCTCGAACGCTCGCTGGAGAGACTCGAATGAATCGCGCATCCTTACGCAAATCTTCAATCGTCGGCGTGCCGCAGTAACCCATTCCGGCTCGCAATCCACCGACAAGCTGATAAACAAAGTCGCTCAACGGCCCTTTGAACGGCACGCGTCCCTCCACGCCCTCGGGCACCAGTTTGCCGCGGTTCGTGTCGTCGTTCGACTGCCGATACCGCTCGCTGGAACCTTTGACCATGGCCCCCAGGGAGCCCATGCCGCGATAAGCCTTGAATGTTCTGCCTTGGTACAGAATCGTTCGCCCCGGGCTTTCGGCCAGTCCCGCGAACAGCCCGCCGATCATCACGGCATGAGCGCCCGCGGCCAAAGCCTTGGTAATGTCGCCCGAAAAGCGAATGCCTCCGTCCGCAATGATCGTGGTGTTCGTTGCCGCGGCGACCTCCGCCGCGTCCATAATCGCTGTCACTTGCGGCACGCCGACGCCCGAGATGACTCGCGTCGTGCAGATCGATCCCGGCCCGATGCCGACTTTCACGGCATTCGCTCCGGCTTCGATCAACGCTTGGCAGCCTTCTCGCGTGGCGACATTGCCCGCAATCACGTCGATGTCCCATTGCCGTTTGATCTCGCGAACCGTCTCGATCACGTTCGAGCTGTGTCCGTGAGCGCTGTCGACAATCAGCACATCCACGCCTTTTTGGATCAGGCTCTCGGCACGCTTGAAATCTCGCACGCCAATCGCCGCCCCCACCCGCAACCGACCGTTGTCGTCTTTGCAGGCATGAGGGAACCGGTTCATCATGTCGATGTCTTTGATCGTGATTAAGCCGGTCAGACGGTATAAATCGTCCACAAGGAGAAGTTTCTCCACTTTTTTAGCCGTTAAAATCCGCTCAGCTTGCTCCAGCGTCACAGTCCCGGTAGCCGTCACAAGGTTTTCACTTGTCATAACTTCGCTGACCGGAATATTTCCACTCTCGAGAAACTTCAGGTCGCGACGCGTGAGAATGCCCACCAAACGGCCATCGGACTGCGTAATCGGCACGCCCGAGACGTTGTGCTGGTCCATGACTTCGCGAGCTTTTTCGACCGACTCATCGGGTGCTAGCGTCACGGGGTCGACAATAATCCCGTTCGCACTTCGCTTGACCTTGTAGACCTCCTCGGTCTGCTTCGCGACCGACATGTTCTTGTGGATCACGCCCAAGCCGCCTTCCTTGGCCAGCGCGATCGCCATCGCGCTTTCGGTGACGGTGTCCATCGGCGAGCTGAGAATCGGCATCCGCAGCCAGATGCGATCGGTCAACCGCGTGCTGACATCCACGTCGCTGGGCACTACGGCGCTGTAGGCGGGCTGGAGCAGAACATCGTCGAAGGTAATGGCGATCCGATCAACGAGCTTGGTCATGGCGAGCGACGGGGGCTAGAGAAGCGAGACGAAAACCGGCGGCAAGCCGATTCTCGGGAAGGCCGACGAGCCGCGAAGACTCGCGTGGCGGGCAAGGCGAGGATGCTTGCCGCGATTATGGTGCTTGCACCGCAAGTTGACAACGACGGGGTTCCGCTCGCCCGGCGGCCGTACGCGTCAAGCTAAGGCGATTGATCGAACCAAGAAACCGGCTGGGTGGCACGCCCACCGCTTCGCTCTGTTGTTTATACATATCTTTTGCCGGTGGTGGGGCCGAAGGTTTGCCAGGCGATCGCTGACGTGACAGGTCACCTTTCGAGCGAGTCAGCCACGCCCATCGAAAACTCTGGGCGTGCCACCCGAACGTCGTGAAAAAGGTATGGACTTCACGCGGGCGAGGATCGAAGATGAGGCTCGACGCATCAGTCACCTCTCGCTCCCAGGAAACACCATCATGCTCCACACGCGATCGCTCCGCTGGGCGTTGCTCATCGTCTTGGCCGCAACCTGCCAAGTGTCCTCGGCCGCCGATTGGCCGCAATTCCTTGGCCCGAACCGCAACGGCATCTCGGCTGAAACCGGCTTGATCGAAGCTTGGCCGACTGGCGGCTTGCCCGAAATTTGGCGGTCGCAAGTCGGCGTGGGGATGTCGGGCGTGGCTGTAGTTGGCGATCTGGCCGTCACGCTGACTCAGACCGACGGCCAACAATGGTGCTTGGCTTTGGACGCCAAGACCGGTCGGAATCGGTGGAAGGCAGCGCTGGCCCCGGCTTACGAAAATCAAATGGGAGACGGTCCGCGAGCCACGCCGACGATCGCCGATGGCCGCGTGTTCGTTTACACCGGCGAAGGCATCCTGTCGGCCCTGTCGGCTGACAACGGCAAGCTGCTCTGGTCGCATGACTTGCCGAAGCAGTTCGGGGGCAAGCCGGCGGATTACGGAATGGCTTGTTCGCCATTGGTGGTCGGCGGAGTGGTCGTCGTGCAAGTCGGCGCTCCGCAGGCGACCGTCGCGGCTTTCGATGTCGCGTCGGGAAAGGCGGCTTGGAACGTCGGCGAAGATGGTTGCGGTTACTCGTCCCCCGCGCTGTTGAACGTCCGCGGCACGCAACAGATCGTGGCGTTCAGCGGCGGATCGGCGCTCGGCATCGCGCCCACGGCTGGCAAGCTCTTGTGGCGCTATCCGTTCGAGACCGATTATGAATGCAACACGGCCACGCCCGTCGCGGCGGCTGGCGGCGTGTTGATTTCATCGGGCGAGAATCATGGCAGCGCGCTGCTGTCGGTTACGTCAGCGGGCGGCGCGTTCGACGTCGGCGAACAATGGACGTCATTCGGTGCGAAGAGCACGCTGCGCAGCGAATGGCAGACGCCGATCCTGCTCGATGGATATCTGTACGGCTTCGACAACGTCGGCAGCGCGGGGCCGGTCACGCATCTCACGTGCGTCGACGCCAAGACTGGCGAACGCGTGTGGCAGAAGACGCGTTTCGGCAAAGGCAACCTGATCGCCGCCGACGGCAAGCTGTTCATTTCGACGATGAACGGCGAGCTCGTTGTCGCGCGAGCCACGCCGGAAGGCTATCAGGAACTGGGCCGGCAAGAACTGTTGGACTCGACGCGCCAAGCTCCGTCGCTGGCCAACGGATTCCTTTATCTGCGCGACAACCGCGAGATCGTGTGCGTGAAGGCCGCTCGGTAGACGCGCCGTTACACGAACGGAACGGCGGCGAATTGGTCACTTATCCGACGTTCGCCGCGGTGCAAGCGAAATCAAAACGCACGGCCGACTTCCCGCCGACGGTGACTTTCGCCGTCAGATAAAACGCGTTCGCCAGTTGTTCGTTCAGCGTCACGTCGATCTCGATCGTGTCGCCCGGTCGAATCATTTGTTTGAACTTCACGTCACTCAGTCTGGTCGCGACCGGTACCGCGCCGTTCGGCGGAACGAACTTCGACAGCAACACGGCACCTGCCTGCATCGACGCTTCGCACAAAATCACGCCGGGCACCAACGGGTAATCGGGGTAATGCCCTTGAAAGAAGAACTCGTCGGCGTGAAACGTTTTGCGACAGACAATGTGCCGCTCGTCGCGTTCGACAATTTCGTCGATCAACAACATAGGCGGACGATGAGGGATCGCGGCTTCGATTTCGGCTCGTGACATGACTCGATGCGGGTGGAAGGAATCGGGCAGCGACCGCGCGAATGGCGGGCGTCGAGTCAGCACTATTGCAGGTCGCGGCCGTTTTTTACAGGTGCGACCGAAGCAGTTTCTGGCCGATGTCTCGTCCGCCCGTGCGTCCGATTCCCTGGAAAACACTTACCTCGAACGCTGATGCGATTTTTTCAGGTTGACATTTTCCAACCGACGCAAGCTGTGTACGATGACGTTGGTACGGGATTTGTTCGCTTGTTGATTCTGGTTTTGTGCGCGGGGGTCTCTCTCGTTCGGCGTCACTTTCCCAAGGAGTTCGACTAGTGTTGGCACGGTTTCGCCCTGGTGATTTGGTGGTTTATCGCAAACAGAAGCATTCGAACCATCCCGGTCCGCGGGCTCGCGAAGTCGCGCCGGAACCGCACGGCGAACTGTATACCTACTTGGTCGAGAAGTTTTGGGTCGTCGCCGAATGCCGCGACGAGAATAAGCTGCTGTTGCGAACCCGCCGCGGCAAGGAACATTTGATCGACGCCGCGGACCACAATCTTCGCCGAGCGAATATCTGGGAGCGGCTGTTCTATCGCGATCGCTTTCCGAATCTGCAACAGCAACGAGAAGCGAAGTCGAGCACCGAAAGTCCCGAGTTGGCCAGTCGTTAGCAGCCAATTCCGCCAGTGCCGTCGCGAGCGGCTAACGGCCAGCAATCATTCGGTCGCAATCTGCGACTCGGCTCAGTCGCGATGCGTGGCCGGTTCTCGCAAGTTGGCCGTGCGCGGGACGTTGTTGCCGCTGAAGTTCCGCAAGTCTAGCTCGGCGGGCCCGTCTGCTCCGTCCAACGAACCGTGCTGCTCAACATACTCCAACAGCTTCGCCAGCTTCTGCGCCGCCGATGGTTCGCCGGGCCGCTCATGCCCAGGGGCTCGTCCCCACATTAAACGCACGCCGCGACGGGTGAACAGATCGAACTCAGGATCGTCCAGCCGGCTGGCACTCGGTCGCTCGCCCGCCACGATCTTGTGCAAACTCAAGTCCTTCCAGTACCGCTCGAGCGCCACCGCGATCACTGCTCCTTGTTCAACGCGCCGATCACCGTAGGGCGTGCCGACCGGACCCGCCGGTTCGGGATTCGCGCCCAGGATGTGCAGATAGTCGACCGTCTGAGCTTCCGAGAATTCTCGCACCGGCAGCAACACGCCCGAGGCGTCCACTGGCCAATAGCCCAGCGGCACTTCGACCATCGCAATCGGCCGGCGATATCTCAAATCGACGGTCACGCGCGCCGGAGCTCGTTTCGTCACCCGTTCGACATGCTCGACCCACGTGTGCGCCTCGAACGCCCGAGCGATCTTTACCGTGGCTTCGGGGTCAGCCAGCGATAGTTGACCGAGCAACCCGTCGCGGACGACTTCCGCCTTCACGTCCGCGCGAATCCAAGCCGGTGGCGGAGTGATCTCGATTGCATCCGCCGAGAGCCGAAATCGCTCGTCGCTCATGACGACCGCCCCCCAATGCAACCAGCCGAAATAGGCGCCGGCGACGAGCGCAAGCAACAACACAACGGCCGCAATCAGTCGCGGCGTCTGCGAGTGAAACAGTCGCGTGAGAGGAGCGATCAGCCAAACCAACAGGCCCGAGCCGCCGCCGCGCTGCGTGGCGTTCATCCAGCCTCCTTGCCGAATGTTCGAGATCTCGTCGAGCGATAACGCGGTTCTTACCAGATTTCCAAATTCAGTTCCAGCTCGACCCCAGTTCGATCCGAGACGCCGGTCCGCACCAGCTCAATCAGTCTCAATACATCATCCGCGCTGGCGCCGGAATCGACCGTGATGAAGTTTGCGTTCCGATCATCGATCCGAGCTTCGCCGACCCGCGCGTTCTTGAAGCCAGCCGATTCGATCAGGCTGGCCGCCGTGTCTCCGCCCGGATCGCGGAAGATTAGGCCCGTGCATTCGTTCGACGCCGGCTCGTGCGCTTTCTTGATGATCCACAGCTTTTGCATGCGTTGCGTAATCTCGCGAGGATCGTCCGGCTCGAGCGCGAACTGCGCCTCCAAGATCACCAAGTCGTCCAGGCTGCTCTGTCGGTGAGCGAAAATCAGCGAGTCGCGTGACCGCGTTTCAATTTCGCCATCGTGCGTCATTACCGTGGCCGAGTGCGTCCATTGGCCAATGTCGCCTCCCTGGGTGCTGGCGTTGCCATGCAGCGCACCGCCAATCGACCCCGGTATGCCGACCAACGGTTCCAGCCCGGCCAATCCAGCGCCGACCGCTGACGACACCACATGGCCCAGTTTCGCCGCGCCGCCTGCCTTCACGATCTGGCCCTCGATCGAGATGGCCGCGAACGCCGCCGCGGTCAGATGGATCACCATGCCTTCGATTCCGGCGTCGCGAATCAGCAGATTCGAACCGCCGCCCAGCAACCGGATCGGCAATTGTTCCTGGCGACATCGTCGGACTAACGCGGCCAGCTCGTCGACCGTCGTTGGCTCGGCAAAGTATTGTGCAACTCCGCCCAACCGAAACCATGTGTAGGGCGCAAGCGGCTCGTTTTCGCGGGTGTAGTGTTCCAATCCGTCGAGAAATTCCATGATGCTCGTCCTCGGGGCGGCTAATTCAGTCGAGTCGCCATTCTGACGACCAGCCGCGATGCTTTCTAGCCGGGTTGAAGCAACTGTCGCACCCGCGCGATCTATCTCAGCCCGCCCGCGCGTGTCTTCCGCCGTTCTCTCTTGTCGCATCGACACGGTTTATTTAACATCCGCCGCCCGCCGTGAGTTCACTTCTTCCGAGTGGTTGTTCGATCCCGTGAAAGCCGCCGCCTTCATCGCTTGGCTGTTGTCGACCGCCTGTCTGCTGACATGCGGTTGCAGTTCGACGAATTGGTTGCTGGGCGAGGGAGCGGACGCCGATAGCCAGTCGTTCGACGAGCTTATCGATCGGCCGGCGCCCATCGGACCGCCGTCGACGGGACCGCGCCGCGAGCCGCTTCCGCGCGCCGCCACTCCTACGCCGCAGCCGCAGCCAACCTATCGGCCGTCGATTCCCGAGCTGCGGACGGCTTCCGTCGCTCCGGTTGACGCGGCAGCTAACCCAGCTCTTGAGAACTCGGTCCCAAACAAACCGGTCCCCAACAATCCAGCCCCTAACAATCCGGCTTCAACAAAACCGGCCGACGTGCCGGCGCCCGCCGAGACTTCGCGGTCCGAAACTCCAGCGGACAAACCGCAGGAAGACGCTCCGCCCGCGTCCCCCAACGAATCGTCGAACGAAGCGAAGCCGAACGGCTCGCTCGAAGCGGAAACAAAGCCCGAGTCGGCGGAAGCCAAATCGGAGTCGCCCGCCGAATCCAAATCGGAGTCGCCCGCCAACGCTGATACTGGCAAGGCAGAAAAGTCCAGCGCCGAATCACCCGCCGCGCCGCCTGCCGAGTCACCTGCCGCGCCACTTGTCTCGGAAGCCGAGTCGTTGGACGCGGAACAAGCGTTCCAAGCATGGATCGCCTCGCTGGAACAAGCGGTGCAAGCGGCCGGCGATGACGACGCGAGTCGTCGGCGAGCGATGTTGCGATGGCGATTGGCGCGGCTGTTGGCTGACGAGCAACAATCCGAGCAACCAACGGCCGATTCCGCCGATCCACCCTCCGAAGCGACGTCCTCGTCCACGGACACGGACGCTCTTGCGACGATCGATGCCGCTTGGCAAAACGATCCGCGTTGGCAAGCTGCCGAACGCCAACTGCAAGTTGCCGAACTGCTGCTTCGCGAACGACCGCGTGTGCCCGGCGACCAATGGACTGCCGCTGCCGACTCGCTGGCTTCCGCCGCCGAGGCGCTCGCCGCGTACTGTCCGCTGAAGCTGAACAACGCGGAATTCTGTCGAGCCGTGCAAAGCTACGGAGTGACCGAGCCGTTCGCCGGACGCGAGTTTCGGCCGGGGCAAGAGGTGTTGCTGTATGTCGAGCTGCAACACTTTGAAACGCAGCCAACGTCAGCGGGACACGAGACGGAGTTCCGCGCCACCTATCGCGTGGCCGATGCAAACGAGCGAATCGTTTCGGAGCATCCGCTGCCGATCGACCGCCAAACTTCGCGCAATCGGCGGCACGATTACTTCATCGCCTATCGCCTGCGTCTGCCGAACAACTTGCCGAATGGGGCGTATCACCTGCTGCTCTCGATCGACGACGTGAAAGGCCGCAAGTCGGCGACGACGCGATTAGCCTTCGAGTTGCGGTGACCGACAGCCGGCCACATCTTCGGCCAGCAATTTCAGATCGGCTTCCCAAGCCGCGGCCGTTCGTCCGCCCTCGCCCTCGGGCAACCAAGCCGGCGTCGATGATCCGCTCCGTTCATGCTGACCGAAGTCAGCCGAACCCGTGCGGTGGAAAAGCGACTCGGCCGCTTCCGCCCCGCGTTCCGCTCGCCGTCCGTCTTGACGGGTCGCCAAAGGTAGCGAGCTTCGTTCCGGTCGAGTTGGCCGCGCGTCGCCGTTCGCCGACATCGCCGACCGACTGGCTTCCGCGGCCCAGAACTGATTGACCAACGTCGCCTCGCCGCTGGCAACCAACGGAGAACTCGGCGGCATCGCTACCGGCCCGGTCTTCGAACCGGCATTCGCTTCCACGACGAACGACGCGGCGTTCATCGGCGATGCTTGTCGATTCGCCAGCCGCCGCGTGTTCGCCCGAGCCGACAGCTCGATTCAATTCGTTAATCACGTGCAACGCGTCGATTGGCGAAACGAAGCTGTCGGCGTTCACATCGATATACGGCATCGCCGGCGTCACGCCCGCTTCCAACGGATGGGCGCCCTCGGCGTTCAGCACGTTGATAATCAGCAACGCGTCGATCGGCGATACAAACCCGTCGTTGTTCGTGTCGTATCGGTTCGCCGGGTTCTGCCAAGTCGCATCGGACTGCCGCAGTCCGAAATCCAAACCGGTCACCGTAGCGCCGGACGCCAACGTCGTGGCGATCGTCGGACCGCTGGCCGTGGTAACGGACCAACCGGTCGGCGATACGATGTTCACTCGATAGGAACCGGCCGGCAGCAGCGGCAACGAGTACTCGCCGTACTCGCCGGTCGTCGTCGATGCCTGGGCGCCGAAACGAAGGTTATCCAGCACGACCGACGTGCCCATGTGGCCGAACGCGATGGCGTAAGCAATATCGCCCTCGACGCGCGACAGCTCCATCGTTTCGACGGCGTCGCGAGCCAGTTGGTCGCTGGTGTAGCGAGCCAGCAGATCGCCAGCCGCGTTGTAAATCTCTAGCCGTCCGGTATCGCCGCTGCCGTCACCCACGGCGTCGATCGCCACGCGCGAGACCGGTGTCGTGAAGTCCATCCGCAATTGCCGAGTGCCCGACCAGCCGTTCGACCAACTGCCGCTGCTGGACGAATAGTTGAAGAACGCCTGCGTTCCGGTCGACGCCTGAGCCGACGTGCGGGCGATCACATCCGCGCGTCCCACCGAGCTGCCGATGGCCGACAACGTCACGGCCGAATTCACCGTGTTCAACGTGTCGCCGGCGCTGCCCGTTTGATTGGGATGGTCATCCGGCTCGACGCCGCCGCCCATCGTGATCGGTTGGCCGCCGATATCGACAAGCTGCACGGTCCAGCCGCTCAAGCCAACTTCGCCCGATTCGTGCTGGCCATCGCCGTCCACATCGTTCCACGCAAATCCGTTCAAACCCGGCTCGGTCGTGGTCGACATGCCGGATGTCGAGCCGACGAACACGGGCGAAGTCACGCCGGACGTGTCGTCGATCGTGCGAATCTCGATCGAGTGATCGCCGATCGGCACCGGGAACGTCAAATCCAGGTCCGCCTGATACTCGTCATAGAATCCGGCCGTCTGCCACGCACCGCCGTCGACGCGATACTCGGCTCGGCTGATCTTGTTGATCGTGATGTCGTTCTTCAGGCCGCTCGAATTCTGGTTGGGCAACGTCTGCACGGACGAACTGCCCACGAACCGATACATGCCGCTGGGCGAGTCGATCCAGCCAGTTCCGCTCAACGTATGCGGCACGTCCAACACATCGAACACGCCGTCTCCGTCACTGTCTTGCCAGCCGATCAGGGCCAACGTGCTGGCCGCGCTGGTGTGCGTGTTGAAGGCCGCCGTCAACGAGCCGCCGGTCGACATGATGCTCGGCTCTTGGATGAAGTTCGCATTCGGGTTGTCGTCGACCGCATTGGTATTCTGGGCGTCGTAATAGCCGCGGCGATCGTTGTACGAAGCACTGTTGGGATACTCGTCGTAAGCCCAAAAGATATGGCCCGTTTCGTGAGTGAACGTGGAATCGGGCCGAGTCGACGGGCTGATTAGAAACAGGCCGCCGGCGAAAGCGAACGCTTGCGGAAAACAGCCTTGCCCGCCCGTACACGCCGCGAATCGGTCGTCCGGGTCTTGCTCGGCGTTGACGACAAACATGGTGAAGGCCCAGTCCGTGTCCTGAGCCATCCGCTGCGAATTGTTGAACGCCCGGACATCGGCTCCCAAATCGCCGGTCGTCGGCACGCCCATCGTGGTCAACGCTTGCGGAACCCAGTTGGAATATTCCGTCGACTTCCGCGTGATCGCTTCGTATTCGGTGTCGACGGGATTGTCGGCATAAGTCCAGTCGAACACGAACTCCAACGAGTGCTTGTCGGTGATCGCGGCCAGGGTGTCTTCCCACCAAGTCATGCCGCGCTGGATCTTCTCTTTGACTTCGTTGATGTGCGTGGCGGTCCAGTCGTACAGATCCGAGCCGGAGCCCTCCCGCGACTCGACGAATACGGGCGTCACCAGGACCTTGCCCAACATGTATTCGGCCGTGTCGTTTACCGAAGCCCCGTAGGGCAAGCCGGCCAAGAGCCGCCGATCTTCGAGCGGTTCGAGCAGCAAACGCCGCCGCCGACCGCTGGGCGGTGCGACCGTGCTGCGAGAGGACCGACGTGAGAAGAGATGTCGCATGATTTCGGTGCGGCGAAGAGTCGGCGAGCGGATGGGCCTTGAGAACTTCGATCCGTTTCGTCGGGAAAAGTTCCCTCCCCCCAAACAGCCAGGGCACGGCGATGCCGCGAGCGTTACGGTTTATCGTAGTCCGCTGGTCAATCCCACTCAACGAAACCGGTCGCCGCCAAGTGCGGTTTCGCCACGGAAGTTAAAGCGTGCCCCATCCCTTCGTCACGACCGCTGCCGTCCGAACTCAGGCAAGCGGCCGATGCAGAGATATGAGCACGACGCGCCAGCGAGTGTGTCACGCGTACGGCGCAGGTCTCCCGACCTCGCCGATTCGATCGACCGAAGGTCTCCCGGCGATGCGCCGAAGGGCGGGAGAGCGATGCGAATGGCGAGAACGGTTGGCGAGGGGCGGGAGACCTGCGGTCGGTGGCATGTGCGGGGTCGGGAGACCCGCGCACAGCGCGAAGGGCAGGGTCGCGGGAGACCCGCGCACGTGCCGCGAAGGCCGCTGTTTTGCCTCTCGTGACCGTTCGAGACGCGCGAAATGACGCTGCGCCGGCTTTCTCGAACGGTTGCGAAAGGCAAACTGACGCCATTTTGTCCGTCGTGGACGGTTGCGACGGGTGAAATGACGCTGCGCCGAGCGTCGTGGACGGTTGCGAGAGGCAAACCGACGACATTTTGTCCATCGCGAACGGTTGAGAAAGGCAAAATAGCGTTATGCCGCGTGTCGCGAACGGTTGCGGAAGGCAAATCGACGCCATTTTGTCTTTCTTGAACGGTTGAAACGGACGAAATGTCGTTATTTCGCCGGTTTTGAGAGCGTTTGGCGCCGCTCCGGCGCGCTCGGGCGCAGGTCTCCCGACTCGCCGAAACGATCGACCGAAGGTCTCCCGGCGATGCGCGAACGGCCGGGAAAGTGACGCGAAGGGCGGGAACGGTTGGCGAGGGGCAGGAGACCCGGTCGGTGGCGTTCGGGGTCGGGAGACCCGCGCACGCGCCGCGCTCGCCCCCGCACACCGGGCGCTCGGCAGGAGCCTCGTTCTCCCATCGCGGCTGGCGCAGGTCTCCCGACCTCGCCGATGCGATCGGCGATGGAGACTCGGGTGCTACGAAATGGCTGGCGTTGCTAGACTGCTGGCGAAAAACTGCTCGCGGGCGGTTTTGATTGCTGATCCCGAACCCTGTTATCTCTCACGTTTCACGGAATGACGCCGATGGCTAAGAAAACGATCGCGGATGTGGATGTCCAAGGAAAAGTCGTGTTCATGCGAGTGGATTTCAATGTGCCGTTGAACGACGAACGGCAGATTACCGACGACCGCCGAATCCGCATGGCGTTGCCGTCGATCGAATCGGTGCTGTCGCGCGGCGGCCGGTTGGTGCTGGCCAGCCACTTGGGTCGTCCGAAAGGCGAGGGGGACGACAGCAAATACAGCTTGCGGCCCGCGGCCGAACGATTGGCCGAGCTGCTCGGCAAGCCGGTGGCTTTCGCGACCGACACGGTCGGCTCGGATGCCGATGCGAAGGTGGCGGCGCTGGGCGATGGCGATGTCGTGGTGCTGGAGAACGTGCGGTTCTCGAAAGGCGAGAAGTCGGGCGACGCGGCCTTCGCCGGCAAACTGGCTTGTTCGCCGACGTCTACTGCAACGACGCCTTCGGCACTTGCCATCGCAACGACGCTTCGATGTACGCCGTGCCCAAAGCGATGGAAGGCAAGCCGCGCGTGGTCGGCTTTTTGGTGGCCAAGGAGATTCAGTATCTGTCCAGCGTGATCGCCAGTCCCGAGCGGCCGTTCGTGGCGATTTTGGGCGGGGCCAAAGTTTCGGACAAGATCAACGTGATCGACAATCTGTTGAACATCTGCGACCGCGTGCTGATCGGCGGCACGGATGGCCTACACGTTCTCGCTGGCTCAAGGCGGCCAAGTCGGCAGAAGCCTGGTCGAGCCGGACAAGGTCGCGTTGGCCAAGGAGCTGCTCGAGCGCGGCGGCGACAAGCTGATGTTGCCGGTCGATACGCATTGCGGCGACGACTTCAAGGGCGACTGTAACAAGCAAGTCGTGGCGGCCGGCCAGATTCCCGACGGCTGGGAAGGGTTGGACATCGGGCCGAAGACCGCCGAGCTGTACGGCGAAACGGTGAAGAACGCCAAGACCGTGGTCTGGAACGGGCCGATGGGCGTGTTCGAGATGCCGCCGTTCGATGAAGGCACGAACGCGTGGCCGAAGCGATCGCGGCGAGCGACGCGACCAGCATCATCGGCGGCGGCGACGCGCGGCGGCGATCGAGTTGCTCGGCCCGCTGATCGCGTTTCGCATGTGAGCACCGGTGGCGGCGAGCTTGGAGATGCTGGAAGGCAAGAAGTTCGATTCGGTCGAGTTGTTGGACGAGAAGTAACGGATGCCCAGCGGCACGCGCGGTGGAACCACGTTGACGGACGCTCGGAGCCCCGTTCCACGATCGACGCCTGGCGGCGGGCGAACGGTGCGACGAACGGCGGGGCGAGCGTTCGGTTGCTTTTCCTAACCGCGCTGACAGCCGCGGCTTGTCTGGGGATTGTCGGCGCGGCAGCGCTGGTCGGCACGGCGGTGGCTCAGCGCCGCCCGTGGCCGTGGACTTGCCCAAGCCCGAGCCGGCAATTCCCGACGCGCCGATTCCCGAGCGCCCGATCACGGTCGCTCGCCTGCGTCAGATGCTGACGTCGCTGGACGACAACGCCGAGCTGGACGAGTCGACGAAGACGGAGCTTCGCGAGCTCTACACGCAGTCGGTAACGCGGCTGGAGCAGTTGGACGCTTCGCGGGCTTCGATTCAACAGTCCGAGCAGTTGATTCGCGAAGCTTCCGACGAGAACATCGCCGCGGCCAAGGAGCAAGCGCGAGGCGGTCAGCGACATGCCCGAGCTGGCGTTGCCCGAGAACGCGCCGCTCGATCAGCTCGAACAGCAACTGGAACAAGCCGAGGCGAAGCTGGGCAAGCGACAAGCAGGCGCTGACGAAGCTGGCCGCGGAGTCGCCGCGACGCGACGTGCGCGGGGCGGCGATTCCGAAGGAATTGGAGGACGCCACCAACGAACTGGCGGAGGCCAAGGCAAAGGCCGCTCTGCCGCTGGACCCTGAAGTCGGGCCGTTGATGCGATCGGCGAGGCAGACGCTCGAGCGCGTTCGCATGCAGTCGCTGGAAGAGCGGGGTGCGGCGCTGGAACTAGAGCGAGAGGCTTATGACGCCAGCGACGAGCTGCTGCAGATTCAGCACGACATCGCGGCGGCCGAAGTGGCTGATTTGGCCAAGCGGACGCAGAAGCTCCGCGATCTGGTCAATGCCAAGCGGAAGCAAGAGACGGACGAGCAAGCGCGGGCGGCCGAACGGCAAGCGACGGCGGCGCAGCTTCGGGTAAAGCCGCTGGCGCAGTTGGCCGAACGGAATGCGAAGCTGGCCGAGGAACGTCGGCAGTTGGCCGATGACTTGGCCGAATCGTCCGGCGACTTGGAAGAGGTGCGAGAGAAGCTGGCTCATGTGACCGAGCAGTACGATCGCACGAAGTCCAAGGTGCAGGCTGGACGGTTGTCTCAGTCCGTGGGGCAGATTCTGCGGCAGGAGCGCGGCCAGTTGCCCTCGGTACAAGAGCATCGCCGCAACATGCACTTGCGCGAGCCGCTGCGGACGGAGATCGAGTTCACGCGTTACAAGCTGCAAGATCAACGGACCGAGTTGACGAATCTGCCGCAACGGGCCGAAGCATTGGCGCAGCAGGTTGGCAGCGCGGGGGCCAACGGCATGACGCCGGCCGAGATCGAGGCCGAGGCGCGCGAGCTGTTGACGACCGAGCGCGATTATCTCGACAAGCTGATCGCGGACTACAAGGCGTACAGCCAGATGCTGCTGGAGTTGGACGAGGCCGAGGAGGACTTGGTCGAAACGACCAGCGAGTATTCCAACTTCATCGCCGAACGCGTGTTCTGGATTCGCAGCGCGTCGCCATTGTCGCTGGCGGACGTGGGACCGGGGTTGGACGCGGGACGTTGGCTGTTGTCGCGCGACAACTGGTGGAGATTGGGCGGCGAGTTGTTGGCCGACATGCGACGCAATCCGCCTTGGTGGGGCGGCGTGTTGCTGTTGACCATCGTGCTGTTCGTGTTTCAGCGCGAGGCGCGGCGGCGGATTTCTCAGTTGGGCGCCGAAGCGGAACGCGGCAGCAACACGCGATTCGTGCTAACCGCGCGAGCCGCGATCGTGACGTTGTACATTGCGATTCCGTGGTCGACCGTCGTGATGTTTGTCGCTTGGCGGTTGTGGCAGTCGTACACGTCTTGGGAGTTCGTTCGCGCGTTTGCTCGCGGCACGGCGGCCATGACCGGCGTGTACTTGCCGCTGGAAGTGTTGCGGCAAGCGGCCCGAGCTCATGGATTGGCCGAGTCGCATTTCGAGTGGTCGCCGAACGTCGTGCGGGCGTTGCGAGTGAACTTGCGCCGCACGATCTTTCTGGCCGTGCCGTTGGTGTTCGTCGCCGCGGCGCTCGAGGGCCAGTCGCTGGAGCCGCTGTGGTCGGCGTCGTTGGGACGCGTCGCTTTTCTCGGCGTGATGGCGATTGCCGGTTGGCTGCTGCATCTGGTGTTTCGTCCGCACGGGCGCGTGATGCAGGAGCTGATCGTGCGGCGAGCCGACGGTTGGCTCGACCGGCTGCGGTGGCTGTGGTACCTGCTGATGCTGGCCGGACCAATCGCCTTAGCGCTGGCGTCTTTGGCCGGCTATTACTACACGGCCCAAGCGTTGTCGTTGCGGTTGTTGGTCACGGTTTACTTTCTAATCGCCGTGCTGTTGTTGCGCGGGTTGCTGATGCGCTGGGTGTTGATTAGCCGGCGGCGATTGGCGATGCATCAACTGCGCGAGCGGCGTGCGGCGCTTTCCCAGTTGCCGGCGACTTCGGACGGCGAAGGAGCTTCGTTAGCCGCTGTCGACGAGCCGATCGTCGACCTCGCGACGCTCAGCGGACAGACTCGGCAGTTGATCGACGCCGTGATCGTAACGGCGATGTTGTTGTGCGCTTGGCTGATTTGGGCCGATGTCTTGCCGGCGCTGTTGATATTGAAATCGATCCCGGTGTGGCCGGGCGCTACGGAACTGAGTTTGGCCGACGTGATGTTCGCGGCGGCGGTGGGCGTCGTCACTTGGGTCGCGGCAAAGAACTTGCCGGGCTTGCTCGAGTTGTCGGTGCTCAAGTATCTGCCGCTGGACGCCGGAGCTCGTTACGCATCGAACACGCTGGCTCGGTACGCGATCCTGTGCGTGGGGATCGTTGCGATCAGCAACATCCTGGCGGTCGACTGGGACCGGCTGCAATGGTTGCTGGCGGCGCTCGGCGTCGGCTTGGGATTCGGTTTGCAGGAGATCTTCGCCAACTTTGTCTGCGGTTTGATCTTGCTGTTCGAGCGACCGATTCGCGTGGGCGACATCATCACGCTGGACGATGTAACGGGCACAGTCACTCGGATTCGCATGCGAGCCACCACGATCACGAATTGGGATCGCAAAGAGTTGATCGTGCCGAACAAGGAGTTGATTACCGGGCGGCTGTTGAATTGGACGTTGTCGAATCAAGTGAACCGGCTGACGATCGAAGTCGGGATTGCGTACGGTTCCGATACGGCGTTGGCCCATCGTCTGTTGCTGAAGGTCGCGGACGAGAATCGCTTGGTGCTGAAAGAGCCGCCGCCGATCGCGACGTTCGAAGGCTTTGGCGACAGCACGTTGAACTTCACGCTGCGTTGCTTCCTGCCCGATCTGGAGAACCGGCTCACCGCGATTCACGAGCTGCACACGGAGATCGATCAAGCGTTTCGCGAGGCGGAGATCGAGATTGCCTTTCCGCAACGCGATCTGCACATTCGCTCGATGCCGACTCGGATCGAACAGCGGCTGTCGGACGCAGCCACTGGGTCAAACGGTTCGGCGGCGGACAAAGCGGCGACGGACAAGGCGGCGGCTGAGCGCGAGACGCCGTCGGCGGGCGACTCGAAGTAGTGTCGTTCGAGCGAGCCGCGTATACTGAAAAACCGCGATGGCCCAAGTTCGTCCGGCTGTGGCGCTTCCGCCCGATTCCTCTTCAACTCGCCAACCACACGATCAACCGCATGAATCCATCGACACGATTCTCCCGTCGGCAGCTCTTGCAATCGTCCGCTTGTGGATTCGGCTATTTGGCATTGGCCGGGATGGCGAATTCGGTTCGAGCCGGCGAAACGCAGAATCCGCTGGCTCCGCGTCCGACGCATCATGCGCCGCGAGCCAAACGCGTGATCTTTGTCTTCATGCACGGCGGCCCCAGCCAAGTCGATACGTTCGACTACAAACCGCAACTGGATAAAGACGACGGCAAGGAGCTGCCGTTCGAGCCGGCTAAGAATCTGAGCCGCGGCATTCAACGCAAGATGATGAAGTCGCCGTGGGCGTTTCGGCAGTATGGCGAGTGCGGCATGTGGGTTTCGGATCTGTTTCCGAATGTGGCTCGGCACGCCGACGATTTGTGCGTGGTAAACAGCATGCATACCGATGGCCAATCGCACGGCCAAGCGGTGATGCGGCTGCACACGGGCGAGAACACGTTTGTGCGTCCGTCGGTCGGCGCGTGGGTGAATTATGGATTGGGGACGGAGAACGAGAATCTGCCGGGGTTCGTCACGATTTGTCCGCCGCGCGGGCATGGCGGCACGCGGAACTACGGCAGCGCCTTTCTGCCAGCGGCTTATCAAGGCACGGCGATTGGAACTGCCGGTGTGCCGGCTAGCCGGGCGATGATCGAACACATGACGGCCGCCGATGACAACGCGTCGGCACAGCGCGAGCAGCTCGACTTTCTGCAATCGTTGAATCGCCGCCATTGGGAACGCGCCGATCACGACGAACAGTTGGAAGGTGTGATCGACAGCTACGAACTGGCTTTCCGCATGCAATCCGCGGCCCCGCCGTTGCTGGATATTTCGGACGAGACGGCCGAGACGTTGGCCTTGTACGGGATCGGCGAAAAGGAGACCGACGATTTCGGGAGGCAATGTTTGCTGGCTCGCCGCTTTGCCGAGGCCGGCGTGCGGTTCATCCAGGTTTCGCACAGCTTGAAGTGGGATCAGCACAGCAATTTGGAAAGCGGCCACGAACGAAACGCTAAGGAAGTCGACTTGCCGATCGCCGGATTGCTGGCCGATCTGAAGCGTCGCGGGTTGCTCGAAGATACGTTGGTTTGGTGGGGAGGCGAATTCGGTCGCACGCCGATTATCGAAGGGAGCAACGGTCGGGATCACAATCCGCAAGGCTTCACGATGTGGTTGGCTGGCGGCGGCGTAAAAGGCGGTATGAATTACGGCTCGACCGATGAATACGGCTACTTCGCCGTTCGCGACAAAGTTCACATGCACGACATGCACGCCACGCTGTTGTGGATGTTGGGCATCGACCACGAACGGCTCACCTATCGCTACGCCGGCCGCGATTTCCGCCTGACCGACGTCCACGGCCGCGTGGTGTCGGGTTTGTTCGCGTAGTTGGCGTTCATCGCCGCCATTGAGCCAAGGAATTGAGCCAAGGAATCCAGCCACGGTTACTAGGCGGATTCCGGCGGGGCGGTTAAGTCGCATCGGCCGTTACGGGTTGTCGTTTCGAGGGCGTTGCGCCTATCATACCGCCGATAAAGTGGTTGAAATTGACTGTTCGCTTCCCGTTGTTGGATCGAGCCGCCGCGAATGTGTCGGCTCTCAAAGGAGTTCACTGTGTCGCAAGTTGAAGCTACGAAGCTGCCTTACAAGGTCAAGAATCTCAAGCTGGCGGAGCTGGGCCGCAAGGAAATCATGCTGGCCGAAAACGAAATGCCGGGCTTGATGGCTCTGCGTCGGAAGTACGGTCCGCAAAAGCCGCTCGCCGGAGCTCGCATCGCCGGTTGCCTGCACATGACCGTGCAAACCGCCGTGCTGATCGAAACGCTGGTCGAGCTGGGCGCTCAAGTCACTTGGAGCAGTTGCAATATCTTTTCGACGCAAGATCACGCGGCCGCCGCCATCGCCGCCGCTGGCGTGCCGGTCTATGCCTGGAAGGGCATGACGAACGAAGAGTTCGATTGGTGCATCGAACAGACGCTGTTCTTCCCGGACGGCGAGCCGTTGAATCTGATTCTGGACGACGGCGGCGATCTGACGGCGATGGTTCACCAAAAGTATCCCGAGCTGCTGGGCGGCATTCGCGGTTTGTCCGAAGAAACGACGACGGGCGTCCATCGCTTGTATCAAATGCATCAACGCGGCGAATTGAAGATGCCGGCGATCAATGTCAATGATTCGGTGACCAAGAGCAAGTTTGACAACTTGTACGGTTGCCGCGAATCGCTGGCCGACGGCATCAAGCGGGCGACGGACGTGATGGTGGCCGGCAAAGGTCGTTGTGGTTTGCGGCTACGGCGACGTGGGTAAGGGCTGCGCTCATTCGATGCCGCTACAGCGGCTCGCGTGATTGTGACCGAGATCGACCCGATCAACGCCCTGCAAGCCGCGATGGAGGGCTTTGAAGTCACGACGATGGACGAAGCCGCGAAGGAAGGCAACATTTTCGTGACCGCGACCGGCAACCGCGATATTGTTCTCGGTCGGCACATGCAGGTGATGAAGAACGACGCGATCATCTGCAACATTGGCCACTTCGATCTGGAAATCGACATGGCTTGGTTGAATGGCCAAGACGATGTCGAATGCGAGTGCATCAAAGGGAACGACGATGTCGGCGGGCCCGTCGATCGCTATACGTTCGCCGATGGCCACTCGATTTTGATTTTGGCCGAAGGTCGCTTGGTCAACCTCGGCTGTGCGACCGGCCATCCGTCGTTCGTGATGTCGAATTCATTCACGAACCAAGTGCTGGCTCAAATCGCTCTGTGGACCGAGTCGGATAAATACGAGCTGGGCGTCCACGTGTTGCCGAAGGAATTGGACGAAGAGGTCGCTCGCCTGCATCTGGAACAACTCGGCGTGAAGCTCACGAAGCTAACGCCCGAGCAAACTGAGTATATTGGCGTCCCCGTCAACGGTCCTTTCAAGCCGGATCACTACCGGTACTAATCAACCGAACCAAGTGCCACATCGTCAAGGCCACAACGCGGGTTGGACACAAATCCAACCCGCGTTTTCGTTTATTTCAAGGGAAGAAGGATAGAAGGGGCTTATTGGCGACGAGAGCCTCTTCGGACCTTTTGGCGACTGCCGGTTCATTCGCAGGTTTGCAACATCTGCTCATGCCAAGCGAGCAGTTTGGCGGTGAGTTGAGTAACGAGGTCGGAATGCTTGGCGGCGATGTTTTGGGATTCGCCGGGGTCGTGGGCGAGGTTGTAGAGTTCTTGTCGAGAGCCGTCGAAGTCACACAAGAACTTCCAATCGCCCTCGCATGGCCAGAGTCGCGTTGCTCGGGCAAGCCCATCGCTGGCCACGATTTTCGGTCCGGCAGTCGTCGCCAAAAGAGCGGCGTTTGGCGGCTGGTGGATTGACGCCCGAGTAGCGCGCCGCTGATATCTTCGCCGTCGAATTCCACGTCGTCTGGTCCCGCGACGCCCGCAACGCTCAGCAGCGATGGGACGAGATCAAACGCGGCGAAGACCGAGGAATCGTCGCAACGGCCGACCGCCTCTGCACCCATCAAGCCCGGTCCCCACACGATCAGCGGCGATCGCACGCCACCTTCGTATAGCGTGGTCTTCGCGCGCGCGAGGGCCGGCCGAACCGCAGCCCGGTTCGTGTCCGTTGTCCGAACAAAGCACGATCAGCGTGTTGTTGCGTAGCGTCGGCGAGTTGCGAATGTGGTCGAACAGCTCGCTGCTGGCCGTCCATCGTTTCCAGCACGCCGTGATAAAGCCGTCGTTTGCTGCCATCGCCTCGCTTGGCCTCGGGCGGAAAATAGGGCGAGTGAACATCGTCCGGCCAAACGTTGATGTAGCACGGCTGGCCATCCGCGGCCGCCTTTTCCATGAATTGCCAAGCCGCTCCAGCAAAGCCGGCCGTTAATTGCGAGCGGTCGTACCAGATCACTGGCCCGCGGCCGAGTTTATCGGAGCCCAGCGCATGGCGGCGAATCGGCCGGCCGTTATGGGCGTCGCACAACCCCAGCAATCGCGGGCCGAGTCCTTCGAAATTCGTAAGCGATTCGTCGAAACCGTACTCGGTGATCAGCGGCGCTTCGCCCACATCGCGCTGACCGCCGAGATGCCACTTGCCAAAATGCCCCGTGGCGTAACCGTGTTGTTTCAAAATCCGAGCCAACACCGGGGCAGCGGGATCCAACCATTGGGCGATGCCACGCCGCTCGTTCTCCGCTCGATTGCTCAAGTACGATTCGATCCGCCAACGCTGTGGATATTGCCCGGTTGTCAACGCACAACGCGACGGGCTGCAAATCGGCGAGTTCACATAGAACTGGGTGAATCGCAAACCTTCCGCCGCCAACCGATCAATATGAGGCGTACTGGCCGCCGTGTTGCCAAAGCACGAGAGATCGGCCCAGCCCATGTCGTCGATAAAGACCACCACCAGATTTGGGCGAGTTGCTTCGGCGGCGAAGGCGGTGTTTCTACAACAAGTGAGGCAGAACAAGATCGCCAGAGAGAGGAAGCTTCGCATCGCATGTCGGCTGGGGTTGGAGTTATAGCTTGAGTTCGCCCGACACGATCACTTGTTCGGCGGCCTCGCAATTCCCAGCCGGCGAGCGGCGTGTTGCTGCTCTTCGAGCGGAAATTGGCAGGCGTCACCGTCCAGCGATGATGCGGGTCGATGATCGCCACATCCGCGTCGGCGCCAACGGCCAAGTGGCCTTTGTTCTTCAGCCCCAAGATTCGGGCCGGATTGGTCGAGAGCATGGCGATGGCGGCCGGCCAATCCAAATGCCCCGGCTCGATCAATTGTGTGATGACCAACGACAACGCGGTTTCGAGCCCCGCCATGCCGAATTCAGCTTCGTCCAGATCGCGCATCTTCTTCTCGGCGGCTCGGGGCGAGTGGCCGCTGGAGATCACGTCCAACGTACCGTCCTTGATCCCCGCGATGCAAGCTTCCAGATGATCGGCCGAACGAAGCGGCGGCTTCAGTTTGCAATTCGGATCGAAGCTACGCAGCGTGTCGTCGGTCAGCGTGAAATGTTGCGGGCAGATGGCGGCGGTCACTTGCATGCCACGTGCTTTTGCGCGGCGGATCAGCTCGACGCTGCCGCTGCTGGAAATACTCATCAGATGCAACCGCCCGCCGGTCGCTTCGGCCAAACGCAGATCGCGAGCCGTCATCACGTCTTCGGCATCGGCCGGAATTCCGGCCAGCCCCAGCACCATCGACGTGACGCCCTCGTGCATGATGCCGCCCTGCGTCAGCTCGCGTACTTCGGGGCGACTCAGAATCGGCTTGTCAAACATCAAGCAGTATTCGAGCGCCCGCCGCATCAATTCGGTGTTGCCGATCGAGCGATCCGCGTCGGAAAAGGCGACCGCGCCGGATTCATATAAGGCGCCGATCTCCGCCAACTGCTCGCCCGCGCGATGGCGGCTGACGCAACCAACCACGAACACATGGCAATTGCCGGCCCGAGCTGCCTTCTGTCGAACGAACTCGACGCTGGCTTGGGAATCGATCGGCGGATCGGTGTTCGGCAAACAAGCGATCGAGGTGAAGCCACCGGCGACCGCGGCCGCCGTGCCGGTCTCGATCGTCTCGTCTTCTTCCAGCCCCGGCTCGCGCTCGACTTGCATATCGACCGAAGCCCGGCGCGACGATCTTGTTCGTCGCGTCGATCACGATTTCTTGGCCGTTGATCGGTACGTCGTAAGCCGCGATGCGGCGACCTTCGATCAAGATGTTCGTTACGCGGTCCAGTTGCTGAGCCGGGTCGATCACGCGGCCGCCGTGGATCAAGATGCGAGTTGGAGGCAGCATCGAATCAGTTGACTCCCGTGGTCAAATACAAGACGGCCATGCGCACGGCCAAACCATTGGTGACTTGATCCAAGATGACGGAATGTGCGCCGTCGGCGACGTCCGGCGTGATTTCGACGCCGCGATTAATCGGGCCCGGCGCCATGATGAGGATGTCGTCCTTCGCTCGCGCCATGCGTTCTCGATTCATGGCGTACAGCAGCGCGTATTCGTGAACCGACGGAAACGGCCGAGTCGCTTGTCGCTCGAATTGAATCCGCAGCAGATTAAGCACGTCGCAGCGCGGCAAGATATCGTCCAGGTGATAGGCGACTTCCACGCCGAAGCGTTCCCATTGTTTCGAGACCAACGTGGACGGCCCGCAAACGATCACGTGAGCGCCCAGCTTCTTCAGGCCCCAGATGTTCGAGCGGGCCGTGCGGCTGTGAGCGATGTCGCCGACCAGAGCCACCGTCAGGCCGGCGATTTCGTGGCGATGCTCGCGGATCGTCAGGATATCCAACAAGCCTTGGGTCGGGTGTTCATGAGGTCCGTCGCCCGCGTTGATGACCGGACAATCAAGATGACGAGCCAACACGTAAGGCGTACCGGGCGTGCGATGCCGCACCACGGCGGCGTCGATGTTCATCGCTTCGATATTCAGAGCCGTGTCGATCGTGGTTTCGCCCTTCGAGAGGCTGCTGCCGCTCGAAGCAAATTCGATCGTGTCCGCGCCCAATCGCCGAGCAGCCAGCGAGAAACTGGTGCGCGTCCGCGTGGAATTTTCGAAGAACAAGTTGGCGATCGTCTTGCCTTGCAGATAAGACAGCTTTCGCTTGCAGCCGTCCGAGGCGTCCTTCAGCCAAGTGGCCGTGTCCAGCAACGTCGTGAGTTCTTCCGGCGACAGGCTCTCCAAGTCCAGCAAATGCCGTCGCGTCCAGGTTGCCGCGCCCGCCGGCGCGTCCATCATTTCGGTGCTCATCAGACGACCTTCGTGGCCAAGCGTGAGTGGGAGTCGCAGCGCTCCGGCCGATTCTACCAGCGACCGTGGTTGTCGCAACGGTGGAGCTTCATGCGAATTCGGAGGATTGCCGGTCGGTTGCGGAGGGTTTTCAGCCTGCGGTAAGATGTCGCTTCTCAAATTCGGAATTCAACACTCCCCGCGGCCGAAAGACGGAAGGAACTATTGCGATGAGCGACCATGCGTTTCCCAAACTTCACAACGCCATGTGGCCCGGTTTGGTTGGCAAAGAGGAAGGAACCGATCACCCGCCGATCAGCCTCGACCGGATGCTGGAGCTAACCGCCGGCGCGGAAGTGAACGGCCAAAAGTTCGACGGCATCGACTACTTCCTGTTTCTGCCGCACACGGATCCCGATGCCAGCGACGACGAGCTGCGCGGGATCGCCGACAAGATCGCCAGCCACGGTTTCACGGTCGGCTCGCTGGTGGCTCCGGTTTGGCCCGGCACCGTCGGCGACTCGGCAATGGGCGACGACGAACAGCAACAGAAGTTTCTCACGGCGGTCGAGAAGGCTTGCCGAATCGCCAAGATTTTCAACGAACATGGCGTGCGGAAATACGGCGTGATCCGCATCGACTCGGCCGAGTTCGGGATCGCCAAGTGGCGCGAGAATCCCTCGGCGAACACGAAGCGAATCGCCGACACGTTTCGCAAAGCGGCCAAGATCGCGGCCGATCATGGCGAACGACTGGCGGCCGAGGGCGAAATCTGCTGGGCCGGCATGCACTCGTGGCGCGACATGCTGAACCTGTTGGAAGAGGTCGGCATGCCCGAATCGCTCGGCTTCCAAAGCCGACATGGCTCACACCTATCTGTATCTGATGGGTTACAACGCTCCGGAGCACGCGCATTTGAAGGACGGCTACAGCGACGCCGAATTCTGGGCGGCTTACGAGCAGATGACCGACGCGCTGCGGCCCTGGACGATCGACTTCCATATCGCCCAGAACGACGGCGAAGTTCACGGAACCGGCAGCCACGACAAGACCGGCAAGCATTGTCAGGCCGACGACCCGAACGGCAAGTTGGACATCGTCAAGTGCGCCGGCTACTGGCTGAAGGACGCGGGGCAACGCGGCATCCAACACATCTGCTGGGACGGCTGCATGTTCCCCAATTCGGTGTTGGAAACGCAGCAAACATGGAACACGATTCTGGACGCCATGATCCGCGTGCGCGACGCTCACGGCTGGAATTAAGCATCCGTTCACACCTGTCGAAACCAATTCGCCGATGGTTTGGCGAACGAACGGCTCCGATCAATCCGTCGCGGCTGAACGATATTCGCCGCGACGCGTACCTCACAATTCTCCTCGCAAGAAAGGCAATCAATCACAATGACGAAACCGTTGAACATTGGCCTCATCGGCTACGGCTTCATGGGCCGCACGCACTCGAACGGCTACAAACGCGTGAACGACTTTTTCGACGTCGAATATCGCCCGGTGTTGAAAGCCGTTTGCGGTCGCAACGCCGACGCGGCTCAAAAGTTCGCCGACAAATGGCAATACGAATCGATCGAGACCGACTGGCGCAAGCTGATCGCTCGCGACGACATCGACGCCATTGATATCTGCACGCCGAACAATTCGCACGCCGAGATCGCCATCGCGGCGGCCGAAGCGGGCAAGATGGTGTTGTGCGAGAAGCCGCTGTCGATGAACACGGCCGAAGGCGAAACGATGGTGGCGGCGGTCGAGAAGGCGGGCGTGGCCAACACCGTCTGGTACAACTATCGCCGCGTGCCGGCCGTGAGCTTGGCCAAGCAGTTGATCGACGAAGGCCGCTTGGGCCGCATCTTTCACTACCGAGCGAACTTCCTGCAAGACTGGACGATCAACGCCGACGTGCCTCAAGGCGGCGCGGCCACTTGGCGATTGGACGTGAAGGCGGCCGGCAGCGGCGTCACGGGCGACTTGCTGGCTCACTGCATCGACACGGCCATCTGGCTGAACGGCGGTATCAATAGCGTCAGCGCGATGACCGAGACGTTCGTCAAGGAACGCAAGCACGCCGAGACCGGGCAAGTCGAACCGGTCGGCATCGACGACGCCTGCGCGTTCCTCTGCCGCTTTGGCAACGGCTCGCTGGGTCTGTTCGAATCGACTCGGTACGCCCGCGGCCACAAGGCGTTGTACACGTTCGAGATCAACGGCGAGCACGCGTCGATCAAGTGGGACTTGCACGACTTGCACCGCTTGGAATACTTCGACCACAAGGACAACTCGCTGATCCGCGGCTGGCACAACGTCCACGTAACCGACGGCGACATGCCCTACATGGGCAATTGGTGGGTGCCCGGTCTGCAAATCGGCTACGAACACACGTTCGTGCATCAAGTGGCCGATTTCCTCAAGGGTCTCTCCGACGGCACGCCAACCAGCCCCACGTTTCGCGAAGCGCTAGAAACGCAAAAAGTCTGCGACGCCGTCCTCGCCAGCGCCGCCAGCGGAAGCTGGACAAACGTGGGATAACACACTCACAGCCGAGGAAACACAACCAGCCGCGCGAATCGCCACCGATTCACGCGGCTGGGTTCGTTTGAGCGGCAAAACATACGAGCACGTGGCGCAAGCAAGTGAGTTCGACGATTCACTCGCTCGCGCATCGTGCTTGTATTTGGACGAACGCAGGGAAGACATAGGACGGCTCGCGCCGTGCCGCTTGCCTTCATGGCGTTGGCCGTGGCCTACTTGGCCTTCAGCAACTCCACCATCGCTTTGCCCAGCGCCTCGCCGACGTTCATATACGTCTTGGCGTTGCCGCCGTAGTGAGCGTTCGATGCGCTGCCCATGCTCAGCGGATGCGAGTAGACCGTGGCGACGGTGCCTTTGAATTCCGGGTGACGATTCGGATCGGCGACGGCGAACTTCGCTTCGATAATGTCCTTCTCGGTACCCTGCGCGTTGTCCTTGTCGGTCTGGCCAAGCGTGGCCATCACGAACGGGGCATTGGGCGCGTCGAAATCCTTGCGTAGCGATTCGATCAAACGCACGAGGTTCGGCTCGTATTTCTGTGAGTGGCCTGGGTTGTAACGGTCCTTGTCACCTTGCCACCAAAAGAAACCGGCGATCTCATAATCCGTCGCGCCGGGGTAATACGTATCCAACTTCGCCAGCACCTCTTTGGCCCGCGCGATGTCACCGTCGTATTGCAGACCGGCTTGCCAACCGATCCGTTTCGGCTCCGTCCCCTTTTCCCAACGGTCGGGGCTCTGCCCGTAGCCGGCATACACATAGGTCTTGCCGTCGCCGGCCTGATTGCGAACGGCCAGCACGGGAACGTCGTGGTCGAAAGGCCCGGCAAGTTTCCGGTCAGTCGCAAATGGGGCACGTCGCCTTCCGGCCGGTTATTGCGTCGATTCACGGCGAACGTCGCCTTGCCGCTGCCCCAACTCAACTCGCTCGGCTTGACCCGTTCGATCGCTTGGCCGACGACTTCGACCACTTTCTCTTCCAGTGTCGTCGCATACTGCTCGACCAGCTTTCGCTGCTCTTCGTCCAGTTGCAGGTAATGCAGCGGCGAAAGGTTCTTCTTGACGACCGGACCGGTGTGCGTGTGCGACGTGCAGAAGGCTACGTTTCGGCGGGCGAAACCATGTTCTCTTCAAACGGGCGGCGATCGAATCGGACAGCTCGCGGCCGATGCCGACCAAAATCCAACGTCACCAGCACCGCTCGGTTTTCCGGCGAGTTTTGCAGCACCAGCGCTTTGGCCCACAGCTCGGTGATCTTGCCGTCGGCCGGTTTATCGCGGCCGGCGTATCCCGACATCCACATCAGATGCTCGGGTGTGATCGTGACCGCCGCCGAACCGGCTTGCCCATGCGACTTTGGCGGAATCTTTCCGTCGGCCGCCACGTCATCGGCCGGGCGAGACCGGTTGGCGAGAGAACGATGGCCGCGAAGAACGCGGCGACAAGGAAACGAACGACAAGACGCGGCTACCTTTATGGCTGGCTCTGGCTGTTTTAGCGGAACGGCGCGAGCCGTCCGGTGACGCGCGCGAAACCGGAGGGCTCGCACCCTACCGCTACAAGCGATATAGAGGTTGATCGCGCTGTAGTTTGCGCGATCGACGTTCGTGCGTCTAGCGGCGAGCCGAGGGATGCTGAGGACTCGTCGCGTAACTCATTAGGCGGTACGGCGCGAGCCGTCGGTGCCGCGAAACTGGAGGCTCGCGCCCTTCCGCTTCAAGCGGTTAGAGACACTAAGGCCGCAGACGCACGGGGACATAGGCCGCGGGGGTCGGTCCGTCGGCTCGTTCGATCGGTGGCAAAGGCAGAATGTCGAACAATGCGGCGGTCTCGCGTGTCGCCGGCACTTGATGATCGTTCGACGTTGCCAGCAGCCGAACCAACGCGGCGGTCGGGAGTTCGCGTGCTTCGGCATCGAACAGAATCGGACCGTCGCGGCCAGCCAACAGCGTGCGAGTCGGCTGATGATCGCAGATGCCTTGCAGCGGTCAGTCGGTGCAGCACGGCGCGCTTTTGACCAGTTGCTCGTAAGCCACGTGTCGCTGCTGTCCGTCGAGAAACGTTTCGGCTCGACGAAGCTGCAATTCGCCGATTGCCGCTTGCAGCAACGATTGACTAACGACGCCTCCTTCGGAAACGATCGTGGCGTCGAACAGCGTCAGGCGACTGGCCTCGAACCGAGCATCGCTAATCGGCACGTTGGCTCGGCCGCTCAATTTGTGCGGAAAACGCTGGCTGACGAACCGGTCCGAATCGAGCTTCGAGAACTGGCCCGACAGTCGGCCTTGCCAGCCAGCCGCTCGCTTGCTTCGCCAATACCGTGCCGCGAAATTCGCATCGGTCGCCGAACGATTCCAGCCAAGGAAAATGGCCATGCCTGCGCATTGGTTGGCAAACCGGCCGCGCCGTGAAACTCCCAGGTTGTGGACGACCGCGCCACTCGGTGTCGCGTGGCGCGAAGAGTGCACGATCGCTCATCTCGACGCCCGCCACGCGAAAGTCGATCGATACGCCGACTCGTTGCCACCCGATTCAATTACGGCTCGAACGTCGGCCAAGGTCCGAGCGGCCGGTTCGTCGGCGATCGTCAGTTCGGCGACGTTGACTTCAATCGGCGTGAAGTTCGACGGCAGACGTTTGAGCATTCGTTCGTGAAGCAAGTCGATCAGCGACGCAACGTGATCGGCGTGAATTGTGGGCTGCGAGGCGGTGGCCATCCAGACATTGCCTTGCCGCTCGATCACCAACAGACGCAGCTCGGCGATTGTCTGCCGCGTTTCGCTGTCCGCGAGGACGACACCTTCCAGCACCGTCTCGCCGGGGCGCGGATAGCGGATGCCGCCGATCTCGCAATGCAGCCCGCTCCAGTCGGCGAGTTGCTCGCGCCAAACTTCGGCGCTGAGCGTCTGATGATGGTCCGTGCGGCCGTAGGCGATCCATCCCAAGGAAAACAGCGTGGGAATTAAGCAGAGGCCGATGAAGGCCAAGCGGCAGAGCGATCGCTGAGTTCGTTCGTGCATCGTCGACTTCCTTGTCGATGTTGGTCGAACTATCCGAGCCGGGCGTCACCGCTCGGCGGCCATCTGCAGAAACAATTGATAGCGGGCCTGCATCTCCCGCAGGCTGTCGTTACCGAATTTATCGCACAACGCACAGGCCACTTCGAACGCCACCACGTTTTCGATAATCACGCTGGCGGCCGAAACCGCGCACACGTCGCTCCGCTCGTAGGCCGCTTCCTCGGCTTCCTTGGTCGCCAGATTGATCGACTCCAGCGGCTTGGCCAGCGTGCTAATCGGCTTCTTCGCCGCGCGGATGACCAGCGGCTGGCCGTTGGTCATCCCGGCTTCCAAACCGCCAGCGTTGTTTGTGGGCCGGACGTAGCCGAGATGCGGCAAGTGTTTTTGAGCGGCGTCGTACTGGATTGGATCGTGAACTTGCGAGCCCGGTCGGCGGGCGGCTTCGAAGCCCATCCCGATCTCGACGCCCTTGATCGCCTGCACGGCCATCACGGCTTGAGCCAGCCGGCCATCAAATTTGCGGTCCCACTGAGCGTGCGTGCCGAGCCCGAACGGCAGGCCCTCAACTCGCGTTTCGACGATGCCGCCCAGCGTGTCGCCGGCTTTGCGAGTGTCGTCGATCAGCGTCTTGATCTCTTCGTCGCGGGATGGATCCAGCGAGTAAATGATGCTGGTATCACGCAGCTTGTATTGTTCTTCCAGCGACACCGGTTGCGGCGGAATCGCGATGCCGCCCAGCTCGACCACGTAGCCGATCACTCGGATGTTGAACTGAGCGAGAAGCTGCTTGGCCAACGCCCCGGCCGCCACGCGGACCGTCGTCTCCCGCGCACTGGCTCGTTCCAAGATGCCGCGAATCGGACCGAGATACTTGACCGCGCCGGTTAAGTCGCCGTGTCCCGGACGCGGCCGATCGAGATCGCCCAGCCGCTCGAGCTTGTAGTCTTTGTTGACGACTTGCAGCGCGACGGGGCTGCCGAGCGTCGTGTTTTTCCAAACGCCCGTCAGCACTTCGACGCGATCAGTCTCAATTCGCTGCCGACCGCCGCGGCCGTAGCCGCCCTGTCGACGCCGCAGTTCGACGTCGATCGAATCGGTCTCGATTTCCAAGCCCGCCGGCATGCCGTCGACCAGGGCGAGCAAGGTTTTGCCGTGCGATTCGCCGGCGGTCCAGTAACGTAACATGCAAGCAGCGAGTGGGTTAGCGTCAGCCGTTCGTCGTCAAAATCCGGTCGGCCATTCTATCCAGACGCCGAAAAACCCGATAGTGCGGTTAGGAGATGTGAGCGCCCCGCGTCTCGACGTATACCGCATATACCGAGGTGCTGGCGGTCATAAACAGCCGATTCCGTTTGGTGCCGCCGAAGCAGACGTTCGAGCAAATCTCGGGCAGCAGAATCTGACCGATGCGAGTTCCGTCGGGGGCGAAGATATGCACGCCGTCGTAGCCATCGCCGACCCAACCGGCGCTAGCCCAGATGTTGCCATCTTCGTCGGCGCGGATGCCATCGGCGAACCCGGCCTTCTTCTCGCCGTTGACCTCCAATTCCATCGAGGCAAATTCGCGGCCGTTCGCCAGCTTGGTGCCGTTCGCCACGATGTCCCATACCTTGATGTTCTCCGGCGCTTCGGGATAGTGTGAGGCGCCCGTGTCGGCGACATACAGCTTCTTGTAGTCGGGCGAAAAACAAAGCCCGTTCGGCTTGAAGATTTCGTCCGTCACCTTATCAATACGGCCCGTCTTGGCGTCGATTCGATAGACCGATTCCTTTAAATGCAGCGGGCCTTTGTTGCCTTCATAGTTCATCAAGCTGCCATAGCCGGGATCGGTGAACCAAATCGCCCCGTCCTCGGGATGCACCACGGCGTCGTTCGGCGCATTGAACGGCTTGCCTTCAAACGAGTCGGCCAGCACCGTGATGCGGCCGTCGTATTCGTAACGCACCACGCGACGATTACCGTGCTCGCAGGAAATCTGCCGGCCGTGATAATCGAACGTGTTGCCGTTGCTGTTGCCCGACGGATGGCGAAACGTGGTGACATGGCCGTCTTCTTCCAGCCACCGCAATTGAATGTTGTTCGGTATGTCGCTCCACAACAGATACCGCCCCACGCCATTCCAGGCCGGCCCTTCGGCCCACAACATCTCCTTGCTGTGATAGATGCGTTGAATCGGCGTGTTCCCCAGCTTGTACTTCTTGAAGCGATCGTCCAGCACCACGATGTCGGGATCGGGATAACGCACCGGAGCCGCATTCGGCCCGTAGTCGCGAGCCAATGCGACGGAAGCGGCGGCCAAGCCCGCGGTCGCCAGAAAACCTCGGCGATTCCACTGTCGCGTTGTCTGGTCGGTGTTGTTCGAGGCGTTCGTCGCGTTCGTCGGTCGGTGCGAAGTCATCGTCGTTCCTTTGATCTTTTCGGGAGGGGAGCGTCATGGTTGCTGGGTTCTCAAATTAGCCCAACGCCTGCCAGCAATCAACAAGCGGCGTGGCCAAGCTGAATTGCCTAATTTCTCTTCGCACGTTTTGGAAAGGCCGGTAAACTCCGCAGTCCGCGAATGCTCCGCCACCGCAACGAGGTGGAGTGAACCGTAACGTCGAGAAATAGGAAAAGGCGCCGCCGTGAAGATCAGTGGCTTTTGTCTGGAACAACCGGAACTGGACGCCAGCGTGCAAATTCATGGCTTGCCGGACGGTTTTGCCGTCCTGCAGTTGCCAACGGTCGGCGATGGGAAAACGCTGCATCGGCATTTGGCGCGAGCGCTGTTTGGCGAAGCCGCTGGACCCGAGCTGCTGGCGTCATTGCGAGGCCAAATCACCTTCACCACGGCAGCCTGGAACGAACGCGCTTCGTCACGCACGGACGGCCCGGCGGCGTTGCGAATGCACGGAGTTCCCGCCAGCGACTTGCCCGATTTAGCCCTGTGGTTCGCTGTCTCATTGGGCGATCAAACATCCTGGACGCTCGACGGCTCGAAAGAATTCGGCAGTCGCACAACGCCCACGGGTCTGACCGCCACGAGGCCGTCGCACTCCTGCCGACACCGACCGGCGGCGAATTTCGATGCCGATGGTGACGGACGATTGTCATTCGACGCGACGGCTCTCGATACGCCAGCCTTCGACACGCCAGCCATCGAACAATTATTGCGAAGACAAGACGAGCTAACCGACTGGTTGGAAAGGCACGGGCAAAGTCATCGGCAGCAGACCTCGCGAACTCAGGCCGAGCTGGCCAAGCTACAGTCGCGGCTCAACGAGGTGCGCGACGGCCTGTCCGCCGCTCGGGCCGAATTCGCCGAGGCCGAACGACGCTTGCGCGAACTGGAGATAGAAACACGCACGCCAACGCTCGCGGTCGCCAGCGACGAAGCTCTGCGACAAGGGCGATCGTGGCGCGGCGGATTGGCCGCTCAATTGGACCGCGAACTGGACTTCGCCCATCAGCGGCTCGCGGAGGTCGAAGCTCGGCTGGAAGCGATGGAGCAGGTGTTGGCTCAGCAGAACAGGCCGGGCGTTAGTGTTCCAGAAGCGATCGAAACGCACCGAGGTTGCCTGGCGTCGTTGGAACAGTTGCTGGCCGAGGCGCAGGCGGAAGTCGATCGCTGGGAGAATCCAGCCACCTGTCCTCATTGCCTGGGCGACGAAACCTACACGCGTCTCACGCCGCTGGTCCGGGCCGTTCGCGAACGCATTTACATCATGTGCGGTTTGCTTAGCGATCAACAGCGAGCCTGGCAGTCCGAATGGCTGGAATCCGAACGCCGGCAGTTGCGCGAGGAACGGCAGCAATGGCGGAATCGGCTGGAATCGCTACAGCAGCGGCGCGAAGCGGCGATTCGGCACACGTCCGACTCGCAGCGATTCGCGGCTCGCCGGGATGAATCCTTCTGCGGATGCGCGGGTCACGAGCGTCATCTGCGCGACGTGGCCGGGCGTGCAAGTTCCGAACGGTTGGCCGACACTCTATCGGCGGCGCGTTCGCGGTACGACGCTTCGCAGCAACGATGCGATGAACTGG
Organism: Pirellulaceae bacterium; assembly: GCA_041399085.1. Taxonomy (GTDB): domain Bacteria; phylum Planctomycetota; class Planctomycetia; order Pirellulales; family Pirellulaceae; genus JAWKTM01. Next base: position 135,274 of record JAWKTM010000010.1, read on the forward strand.
CGAACGAGCAGCGTGCCTTGATGGAACGTCGCGATGCGTTGCAGCAGGAGTTGGCAGCCGTCGTCAGCAGCGAAGACATCTTGGCAAACCAGCGCGAGTTGCTGTCGGTCCAAGAACGCTTGGCGGCCGCATTTGCTCGCGCCGAACGTCCCTCCAGCCGAGTGTCCGACGCACGGCAGGCAACCGAACGAACTCACTGGCTATCGTCGGACCCGATTCGGGCTTCGGCGTCGGCCTATTTGCGCCGTCTGACGGACGGAGCATTCCAATCGCTCGACTTTCGATCTGGATCGGATTCGCTGGTTGTGCGAACCAGTGCGGGATCACATCGCAATTTGGCCGAGCTCAGTGACACTGGCCGCTGGTTGACTCGCATGGCGATTAGCTTGGCGATTACCGACGAATATCACCGCCGTGGAGTCGGCCTGCCGTTGTTGGTCGAAGCGTCGGGAGCCACGTGGGATCCCGAACACCTGGAATCGCTCGGCCGCGTGCTGGCCGAGCGTGGACTTGCCGGACGCCAGACGCTGTTGTTGGTAACCGATACGTCGGCTGCCGAGAATTTGCGTGCCCTCGGCCTGTCGGTCCGCTCGCTCCCTGGTTTTTCTCACGCATCGACTCGCGGTATCAATCTTGTGGCATTGCCGCCCGCGCCCGTGACTTCCGCCGTAGCGATACCCGAAGAGAAACCGCCGCGTCCTCCCGTTTCGACACCGGTTCTCAAAACAGCTTCGACGCCGAATGAGATGCCTGAAGCTTCGCGTTCGCCCGCGGTCGAAAAGGTGCTGCGGAAACGTCCGCTGTATCCGCACAGCCCGATCGAACATTTGGGCCTGCGCGATCGAAATGCCGTGAATGCGTTGCGAGCGGCGGGGATTCACCGTGTCGAACAACTGCTGGCGGCTACGTCCGAAGAGCTGGCCGCTCGAACCGACGACTCGTCCGTCACCGCACGCCGCATTTATCAATGGCGGTCGTGTGCCGCGCTGCGATGCTTTCTGGAAGAGTTGGAAGCCAACGACGCAGCGTTGCTCGTGGCGTGCGGAATTGACGATCCCGAGACGCTGGCCGATGCGGATTTGGAGCAACTCTACACGCGAGTGAAGACCTATTTGGAAAGCGACGAAGGCGTGAAGTTTGCACGGAACCGCGCGGGCTTCAACCGTTCGCAAGCCAGCCGCTGGATTGAAGCGGCTCGCGGCGTTCGCGATCAATGGCAGACGAGCGGTTGGGATCGCACGTCGATCGGCCGAGCTTTCACCAGCGAATCCCCCTCCGAGCGACAGCGTCGATCGCTTCGCACCGAGCGACAATCGGAGAAGCGGGAAATATCCGCTCGCGAAATGTCGGGGCCGGAGCCGCCGACATTGCGGCTGCACGAATCATCCCGCGAAGACGAAGCAACTCGCTCCGTACGAACGCGGTCATCGCGAGACGGTGACACTTCGCAAAGCAATCGCCGCACCAGCCGCCGTGGGTCGGATGGCGAACGACGGCGGACGCGTTCCGACGAACGACGTCAAATGCGGGTAGACCGACAACACGTGGAAGAGCACGAACACGATTCGGAGTCAACCGTTTCCCAATCGCGGAGCGACCAGAACCGCCAGACTCCGGCGGCGACCGCATCGCGCGAATCTGCCGCGCCGCGAGAATCAGCGGCCTCGCGCGTGGAATCATCGCGGACTGATTCGTTTCGCTTTTATTTGGAACCGGATAGCCCGGTCGTCGACGCGCCGTCGATCGGACCGAAAATGGCTTCGCGGTTGAAGCGAATCGGCATCACCACCGTTACGGACCTGTTGCGAGCAAACGCAGCGTCCGCCGTGAAACGTTTGGATCATGACCGAACCAATGTCGACTTGTTTACCGCTTGGCAGCGCCAAGCGCGGTTGATGTGCCGCGTGCCGCAACTGCGCGGACACGATGCGCAAATCCTGGTGGCTTGCGAGATTTTCGAGGCCGAGGAGTTGGCGATGCGGCAGCCGGCAAACTTGCTGGCCCGCGTGGAAGAATTCTTGGCGACAAAGGAAGGCGAACGCGTGCTGCGAGGCGGTCGCCGCCCCGACTTGGCGGAAGTCACCGACTGGATCACGTGGGCCGCGTCGAATCGGCAACTCGACGCCGCATAACGGTTGCGCGGCGTGAGTGGCGACCGTTCCGCAAGCGGCTTCTATCAATTGCGATAACCAGTGACTGGCCGAGCGAGTTGTGTTTGATGATATGGTGGAACGACGCAACGGTGACCAACTTGTCGACCGACGAAGCTCGGGTTCGCGTGATGCGGCACGGCGTGATCGAAGTGATCGCGGAACGATTCGTCGGCGTTCACGCGCGACCGTGGCCCAAGCTGGCGTCGCTGTGGGAAGTCGGTTGGTTGGGCAAGCAATCGCAGCGTCGCGCGACGCACAATCGGTGCTTGTTGTACTTTAGCCAGCCGCGTCGGATGGCTAACTTTCTCACGCTGAAGTACATCGTCTCATCACCGGGAACGAGCCTGGCGACGTTTCGCGGCACGTTGTTGGTGCTCGACGAAATCGCCCGCATCAAGCGAACCGACGCGATCGTGTGCGAAGTCTCCCACGGACGTATTTCGGATCGGCTGCTCGAACGATGGGGCTGGCAAGCGCATTGCCCGGATAGTCGGCGGCGGCATTTCATCAAGCGTTTCTATGGCGAATATCCGCCGCGCGATCCAGCGTGGGGCGACTTGACCGCCGTGGACAGCGCGGCGGCAAGTAGCTCGGAGCGCAAAGAAAAACGGGCCGGACTCGTTACCGAATCCAGCCCGTCAAAATCTGGGTCAAAATAAGTTCGTCTAGAGACTAGTTGCAGCTTCCGCAACCGCCACAGCTCGATCCGCCGCAGCTTGATCCACCACAGCTCGAACCACCGCAGGAAGGAACGGCCACTTTGCAGGTGACGGTCTTCGGAACCATCCGGCAAACTTGGACGTTAACAACCTTCTCGACTTGGTGCGGGACCATGACGGTGTAGTTGACAACCTTCTCTTCGGCGACCTTCTTGTAGGTCGTCACTTGTACGTCGCGGCTGCGTTGTTCCGGCACGCAAACGGTGTAGGAAACTTCGCGTTGTTGTTGCTCTTGCACCATCTTGGTGACGGTGACCGTGCGAGTGCGTTGTTCCGGCACGCACACGGTGTAAGCAACTTCGCGGCTCAACGTTTCAGGAACGTTCTTCACCACGGTGACCGTGCGAGTGCGGGTTTCCGGCTTGCAAACCGTAACTTGGTACTCGTAAGGTTGCGAGACCATTTGGTTCTTGTAGACGGTAACGGGCACTTCTTCACGAACGATGTTCGACACCCACACGCGGCAAGTGCGAACGCTGCCACAGCCGTTGCCGCCGCAAGCGTTGCCGCCGCAGCCGTTGCCACAAGCGCTTTGGCCACAGCTTCCGCAACCGCCGCAAGCGCTCTGGCCGCAGCCGCTGCCACCGCAGGCGTTGCCACCACAAGCGTTGCCGACGACGCGCTCTTCCCAGTGACCTTGATCACGGCAAACCGTGCGGGTCTCTTGGACAGCCACGCGTTGGCAAACGTTACGCGTGCCTTGACGAGTCTCGGTGTGCGGAACCATGACGGTGTAGCTCTGCTCGACCTGCTCCGACACTTGACGGCAAACCGTGTACTGCTCGGTGCGGGTGCGTTGTTGCGGCACCATCACCGTGTACGATTGCTCAACTTGATGTTGAACCGGCTTGCAGACCGTGTACGTTTCGGTGCGCGTGCGTTGCTGCGGAACCATGACCGTGTACGTTTGCGTAACGGTGTTGGTCTCGGGCACACACTTCCAGACCGTAACGGTCTTCTGACGAACTTCCGGCTGGCAGACGGTCTGCGTCACCGTGCGTTGCTCGGTCACCATGGTCGGCACCATGATGGTCTTTTCGACCAACTGGTAAGCCGGGCCACAGCTACCGCAATCGGCCGCGGGGGCGCAACCACCGCAACCAGAACCACAGCCACCCGCATCAACGCGGCTGGCCAAGCCCAAAGCAGCCACGAGGGCGGCCAGGACAAACGAAACCTTTCGAACTCCCCACTTCATCGACGTCTCCTCCTCAAGATGAAGGAATCCCATGAACACACCCAGCTACATCACCGGGAAAACTGTCACAACCTAGCGATTAGAGAAAATAGACCGGTCGGTCGTGATAGCGAATATAAGCCGATTGGATAGAGATGTGAAGTAGTTTGCCGGCAGTTTGTCCCTGATTCAGGAGAATTTAATTCCGCAGATGGGGAATCTACACGGAATGCCGGCCGCAACGGCGGAGAAAAAAATTTCCCGATCGCGCAGAAGTCAACCTCAAAAGCTGCGGGAAACCGACTATAGCAGGTGGCGAGCTTTGACTTCCAGATACTGGTTAATCAGCGGAGCCGTCATGTTTTCGGGGTACAGATCCAAGGCGAGCACGCCTCGGTGCGTCAGGTCGGTCAGCACCTGATGTCGCCAAGTCAGAATTTCCGCGGCGGCCGCCGAACGGAAAAGTTGCTCGCCGCGAGGATTCGGATGCTCGGCCGCCTCGAACAGTCGATGATCGCGCAGCAATACGCCCAACGGCAAATGCCGGCCAACCAAGTTGCCCAAGTACTGCTCGACTTGGTGCGAGTTCACTTCGTCGATCAGATTGCTGACTAACACGACCAGCGATCGCTTCTTGCAGTAGGTCGCCAAGTGCAGAAACGCTTGGTCATATCGCGACTCGACCAATTCGGGAAACCGATTGAACGACGCGTGCAGCAGATGATTCATTTGGCTCATGCCGCCACGCGGCGGCACGAAATTGTGAATTCGATCGGAAAAGCAAATCAGCCCGACCGAATCGCCTTGCCGCAAAGCGACAAAGCTAAGCATCAACATCGCGTTCAACGAATGATCCAACAAACTCAAATTGGCCGACGTGTTGGTCATCATGCGGCCGCAGTCCAGCATGAAAACGATTCGCTGGCTCTGACTGGTTTGAAAGTCCTTCACGGTTAGCTTGCCGCGGCGGGCGGTCGAACGCCAGTCGATGAACTTGTAGTTGTCGTCCAGCGTGTAGTCGCGCAGCCGCTCGAATTCGTTGTCTTGGCCGATCTTTCGCGTCCGACGCACGCCTAGCAAACTCAGCCGGTTCGTTCGCGCGAGCACCGCGTATTCGCCAAGCTGCTTCATGTCGGGATACACATGCACGACCGACTCGACAGGACATCGAATCAACGCCCGCCACAAACCGAACCGGCTACGCGCTCGCAAATGCACGCAGTTCAAATCGAACGCACCGCGTCGCCGCGAGACAAACTCGTACTTCACCGTGGTGCGGCTGCGCGGCTCTAACCGCAGATGAAACTCTTCCGGCGTCGGCGTGAACTCTTGCGGCAAGTCATCGCGGGCGGTCACAAAGAATCTCCGCCGCGAGTGATTCGTCAACAGCAGCTCGACCGGATGCGATTTGCCCAGCGACGCGACCCGCGTCGAATGCCGTTCGGCCGAGAAAGTCCGCTGCGTGGGCAACGTCAGCAAGTCGACAATCGCCAATCCCGCAAAGACCAAATCCGCCAAGACCACCGCAAAAACCATTCGGGATGAACGATCAGCGCGAACGTCAGCAGCGTCGGCGCCAAGAACGCCAGCACAAGCGGCACGTGAGGATAAACGCGTCGCCAGACCGCCAACAAGAAAAGCGGTACCGAAAACAACGTCAGCATCAGCCAAGGCAGCGTCTTCAATACGCCCAGGCCTTCTTGCAGCGACCCGTAGTACTCGTTCAAATCCGCGGCACCTCCACCGAACGGATCAAATCGGTCAACAGTTGATCGACCGAGTGACCTTCGACTTCGGCTTCCGCCGTCAAAATCACGCGATGCCGAAGGGCGGGCAACGAGATCTGCACGACGTCGTCCGGCACGGCGTAGTCGCGGCCGCTGAACGCCGCCAACGTGCGAGCGGCTTGCATCAACGCGATCCCGGCTCGCGGCGACGCGCCCAGATGGAATTGCGGCCATTGACGCGTGAGCCGCACGATCTTGTTGATGTAGTCGATCAGCTTCTCGTCCACTCGGATCGCTCCGGTGGAACGCGTCACTTCGATGATCTCTTGCGGCGAAGTCACCGTTTCCAATTCTTCTTCCAAACGGCGATTAATATCCTGCTGGTCGCCATGCATGCGGAGGATTTCCGCCTCTTCGCGTTCGTTCGGATACTCGACTTGCAGCTTGAACATGAACCGATCGAGCTGGGCTTCGGGCAAGTTGTACGTTCCTTCGGACTCGATCGGATTCTGCGTCGCCAGCACCAGAAACGGCCGCTCCAACACGTGGCTTTGGCCGTCGATCGTCACGCGATATTCCTGCATGATTTCCAACAACGCCGCATGCGTCTTAGCGGGCGAGCGATTGATTTCGTCGGCCAGCAGCAACTGCGTGAACACCGGGCCGGGACGAAAACGGAACTCCTGCTGCTTCATGTCGAAGATCGGCGCGCCGGTGATGTCCGACGGCATCAAGTCGGCCGTGAATTGGATTCGTCCGAACTTACATCCCAACACCCGCCCCAGCGTGCGAACAAACAGCGTCTTACCCAATCCCGGCACGCTTTCGATCAACACGTGGCCACTGGAAAACAACGCCACCAGCGTTCCCAGCACCAGCTCGTCTTGCCCCACATAAATTTTGCTGATCTCAGCCGTCACTCGATCAAACAACCGCTTGGTCGCCGTCTCTTCACCGACGTGAGAAGCTCCCGTGATCGTCGGCCTCGCTGGCTTGTCCGGCTCCTGCGGCACTCGCGGATCGAACGCGGCGGCAGCTTGACCGCCGGCCAAAGGCGATGCGGACGGAGCCGAGAATTGCGGAGTGGCGGACGGACGCGAAGCTTGTCCAGCGAACGCGGGCGGCGCGGCGTTGGGCAACGAGCTGGGCGGCGAGCTAGGCGGTGTTTGCGGCGGAGTCGGCGAACCGGCGTTCGGATTCACAACCGGCGCGTTGGCCGGCGCACTGCCGATTGAACCGTAAGGCGAACCGCTGGAGGGAGCCGACGGCGATGACGTGTAAGGCACTTGTTGCACCAAGCCACACTGCGGGCATTTGGCCTGTCGCCCCGCGGCATCGCGTCCCACGCGAAGGACACGCGTGCAACCATGACAAGCAAACTCGATCTGCCCACTTGCGTCGGGCAAAGGTTGTCCTGTGGGTCCGTTACTCATGAATTTCCGATCTGAGTTGTTCTCGTAGCATGCTTACCGGTTGTGATCGATTCGCTCGACCATTGTGGCCCAACCATCTGGCAGACGGTGAGCAATAGGATAATCAAATTGCCGCCGTCGCATACGCACGCGCCAAGGCCGACGGACACCCATTTTGCCCTCCCGAAACCCACCCAATCCAGCAGGCATTCGCTGCTCTTGAATCAATCTCGCAAATTTTCCCGGATTTGTTGCAGTGACTTGGCAAACTTTACCGATTACATCGCCTGTGACGGCCGAACGTGCGAGAACTTCGCATCGTGTCGTCGCAAAAGCTCGGCTCGCAGACTCGCTCATCACGCCACACGGAAGGACGCTGGCATGTTACGAACCGCCGCAAATCTCTGGCTCGCCACCGGCTTGCTGCTGACCGTAGCCCTCGCCTCGCCCGGCTGCGCCACAATGGGCGGCGGCGGATTTTCGTTGTCGTCGCTGCTGCCAGGCGACGAGCAGCCGAAGCCAGTCGACGACGGCCGCCGCGTGATGGTCGTGTTGAAAGAAGGAGACGCCAAACCGCGCGCGGCCGAGTTGCCGTTTCGCGACGGGATGCTCGTCCACGATGCACTCGTCCAATCCGGCGCCTACCGGGAATACAACCGGATGAGCATCCGGCTAGTTCGCCGCAATCCAACCGGCGGCGAACAAGTTCTGGGCATTCAATACGACCACAAACGAAAACGCGTTCCGGAATCGTCGAACTACGCCCTGTGGGAAGGCGACCGGCTGATGGTCGAAAAGGAAGACTCGGCCGTGGTCACTCAGATGCTCGACACGGTAGTCGGCCCTTTGTCCCGAGTGGCGATTCAGTAACGATCGTCGCCACATCACGGGAGTGCGAAGCTCCCGCTGAGCCGAACTCCATCGTGGGAGTGCGAAGCTCCCGCTGAGCCGAGTTATCAGATGCTCGAAACGGGAGTGCGAAGCTCCCGCTGAGCCGAACTGAGCCGAGATTTCTCCGGCGCACAACGGGAGCCGCACGAATCCAATGAGGCGAGCCAAGCCCAACCGCTACTCGCGAATTGCCAGATTCCGAGCCGTGCCCCGGCCAACGACTCCCATTTCGGACGCCTGCACGCCGCCAACATTCGCCGCGCTACGATTCCAAGGCATGCTGTAAGCCATCCAGTTGCCGGTGTTGCCGTCTAGCACATAGACAACGCAGTCCGCTGGTTTCAACGCCCCCGTGCGCGTTTGCCAGTTGACCATGCCCGTCACCATCAGGTAGCTCGGCGTCTTATCCTTCGCCGCGCCGAGGTCCGCCGCCACGTTGCGATGAAACGCGCCGCCAATCGTACCGGTTCGCGGATTCACGACCGAACAGTTCAGCTCGCCGGTCAGGAAGTCGAGAAAGAACACGCCCTCCACGCCATCCGAAATCGGGCCCGTAGCGACCGCGAAGGACTCGCCGCCGTGCGTTGAAGTGGCTCGCAGTTCATGCAGCGGAAACTCCAAAGACGGGCGAGTGGCGGTCGCCGATATCGCGCCGATCAGCATCCCCACGCCAATCAGCAAACCAACCGCCAAGCCCGATCCCCACACCAGCCAACGATTCTGCGTCCAACTCTTCATTTCCGTTCTTCCTTCGTAACCGCACGTCATCGGAATAGCCAAGCGGCGTGCGCGCGAGACCGCCAAGCTCGTCAAGATAAGCCACGCGGCGATCAGCCATCGTCCAACAGCCGTCGCCCTCACGAAAACTCGTTCCACATTCTACCGTCGACTCGCGACAAATCGCAACTCGCAAACGGCCGATCGTCTACGGTCGCGATCGACCTGCTTGCCGAATCTGCTTTAACATCGCGGATAACTCAGCCAGCTTCTCGGGATGTTCGGCGGCCAAGTTGTTTTGCTCGCCGAGATCGTTGGCCAAGTTGTAAAGCTGGCCTTGCGGGACTTGGCCGGTCTCGATGTTCACATTGCGATTCACTCGCGGACCCTTGCCCGGTTCGATGAACTTCCAATCGCCTTTTCGCAGCGACAGAACTCCCGCGTGTTCGACCAAGTGCTCGCGCCCCTGGGACGCTTCGCCCAATAGTGCCGGCAGCACGTTAGCACTGTCCGGGGCGGCATCGTCGGCCAGAGTCTGATCGGTCAACGCCGCGAACGACGCCATCAAGTCGATCTGGCAAACCAGCGCTGACGATTCGCCCGGCTTCACGCGTTGCGGCCAGCGAACCATCATCGGCACACGCGTCCCGCCCTCGAAAGCGCTGTATTTGCCGCCACGCAACGGACCGGCCGGCCGATGATCGCCCAACTTTGCAACCGCTTGATCCTTGTAGCCATCGTCAACGACCGGGCCATTGTCGCTGGAAAGAATGACCAACGTGTTTTCAGCCAAATCGAGCCGATCCAAGGTCTTCAGAATCTCGCCGGTACACCAATCCAGTTGAGCGATCACGTCACCCCGCGGCCCCATTCCGGTTTGCCCGGCGAATCGCTGATGAGGCACGCGCGGGACATGGATGTCGTGCGTCGAAAAGAACAGAAAGAACGGCTCCTGCCGATGCTTCTCGATGAACGCCGTGGCCTTGCCCGTGATGACGTCGGCCATGTCTTCGTCGACCCAGCGAGCCGAGCGGCCGCCGGTCATCGTGCCAATCCGGCTGATACCGTTGATGATCGTCTGATCGTGCCCGTGGCTCGGATGCATCTTCAACAATTCGGGATGCTCGCGCCCCGTGGGTTCGTCACCCACCGGTTTGCCAAAGCTGACTTGAATCGGGTCGTTCGGATCCAACCCGACAACGCGATGGTTCTCGACGTATACGCACGGTACGCGATCGCCGGTCGCCGGAATCAAGTAGCAATAGTCAAAACCGATTTCCAACGGCCCCGGTTTGATAACTCCGTTCCAATCGACGTTGCCGTCGCCTAATCCCAAATGCCATTTGCCAACCACGCCGGTCGAGTAACCAGCCGTCTTGAGCAGCGACGCCAGCGTTTCGCGACCGGGCCGGATGATGGCCGCCGCGTCGCCGCGAGCGATCCCGGTCCCTTGGCGACGCCAAGCGTATTCGCCGGTGAGCATTGCGTAGCGCGACGGCGTGCAAGTGGCGGACGGCGAGTGAGCGTCGGTAAAGCGAATGCCTTCCCGCGCAATGCGATCCATGTTGGGTGTTTCGACCCGCGACGCGCCGTAGCAGCCCACGTCGCCGTAGCCCAAGTCGTCGGCATAGATCAGCACGATGTTCGGTTTCGACGAGGACGGCGCGTCCTTCGCCAAGGCCGCGCTCCCCAGAAATAACAGTGCGCAACCAAGCGACACCGCAATCGGGCCGAATTTATACTTCACGCGGTTCTTCAGAAAACCGACCGCAATACCAACAACTTTCCGCATTGAAAACACTCCGCAACCGTGAATTTATCCGAAAGACGATTCGCCAGTATCAACCGAGCCGTTGTGAGGGTCAACCAATCACGACTCGGCAAATTCATCCCACGCCGTACAATGGGCCGCGAGCCACTTTTCGAGCGAACGTCGCTCACAGCACCCAGGCCCAGAAGCTGCCCTTGTTCAGGAAAGCAGTGCTCCGATGAGAATCGCCGTTTTTAGCACCAAACCCTACGACCGACGTTTCTTTGAGTCCGCCAACGCCGAGTTCGGTCACGAACTGCATTTCTTCGAGCCGCGTTTGACACACGAGACGTTGCCGTTGGCGACCGGGTTTCCGGGCGTTTGCGTGTTCGTCAATGATGTGCTTGACGCAACGGTTCTCCAGCAACTGGCGAACGAAGGACTGCGGCTTGTCGCGCTCCGCTGCGCTGGCTTCAACAATGTCGACGTGCCGACGGCCGACCGACTTGGCGTGACCGTGGTTCGCGTGCCCGCCTATTCGCCGCACGCCGTCGCCGAACACACGGTCGGCATGATGCTGTCGCTAAATCGGAAACTGCATCGCGCCTACGGTCGAGTGCGCGAAGGCAATTTCGCGCTGGATGGCCTGCTGGGATTCGATATGAACGGACGAACCGTGGGTTTGATCGGAACCGGCAAGATCGGCCTGGTAACGGCCGGAATCTTAAAGGGATTCGGCTGCCGCCTTCTCGCGTATGATCTCTACCCCAACGACCAGTTGACTGCCATGGGCGGCCAGTATGTCGATTTGCCGGAAATCTATGCGGAGGCCGACATCATTAGTTTGCATTGCCCGCTTACAGCCGAAACGCATCATCTGATCGACGAGCAAGCGGTTAATCAAATGAAGCCCGGTGTGATGCTCGTCAATACCAGCCGCGCGCCATTATTGATACCCGCGCCGCGATTGAGGGCCTCAAATCCGGCAAGATTAAAGCGCTGGGAATCGATGTCTATGAAGAAGAGTCGGAGCTATTCTTCGAGGACCATTCCGATCAAGTGTTGGTCGACGATGTGTTCGCGCGACTGTTGACGTTTCCAAACGTCTTGATAACGGGACACCAAGCCTTCTTCACCGCGAGCGCTTGAACAGATTGCTCGCACGACGCTATCTAATGTCACTCTGGTCGATCAAGACGCACCTTGCCCCAATCAAGTAACACTCGGATAACAGCAAATCGGCTCCCATCCTACGTTTGCCGCGGAATTCGATTCCGCGGCAAACGCCCAGCAGTTTGGTTTCCGACGTGTTACGGTTCCGAATAGTTGGAACGTTGCGGCCCGGCTGTCGCGGACTTAGGAACGTCAAAGTTCTGTGTGCCATCTTCCATCGGCAAGTCGGCGTCGGTGCGGTAGTCGCCAAACAATTGATTGCCTAACAACAATTCGGCGGACGGATCAGCTTTGCCATCGAAGCCACTAATAACGACCTTGTGAGGTCCGCCCACGGTTCCTTTGCCAGAAGTCTTAGTGTCAAACTTACCGTCAACGACGTTCGCGAATCCGGCAGGCCCTTTATTGCCCTTGGTGGCATCTGGCAGGAATTGAATGGTACCGCGTGGAAGCGGCGCGCCATCGAACGTAACGTCGCCACTCACATTATAAGACTTCATCGAACTGCCACCGCAACCAGTGACGGAAGCAATCGTGACAACCAGCGAGGCGAACAAGAGACAAACTGATCGAACTTGCATCAACGCAAAACTTTCCGAGTAAAAATGGAGCCCGAATCCACAAGGCAACTTTGGAGAATTAGCGCCCCGAGGGAAACAACGCCCTCGAGGCGACTGAGAGAACACCGACAGGATGGTGAAGGACGGTTAGTCCAGCTTGACGGTTTCGCCGCCACTCATGCTGGCCGCCGAGAGCAACATGTTGTAGTCGATCGTCTCCGACACGAAGCGAACTGAACCATCCGCGAGACCAAACTGACAACCGCCTGGGTGTTGGCTACCGTAACTCATGTCATTGAAGAGGCCCGTTTGGTCCGTATTGATCTGATTGGCCACATTCTTACAAGGCGCCATGAAGTCGTTGACTCGTCCACCGCGAGTCCATACTCGATAGCGAGTTGGGTTGCCCCCGCGGTCGGTCCAAGAAATCTCGCCGAAGGCAAACGTATTGCTCGTTCCATCGATGATATTATTGAACCCTCGCACGTCATTGTGATACCAAATTCCGGCTTGCGAGAATCCACCGTGGCTGCCCGACGTGTTCTCTGGATAGTTGGTCAACGACTGAGGATTAACTCCCGTGGGCCCCATAACGCCATAATAGTGTGTCGTGAAATAGTTTGTATTGTCGTCGGCCTTCACTTCGGGACCGCTGGGGCACAGATACGCCTCCATCCGCTGCGTCGCGAACTGCACGTTCGGGGCTTCGCTCCAATTGAAACTGGTATTCATCAGGTCGTAGATATTGCCTTGTTCGATGAAGGGCAATACCGAGACTGTCCAGCCCATCAAGTCTGTCTTGGCCGGCGCTGTGTTATTACGCGAGCCGTAGGGAAAAGACTTGTAGGTGTCATGGTAGTTGTGCAACGCCAAGCCGAGCTGCTTGAGATTGTTCGAGCACGAACTGCGTCGAGCCGCTTCGCGCGCCGCTTGCACGGCCGGCAACAGCATGGCAACCAAGACGCCGATGATGGCGATTACGACCAATAGCTCGACCAGCGTAAAACCTCTTCGAGTACCGCGAAATTCCATACCACTCCCCTTTCCGAGATCAAATCAGATAAGACCAAACCAAGAATTGCAAATGACGAGAATCGCCAATGTGACGAACGCGTAACTTTTATTCAACACCGCGCCGCGTGAATTGCCTCGACAGATAAAAGAATTGTATTAGCCGTTTTATGTGGACACTGCCTATCGCAGGCTTGCGGCAATTAGCCAGCAATCACCGCGATTTATAACATCCCGCCGGTGATGGGATGCGGCGAGGTTCCGCACCAGGTTGAAGCGGCGATTGGTTCGGAAAAGGGCACTATTCAGACGAGCGAGAAGATTCTATCGCGGCCCCTGACTTTTGCGAGCGTCGGCGTGGCCTCCGCATGCAAAGGCAACCCTCGGACGCACTCCAGGCTTTCGTGCCGGTTGGCATCGTCTCGGTAAAGCGTTGCTCGGCGAGGAGTCGGCAAGCTCGCGTTTTCACCTCATCCGCGAACAAGACGTTGTCGTTCCGCACGTTTTCTTGTGCGACTCCGGCCGCTTCAGTTACACTCGATCGTTCGCACAGTGTCGCAATCGTTATTCAGGGAGCAAACGACATGCGTCGAGGTCGATTTCAAAATTGCAGCGGCAGTCGTGGCGGACAGTTGCGCGAGCAGGGTCGCGGACGTTGGCCGCGGCGGAAGCTGGCCGTGGAGTCCTTGGAAAGCCGCCGCTTGTTAGCGGTCGATGTGGCCGCCGTGGCGGAATTGTTCAGCATGGACGTGAACATCGACGGCGAAGTCTCGCCAATCGACGCCCTGCTGGTCATTAACCACTTGAACGCGAACGCCGCCGGCCCATTGGCCGGAGCGCCCGCGGTGCTGGACGTGAACGGCGACGGGGAGATCAGCCCCAACGATGTCCAACGCGTTGTGAATCGTCTCAACCTGCAAGGCGCCGGGCGCATCGGCGCGCTCGACATTTTGGGCGACCAATCCCTGTCGCTGACCGAGGCTCAGCGATCGGCCCTCGATCAGCTAATGACGGATCTAAATTCGCTTCGCGCCGAGTTCGACATCACGGCCAGCACCGTGGCCTCAATGGTCGGCAACTTTTCTGATTTGTTCGAGAGCGCAACCGCACCTTCCGCCACGGCCGTAACGACGTTGTTCACGCGCTTCGAAAACGCCACCAGCGACGGGCAGATCTCGATCTTCGAGTTCCTGCAGCTCTCGGGCGACGTGAACGCGGTGCTGTCCAGCGCTGGGTTATCTCAGCAACAGATCCAAGAAACACTGGGCAGCCTCACTTCGCTGATCCAGGATTCGGGCGTGTCGCTGGACGACTTCGGCGTCATTCTGGACGACGTGCGGGTGTTGTTCGAGTCGTTCGCTCCGCCAGAACAACAAGGTTAGCTCGCCGATGAAATCCCGCACGGAATATCTCACGTTCCAGATCCCGGAGCGCGTTGGTTTCGTCAACATCACGGCCGAAGTCGAACGCGTTGTGCGTGAAAGCGGCGTGCGCGAAGGGCTGGTTCTGTGCAACGCGATGCACATCACGGCCAGCGTTTTCATCAACGACGATGAGCGTGGGCTGCACGCCGACTACCGCAAGTGGCTGGAAGAACTCGCCCCGTTCGACGCTTCGCCCCAACGCTACGCTCACAACCGCACGGGCGAGGACAATGCCGACGCCCACATGAAACGCCAGATCATGGGGCGCGAGGTGGTGGTTGCCGTTACCGATGGCCGACTGGATTTCGGACCGTGGGAGCAAATCTTCTACGGGGAATTCGACGGACGTCGGCCGAAACGAGTCCTTATCAAAGTGATTGGCGAGTAACGGTCGTTGTCGAGCGGGGCGGAAATCGACGGTGCAATCCATGCGAATTTTCTTAGCGGGCATTATGCAAGGTTCGCACGTCGGTCTGGTGCTGCACAACCAAGACTATCGCCAACGATTGAAGTTGTTGTTGCAGGCCGCGCTGCCGGGAGCCGAAGTTTACGATCCGTTGGCGGACCACGCCGATTCACTGAACTACGACGACGCCCTGGCCCGGCAGGTGTTTCTGCGACACAATCAAATGTGCGGCGAGGTGGATGTGGTGGTGGCGTTCGTCCCGCAGGCTTCAATGGGGACGGCAATCGAGATGTGGGAGGCGCATCGAGCCGGCCGCGTAGTGCTGACCATCAGCCCGTTGCCGCACAACTGGGCGGTTAAGTTCCTGAGCCATCACATTTTTCCGGATATCGAAACATTCGAGACAGCGTTGCGGTGCGGCGATGTCGCCCGAATCATCCAAGAGGCGTCGCGGTGAAACACCTGCTCGACACAACTGAACAGGAACTGCTTGATTGGCTCAACTCGCACGGCCACGCGCCATACCGCGCCGGGCAGATTCGACGCTGGGTGTTTGAGAAGCGAGCCGACTCGTTCGCCGACATGTCCGATTTGCCGAAGAAGCTGCGCGAGGATTTGGCGAACGATTTTTCCTTGTTCAATGCTTCCGTGGCCAAGCACCACCAAGCTGACGACGGCACTGAAAAGCTACTTTTGGGGTTAGCCGATGGCGGACGAATTGAGTGCGTGTTGTTGCGGGACGGCCATCGCCGTTCGATTTGTATTAGCACCCAGGTTGGGTGCGCGATGGGCTGTGTGTTTTGTGCGAGCGGACTGGATGGAGTCGACCGCAACTTGACCACAGGCGAAATCGTCGAGCAGATGCTACGACTGCAAAAGCTGCTGCCGGACGACGAGCGCCTGAGTCATATCGTGGTGATGGGAATGGGCGAACCGCTGGCCAACCTGGATCGGTTGCTACCAGCGCTGGATCAGGCGAGCAGTCCGCGGGGGACTGGGGATTAGCCGCCCGTCGCATTACGATTTCCACCGTCGGTTTGCCGCCCGCCATTGATCGGTTGATTGAACGTCAATCGCGATACCATCTCGCGGTCTCTTTGCACGCCTCGAACAATACGCTTCGTGACCAATTGGTGCCGGTCAACAAGTCGATCGGAATTGAGAATGTGCTGGCCGCTTCGGATCGCTATTTCGAAGCATCGGGACGCCGACTCACATTTGAGTATGTGATGCTGGCCGGCATTAATGATCGTCCGGAACATGCTCAGGAATTGGTCGCCTGTCTGCGAGGCCGAGCGGCGCTGTTGAATGTAATCCCCTACAATCCCGTGGCAGGTTTGCCTTATCAGACGCCCAGCCAAAACGCGATTCGGCGGTTCCGTGAGATCCTCGAGAGCGGCGGGATCACCATTCAATTCCGCCAACGCAAGGGCGACGCCATCAACGCCGCCTGCGGCCAGCTTCGACGCAGCGAACCGCCCATCGTGCCGCTGACAGTGGTATGAGCTGCCAGTTAATCGTATGGCTTACGCGGGGACGAATCGCTGGCTCCCTTAGCCGCGCTCGCGCAATAAATCGCGAATCTCGGTTAACAGTTGTACGTCGGCTGGCATCGTCGCTGGGGCTGGTACCGTTTCCTCGCGCCGCTTCATCCAGTTGATGGACTTGACAATCATGAATACGGCGAAACCTTGGATTACAAGCGTGATGAGGGCGTTTACAAACAGCCCGTAGCCGATCACGACGGCCGGGACATCCTTCTCAATCACGACTTGAGTGATGGGGTGCGTCGAACCGGCTGTCAACGCTGGGGTCAATTGGTATGAATACGCCGAAAAATCCACGCCGCCGATTAGATATCCCAGCGGCGGCATCATGATGTTGTCGACCAGCGACTTCACCACGGCTCCGAACGCGGCGCCAATAATAATTCCGACGGCCATATCAATGGCGTTCCCTTTAATGATGAACGTGCGGAACTCTTTGAGTAGCCCCATAAACGGTCCTTTGTGATAGTTCAGCGTGAGAATGAATTACGTCCGGCGAGAGATCATAGTGCCCGCCGATGAATCCGGTCAATCTGACTTTGCCCCGTCAACCGACTCGCGTTTCGTGTGCCAACGCCACTCGTCCAAGTTCACGAACGACAGCCAGCCCAAAATCATGACCCACTGAAACAGGAATAGATGCATCGTCAACTCGATGCCCAGGTGCAGGGCCAGCGCGGCCAATAATGCTGGCTTTCGTGTCCAGCGAAACCACACCGCGACCGGGACGATGGCTTCAATTCCCAAAGCCGTCCAAGTGATTGTCTTGACCAGCACGATGTTGTCCAGCCAGGTGGACGGGAAAGTCATCCGGCCGAAATGATCCACGGTCGCGAACACATAGTACATGGCCGTCCCGTCGTGCCAGGTGCTTCCCTGTAATTTGTTCCAAGTGGCGGACGCATAAATGACGGCCATCTGAAGCTGAATCAGTCGTAATGCCCAGCAGTCGGCGGACGTTACCGGACGATGCGCATGCGAGTTTCTTCGCAGCCACACCCAACTGGCCCCTAGTGGCAGAAACGTCATCCAGAACGCCAAGGCTCGAAACAGCGTATCCTCTCCATCACATAACAAAGGATTCCGCTGCTGAAAGGAGACCAGCCACACGAAAAGACATAACGTTTGTAGACGCGGCCACCAGCCGACGAGCAGTAAGGCTGTGTGAATTAGCATCACACATAAACAGGATCGCACGACGGTCGGCGTGTTGGGCAACAGTTTTAATAGTGACCAGCGTGTGGCCGTCGCTTGCGAAATCCGCTCGGCCGTTCCTTTGGTGAGCACTCCCTGGTCGCTGAACCACAATCCCGCGTCGGCCAACCAGATGCTGACGTAGACCAGCATGAGGAAAGCGAAGCCGATGCGCAGTACAGGCACAATGCGCGGGTCGTTTGACTCGAACAAAAACCGATCCGTCGTTCGCCGTACTGCCATTACCTTTCCGCTCATGGCTCGTATCGGCGACTCACGAGTGAGCGACTCGATATCAGCCAAGTGGCTTCATCGTGCGGAGGCAGTGGTGTGTGTTTCTCCACGGCCATCTGCATGCTGTTGACGAACAGTTCCACATGACGGGCCGCTGGCTTCGTCGCATCCGCATCTGAATCGTCTTCGCCGTCCACGGAGATCATTGGCGGCAGATAGTCCGTTTCTAACACGGGGGATTCGCCCGCCGTGGGCGGCACGGTCCTCGCCAGATAATCAGCCAAGTCTTCCGCGGCCGGACGATTTTCGGGCAGACGAAGCCGATTGAAATAGTTGATGTAGCGAAAACGACGGAACTTATCGCCAGATCCGACTTCGCCCCACGCTGGCGAAAACCACATGAGCTCGCGACCGTCGTCGAGCGTTACGACGGCGCCGATCGAGCCGTTGTCGAGCTCGGGATCAGGAGCGAACATGCCCCAACCGTCTTGTGATAACCCCAACTGTTGATAGACAGTCGTTACGGCGTGCTTGGGACCAGCGGCCCATGTCCACTCGTAAGGCAGATTATCCAATAGGAGTCCGCCCGCCATGATCGCCGCGAACAGCCGCACCATCCAGCGCCATCGAGGCCCAGACTGGATTGGTGCGGACGGGTCAGACTTCGGCGACTCCAACATATAAACCGGCGAATGAACATGGGGCAAGCCAACTCGTTCGCGACGATGCGATGTTCAAGTCTACTCGCGCTTTAAGCCAAACGCCGTGTAATGTAGACCGGTTTCGTCGTTAATTAGCAACGCTCCGGTTGGCGCGAGATAGCGGGCGATCGCGGCGAATGGCGGCAATTCGTTCGCTTCCAACGCCTCGTGAATCGCACGGAAAAAGCCGTTATTCTCGGCCGCCGAGGAAAGCCGCCCGCGAGTCGATTCACTGGTTGCCAATTCATATAACAGTCGCATACCTTCCTCGGGCCGGCTGAACGACACGAGTGCGGGCTTTTCGCCTTGTGAGTGTTGTTTGAACTTGCTGGCGATCAGTTTGAAATCCAGTTCTCCGGCCAAGGACGAGTCGTTCTTGCTGGAAGCCACCACTTCTTCGAAGAACCTCACACTATCCGTCAAAATCACGTAATCCCCGAGAATCCCTACCAGCGGTTCGGGCCGGCGGAACAAGTCGTTTCCTTCCAGTCGCTCGCGGCGTTCGCGAGCGCGTCGGCCACCGGGCTCGAAACGATAATACGTCGCGCCGCGATGAGATTTCTTCTCGGCGTTCGGAGCGACCTTGGCTAACAGCTTGTCGAGCGTGCCGGAGAAAGTTTTTCCGTCCTTCATCTTGAACGCCAACATGGTGGATTGGCTGTTCAGCCGCGCCGGCTTCTCGAACCATGTGACCAAAGTCATGCGGCCATCGAATTGGTCGAGAAAATCTTGTTGAAGGTCAAGGCCCAAAGGTTCGTTGATACGAGCATCGATATCAAACAGCATCGCCCCTTCGCCGCGAAAGGCGTCGTACACGGGCATCAAGGCGTCGAACGTCTGCTGGCCATTCCAATGCAACGTCGTATAACTGGCCACGTCCGACGGCACCCAATTTTCTGGGGTGATATCGCCGGGCTCCAAAGCAATCATCTTCAATACGCCTTCGCGCGGCGTCTGCATCATCACATGCAAATGCATGATCGAGTCGAATTCTTCGGTGGCCAAGATCATGCTGCCGCCAATGGCCTGCAAACCATCCACACCCAGCGCCGGCAAAATCGCCAAGCCCGCCGCGGCCGTGAGATTGCCCCGCGTCAGTCGCTTTACCAAGTCGATCGGCTCAACGAACCAAGTGATTTGCGGCCGTTCCTCCTTCGTGCCTTGCGAACGGCTCATGATTGTGGTGAAGCGACGGTTATCGGCCAGCGTCTCGGCCTGTTCGCCGTCCCATACGTTCAGCATTTGCTTCGTCAATGCGACGTCGCTGGAAATAACAATCGTGGCTTCGCGAATGAAGTAGGCGGGGTTTGTCGTCTCACCGGTTTCAAACACCTTCAATTCGGTGTCGCGATACGATTCGGTTCTGACCGTAGCGCCGTCGGCCACGGCTCGATCACGGGCAAAGCCGAGCAAACGCTCCGCAATCGGCAGGTTCTCGCCCGCTTCAAGAATCACGGCCACGGCCGGCTGACCCTGTTCCGGCGCGACGAACGCGACGCACATCTCGCCGCGCGGGATCGACAGCAGCTCGTCCAGCGACATGCCCAGTTCGCCTTGGGCATCGGCGAAAGCCTGCGTCAGCGATCCATATAGATGGGCGAGCAGCGGTTGAATCTGCTCGTCGCGAGCCATGCGTCCGCCCGATGTTTCGCGGAAAGCCTCAACCAACTCGGGCGCGCTATGCACTCGCAGATATGCCATTGTGCTCCGCGGCAACAGCTTCGGGGCCGCCGGTCGCTCGGCCAACGCCGAAAGCGGCAACACCCACAGTCCAATCAACAGCAGACACCGGCCTTGCCAACGCAAACAGCAATTTGATAGCACGCTCTTGTTCCTTAAGTTTTGCGGGACGGGTTCGTTGCGACGGGAAGCAAACCGGGCGCCCCTCGCCACCTCGGCCAGCGGTGGGTTATACGATTTCTAACGAATACCCGGCCGCAGCGGCGATCGTTTCACGCTCGTATCGCCGATTCGCGGCGTTGTCTTCGACCGCGGCGTAGAATTCGCTTGCCAGGCTGGGATATTGCATCGACAATGGCCTGTGCTGACCGAATTCACCCATCAGGGAGAACGCTGACGATGACTACTGCCGCCGACAGTTTCAAGCCACAACGGGTTGGACCTTCCACCATCTCGCGGATCGCCGTCGTATTGCTTGGCGGTTGCCTTGTGCTCGGACTGGCGTCGCCCGCAGCAGCTCAGATCGGTGTCGGAACGTTGCCCAACGGCGCGACGACCGGCGGCGGCATCAATGCGGGAACTGGGTCGAACGTCGGCACCACGCAGGGGTTGTCCCAGAGCGGACAGATTCAAAGCTCGGCTGCGATCCAACGCGATCAGGCGGCATTCATTGGACGCAACGGCGGCGAACATCCACGGAGCTTGGCGTCGGCCATTCCGACCAGCGTCAATTCGCAGTTCACGCCCAACACCGGAACAACGCTCGGCGGTTTTGGCGGCGCGGGCTCGCTCGGCACGATCGGAACCCTGGGCAGCTTTAGCGGGCTGAACAGCCGCGGTTTCGGGGCGACCGGATTGGGCGGCGGGTTCGGCTCTCCGCTCGGCGCGAACCAATTCGGAACGCAGCTAAATCGTGGCGGAGCCCAACAGTTCGGGGCTCAAGGCCAAGCCTCGATTCGCACGCGTTCGGCGATTGCCTTCGAGCCAGTGCGATTACCGGCCACGGTGGTTACGCAGCGTTTCGCCGATCGACTGGGACGCATCCCGCGGCTCGGCCCGGTCGATGGCGTGCAGGTTGGCATGGATGGCGAAGTCGCCGTGCTTACTGGGGCAGTGGCGAGCCAGCGGGATCGTGACCTAATCGGCCAATTGGCCCTCTTGGAGCCTGGAATCCGGTCCGTTCGAAACGAGTTACTCGTCGCGCCTCCCGCAGGCGTGAACCCGCCGTTGGAAACTCCGGCAGCGCCGCCGCTGCCGACGCCGTAGCCGCCGCGACCGTGGCGCCGGGAGCGTATGGATTTGTGGCCAAGTTAGCCGCGCCGTAAGTGGTCGCGGCCGTCGCGCCTTGGGGAATCCAAGCCGAGTTGACCGAGGCAAGTGGCGTTGGCGAAGGCTGACTGACCGCTCGGCTCAATGAACGTGGCATGTTGATCGTCGTCGTCCGGTTGTCGGTGGTGATTTCGCCCGGGCGAAGCGAGACGTTGTTATTCGGCTGTCGCGTGATCGGTTGCTGATAGGCGACCTGGTTCACGTTGCTCGCGGGATTCTGTCCGGCTTGCTGTGTTTCGGGGGCTTGCTCGTCGTTCGCCTTGCGTCGGCCAGGCAAGATGTTGGCCGTTTGATTGCCGACCACTTTATGGCCGCCGGTCGAGGCAAACACTGGCAGCAGGCTGATCTGCCGCTCTTCGCCGCCCACATGATCCCACGGAACCCAAACGCTGTAAGACGCGCCGATCTCCGTTTCGCTGAAATGCTGGGTGAACTGTTGGGGCGAGAATACAAAGCGGCGATCCGGCGGCCGATTGCCTTTCTTCTTGTCGGTGTCGTCATAACCGTAGATCACTAATTGCCCTTCGACGGGGATCGCTTGGTTTTTGGCGTTGAAGAAGTAGATGCGTCCGCCAAATCCGCGCGTGGGCTGCTTGCCGGGCGTGGTGAGCACCGAGTCGGTCCAGATCACGGCCATCCGCGCCGGTTGCTCATATTTGCTTTCGGCAAGCTCTTCCTCGGAACTGCTCCACGGCATCTTCAGCGACGGCGTTTTCCACGTGGCGCAGCCGCTGGACAGCGTCGCCAGCGCAAGCACCAGTCCCGTCGTCATAACCGAATAACCAGACTTTCGGGTCGCCAGCATCCGTGCTGCTCCTAATTTGGAGTGCGGTGATTCATCACCGCTATTTGTTTGGAGTGCGGTGATTTATCACCGCTTTGTGAGTTGGGGGAACCGCTGATTGACGCTGAGGACCCGTCCTCCAGCAAGTTACCAAATCGCTTGTAGCGGTAGGGGGCAAGCCCTCCGGTTTCGCGTTACCGGACGGCTCGCGCCGTTCCGCTAAAACGACAAGTTGATTCCTAAAGGTTCACTAACAAAAGCCAAGCGTACGGGAGAGCCAATTAGGCGACCGGCAGATAAAAAATACCAGCACGCGGCGCAAGCAAGTGAATTCGCCGACACACTCGCTGGCGCGTCGTGCTCGTATTTCGGTATATTCTCATCTGCCGGTCGCCTTATTAGCGTTAGTCAGCGATTACTAGTGATTGCAAATTGTGATCTACCGGCCGGTGGGCATGGGTAGACGTTGTGGTTGTGAGGTTTGGTATTGTGCCGGGGCGGCTTGGTCCGGGCCGGCCGAGTAGTAGGTGGCTTGCCGAGCCGGCGCGAGCGTCGGTTCCGGGCGGCGCGACGACGCGGGCGGCGGTGGCGGAACCGGTCCGGCCGGAGGCGGCACGGGCGATTCCGTGGGTGGTGCGGGAGTCGGTCCGGGTGGCGTGGAAAGCACGGGGCCTGGCACGTCGATCGGCTCCGCTTCCAAGACGGTTCCCGGCAGCAAGTCGGCCGTGGGCGTCAAGTCGGGATAGATCGTCGGTGCGCTGGGCGGTCCCCACAATCCATGTCCGCCGCTGAGCGATTCGGCATAGCCGTGCATTTCGACCACATCGGCAAAGCACCAGCTCATACGATCGGATTCGGTATAGTTCATCCATTCGATATCTTGGTCGTCGTCGATGATGTGAGGTGTGAGAATGATCAACAGTTCGCTCCGCATCTCCGACTCGGCATCGAATCGGAACAAGCGCCCCAGGACCGGGATGTCCGACACATAGGGAACTCGGCGTGAGGCGATGGTCTTGCTCTTTTGGATCAAGCCGGCGAAAACAATGGTTTGACCGCTCTTAGCACTCACGGTGGTTTGGGCCGTGGTCGTGTTAATGGGTGGCGAGTTGACCGCTTGGCCGCCCGGCGTCACAGCGACCGGCGTGCCGTCGGCAGGATCGCCCACCGTGGATCGTTCGGCGTCCAATGTCATCACAACCACGCCATCCGTATTCACGCGAGGCTGGATTCGCAGCAACAAGCCTACATCCACGTCCACGGTGGAATTGGATGTACCGCCGGCTTGGGCATTCGTGCTGCTGCCGGTGATTCGAGCCACGCGTTGGCCCACTTGAACGAACGCCGGCTCGTTATCCAACGTCATCACTTGCGGCCGGCTGAGGATTTGCAAGCGACCCGCGTCTTGCAAGGCTCGCACTAAGATGTTGACCGACTCACTGGCCGCGGACAGAACCAGACCGCCGTAGCCAGTCGTCCCACTGGCCGTGCCCATTGCAAAGTTGCTGACGGCGCGACCGGCTAATAGTTCCTGTGCGAAGTTATTGTTGTTAGGTGTGTTAACACCGTTGAAATTGAACCCGGGGGCTTCAGGTTGCCTGGCGCCCAAGTTTCGATTGAAGAGAATTGAATCTTGCAACCCCAACTCCACACCAAACTCAAAATCATCCGACAGCGAGACCTCCGCGATCAGCACTTGCACCATTACCATCGCGGGGCGGAAGTCCAGGTCGTTGACGATCTTCATGATGTTGTCATAGAACCGGGGCGAGGCACTAATAATGAGACTATTCGTGACCAGTTCCGGCACCACAATCACTTCTTGGTCGATTTGTTCTAGCAGGCTAAAGGTGCCGGTGAACTGGGCTTGTTGTTGGGTGATGGCTCGTTGTGAGACGAAATTGCTGATGGCGGTCGCGACATCCAACGCCGGAGCGTTCTTCAGTCGCACGACGTTCGTAATCCGTGGCTCGACGCCGCTCTCGTCCAATCGCAAGATCAGCAGTTCCACGACCTGTAAATCACCGGCGCTGCCGCTGGCAATGATCGCATTGGTTCGCTGGTCGATCGCGAATCGCAACGGGATCAACGAACTGTCTCCCGCACCGGCGCCGCCCGTCAAGTTCGATAAGGCTTGTGATTGCACGAACTGATTCAATACGCCTTGGCCCGCGGTCACTTGCTGGCCGAACAACTGTTGCAGCATCGCCGTCATCGCCGTGGCGTCGCCATTCTCCAATTCAAAGACTTTGATCTGCGAAGTGGCGTCGGGCATTTGGTCGAGCTGTTCGATCAGCGAGCCCATCAGGTCCATCGCTCGGGCCGGACCGCGAACGACTAGGGCGTTGATGTTCGCGTCGGCCGCCACGGTCACGTCGTTCAGAATGCCGGCTTGCACCAACCGATTGCCGGCTTTGTCGATGCCGATGATCGACAGATTCGTCGACTTCTGCGTGGTGACGGGCTGCGACGGTCCGGTGCTGGCCGCGGTGGTTGTTTGCGGAGCTCCGGCGGCCGACAGCGCCACGCCGCTGATCGCCTGCTGTAGCACGGTGGCCAAATCCACGGCCAACGCGTTTCGCAGCTTGAAGACGCGCAGCACATGCGTGGCGTCGGTACTTTCGATATCCAAGCGAGCCAGCAGGAACGCGACCTCTTCCAGATCGCGCGAGCTGGCTTGCACGATCAACGAATTCGTACGGTAATCGGCGATCACACGCACCTTGGTGCCGAGCGCCGGCCGCAGGTTTTCCGGCGTGTTTCCGCCTTGGCCGGGATTCGTCACGAAGAAGTTGCGCACCGTCTGTTCGGCGTCGATGGCCGACATGTGTTCGAGGCGGAAGATTTTCAACTGCGTCGAGGCTGGCACCGGCTGGTCCAGCTTTTCGAGAATCGTCTTGACCGACGCGATCGCTTCGGGGCGGCCTACCAATACCAAGGCATTCGGCTTGTCGAGCGACACGATGCTGACCGGCGTTTGCCGCGTGGCGAACGCCTGCGTGTACAGGTCCGTCACCAGCGTGGCCACGGCGTTGGCGTTGATGTGCTGAAGCAGCACGACTTCGACTTCCGGCTGCGTCTCGACGCTTTGCTGCGTGATCTGGTCGATGATTCGCATGACGCGAGCCACGTCGCGCTTGTTGCCTTTCACCACCACGACGCCGAATTCCGGGATGAATTCCAATTGCACGTCGCCGATCGATCCGCCCTCTTCCAAATCCGTTGGGTCGTCGGCAGTTTCGGGATCCGCGTCGGCTGGATTCGGTTGATTGGTGGCTGGATTGGGTTGAGCTGGCGGATTGGGAGCCTGTGGATTTGGGGCTGGCGGATTCGGCACGGCCGCTTCGGGCGCCGGTTGAAAGATCAGCGACGCCAAACCGGTGAAGCGACGATTGCCGTTCGCCGCCGGTTCGATCAGCGTGCCGCCGCGCAAGGCCGCTTGGCGAAGCATCATCAGCGCCGAACGGATCGTCTCGGGCTCGGCTTTGTCGAGCGACGTGATGGCGATTTGCTCGTCGGTCGAGCGGCGTGGGCGGTCGAGCGTTTCGACCAGCGATCGCCACAGCCGCACGGCTTCGTCCGGCCCCTCGAACCGAACCGTCTTCGCTCGGCGGTCGATCTGCAGCACGCGGCGATTGCCGTTCAGCTCGACGCTCACTTGCTGGCCGTCGGCCGAGGGCGTGAAGGTCAATTGCGACGGCCAAGCTCGACGCAACGTTTCTTCCAGGTCGCGCGGCGGCAGTTGAGCCAGCGTGTGAAGCCGGTTGGCCAGCGGCACGCCGGCCGTTGGATCACCGGGAAGCGAGTCGGGGATTGGCGGAGCGGTCGGACGCGGATCGGCCGGGGTCGGTGCCGGCGTTTCGGATGTCGGGGGCGCGTTCAGGCCGGCGAGATAGGGGTTCGCCGCGGCGTTCGGCATCGGAGCCGTTGCCCCGATCGGGCCTTGCGGCGCGGCTGGCCCGCCGCTGGTCAGGAACTTGCGGATGTCTTGTTGCACGACCGATGGCGCGACGACCAGCAGTTGGCTGTTCCGCGCGTCGATCGAGACACGGACCAACGAGGCCGGATAGCGGCGGCGCACTTCATCGGCCGCCGCGCCGAGCCGATCTGCGGGCAACGGATAAGCCGCGGGCAGCGCGTCGTCGGGCTGTTCCGCTAGCGTGCCCGTCGGTGGCTGTTGCGCGGGCAGCGGCGACGTTATCAAGCCGGCCCAGGCGACCGAGGCGAGCGCAAGTCGAGATAGCCAACGGGATTCGCAGCCAAGCATGCGAACGTTCCTTCTAAGTAGCGGTCCAAGCGCGCGGCCGACAGGCGGCGGGCGCACGGGTAACGAGCGGGCGTCAGATTCCGCACATTCGGAATAATCGGCAGAATCGGGCGCGGGCCTAAGCAAGAATGGCGGAATCCGCCCCGCTCGGGCGGAAATTTGTGAAGTCTTCGACGGCGAAAAAGGTAGACGCCGCCGATTACTTCAGCCGCGCCGGTGGCTGTCGACGGTTCTCGACGACCAGCCAAGCGCGCCAGGCGGCTTTGTTGAAACCGAAACTGGCGCCTCCGCTAAGTTTCGTAAGCGCATCCAGAACTTGCTGGTTCGACACTTCCACCATCACATCTTGCGAACCGTCGCCTTGCGCGAAACCGATTCCTCCCGGCGCACCGCCCGCGGCGTTTCCGTTGCGGGCGAAGGCGACGGTCGTCGTATCGGCCGATCCCGCGCGCGTGGCCGGCGAGCGAATTACGTGGCGCGTGATCAAGGCTTCGATCAACGGCGCGATGGCGTCGCGATCGCCCAGCCGCCCCAGCGCATAGGCGGCTCGATTGACTTGGATATTGTCTCCCGACTGAAGGCCACCGATATAGGCGCGGGCGATTCCCGGTGGCTGTCGTTGGACGACAATATCCACGCAGGCGTGGAACACTTCTGGATCCGGTTCGATTAGCGACCGGGCGACGATCACCGGAATCGCGTGGGGCGAATCGATGCGCGACAGCGTTTCGATCAACAGCAGCTTGACCGGCCGGCGTTTTTCCTTGTGCAGCGTTTCGCGAAGAATTTGAACGGCGGCCGGATCATCGACGGCCGCAATCTGCCGAGCGGCCTCGGCGGCTCGCTTCGGATCGTTCAGTTCCTCGATCCATCGACGCATCTTGAGGCTCCAGTCCAGCTCGACTTGTTCCTCGGCCTCGCGCTCTTTCTCGACCATAATCTCCTGTTCGGTCCGCCAACGGCCGCGGTACAGCCGGTATCCGCGAGCATTCATGTAGTCTTCCGGCCGCTGCCATTTGCCGTGCAGCATCGCGTAACCAAGCGCCCGCCGCGCGGCGGCATGATCCGGATCGAGCTCGATGATGCGTTGCAGATGCGCTTGGCGTTCGGCGACCATCTCACGTTCGCGACACCACTCGGCCACGCGCCAATGATCGTCGACCGTGTCTGGCAATCGCGGCGCCTGTTGGTCGTAGCGGCGTCGGTCGTCGGTCGTTTGCTCGGCCTCGGCGACTTGTTCGGCCTCCACGCGGACATAGCCGCCCGTCGCGATGTGCAGCACGTAAGCTTCTTCCGGTTGTTTCGTGGCATTGACCCACGTGCCGCGAAGTTCACCGCCGTTCTTGAGACGCAGCGTATCGGCCAAGGTGGTTTTGGGAATGGCGAGCATCGCGGCGGCCAACAGACACGCGGCGATTGGTGCGACGCGTGATCGCGTGCTCGGGTGGAGCGAGTGCGGTTCGAGTTTCGTGCGGAGACTCATAAGACACCGAGACATCTGGCAGTCGATCGCACGGGGAGAAAGATAGCTCCCCACTGCGGCACTGTTATTAGAGCCGACCGGTCAAGTGAGTGCGAATGTATTTTCGCCAATCGAAACTGACTCGTATATGTCAGCTCGGCAGCCAGAGACGCGAGGCGGCTGGCTGGGCTTCGGCGCCTCCGCGACGGCGGGCTTTGATGCGAACGTAGGGCGACGTACTGGCTGCGATGCTCGAAGCTGCCCGATTCTTTCTCGGGGTCGGCATGCATCGGCTCGACGAGGTCTTCGATCACAAAACCAGCGCGACAGAGATTGCCGAGCAACTGTTCCCAGCGATGCAGAAACTCGAGCGTGCCGGCCTCGCGATGGCGGCTCCCTTGGACATCGGGCAACGGGCCTTGGCGATAGTACGGTTCGATCAATTCATACCCACGCGACGATGGCGCGATGTCCGTTTGCAAACTGACCGGCTGCTTGTGCTGGCTCACATACACGCCGCCAGCCGCGGTGATCCGAGCCACTTCCCGATAAACGCGGCCGATGTCGGGCACATAGCAAGTGCTGACCGGATGGATCACGATCTCGAATTCGCCGTTGGCAAACATCGGCATCTGGTCCATCGAGGCTTCGACGGTTCTCAGTTCCAACGACCGTTCGGCGGCCACTTCGCGATCCAATTCCAGCATCGCGGGGCTGATATCGACCACCGTCACTTGAGCGCCGGCCGCCGCGTACAACGGACCTTGTCGTCCGCCGCCAGCCGCCAAACACAACAGCCGCTTGCCGCGAATATCGCCGCCGAGCCACCCCAGGCCGTCGACCGTTTTCAGCGGGTCGCGAAAATCCTCGTCCCGCGCCGGCCGTGTGAATCGTTGTCGCTGGCGAACCATTTGGTCCCACACGCGACGATTGTGGTCATGAGCCGCCGAATCGCCTGCGTGCATGTGGAGAACCGAATTGGAAGGTGGAAATGCTAGAGTGAGCGAACGTCTCGGTCACCAGCGAGATCGCGCTTAGCGGAAGGTGAAAATACGAAGCGTCGCATTTAGTCAACCGACTGTTGGAGTGTTTCGACCCGAGCGCGCAGCTCAGCGAACACTAATTCCCCATCGAGTCCGGTCCCCGCGTTGAGTTCCGCGATGCCGGCTTGGATGTCGTCGCGGAGCCTCTGTCGACTCATTAGTAGCTGAACTCCGTCCGCAACCGCAGCGCTGCAGGTCGGGTACTGTCCCGAAGACACGAGTCCTTCGACAAACTGCTGAGCTTCTGGTGTTAACTCGATCTGCATCTTTCCAGCCTCCACTTGAATTCTCACGAATCGACCCTACTGCCCGACCTTCTTCACGTGCCGCTCCAGCCACGCCAGTGTCGCTGAATCGATGCGTTCGTGGCCGCCTTCGAAAATGGTCACGCGCGCCGGGCCGGCCATCCGCCGCAAATAAATCTCGCGGCCGAACGACGCGTCGACCTCTCGGTCGCTGGCTTGTGGCCGTGACAAGCGGCCTTCGGGGCGGCTCAGCTCCTGCATCGCTTGCGGGCTGATCGACGGTTGATTGCCGGCTTCGGCAATGACATTGAACGCGGCCAGCGAATGCCAGATCGGCACCGAACCGGTGTGGCCGTCGTGAATGCCGGCACTAATATCGAGCGGCAAGTTCACCGCGTTCTTCAGGTGCGTGAGTGGCGAGCGTTCTCGGTACTCGCGATCGACCGCCTCGCTTTCGCCTGGCGCGCCGCCACAGCAAGCTCGCATCATCTGACCGTAGCGCGTGGCGGCATGTTTCTCGTGCCAAGCTTTCAAGTCGCTGATGCCGACCCACGCACTGGCCGCCGCCCAGACGCCGGGATGCCGGCCCGCCATCAACAAGGTCATGTGGCCGCCGCCCGATGCGCCGGTCAAGTACACGCGCCGCGAATCGATTCGATAGGTTTTCTTCGCCCATTCGACCGCGTCCAGGATGTCTTGCTGGGCTTTCTCGCTGCCGCAAGCGTCCGGGTCGTCGTTGGGGCCGCGGAAATTCGGAGCCAAGTAGATCCAGCCGCGTTCGGCCGCGCCGGCTTCCAAATCCGGCTTGCGCTGTTCGCAATCACCGCTCCAGCTATGCAACGACACCAGCAGCGGCGCCGGCTCTCCGTCGGCGTCGAACTTGTCGGGCAACATCACGTAACAAAGCTGCTCGACGCGATCGATCGTGCTGGGAATCATTACCTTCAAGCGTTCCGACGCGCGGCCAGTCGCTCCGATCGTGAACAGCGACAGCGCGACGACGACGGCGTTCAAACAAGCGGCCGGTCGGATCATGATGATTTTTCCACTTGCGAGGCCATGAGCTGGACGGCCGGCGTCTCCAATGCTTCCGCTTGTTCTTCGTGGACCGGCACGATACGAAAACTTAGGCCATCGATGGGGGCGCCGCCATTGTGGAACGTTAAGCCGCCGAAGGACACGTTGGCCATCGAGGCATGCGTGTGCCCGAAGTAAACGTGCTTCACTCCGGCTTCGGCGTCGTGCCCCACGTTTTGCAGATAGCGATGCACGCGGCTCAACACGGCTCGGTGTCGATGCAGCCCGGCGCTGACGACCTTGTGCATCCGCGTTTTGATCGCCAAGTCGTACAGCCGATTCGCCATTGGGCCCTTATGCCGATCTTCATGCCAACGATCGCGGCGGCGAGCCAGTGACGCCAGATCGGTCGGCCCGTCGGTGACATCGCCGTGCAAGAAGAAGCCTTGGCCCAGCCGCACGTGATAGGGATGCCAAGTCAGGTTGGGCTGATTGACCGCGAACGCATCCAGTTGCCGGACGAAGTCGCGGTGCGAGTCGTGATTGCCCAACACAAAATGGAACTCGCACTCGGGATGCTCGCTCACCACATCATCCAACCAGCGGACGCTGGCGTCGATCGTGGCCGGAATCGATGGCAGCGTCGTCCAGCGAAAGTCGAAAATATCGCCGCCGAAGACGAACTGCTTGGCCTGCCGCGCGGATTCATGGATCGACTGCAAATGCCGATCGGCTCGCGAGCGACGCGAGAACATATGCAGATCGGAAACGAAAAAGCTGGATCGACTCATGCGTTCTATTGTAGGTTAGGCGCGGCGGCGGGAGAAAGTCGCGGGCGAGTGATTCGCGGGCTGCGGAATCCGAGTCACGGCATTTAGAATCGAACGCCGTTAGCGGCTTGGACCGACCGGCCTTCCCGCACGAACATGTACGCCGCTCGTCCGAGTTCGGTTTTCATCACTTGCCCAGCAGGGATCACGGCATGCCCAACGTAATCACTGGATCGTCCGAAAAAGCGCCGGCCGACAGCCGTTTTGCGATCGTTGTTTCGCGGTACAACGAGTCGATCACGGGCAAACTGCTGGACGGCGCGGTGGCCACGCTCACGGCGGCTGGCGTTGCCGACCAGGACATCGACGTTGCTTGGGTGCCGGGCGCGTGGGAAATTCCGCTCATCGCCGAACGCTTGGCCGACTCGGGCAAATTTCGCGCGGTGTTGTGTTTGGGCGCCGTGATTCGTGGCGAAACCACCCACGACCAATATATCAATCACCAAGTGAGTCACAGCCTCGGGCAAATTGCGCTCGAGCACGGATTGCCGGTGCTGTTCGGCGTGTTGACTTGCAATTCGCTGGAGCAAGCGATTCACCGCTCCGGCGGCCGCGTGGGCAACAAGGGCGTCGAATGCGCCCAGGCGGCGTTGGAAATGGTCGGATTGCTGGAGCAGTTGCCGTAGTTTCCGAAGCTGCCTAGACTTGAACCGCCTGATGGATTGACGCCTCCCAGCGACTTGGGCCGAACGAACTGGCGACGCCCACCGCGACTCGCCCAAACCCAGCTTCGGCCCCGAGCGGCGATGTTTTCCGCTGACAGTCCTGCCCCTGTCGCAGCCGCTCGCCTCGGTCGCTTTTCCCCTCGCCACGGATGATTCCGTAACTGGTTGAACATGTCTCGCCGCAGTCGAGCGCGTGAAATCGCCCTGCAAGTCTTGTACGAGGACGATCTGAACCCTGGCCGCAATCCGGCCGTGGCGGATCAGTTCATCGAACGACGATTGAATCACGACGCCGAATTAATCCGCTTCGCCAAATCGTTGGTATCGGGCGTGCGACGAAATCGGCCCGAGCTGGATGCGCTGCTGGCCGAGCGGGCCTCGAACTGGACGCTGGAGCGGATGGCGGTGACGGATCGAAACGTGCTGCGACTGGGCGCGTTCGAAATCTTGTACAGCGAAACGCCGAACCGCGTGGCCATTAACGAGGCCGTCGAACTGGCCAAACGATACGGGGCGAAGCAGTCGGCTCAGTTCGTCAATGGCGTGCTGGACCGGTTTCTGAAAGAGCAACAGCAACGCGACTCGAAGTGAACGAAAGGAGTGCGTCGTGACCGGTTTTGATCCGCGGCGTTACGGCGACGCTTGTGCCGATTTGATCGAAACACGGCCCGCGATGCAATTGGGGCCGGGACGACCGAATGAATCGGCGCGGAGCAAGCTGGAGGCGTTGGATTTCGCGGCGATCTTCGGCGGCGTCACGGTTCGCGATCGGCGGATGGCGAACTGTTGCTTAGCGGGATTGTGGCTGCTGCACGATTTCCTGGACACCTCGCACACGATCAGCCAGTCGATCGAAACAACCAGCGGCAGCTTTTGGCACGGCATCATGCACCGCCGCGAGCCGGACTATGGGAACGCCAAGTACTGGTTTCGCCGCGTTGGCAAG
This sequence comes from Pirellulaceae bacterium, assembly GCA_041399085.1. Classification (GTDB taxonomy): domain Bacteria; phylum Planctomycetota; class Planctomycetia; order Pirellulales; family Pirellulaceae; genus JAWKTM01. Next base: position 168,338 of record JAWKTM010000010.1, read on the forward strand.
CATCCGATTTTCGCCGATCTGGCGAAGGCCGCCGAGCAAGAGATGGCTCAAGCCAAGCCGAACACGCTCGCCGCGGCGGTGGTCGAAGCCGGCGATTGGGACTCGTTCGCGTTCGTCGACGCTTGCCAAACGGCCAGCCGGGGTTCCGCGGAACAACGCGAATTGTGCGAGCGAATCGCCTGGGCCGAATGGCGATTGTTGTTCGATTATTGTTATCAACAGGCGATCGCGTCGTAGCGATAACAAGAGTGGTCGTGGGAATCATTTGATGAGCTTCATGTTTCAATGTCCGAACGGCCACGTGCTGGAAGGCGATCCGGCGCACACGGGACAACAATGCCAATGCCCGACTTGCGGCATCCTGTTCATCATTCCGCCGCCGCCCGCGCCAAGCCCCTCGGCCGCAAGCGGTTGGACGCCGCAGTTCGGCCCGCGTGAAAACGCCCCCGCGCCGTTCCAAGTCGGCGGCCATCCTGGCGCCGAAGCCCCGTCGTTCACCAGTCCCGCGCCGGCCGAACCGGAACCGGAAAAGCTGTACCACATTCCTTGCCCGAATGGACACGAGCTGGAAACCCCGGCCGACATGCTGGGCCAAGACGTGCTCTGCCCGCACTGCAACGTCCAGTTCCGTCTGCGTGAAAAGGACAGCGTCGAGTACAAACGCCAACGTCGCGAGGAATCGATCCGCCGCGAACGCAAGCTGGGCAACGTCTGGCTGAATTGGGCCATCACGATCGCCGTCGTCGTGGTGCTGGGCCTGCTGATCCTGATCCTCTCCGGCACCCGCGATTAACCCCGCCGCCCAAAATCGCGGCACGGCTGCCGAAACCGATCGTCGCTCGAACGTCCGGTTCAGGCTCCGCTATACTCCCGGTTCGCGATTGAGAAGCTGCACAGTGTCGAAACGCGGCGCGCTTCTCATCCAACCTTTGACAGCGGAGCGCAAAACATGGGAATGCCTGGTCCATTCGAACTGTTGATATTGGCCGCCATCGCATTGATCTTGATAGGAGTTCCCGTAGCGGTGATTGTCGCCGTCGTCTTGCTCATCAAGCGAAACAACCGAGATTCGGATTCGCGCGAATGATTATCGTCGGCCTCTGCTCACCAAGCGACAAACAACGTTGCGCGCGTCGTAGATGGGCAAGAATGGATGATTGCTCCCATCGAATTGCCGAGCCCAGAGCGATTAGGGCCTTGGCGGCGGGTTGCGGCGTGTGCCGAGCGGCTCTGAGCGCGGGCCACGTGTCTGTGAGAGAGTGGCCGTCTGCCGATCAGTCATCGTGACGCACTGGTGAAACCAGCGGCTTCGAGCGTCAGATTGGCCGTTCCGCTGTCGTGGCGGTTGCTCCCGCTCGGGGAATCGGTCTTTCCGCTCTCGAAAAGGCCATTACGACGCCTGGAATGGCCCCTGCGACGCTCCGAATGGCCACTGCGACGCTCCGAATGGGCACTGCGACGCTCGGAACGGTCAATGCGACGGTCGGAATGGGCACTGCGGAACCCGCATCGACCGTTTTACCCTCCGCAATGGCCTTTCGACCTTCCGCAACGGCCATTTGCCGCGTCGCAGCAGCCATTCGACCCGTCGCAACGGCCATTTGACCCGTCGCAACGGCTATTTGACCCGTCGCAACGGCCATTTGACCCGTCGCAACGGCCATTTGACTCGTCGCAAACGGCCATTCGACGCTTCGCAATGGCCGTTTGAGGCTTCGCAGCGGCCGTTTGAGGCGTTTAGCATGCTGGTTGGGCGTCGCAGTGGCTGTCGGACGCTTCGCAGCGGTCATTTCGTCAGCCGCAGACGCCGTTTTGTGGGCCGGGATGAACGGTTGACTTGCCGCGAGCGGTTTTCGCAGAGCCGCAGTAGGGCGACCGGCATATGAGAATACACCGAAATACGAGCACGACGCGCCAGCGAGTGTGTCGGCGAATCTGGCTTGCTATGCCGGGTGCTGGCATTTTTTAATCTGCCGGTCGTCGAGGCGTTCGACTTGAAGCGGCGGCGGTCCGGGCTGGCGGCGAGGGAAAGGCGGATTGTCGCCACGAGGGCGGGAAGAGCACGAAGGGAAGAGGACGAAGGGAAGAGGACGAAGGGAAGAGGATAGATGATTGGCGATTGATGATTGTTGATTTTTGATTGCTTACGATTGTTTCTGTGGTCTTTGGTGCCTTTGTGGCTAAGCAGAGATTTCCGGCACGCGCGGTGCGGCTGGGGGCTTGGGTGGGCGAACGTTAGGCCAGCAGGTCGCTTTACGACGTGGCCGTGGATGTCGGTCAGTCGATAGTCGCGACCGGCGTGGTGGAAGGTCAGCCGTTCGTGGTCGAAACCGAGCAGGTGCATCAGAGTGGCTTGGATGTCGTGAACGTGAACCGGGTTTTCGGCGACGTGGAAACCGAGGTCGTCGGTCGCTCCGTGGGTTACGCCTCGCTTTTACGCCGCCGCCGGTCATCCACATCGTGAAGGCTTGCGGATGGTGATCGCGGCCGAGCGAACGGCTCCAGTGCCGCGTTCGACTCGACCATCGGCGTGCGACCGAATTCGCCGTTCCAGACGACCAGCGTTTCGTCGAGCATGCCACGCTGTTTCAGATCGGCGACCAACGCCGCACTGGCTTGATCCGTGGCCGCCGTGTTCCGCTTCACATTGCCGGCCACGTCGCTGTGAGCGTCCCAGCCTTCGTGGTAAATGTTCACGAACCGCACGCCGCGCTCGATCATGCGGCGAGCCAACAAGCAGGCACGGGCGAACGAAGGTTTGGCCGGGTCGCAACCGTACAAATCCAGCGTCGCTTGGCTTTCGTTCGACAAATCCATGAGCTCGGGAGCCGAGGTTTGTAGCCGGAAAGCCATCTCATACGAGGCGATCCGCGTCGCGATTTCGGGGTCGCCGACTTCATCTAGCCGCTGCCGATTCAGTTGCCCGATCACGTCCAGCGATTCGCGCTGAAGCTGCTGGTCGACGCCCGGCGGGCTGGACACATTCAGAATCGGATCGCCCTGATTGCGAAACCGCACGCCGGTATAAACCGTCGGCATGAAGCCGCTGGACCACAACGCCGCTCCGCCACTAATGCCGCTGCCGGTCGACATCACGACAAACGCCGGCAAGTCCCGCGTCTCGCATCCCAAGCCGTACAGCACCCACGATCCGAAGCTCGGCCGTCCCGGCTGCGAAAACCCGGTGTTAAAAAAGATCTGCGCCGGTGCGTGATTGAACTGATCGGTGTGAGTCGAGCGAATCAGGCAGATGTCGTCGACCACCTTGGCCAAGTGCGGCAGCATCTCGGACAGCTCCGCGCCGCTTTGGCCATGTTTGGCGAACTTGTAACGCGGCCCCAGCACGGCGGCGTCGGGGCGAATGAACGCATATCGCTGGCCCCCGATGACCGACGGCGGCAGCGGTTTGCCTTCCAGCTTCGAGAGCTCGGGCTTGTAGTCGAACAGCTCCAGTTGGCTGGGCGCACCCGCCATGAATAGATGAATCACCTGTTTGGCTTTGGCCGGAAAATGAGCCGGCCGCGTTGCCAACGGATCGGCGGCCTCTGGAGCGGCGGCCTCTGGAGCGGCGTGCGCCGTCGAATGCAAGCGTTCGGTTAGCAACCCCGCCAAGGCGATCTTGCCAAGCCCCACGCCGCAATCCTTCAGAAAATGCCGGCGTGCAATGCGGTCGGGATCAAACATCAAACAGCTCCTGGAAAGTATCGACGCGACGCTTCGTCGATTATGCACAGAGGTCGCGCCGGTCGACAAGCGACGGGGCGGTCCCTATTTGTCGAGGTGGCTGAAGTCCGGGCCCGACTTCACGTCGAGATCCAGGTCGTTCAACGAACCGCCGTCGTTCGGTTGTCGACGCTCCGTCATTCGCTTTTCCATCGCGTCGTCGCGGCGGCCCATTCGCCAGACCGCGATCCACACGATCGACAACACGATGAGAAACCCGCCGCCAGCCGCGAGCCCAATCCACGGATTCGATTCGGCGGGCGAAGCAATGGCCGGTGAGAACGCGACGAACATCGGGCTGGGCTGCATCAACCGTTCGTCGAACTGGGTTGTATAGCGGCTGCGATAAACCCACAGCTTGTAGAAGAATCCCTCGAACTGAATCGGCTCGTTCAACGTCGCGTCGGGGCCGGACTGCTCGGCCTTCAATCGAGCGGCCTCCAGTTCCGGCGGCAACTCGAGCACACACAGCGTCATCGGGAAGGCATCCGCATAGGTCGGCGCTTCCTCGCCGGGCTTCGGCGTCTTGAACTGAATTACCGTCTTGCCCACGGGAGCGAGCGAATCGATTTGCCAGTAGTGGTCGATCTTGAAACGTTCGCGGATGTCGGCCGATTCGACGACGATCTTCGTGATCCGCCGGGCTCGCCCATGCACGCTCATCCACTGCCCCTGAAATTGTTGCGGGTGTTCTAGCACCTGAACCAGCGGCATCGGCTGGGCCGCGATGTCGCTCGCGCCCGTGGCGATCGAACGAGCGGCGGCCAACATCTGATAGAACGATTCATAGTCGGCTCCGTCCAGCGGTTTGCGATTCCGCTCGCGCACGGTCTCCATCAAACCAACGTCGACGCCGTGCTCGGCCAGCAGCACTTCGGTCGGCCCGATCTTCATGGCGTCGCTGGCTTGCTCCGGCAGCCACGCGATCCGATTGGCGGCAAAGTGAAACGCCGGTCCTTCGCCGTCGCGTCCGACTTGCAGAAACAAAGCTTCCGCAACCGCGTGCTGATTCAACTCGCCCGCCGCCGCGAGCCAAGCGTCCGGCACCTTCAGCGCGTGTACGATCACCGGCCCGGGCGACTCGGGAAGCAACATCGTCACCAGATACTGCTTGTCGAACTCGAACAGCTCGGCCATCT
>JAWKTM010000011.1:0-167649 GCA_041399085.1 Pirellulaceae bacterium
TGCGATTCACCGCGTTTCTGAACTTGTCCCGCGATGGCAAATATCGTTTTCATCTCGGTTCGGACGATGGCTCGCGGCTGTTGATCGACGGCCAGCAAGTGGTCGTCAATGACGGCATCCACCCGCATTCCTTCAAATCGGGCGAAGCGGAGTTGAAGGCCGGCGTGCATGAGTTGGTCGTCGAGTATTTCGAGCAAGGTGGCGAGGAGAGTTGCCAAGTCGATATCGAAGGACCGGGGCTCGGCCGACAGAGCGTCGAGGCGTTTCTTGTGCTTGGCCGTGATGGCAAAGTCGCCGATCAAAACAGTAAGCCGGCATTCGAGCTCGATGGCGCTTTGGCCGAGCAAGGCAAATCGCTGTTCGCTTCAGTGGGCTGTGCCACGTGTCATCAAGCCGCCGGAATTCCGCGCGGCGCGAGCGGCTACGCGGCGGAACCAAAGTCGCTGGCCGCAATGAAGTCGACAGGCGGTTGTCTCGCGGAGACTCCTCCCGCCGCCGCGCCGGATTACGCGCTAAGCGACGCGCAGCGAACGGCTCTGTCCGCCGCGATCGGTTGGCTTCAGCACCAAACCAATCCGCCGAACAACGACGAAATCATTCGTCATACCATGACGGCTTTCAACTGCTTCGCATGCCACCAACGAGGTGAGATGGGCGGCGTCGAACGAGATCGCGACGCCTACTTCAAATCCGATCAACAAGAGATGGGAGACGAAGGCCGCATTCCGCCGCATCTGACAGGCGTCGGGGCCAAGCTGACCGAAGGCTGGCTCAAACAAGTGTTCGACAACGGCGCGAAAGACCGGCCCTACATGTTCACCCGCATGCCGCGATTTGGTACGACGAACGTCGGGCAACTCGTCTCCGCCTTGGCGACAGCCGATCCCGCGGCGTTGGCCGACGTGAAGATCCCCGAGCCGGAGATCGCTCCGCGGCGGCTCAAATCGGCTGGGCGCCAGTTGGTCGGCGCGTCGGGATTCTCTTGCATCAAGTGCCACACGTTCGGCGGCTCGAAGGCGACCGGCATCCAGTCGATCAACATGACCACGATGACCCGCCGGCTCCGACCGGAATGGTTTCATCAATACATGCTGAATCCGCAGGCTTATCGTCCTGGCACGCGAATGCCGGCCGCTTGGCCGCAAGGGCAAGTGCTGTTGCCCAACGTGTTGGACGGGACGCCAGACACGCAAATCCACAGCGTTTGGTCGTATCTTTCCGACGGCGACAAAGCCTCGCCTCCCACCGGCCTCGGCAGCGATCCCGAAGAGCTGTACGTAATCGACGAAGCGGTGATCTATCGCAACTTTATCGAAGGCGCCGGGCCGCGAGCGATCGCGGTCGGTTATCCCGAGAAGGTGAACTTGGCTTTCGACGCCAACAATTTGAACATCGCTCTGCTGTGGCACAACGCCTTTATGGACGCGTCGCGGCATTGGTCGGGCCGTGGGCAAGGTTTCCAAGGGCCGCTGGGCGACAACGTCCTGCGGCTGACGGCGAATCAACCGTTCGCCGCGTTGGCCGACGCCGAAACATCGTGGCCCACGGAAAACCCGCGCGACAACGGCTATCGCTTCCGCGGCTATCGGCTGGGGAAAGCCGAGCGGCCGACGTTCTTGTACGAGTACGACGGCATCGCGATCGAGGATTTTCCCGAAGCCGCGTCGACCGAGCAGTTCTCGCCGCTGCGTCGCACGCTAACGTTGACTCGACGAGGCTCGTCGGCCGGCGGCAAGTTGCATTATCGCGCTGCCGTCGGCGACACGATCGAGCCTGCCGAAGACGGTTGGTTCACGATCAACGGTACTTGGAAGACGCGCATCGAAGGCGCAAAAGCCGTGGTGCGTCACGGCAGCGGGAAAGCCGAGTTGCTGGTCCCGATCGAAGTGGCCAACCAACCCGTAATGTTCACTCAGATATATGCATGGTGAGTTCCTCTCGCCCGCTGGTTTTCGCCAGGCGGCGAGGCATTCGGACAACCACTTCCGCCAACCACAAGCATCGTCTCTGAACCAATTCGCAGGAATTTCCCATGTTATCTACGCGTTTCTATCTCTCGATCGTTTTCGTATTGGCCACCGCATGGTCGGCCGCGAACATGGCCGTGGCTCAGACGCCGGCCAATCCGACCGAAGCCGATTACTACAAGCTAACCACGTTGCCGATTCCGCAAGGCGTGGTGTTGGAAGCGAGCGCGCTCGAGATGCTTCCGGGTGATCGCTTGGCGGTGGCTTCGCGGCGCGGCGATATCTACTTGGTCGAAAACCCCTTGGCGGAATCGCCCGACGAAATGAAGTTCACTCAGTTTGCCAACGGATTGCACGAAGTGCTTGGTTTGGCGGTGAAGGACGATTGGCTGCACGTGACTCAGCGATGCGAAGTCTCGCGGCTGAAGGACACCGACAAAGACGGCCGCGCGGATCTGTTTGAAACGGTTTCCGATGGTTGGGAGATCAACGGCGACTATCACGAATACGCTTTCGGCTCGCGGTTCGACGCCGACGGCAATCTGTGGGTCGCACTCTGCTTGACCGGTTCGTTCAGCAGCGCGAACAAGTATCGCGGCTGGTGTTTGCGAATCACTCCCGATGGCCAAGTCATCCCGACTTGCAGCGGCCTGCGCTCGCCCGGCGGAATTGGTACGAACTCGGTCGGCGACATGTTCTACACGGACAATCAAGGACCGTGGAACGGAAGCTGTGGGCTGAAGTGGCTGAAGCCCGGATCGTTTCAGGGGCATCCCGGCGGCTTTCGCTGGTATTCCGAGCCAGCGGCGGTCGAGTCGATGGGGCCGCAACCTCCCGAGCCGGAAAGCGGCAGCCGCATCATGGTCGAAGCGAAAAAGATTCCCGAGTTAATGCCGACCGCCGTGTTCTTTCCCTATTCCAAGATGGGCCAATCGGCCAGTGGAATCGCCTGCGATACGACGGGCGGCAAGTTCGGTCCGTTTAAGGATCAGTTGTTTGTCGGCGACCAAACGCACAGCACCGTAATGCGAGTGTTTTTGGAACAGGTCAACGGCCGCTATCAAGGCGCTTGCTTCCCGTTCCGAGCCGGTTTCGGATCCGGTTCGCTGTCGGTGATGATGACGCCCGGCGGTTCGATGTTTGTCGGCGGCACGAATCGCGGTTGGGGCTCGCGCGGCAACAAGCCGTTTGCGCTCGAACGACTCGACTGGACGGGCCAAACGCCGTTCGAAGTTCACGAGATGCGCGCCAAGCCAGACGGCTTCGAGCTGACGTTCACGCAACCGGTCGACAAGGCTACGGCGGCCGATCCGGCGTCTTACAGCATCGGCACCTACACATATATCTATCAATCCAGCTACGGCAGCCCCGAAGTGGATCACACCAAGCCAACGATCGTGAGTGCGAAGGTAGCCGAAGACGGACGCAGCGTCCGCCTAGTGCTGGACGCCCTCCAAGAAGGCCACGTCCACGAACTGCATCTGGACGGAGTCCGCTCGGCCGACGGCCTCCCGCTGCTGCATCGCGAAGCGTACTACACGCTGAACTACGTCCCAGCGGAATGAGTTCCGACGAGATTCCGCCGAGGACGAGTGTCGACCGTAGATCATTGCTGGCTTTCGACGAGGGAGATTTCCTCGCCAGTTAGATCGTAGAGCTGGTAGATGAGCGCATTGATCTCGCGCTCGGCGTTGTCGATATCACAGTCTTGGACTTGGATTTCGGCGTCGAGCGCGAGGATCGCTTGGCGAAGCCCCAAGTCGGACGTGGTCCGCAAGTCGAGTAGCTTGGCTACCAGTTTTTCCGCGGTGAACTTGCTGGTGATATTCACACCTCGCAAAATCTGTCGCCACAGCGCTGCCAAGTATTGGGCCTCGGCCGGCTCCAGCCCATACTTGGCGAGCACGGGTGTGGTGTCGACGAGCAAAATCAGCGCGTCATCATCGGCTTGCACGTGGACGGAAACGCGTGGGCGCAAATGGGCGGCGATTTCTTCATAGTGAGATTCCAACCTTCGCGCGATTTCGCCCTTCGTCCACGTCGTCCGCTCGCGTGCGGAAAGCCCTGCCGCCGCGAATTGTTTGACATAGTTTGGGTCCACATCCGCCCACAACCACTCGGCGCGACGCGCATCCGCAACACACTGTGGCGAATCAATCCGCCGCTGTAGTTTGGCGACCGAATCGCGACGCGCGGTATGCAGCGTCTGCAACCGTTGCGCGAGCCCGCCCACTTTCTTCTTCTGAGCCTTAGTCGCTTTTGGAATGGGCAGTGGGGCGATGAATTGCTTCTCAATGTCGTAGAAGCCGTTGTCTTTTGGTCTAGCCAAGCTCCGGAATAGATAATTTAAGAGAGGGCAATTCAAGAGCCCGAGGACATACCAAAGGTCCGATTCATCGCGAGGACGAAGCGCGAAAACGCGTCGATCATCCTGAGTGAACTCGCCGTTAGCATCACAGAACGATCGTAGGCCAGTCGCCGTGCCCGCGATCATCAATCGCGGCACGCACTGTTTTTCAATGTTCTTAGGATAGTTGTATCCCCACCAACCATCGTCGATATCCATTTGATGGTTCTCGCGGCTACGAAGAACAGATTCGTTCTGCCTCAGATACTCCCAGGTCTTTTTGTAACGCGCAGTCAGTTCCACTTCGGAAACTAGAGATGCCCGCGCGTCGGCCACGTGATACGGCACGAGAATCCGTGTTGTGGGAATCGGGAGTACGTATCGTTTAACGTCTGGGCCCTTAACGAGTGGATGGATTAGTTCCGGGTCAAGTGCCACACGTCGGGCTGGCTCGGTAATTGTAATGAGCGAACCAGATGAATCGGTCTCGAAATGGTAAACGTCATTCTTGCTCGTTTGAATTCCCACGAAAATCCCTTCGGATAAGTCCGCGATCGTTCCGTGGTCGTGGGCGTGCAGAAGTCGGGAAAGTAGATGCCGAGCATTGGGTTCCGTAAGGTGCCACGCATCTCTCGGTTCCGCGGCGCCATAATCGAAAACACTGTTGGCTGATTTCCAATTCAGGGGCGCCAAATCCCCTTCTTCCGCTAGGTAGTATCTGAATTGTCTCGCTGAAACTGCGTGATAGAACTGCAACGCGGTATAGGTCGTTGCTTCCTCGAAAACTTGAAATCCTTTGAAGTCGACCCAGCGCTCGAGAAGACTCGTTCGTTGTACGTATCTTCGAAGACCTTCGCCATACTTGTTTTTGAGCCAAACATTCGGCGCGATATAGCCCATGCGTCCATGTTGGTTTAGCAGCGATAGGCCCTTCTCGATAAATAGGAGATACAAATCAAAGTTGCCGGTTTGGGCCGACTCGTACAATGGTGTCCCGTCGGGGTTGCGGCGCTCGATGTAATAGTCGCTTTCGTCGGGCTTGACCTTGCGGAAATGTTGCAGCTTGACATACGGCGGATTGCCGATAATACAGTCGAATCCACGAAGAGCGTCCGGCCTTTTCTCGCTCAACGCTTCGGGAAAGCTGGTAGTCCAATCGAAGATGTTGACCTTCTCCTGTTCGCCTCGGTCGATCTTGTCGAACAGCGTCCGGTGTTTCTCGCGATAGAACGCTCGGAAATCGGGGCCGACCAGCGAATTGCCGCAACGAATATGTTCGTCCAGCGTGGTGAGTGGCTTGTCGGGCGACGCTGTGTTCAACCACAAGGCCAGTTGAGTGATCTCCACGGACTCGGGGTTAATATCCACGCCATAAAGATTCTTGCCAAGGATGCCGCGGATTATGGCGTCTTGGTCGAATAACGAAGCGCCGCCCGTGATCCGCGCCCGTTCGGCAGCGAGGTCACGCTGGTGTTGCTGGAGGAACTGTAACGCTTGAATGAGAAACGCGCCGCTGCCACAGGCCGGGTCAAGGATCTTGATGGAATCGAGAAAATCGCGGTACTTGTCAAGCAGCTCGACGTATCGTGTCGCGGCGTTGGATTTCGGTTTTCTCGTAGCTCGGCGATACTTGCGAACTTCGTCCTCGGGAATGTCAGCCCCCAACACCAATCCCAATCGCTCGCGCTCGTCCGCTAGTCGCGCGCCAACGACCTCTTGGACAATGTAATGGGTCACCCATTCCGGCGTATAATAGACGCCGTCGCGTTTGCGTTTCGTGATCTTGGCGATCGTTTGCACGCCTTCGGCTTCGGCGTGCATATATTCGAGATCGGTGATCGACTGCTCGAAAATGCGGCCCAGCGTGTAAAGCGTGATCGTGCGGGTTCCTGCCGAGCCGTGTGCGCCGAAATTGTACGTGCCGGACAGGTATAACAGGGTATCCGGGTACTCGACCAGTTTCTGTTGGCTCTCGCCTTGTCCTTTCGCGCAGAACACACGATTGGGGATCCGCAATTGTTCCAACTCGCCAAGATCCTCGAACAGACCGCCATTGAACCGATTGATCTCGTGATCGGGAGGAAATGGCCCGCCATCGCGCATGGCGTGAAAGAGTTGTTTCACCAAAGCCCAGATGTTCTCGAAGCCGGAAGCGTAGGTTGGCGACAAGCTTTCACGAATCAGAATGTCTCGCAACAAATCTGTCGGAAAGCGGAGCGCTTTGCCCATGTCCTCGCAAAACAATAAGAAGATACATCGGTCGAGGAATCGTTGTGTGATACGTACCAGATCGCCTCGCGTGCCTTGAAAATTAGGATTCTCGGAAACGATGGCTTCGTATACATGCTGGCGGTAAGCCTGATATTCCTTATAGAAGTTCTTTTCCAGGTTCTTTTCGTGAGTCCATTGCTGTTCGAGCAGTTTTTCGAGCGGACTGCGGCCGAAAGGGGCTAGCAAGTTCTCGCGAGCGAAGACTTGGCAGAACAGAAACCGACGTCGCGCCGCTTCGGGCGTGTCGTCAATTAGCGAAACTCCGCGCCCATTACCCTCAATAAAAAATTGCAGGCATTGAGCAGCGCCGGCTTTGCGAAAGTAGAGCCGAAACTCATTCATATCGGTGACGATGCCCCACGTGGGTTGCAGCGTCGAATTGATGGGCGTTTTGTCAAAGGCGTACTTGAGATAATCCAAGCATTGTTGCACCGGCGAGCGGTCGTTGCCTTTACGGTTTTGCGGCGCGTCAAGTCCCGACTTGATATCTTTGAACTCGCATAGCACCTGCGGCACTGGGGGAATCTTGTCGTGGTCGAAGTGACCTAACGCCAAATCGGCCTTGCCCGTACCTCCCGTCTGACCGGCTCCGGTAATGGGATATTGGGATAGCAACGTGTAGCCCGGCAGGGAACCCGCCGTGCCCGTTCCCCAATAGTTCCAGAGCCCACGAAAAATCTTGTCGACGAACAAGCCGTCGAGCTGACTTTCGCTCAGCGACTTATCGCGGCCATTCCATTCCAACAGCGTTTGGCGAACCTCGGCATCTCGGTCGCGCAGGAATTGATCGAGTTGCTCGGACCAATGAGCGTAAAGATATTCGTCGACGAATAGGGGAAGGTAAGGCATGGACGACAGTTGGCGAATGGACGCGTGATGAAAGGTGACGGGCGCGAATAGGATAACATCGCGGATCGTTCGGGTTCTGTCCATCATGCGTGGGAAAGGTCGGCGGCAATGCATTCGCCCCGCCAAGTTAGGCCAGAGTAACGTCGAACTCGCGCGACTCGACCTAAAGAGTTGCCGGTCACTCGCCCAAGAAACGCCGACGGCCAGCGACTGGCGCTGGCCGTGCGTTTGAATCGGACTGATCTTGCGTTGATCTTAGAACGAGAGTTCCGCGCCGACGCTGATGCCTTGGGCCCACAGCGAGGTGGACTGGATGTTGGCGATGGGGCGAGTCAGCGGGCCGACGGCGGCTCCGTTCGGCGGAATCTGCGTCAGGTCCAGCGTGGTGTCGATTTGATCGCCGGTTCGCACGGCTTCGGTGAGGTACAGCAGGTTGTAGCCGAGCGTGATCGCCAAGCATGACGAAACTTGGTAGGTGGCCGTTGCGTTCAGTTCGGGCAACAAAGCGAATTCGTTGTTGGTGAACGTGCCCGAGTTGCTCGGCAGGGCCAGCAAACCGGCATCGGTCGTGACCGGCGGTGTGTTTGGTTGCGTGACGGTGGTCGAGCCGTCGATCACCACGCGCTGGCGGACTCCGCCAATCGCCAGCTTTGTCAGGAACGAGAACGACACGGGGCCGTGATAAAACTCGGTGATCATTCCGATTTCGCCGCCGTGGAAATCGGTCGAGGCGTCGAAACGATCTTGGATATCGAACGTGGTTCCCACGGGGACGCCGGCTCCGGGATCCACGACGGTCAAATCCTCGGTGATGAGCAGACCTTCGCCAAACCGAGCGTAACGGTAGCCGCCGATCAGATCGATGTGGCCGTGGCTGCCGGTTCGCCAGTTGTGACGCAGCAAAATGTTCGCCGAGTAGAACTCGCTGTCGGTCATCACGGAAAGCTGGTCGGCCGTGACGACACCGGGGAAGGCGGCGAGCTGGGCGTCCTGCTGGTTCAAATTCTGGTTGAAGAACGGACGAGCCAGAATCGGCGCGCCGTTCGAGGCGAAGTTGATGTTCGTGTCATCACCGCCGAGCCCCATGAGCGAGAACTCGATGCCGGTCATTTGGCCATCGTCGAACCAGTGGCCCAGTGTCAAACGACCGCCGAAACGCAGTCCGTCGTCCAACGCATCGCCGCCGACCAGCACGGTGGTGCTGTTCAACCCCAACACGCCCGCATTGGCTCGCGCCGTGCCCGGCGTGCTTTTGGTGACCAGCGGCGGAGTACTGTTGCCTTGAATCCACCATTGCAGATACTCGCCGCGTGCGTAGTTACGATTGCTGGGCGTGTAGCTGCTGGGCACGTATCGGCTAGCCGAGCTAGAAGCAGCCGCGGACGAACCGCTCGCGCTGCCGCCACTGGCCGCTGTCTCGTCCAGGTAGGAAGTAGGCCGAATCGTGGACTCGTCGCTGATTCGACCACTTGCTCCGGCCGAGAAGCTGTCGTCCAGACTGCGGCTCACTTGTGCGTGGCTGGTCGACGCACCGCACATCAGCATGGCTCCGCCCAGCAGCGTGGCTGCTAGCTTGCCGACGTAATTGCATTTCATTGGGTCATCTCCCTGTGGCTTCCGACGAACTTTGACGCCAGGCGTTCGCCACCAATGCTTGGATTTCAGAATCGTTCTTCAATGGATCGGTTGCGGGTCGGGCGTAGCCGAGCTTGCCCGTAGCGGTAGTATCGGAAAGCGCGGATGGTTGCATTGAATCAGAATTTCCGCGCGGCGCGATTATGTCGAGATTGCGGGATTTTCGCGTGGCACCGCGCGTGCCGGTTTTAAGGGACGAGGCCGCCGGTTACTCGCCGCTACACGCGGCGGCGGGCACTTCCTACAATGGCCGCTTCTCCGACCGCGGGGGTCCGTCCCGCGTCGGTTGCCCCGAACTCTTGCGTCGCGCTCTGCCCGTGAAAACTCTGTTGGATACTGATTCGTTGCGCGACGGCGTGCACCGCATGGCCGCCCAGATTCGCGATTGTTATGGCGCCGAGCCGCTGACGATCATCGGCATCATGACGGGCAGCGTCGTGCTGTTGGCCGATCTGATTCGGTTGTTGGACATGCCACTGCGGGTGGGCGTGGTCCAAGCCAGCAGCTATCGCGGCGGAACGACTAGCGGGCGGTTGACGATCAACGCCGAGATGATGCCCGATATCCGCGCTCGCGACGTGCTGTTGGTCGACGATATTTTCGATACCGGCCAGACGTTGTGCGAGATGGTGTTGATCCGGCGGTTGGAACCCGTCTCGGTCCGTACAGCCGTGTTGTTGCGAAAGCTCGGCCGGCAGGAAGTCAACCTGCCCTGATTTCGTCGGCTTTGAGATTCCCGACGAATTCGTGGTCGGCTATGGGCTCGACTACCAGGACGAGTATCGCAACCTGCCTTTCGTGGCCGCACTCGAGCCCGAGGATTTGACGGATTCGCCGCCATGAGCGGTTTGCGATTGGCCGTCGTGAGTCGCCGATTCTGCCGCACGCGGACGAACCGGAATTGTGGCTAGGCGATTTGTTGGCGCCATGCGCGAACTAGGAGCTCGGCCGACCGTCGTGACGGCTCAGTGGAAATCGAACTGGCCGACACAAGCCGTGTATCGCGAAGTGCCGTTGGTTCGCGTGCCGCATACTTCGCCAGGCGGCTGGGGCACGTTGTTGTATATGCGGCGGTTGGCACGCTGGCTGCGCGAGCACCGCGATCAGTTCGACGCGGTGCTAGTTTCGCGGCTGAGGCTGGATGCTTACGCCGCAATCGGAGCGTTGGGCAGTAGCGGATTGCCGATTGTCGTGCGAGCGGAAGGCGCGGGCGAAATGGGCGACGCCGCTTGGCTGGGCAGCTCGACCTTTGGTGGCCGGATTCGGCGCCGCGTGTTTGCGGCTTCCGCGATTGCCGTGGGCAGCGACGTCGTGCGAAACGAACTATTAGAGCTCGGGGCGCCCGAGTCGCGGGTCCGTTGCTTGCCGGCCGGCGCCGCGCCGCCCAACCACTCCTGGTATGCGCCGAACGAGACGGAGGCTCATGATGCGTCGGCCGTCCGTCGCAATCGCAAACAGGCGGCTCGCCAGTCCGTCAGCGAAGCGTGTTCGGATTTGCTGACGAATCACGATGACCCCGTGTTCTTGTACGTGGGGCGATTGCATCGGGCAAACAATCTGACGACGTTGTTGCGAGCTTGGCAGCACGTGGCCCAGCGTTGGCCGCGAGCGTGGCTGTGGTTCGTGGGCGACGGCCCCGAACGCAGCATGCTGTTCCAGCGAGTTAAGGAAGCGGGCTTGCGTCAGCAGACGTTCATGCCGGGTTCGTTCGACGACGTGGATGATTTCTTTGAAGCAGCCGACGTGCTGCTGTGTCCGGCGCGAGCCGCCGACGCGTCGCCCACGATCCGCCGCGCGTTGGCCGCGGGATTGCCGATCTTGGCCAGTGACGTGGCCGGGCATCGCGAGTTGTTGTCCGACGGCGGTGGCGAGCTGGTTTCCACGCGCGACGCCGCGGCTTGGGCGGAAGCCATGTTGCGACTGGCGGACAACGTCGCGCTGCGAGCCGATTACTCGGCGGCGGCTTGCATCGCGGCGTCCGAATTCACGCTCGATCGTTCGGCGGAGCAGCATTTGGCTTTGTTCGAGAGTCTGCTAAAGTCGCCGCTGCCATGAAACGGATTCTGCAAATCATCCCGACGCTCGACAATGGCGGCGCCGAAAAGCAGCTTTGCTTGTTGGCCGCCGGGTTGCCGCGCAACGAATTCGAGACGCATGTCTGCGTGCTCACGCGAACCGGTCCGCGCGAAGCCGATCTGCGCAACGCCGACGTGCCCGTGTCGTTCATCAACAAGTCGTGGAAGATCGATCCGGGCGCGTATTGGCGACTGAAGCGCGAGATCACTCGGCTCCAACCCGACTTGGTTCACACGTGGATTTTCGCGGCCAACAGCTACGGTCGTCAGGCGGCGTTGGCGGCCGGAGTTCCTCGGATCGTGGCGGGCGAGCGGTGCGTGGATCGCTGGAAGGCCGGTTATGAGTTCGCCATCGACAGGCATCTCGCCAAGCGAACGGATCGGATCGCCACGAACAGCTCGGGCGTCGTCGACTTCTACACGCAACATGGCTTGCCGGCCGAGAAGTTCGTCGTGATTCCGAACGGGATCGAACAGCGACCGCCGGCCGAACCCGTGAGCCGCGAAGCGTTGCTGGCCGAGTTGGATTTGCCCGCCGACGCGCGGCTGATTGGCGCGGTCGGGCGTCTTTGGCCGCAGAAGCGATACAAAGATCTGATTTGGGCCAGCGAGTTGCTGCGCGTCGTGCGCGACGACACCTTTACACTGATTATTGGCGACGGCCCGCAGCATTGGCGGCTGCAGCGTTATGTCGATCAAGTCGGCTCGCACGGTCGTGTGTTCTTCCTCGGCCAGCGGAATGATGTGGCTCGGTTGTTGCCGCACTTCGACGTGTTCTGTTTGACCAGCGGATACGAAGGTCAATCGAACGCCCTGATGGAAGCGATGTTGGCTGGCGTGCCCGCGGTCGCCAGCGACATTCCGGGCAATCGCGATCTTGTCGTGCCAGAGGAGACAGGATTCCTCGTCCCGCTGGGCGATCGAGCGTTGTTGGCTCGGCGAATCAATCAACTACTGAACGAACCTGAAACGGCGGCTCGAATGGGCGAGGTGTCTCGGCGGCGGATGCTGGAGCACTTTACGGTTGGACGCATGGTCGAACGACATGCCGAGCTTTATCGCGAGTTAATCGACGGGCAGACGCCCGGTTAGCATCTCGGAAATAACGATTGCCCGTAGCTACGTTCGCCCGCAAGTGTGCTTGGTGTCCGCAAGTGTGACGGCTGCGCGCAGGTGTCCGTCGACCAACGGGGCGACCGCAGGCTTCCTGGTCTCAAGACCACGCAGTCGCTGGTCTCCCGACCACGCACGCTTTTGACCGCAGGTCTCCTGGCGTGCGAGGAGACCTGCGGTCGGCGGTTTCGGCGAGGTCGGGAGACCTGCGCCGAGCCGCGAGTTTGGGAAACCTACCCCGAGCCGCGGCCAACCTTCGTAGCTCGATGCCTTCGCATGCTGAGGAAACTTGCCGTGATCACTTTCATCAAGCCAGCCGAAGATCGGATCATCGAGTACTTGATTCGTCAGGCCGACGAGCCGTTTTCTTATCGCGAAGTCGGAGAGACACGCCAGGAACCGCCGCGTGGTTTCCAGTTCGACCATCATCGAGTGCGGCTGGGGCAAGGCGAAGACTGCTGGCGTCGAGCTTGCGAAGCGATCCGACGCTGGCAGATGTTTCCTCGCACGATGGCCGAAATCTGCTGGCCCGATCGGCCGATCGACGAAGGTACGATCGTGGGCGTGTTGTTTCGCGCCGGCCCGGTTTGGGCGCTCAGCCCCTGTCGCATTGTGTACACGCTGGACGACGAGACGCCCGACGGCCGCGAGTTCGGCTTCGCTTACGGAACGTTGCCCGATCACGTGGAATGCGGCGAAGAACGATTCGCCGTGGAATGGCGTCACGCGGATGACTCGGTGTGGTATGACCTCTCGGCCTTTTCGCGGCCGGCGCATTGGCTCACGCGCGTCGGCTATCCCTACGCTCGCTGGCAACAAGCTCGCTTCCGGCGGCTTTCGGGCGAAGCGATGCGCGAAGCGGCGGCGAACTCGGCGGACGACGAAGCTCGCTTGCGATTGGCACGTCACGCCACGGCATGCGATGCGTGACGAGCCGAGTCCCGCGCTCACTCGTTGACGCGACCTCTTTCCCGATTCAATCGGACAAGACATCCCGCAAATACTTGCCGGTCACGGATTCCTTGCACCGAGCGATGTGTTCCGGCGTTCCTTGCACCACGACTTGCCCGCCAGCTTCGGCCGCGCCAGGTCCTAGGTCAACGATGTAGTCGGCGGCTCGCATCAATTGCACATTGTGCTCGACCACGATCAGCGAATGGCCGACGTTCAGCAACGCGTCGAAGCAATCCAGCAACTGCACGACATCGGCGAAATGCAGGCCCGTCGTCGGTTCGTCCAGAATGAAAAGCGTCCGGTTTCGCTTGGCGTCGGACAGATAAGCCGCCAGCTTCAATCGCTGCGCTTCACCGGCCGAGAGCGTGTTGGCCGGTTGTCCAAGTCGCAAATAGTCGAGCCCCACGTCCAACAGTCGCTTCAGCCGAGCTTGCACTTTGGGCTGACCGCGGAAAAACGAAAACGCCTCGCGGACGGTCATCTCCAACACATCGGCGATGCTCAGCCCGCGATACTTAACGTCCAGAATCTCCTTGCGATATCGCCGTCCGCCGCACTGACCGCACTTCATGTAGACGTCGGCAAGAAACTGCATGTCGATCTCGATGTAGCCATCGCCTTGGCAAACATTGCAGCGGCCGCCATCGACGTTGAAGCTGAAGTGACTCGGTTTGTAGTTATGCGTGCGAGCTTCCAACGTATCCGCGAACACGGCGCGAATCGGATCAAACGCCTTGATATAAGTCACCGGATTGGATCGGGGCGAACGTCCGATCGGGCTTTGGTCGATCATCACCACCTCGTCGATCTGCCCGTCGCCGACGATCTCGTCAAACGGCGCGGGAGCTTCGGCGTCTTGGCGTTTTCGTTGGCAGATCGCGGGGTACAGCGTGTCTTGAATCAGCGTGCTCTTTCCCGCGCCACTGACGCCGGTCACCAGGCAAAGCACGCCCAGCGGAAACTCGACGGTGACGTTTTGCAAGTTGTTGCCGCGAGCGCCCGAGAGCCGCAGCCAGCCGTGATCCGGCCGACGCCGCGAGGCAGGCAACGCCACTCCGCGGCGGCCGGCGAGAAAATCGCCCGTGACGCTTCCTTCCGCCGTCGTGATTCCATCCGGTAATCCCTCGTAAACCACGCGGCCTCCGTTTTGTCCAGCGCCCGGTCCGATCTCGATCAGACGATCCGCCGAGCGAATGAACGCCTCTTCGTGCTCGACCACGACGACCGTATTGCCGCGATCGCGCAGCCGCTCGACAACCGACACCAGCCGGCTCACGTCGCTCGGATGCAAACCGACCGACGGTTCGTCCAGCACATACAGCATCTGGACCAAGCTCGAGCCGAGCGCCGTGGTGAGCGACACGCGCTGCGCTTCGCCGCCGCTCAAAGTTCGCAGCGTCCGGTCCAGCGTGAGATAGTCGAGCCCGACCGATTGCAGATAACGGAGCCGCGCGCCAACTTGCTCGATCATCACGCGGCCGATCGCGCGTTGATCGTCGGTCAGCGAAAGCGATTCGAGCCACTCGCGGGCCGTGGCCACCTTCATGCGGCAGACATCGGCGATGTTGCGATCGCCCACGCGCGTCGCCAAAGCGGCCGGCTTCAGCCGCGCTCCGTCGCATACCGGGCAGAGCCGATAGCTGCGCCAGCGACTGAGGAACACGCGCAGATGCATCTTGTATTTGCGTCGCTCGAGCCACGCCATGAATCCCTGCAAGCCGCCGAAATCACGTTCGGGAACGCCCTCGCGAATCAGCCGCACTTGTTCATCCGACAACTCGGAGAACGGCACGTCGACTGGGATTTTATAGTCAGGCGCGAGGGCCAACAGTTCGTCTAGCTCGTGGGAATAGGCGGGCGTGGTCCACGGCGCGATCGCGCCACCAGCCAGCGACTTCGTACGGTCGGGCACGATCAGATTCATGTCCATGTCGACGACGTTGCCGAAACCTTCGCACGTCGGACAAGCGCCCAGCGGACTGTTGAAGCTGAACAGGCGCGGATCGGGCTCGGGCAAATCCAGTTCGCATGATTCACAACGCCGCCGATTGCTGAATCGCAACATTCGCCACGGGCGGTCGTCGATCTCATGTGTGTCGGCCGAAACGGGGGCCTCCGTCACCACAGAATCGCCCGCGGCTTCGACGAACACCACGATGCGCCCGCCGCCACGGTTCATCGCCGTTTCCACCGAATCGCGCAGCCGCTGATCGGCAACCTTGCCGGCGGCCAAGCGATCCAGCACCACATACAGAGTCCGCTGCGCGTCGCCTTTTCCAGCCGACTCAGGTTCGGCCAGCGAATCGGTGCTGAGATTCCGCGTGCGTCCGTCCCAGACAATCCGCACAAAGCCCTCTTCGCGCAGCCCGGCCACCGTCTCTTCCAGCGACTCGTCGCTTGCCACGGTGCGAGGAAACGCCAACATGAATCGCGAGCCCTCAGGCAACTCCTGCAACTGGCCAGCAACCGTTTGCGGCGAATCGCGTCGAATCTCTTGGCCGCATCCTGGACAGAATGTTTGTCCGACCTTGGCGAACAACAACCTCAAGTAGTCAGCGATCTCGGCGGCCGTGGCGACCGTCGCGCGGTTGCCTCGCGTGTTGTTTTGTCGAGTCACGGCGACGGCGGGCGGGATGCCATCGATCCGTTCCGCGGCGGGTTTCTCCAACCGTTCGAGAAACTGCCGCGTGTAAGCCGAGAAACTTTCGATATAGCGACGTTGGCCTTCGGCGTACAAAGTATCCAGCGCCAAACTCGACTTGCCGCTGCCGCTGACCCCGCAAAATACGACCAGCTTGCGATGCGGAATATCCAAATCGACGTGTCGAAGGTTGTGAACCTCGACGCCGCGAAGCTGTATCGCCCGAGCAGTCAAGCGTGTGTCCTAACAAGACGAAAGGGGCCAACGCAAACGGGCCATCGTACTCAGCCCGCCACGCACCGGCCAGTTGCCGAGGTCGCCGCGCCGCCAGCCGCCTTGCCGCAAATTGACGCCGCCAGGATATTGCACGATAAAGGAACGCGGGACAGAGTCATGCCGCATACGGACCCGAGATATGTCAGAAACACCCGCGAAACTGTTGGTCGTCGAAGACAGCGCAACCGACGCCGAAGTGCTCTCCTACTATCTCCGCAAAAGCCGCCGCGGTTTCGAGGTGCAGTTGGTTCGCGACGGGAACGCCGCGCTGGAAACCTTGCGTGATGAATCGCCGGAACAACGTCCCAAGCTGGTGCTGCTGGACCTGAATCTGCCCAAGCTCGGCGGGTTTGAAGTGCTGCGAGCGATCAAGACCGACCCGCGGCTGAGCGAACTGCCCGTCGTGATTCTGACGGCTTCGGTTCTCGAAGAAGACTTGGAACGAGCAAACCATCTGCAAGCCGACGCTTACCTGAGCAAACCGTTCGACGCGGCCGGTTTTCAGGAAGTGGTCGAAACCGTCGAACGGCTCGCCTCGGCCTAAAACCTCAAACGACGCGCGTCGCCAGCGTGTCCTGAATTGCGGCGGCGATCGTTTCCGGCGACGACATGCGGCCGCGACCCAATCGTCGGCAACTCAGCCAACCTTCGTCGGGGCCGATCATGCGCACGCCGTCTTGCTCCAACTGGCGCACGTTGCGTTGCATGGCCGGCTTCTCCCACATCTCGCAATTCATCGCGGGCGCGAACAGCACGGGCCCCGTAAAGCACAGATACAACGTGCTGAGTAGATCGTCGGCCAAACCTTGAGCCGCGTGAGCCAAAAAGTCCGCCGTGGCGGGCGCGACACACAGCAACTCGGCCCGCTGCGCCAGTTCGATATGAGCCCCCAGCGGATGCCGCGCGCCGTCGAACACATGTCGAGCCACGGGACGGCCGGTCAGCGCGGCAAAGGTCGCCGCGCCGATGAATTGTTCGGCGGCCGAAGTCATTACGACCTGTACGCCAGCGCCGGCTTGTACCAATTGGCTGACCAACGCGGCCGACTTATAAGCCGCCACGCCGCCCGTCACGCCAATCAGCACTTCGCGCCCGTTCATAGGTCGAAATCAAGCTCGACGGATTCGCCGCTGTGGCTGTCGCCCGTGATGCGAACTTCATTGGACGTGTCGAGGAAGATCTTATCCTGCAAAATCTCTTGGATCACGATCTGCATCTTGTCGTGCGCCGGCACGTCCACCAACGCCCGACTGCCTTGATTCAATTGCACCAGGCGTTTCTGCATCAATGTGCTCAACTTGAACCGACCGCCAACTTTGTTGACGATTTCTTCGTTCTTGAGTTCCTCAAGCATGCGTTTGGGCTCCGTTTCGGATGAGAATTTCGCAAATCTCGCGGACGGCTCGGTCCACGGTATCGTTAATGACTTGGTATTGATAACGGTCAAGGCACGCCATCTCGTGCTTGGCAACTTCCAGGCGACGTTCCAGCGACGCCGCGGACTCGGTGCCTCGTCCACGCAGGCGGCGTTCCAGCTCCTCGGCCGAACCAGGATGCACGAAGATCGTGATCGCATCCGGCATTTGTTCGACCACGGCCGCCATGCCTTGTACATCGATTTCTAAAACTACCCACTTTCCCGCTTGCAAGCCAGCGGTCACGGCACAGCGTGGCGTCCCGTACCAGTTGCCTTGGCCGAAAACCTCTTTGCACTCCAGAAAACCGCCCTCGGCCCTGCGCCGAGCGAACTCCTCGTGCGAAAGAAAGAAGTATTCCACGCCGTCTTGTTCGCCCGGTCGAGGCGCTCGCGTCGTGGCGGAGACACTCAACTCGATCGGCGCCGGACACTCGTCCAGCAAGCGGCGCACGACGGTCGACTTTCCTGCCCCCGATGGGCCGGAAATAATCACAAGCTTTCCGGGTCGCGTGCCGGCCGTCGTTTCCATTTTCGCTCCCAACGACCGCCTCATTCCACGTTCTGTACCATCTCGCGCATCCGCTCGACGGCCGTCTTGATTTCAACCACGTGCTGGGCAATCCGAGCGTCGTTCGACTTCGAGCCGATCGTGTTCGCCTCGCGAAACATTTCCTGAATCAAGAACTCCAACTTCCGCCCGTTGCTCTCGGCTTGCTCGATGAACGCGGCGAATTGCTCCAAATGGCTTCGCAATCGCACGATCTCTTCCGAAATGTCGGAGCGTTCGGCGAACAGTCCAACTTCGCGCACCACATCCGCCGGCTCGACCCGCACGTCGTATTCGGCCAACAGTTTGTTCAGCCGTTCCGTCAACCGCGTGCGATAATTCTCCACGACCAGCGGCGCTCGCGATTCCACTTCGCCAAGTTCGGTCGTGATCGTCGCCGCGTTGCGCTCAAAGTCGAACTGCATCGCGCGGCCCTCTTCCGCCCGCATCTCCGCCAGCCGCTCCGCCGCTTGAGTCACCGCGGCTTCGACGATCGACCAATCTTCGTCGGCGTCCGCCGCGGCGCCGACTCGTTCGCTGACTACGCCGGGCAACGACAACAGAGCATTCACATGAACCAACTCGGGCAGATGCAACTCGTCGCACAACGATTCGAGCTGTTTGCGATAACTCTTCAACACCGTCAGATTCAAGTGATAATCGTCCGGCGTGGCGTCGCGTACGATCCGCACGTTCGCATTCACCGAGCCCCGATGCACATAGCGACGCACCAGCGATTCGATCCGCGATTCCAGGCCGTTGTACCCATCGCTGATTCGCAAATTCAGCTTGAAATAGCGATTATTGACCGACCGCAACTCGACGCTCACATGCACGTTGTCGCGATCAACATGCGCCTCGCCATGACCCGTCATACTCAACAGCATGGCTACGGCACTCCTGTCGGAAAGTTAAACGAAACAAGGCGAGTGACGAACACCCGCCCAGCGAAAACCTCTGCGTTGCTCGGTCTTCCCACCAGGAAGCGCCGTCGCAAACCTACTCGCTCGACGCCCCCGACTCATCCGCTGACGTATCACTAGTCGCGGCGGCGCCGCCGGCCGCATCGCCTTCGCTCGCGCTGCTGTCGCTCGAACCGGTGTCGGCCGCACCAGCGCCATCGCCGCCGGTCGTCGCGCTCTCGCCGGTCGCACCCTCGTCCGTCGCGGAGCCATCCGCATCATCCGTGGCGCCACCCGCGCCGGCCCCATCCGCACCCTTTTGGGAATCTTCGCTCGTGCTCGGCGTGCTGATTTGCGTCGTGGCCGGGCCAAGCTTTCCACCACTCCCGGAATTCAAGCTGGCGATGGCCGCAATGCACAGCAGAAACCAAATGCCAGCCACGCCGACCGTGATGCGCGTGAACAAGTCACCGGCCTTGGTGCCAAACGCACTCTGACCTCCCATGCCGCCAAGCGCCCCAGTCAAGCCGCCGCCACGACCTCGCTGAATCAGTACCAGCAAGATCAAGAAGACGGACGACACCGACAGCAAGATGCCAAATAAATACTGCGAAAACGCGGCGAACAACAGCATCGGGAGACTCCCTTCGGGATGAACAACATTGAGCGGTAAAACGGCAGCGTCGGCAAACGCCGCGTCCTCGGCCAAAAGCGGAATCTACGCTCCGCGAATAATGCCGAGGAAACTGTCGGACTTGAGCGAAGCTCCGCCGACCAACGCGCCGTCGATATTGGGCTTATGCAGCAGTTCAGCGGCGTTGTCGGGCTTTACACTGCCGCCGTATTGAATGCGAATCTGACCAGCGATGTCGGCATTGTATCGACTTTCCAGCAATCGGCGAAGGTCGGCGTGAACCTCTTCGGCCTGTTCCGGTGTCGCCACTTTGCCCGTGCCAATCGCCCAGACGGGCTCGTAAGCAATCACAACTCGCGAAGCCTGCTCGTTGGAAACACCTGCCAGCGACCCCAGCGTTTGGCTGCGGACCACATCGAACGTCTTTCCCGACTCGCGTTCCTCGAGCGTTTCCCCGACGCAAACGATCGGCGTCAACCCAGCGGCCAACGCAGCCAGCGTCTTACGACTGACATCCGCGTTCGTCTCGTCCAGCAATTGCCGACGCTCGCTGTGCCCCAGAATCACGTACTGGCAACCGACGTCCAACAGCATCGCCGCGCTCACTTCGCCCGTGTAGGCGCCGTTGCCTTCGTGATACATGTTCTGCGCGCCCAGCCCAATCGCCGACGACTCGCCCAACGTCTCGCGGATCGCC
This sequence comes from Pirellulaceae bacterium, assembly GCA_041399085.1. Lineage (GTDB taxonomy): Bacteria > Planctomycetota > Planctomycetia > Pirellulales > Pirellulaceae > JAWKTM01. The sequence continues at coordinate 20,326 of JAWKTM010000011.1, forward strand.
GACAGATACACCGCCGGCGGACAAACGGCCACTTCCACGTCGCTGGACGAACCCAGCTCGGCGGCCAGAGCTTTCACCAACGCGATCCCTTCGGCTCGCGACAAATTCATCTTCCAATTACCGGCAATAAACGTGCGTCTCACGAGGCAACTCCTTCGGGAAGCGGGGAAATCTGTTTGCCAAACAACGCCGCCATCCGACGAATCTGCTCGGCGACCTCCGCGTATTGGGCCGGCAGCAAAGCCTGTTGACCGTCTGACTTGGCTACCTCCGGACAATCATGCACTTCGATATGCACGCCGTCCGCGCCGGCCGCCACGCCCGCCAAGGCACAAGGCGGAATTAAATCCGGCCGGCCAGTCGCGTGACTCGGATCGACAATGATCGGCAAATGCGAAAGTCCCTTAACCAACGGCACGGCGGCCACGTCATAGAGATTGCGAGTCGCGTTGTCGAAGCCCTTCACGCCGCGCTCGCACAACACCACGTTCGTGTTGCCCTGCGAAAGCACGTACTCGGCGCTCATCAGCAGGTCGGTCACCGTGGCGCTCATCCCGCGCTTCAGCAGCACGGGTTTGTTCGCCCGACCGACTTCGGTCAACAGCGTGAAGTTTTGCATATTGCGAGCGCCGATCTGAATCATGTCGGCGTACTTGGCCACCAGATCGACCAACCGTGGGTCCATCACTTCGGTCACAATCGGCATCCCGAATTCGTCGCCGATAGCCCGCAACAGCTTCAGGCCCTCTTCGCCTAACCCTTGAAACGCATAAGGGCTCGTGCGCGGCTTGAAGGCGCCGCCGCGAAAAATGTTAGCCCCCGCGGCCTTCACCGCCGCCGCAATCCGCCGCATTCGGTCCGGCTCCTCCACGGCACACGGTCCGGCGATCATCGCCAGATTCGAGCCGCCGATTTTCACACCCGCGACGTCGATCACGCTGGGTTGAGGATGAGCTTCTAAACTGGCCAATTTATAGGGCGGCATGATCGGCACCACGTCCAACACGCCGGGAATGGCTTTTAGCGAAGCCGATTGCAACGTCGTCTCGTCGCCGATCAGCCCCACAATGGTCCGGTACGTGCCACGGCTCAAATGAGCCTTCAGGCCCAGCGACTCAGCGCGCTCAAGCACATGTTGGACCTGTTCATCCGACACATCGGGTTTCAAAATCAGAATCACGACGGCAATCTCACGGGCGACGGCGAATTCAACCGAAACAGAGCGAAAAAATCGAATCCGGCATGGTAGCAAACGCCCCGCCCAACCGTCGAGGCCACCGAATTCCTGCCAGTTGCTTGCGGAGCTAGTCAACCGGTGGTGCTTCGACAATGCTTTTATTGCCGACCTTTCTTAAATTTACTTGCAAAACTGATTTTCCATCAGTGTACTCGCAATCCGAACAGGGGCTGCTCGGCGAAGCTGTTCGCCAAAGCGGGCAGTCACGGACGTGACAGCATCGTGCTGGTCATTCGATCCAGACGGTCCACCTCTCGAGTGTATTCAGCTAAGGCGATGCCTTGACATGCAACGTGATCTCTGATACGTTGGGCACTTGAGGAGGTGGCGACGATGGACCGTCACCGGACGTTTAACTACACGCCGATCCGGTTGCGTCGGGTCCGTTCCATTGTGTACAGTAAGTGACGGACTGACGCGGCGACCGCCACCATTGCGATTGACGTTACCAACGACCCGCCGATCGCCTACGACGGCAGTGTGACCGGCGCTGGCGAAATCATCACCGGCAATGTTGGGCTATGATGGACGCGTGCTCACCTACTCACGGTAACCGGCCCAGGCTAGGCAGCCTCGGCGCGCCGTATTGATCCATCGACCGCGCGTTCACCCGAACCAACCACGCCTTCGTAGGCGACAGCTTCGTGTTTCAAGTCTTCGACGGCATCGCCACCGCCACCGCGACGATCCTGCTTAACTTCCTTCAATTCGAGACCGAACCAACGGCGAATGTTCGATTGGCATCCAATATTCCTGGTTAAGACGGTATATGTCTTCCCAAACGAACGGGTTCAGCAGTCGGGGTCAGTCGAGGCGATGATGCTGTCTTTGAGGTTATATCACCTTGCCCGTGGGAATGACTGCCCCTGCCCAACGCAGTCATGAGGATAAGCCGAAGCAACCGAGGAAGACGATTTACGCCAATCACAATGAATCCAAGTACCTTAGACAAGACGGTCTTGTGAACACTTTCGCGTACTTGCAAGTTACAAATGATGCAAAAGAAGATTTGATGAACGTCTTCACTTCGCTCTTCCCTGGGAGGCAATACCGCAAATGTGCAGGTGATGCTCGTTCCAAGCTTGATAACTATACGATCAAAACGACGACTAGACGCGTGCCGCTTTCCTGTCTTCCAGTCTCACAGTCGTCCACATTGGTAATGTGGACGCGACTGCTGAGATTACCTACGGTTACACTTTTTCGCACACTCGAAAGCAAGCCATGAGCCGCCTCTTAACAATCCACGTCCTGTGTTTTTGAGTTGCGACGCCCAGCTTTCCGGCAAGACCGGAGTCGTAAGTCGGACTTTCTAATCGCTGTACGCGAACCGGCGAAGTTTGACAACACCAAAGATCACGTGCGACTCGTCACGAAAAAGCCGATTGATCCAATCGCATAAACGGATGCTTGACAAGTCGGGCATTGGGACTTCGAGGGATCGACTTCCACGGCGTTAATGTTAGCGACTCACAGGTGTTCCCATGGCAAGATATTGCACCAAACGTCGACCACATCCCCAACGGGCAGCCTGTTCTGACCGCGGATTGAATATCTCGGGAAGGTGGTTCATCTGCGTGCGCTGGATCTGTCTCACACTGCGTCACGGGGCGGGGACTGATCCATTGTGCGACTGTCCACATTGCAGTCACTTCGATTGCGATCGACCAACCTGAGAATGACACGTCAATACTTACGCGCCGTGCCAAACTTGCACGAGTTGATATTTCCGCCACGGCAATTGATAATCGGGGCGTGGATGCCTACGACAATACCTGATTGACCAGTTTGGACTTGTCCTCGACTCGAATCGACCGTGATGGCTCGCTGGGAAATCTCGCGAGGCGGTCCCGAATGTGACAGTTGTATGTCTCCACGGCACGCATGTCGATGACAGTTGATGACGCGATGGTCATTTTCCAACGCCCGATTTGCATGTACGACACGAAGGTCACTTCGGCCGGGCTCAAAGACTGCGGGCTACGTTGAGCGTGGGCATCTCCCGCAACTTAATACACGGAGTGGGGCGGACAGTAGACAGCGTCGGTGGCAACTGACCTCCGAGATAAAACAGAAGGGAAAGGTCGCCACGGCCGATCAGTTTTTATGAACGAGACTCCCCGCAACCCATGATGGAATTTCACCGTTGCCTTGGCGATGCCGCAATACGGATCTCCCAAGAACTGGTTTAGCCTCGACATGTTAACGCCGTCGTTCAAATGGCCACTGACGCAGCTTTCTTGTGAGCACGGCTGCGAAAGGCGTTAAACAATATCCATGCCCGTCCCTCTGGTTGCCTCAAATCCTCATAGTGAAAGTATTGATAGGTGCTACAATGCCGCGGACAATGCTGTGTTGTTTACTATTTTCTATTATTGCGTCCGGCGTTTTCTCAAGATGAAAATGAGCCACCAAGTGTTAAGGCTGTCCGTGAGATGGGCGGAGATTAAAGTGTTTGGCAATGCGATCACTATCCGGGCCGGCCCCCTAAATACAAATTCCATCCTGATGCTAGAGGTCTTCCCGGCCGATCGCCTGCGGATTGAGCTTGTCGATTGTCCCATGTCGGACGGTCGCTTTTTCAATGGAGAATTACCCAAAGTTCGAGTCCGTCAAGCTCCCGGCTGTACCGTGACCGACACTTGTTTCGTACATCTCGGAACCCTACCGAACTTGCAAACCCTCGATCTGTCTCGAACCGCCGTCACTGGGCGAGGGCTGATCTACATGTCCAAATGTGAGAGTCTAAATCACTGTCATTGTGGTCCACGAATCTGAACAACGACACGGCAAGTATTTACGAGCGTGCCGTCGTTGACGGAATTGTTGTCGCCGCACCCAATTGACAATCGTGGTGTGGACAATCTGAGGTTTAAACCCGATTGACGACTCAACCTATCCTCGACCCGAATCGACCGCGACGGCTCGCTAGGGACTTCCGCGCGGACATTGCCAAGGACTTTGTACGTTCACGACACCCACGTCGACGATTCGCTGATCGACGCCGTCATTCAGTTCCCGTGCTGGTTGTCTCTGTACGATACAAGGTATCCTCGGATGGTTGAAAAAGCTGGCGGATTATGCTGAAACAAGGTCACCTTCCAGGCTTTCATGGTGGTCGCGAACGCTCGGGGACGAAAACCACAACTTACCCCCGAATCGAGCAGCGTGAAACGATCGGCAGGGCAGTGAGTTTCATGACGTGCTCCGTTTTTTGAGTAGCACCACTTCGTCACGGGCGCGCCGCGAGCTTTGGGTGAGTGCCTTGTCACCGCTTTTTTCGTAGATGGCTGTTCCCGAGCTTTTCGTGTCCGAGCGAAAGCTCCGACGAGGCGGAGCACTCCAAAGGTGATCGTTTCGGCCAAGTGTGGGCCATTAGGCTATTTGGCGATCGGTTAGCGACGAATAAAGGATATCCCATGACACACTCCGTTCAGCCCCGTTCGTAATTGCGCCCGCGGTATTTTGTTCTCGAGCGTTCTGTGGACGTTGACCATGCCCCTGGATGGTTGGGGACAGACGCCTGGCGAGGATGTGGACCAGGCCACGTTGAGTTCATTAGGCGGCAGCGACCGGGCGATCGTCGAGATTGATTTCACGGACAGCCAACAAATCAATGATGAAACCATCAAGAGTCTGCGCTTGCGGGCGATCTGCGTCGGTTGACGTTGGCAAACACGCCGATCACGGACGAAGGGTGTATTGGTTCGTGAGTTCTCGGAACTGACACACCTTGATCTGAGCGGCGCAGTCACCAATGCAGCCTGGAATACTGGCGAGCTAACCTCGTGCGTTATCTCAGTCGAGCAAGTCGAAAATCACCGGAGGCGGAGCGATCGACCTGATTGGGCTCCGGCAATTGGAAACACTGGACCTCTCCGAGACCCACGTCGACGACGACACCGTCCGTGATCTCCGCGTTGCCGCGAGACCTTGTCGCTCGGGGTTGCCGGCATCAAAGACTGCGTGCGAATTTTTCCGGATTTCCCCGAATGCGGTCCTGATCTAGTGGAATCAAGCTGCAATCAATGGCTGGTTTCAATGGCGCCGAATGGAGTAAGACGCGGCTGGAGTCTCTCAAGCTGAACAACACACAAGTAAGCAAATCTCTATTCAGTGAAATATATGACTTTCGATACTTGCGGGAACTCGGGGTCGCCAACACTCAAATTACTAGTGAGGAGTTGTTGGGTTTCGTTCAATTTCGCCATCAATTCCCAGCGTTTGCGGCTCTGGAAAAACTGTACGTCGGCCAACATTTGCCAACACGACAACCGCAACTACATTCCGACGAAGTGCGAACCAAGATCCTGGAGGCGTATCCCAAGGTCGAAATCATCACAGTGGAACCATAAATCGGCGCGGCACTCGATTCGGAGCACAACCGTAGAATTCGATTTAGCCAACAGCTCGGTAAGCCAAACGCCGGCCGTAAACAAACAACGCCCCCGGCAGGAATCGAACCTGCGACCTTGGCTTTAGGAAAGCCCTGCTCTATCCCCTGAGCTACGGGGGCTGTGAGGCTTGCGGATTGGCGGACGAGGAGCGAATTAGCCCTTGCGCTTCATGGCACGCAGCACGGCTTCGCCCATGTCGGCCGGGCTTTGGGCGACTTCGATACCGGCGTCTTCCAGAGCGGCAATCTTCTCGGCGGCCGTTCCCTTGCCACCAGAAATAATGGCTCCGGCATGGCCCATTCTCTTTCCCGGAGGAGCCGTGCGGCCAGCAATAAATGCGGCGACGGGCTTAGTTACGTGTTGTTTGACAAACTCAGCGGCTTGCTCCTCGGCATTGCCGCCGATCTCGCCCATCATCAAAATTGCTTCCGTCTCGGAATCCGCTTCAAACAGCTTCAGCAAGTCAATGAACGAGGTGCCGACGATCGGATCTCCACCCAGGCCCACGCAAGTTGACTGGCCGAGTCCCAGATTCGTCGTTTGCCAAACGGCTTCATAAGTCAGCGTTCCGCTGCGGCTCATAACGCCGACCTTGCCCTTCTTGTGAATATAACCCGGCATGATGCCGATCTTGCATTCCTCGGGCGTAATCAAGCCGGGACAGTTCGGGCCGATCAGCACCGCGTCGCTGCGCTTAATCGCATCGTAAACGGGAACCATATCCAGCACCGGAACGCCCTCGGTGATTGCGGCGATCACTTTGATTCCCGCATCCAACGCTTCCAGAATCGCGTCGGCCGTGAATGCCGCCGGAACGAAGATCATGGTGGCGTTCGCGCCGGTTTTTTCGACAGCTTCCACGACCGTGTCAAACACCGGCAGGCCCTCGACCGTCTCGCCGCCTTTGCCGGGCGTAACACCGCCAACCATCTGGGTGCCATAATCCTTGCAACCCTTGGTGTGGAACGCTCCGGCCTTGCCGGTGATTCCTTGGCAAATGACACGCGTCTCTTTGTTAACCAGAATGCTCATGGCTTGCGATTCGATGAGGGGAAGTTAGCAGTGTGATGGGTAGGACAAGGCGATGCGGAGGTCGCGTCAACGCGTTGTAACGGTTAGTTCGCGGCGGCTACGGCGGCTACGACTTTCTGAGCCGCGTCAGTCAGGCCATCGGCGCTGATGATGGCCACGTCGCTCTCTTCCAAGATTCGCCGACCTTCTTCGACCTCGGTACCTTCCAGTCGCACGACCAGTGGCACCTGAAAACCAACTTGCTTCGACGCTTCGACGATGGCGTTGGCAATCGTAGTACAGCGGGCGATCCCGCCGAAAATGTTCACCAACACGCCTTGCACGTTGGGATCGGACAGAATGATCGAAAACGCCTCGGTGACCTGGTCCTTGTTAGCGCCGCCGCCGACATCCAGAAAGTTCGCGGGTTCGCCGCCATGCAGCTTGATTAAGTCCATCGTCGACATGGCCAGCCCGGCGCCGTTCACCAAGCAGCCGATGTTGCCGTCCAGCTTCACATAGCTCAGGCCGGCGTTGGCTGCTCGCACTTCCGATGGCTCTTCCTCGGCCAAATCGCGGTACTCGACCACATCTGGATGACGAAACAGGGCGTTGTCGTCGAATGTCATCTTCGCGTCCAGCGCCACCATCTCGCCCGCGCCCGTGACAACCAACGGGTTGATTTCCGCCAAGCTGCAGTCGTACTGCACAAACGCCCGACACAGGCCCTTCATAAACTTCTCGGCGCTTCGCACGGTCGAACCACTCAAGCCCAGCTTCTGGCACAACTTGCGGACTTGGAAACTTTGCAGGCCAGCCGCCGGATCAAAGTGTTCCTTGAAAATCTTCTCGGGCGTTTCCGCAGCCACCTTCTCGATCTCCACGCCGCCTTCGCTGGAGACCATCAACACCGGTTTGGCGGCGGCTCGATCCAGAACGATGCCCAGATAAAGCTCGCGCTGGATGTCGCAGCCTTCCTCGACGAATACTTGGTTCACCGTTTGTCCTTCCGGACCGGTTTGGATCGTCTCCAACTTCTTGCCCAGCAATCGACTGGCGACTTGCTTGGCTTCGTCCGCACTGCGAACCAATTGCACGCCGTGTTGCGATTCGTCCCCCTGGACGGTTCCCTTGCCGCGACCGCCGGCATGAATTTGAGCTTTGACAACGGCAAGCGGCGAGCCGAGATCGGTAAAAGCTTGAGCAGCTTCGTCCGGAGTGCGAGCAACGACACCTCGCAGGACGGCGACGCCCTGTTTGCGGAGAATTTCCTTCGCTTGAAACTCGTGAATCTTCATCGACAGCGTTCCATGAATCCGCGGCGGCTTAAGAGCGAAACGAGTTGCGGATTATAGGAGCGACCAACCGAAGTCACAAGCATGGCCGGAGAACGGGTACGACGACGACAGTATCCGCTGGGCGCAAGTCCAACGACCTTGTCTTCGAGCCGCATCGGAGCAATCATCTCGCGGCTGTCATCCGCCGAGACGCGTCGTCAGCACAGTTGGACGAGCCACGGAATCGAGCTACCTACCGATTGCCTAGACGAGGCCGCTCCCGTTGAACAAGGACCGCCCGCCTAGAACGGCTCGTGAATCGACAGCACGGCGGCCGCGATGCCCAGTCCCACAATGTTGCAAATAACAATGATCAATCCAACGCCATATAGCGTCTTGTAACCATCATCCCATTGCACTTTTCCGCCCCGGCGTCGGCCGAGCCAACTGGTTATCACGCCACAAACCCAATTCCAGTGCAACATGACGTGAATAAGTATGCCAAAGGTGAGTGCGCTGATGAGTCCGAATTGAAGACTAATCCACCAATCATAAGTCCGTCCCCACAACGTCCAACCTTTGACGCTCTCGACGGGCGGAAACACGAAACGCACCACGACGCTGCACCACATCAAACCGAGAAAGACGATCAATAGCAACGTGTCGAGCCAAAAGTTGACCGTCGTGCGGGTCATCAGATTGCTCTTCGGCTTGGCGCCGCGTGCCGCAACCGCCGAATCTTTGGTGGCGGGCTCATTTGTCTTGTTTGCCAATTGTACGGCGTTCATCGTTCCTCTCCCCCTCGTTGTGACATGGCTGCCCTCGTGCCGATCGCAGGCTCGAACCAAATCTCCGTCGCTTGTTTGGCTAGCGCCGGACCGTGAGCCTCGTCACGAAGAGCAGCAATTCACAACACTCATGTTCCGCTGCGATATGTATGCACTTAAGTATGGCACATGGGGCAACCGCCCCCTTCGACGACGCCGGGCATGCTGACATAACCCAGACCCCTGGCGATCGAAAGTAGGCCGGTAATCAGTACGCACCAAGCCGCGATTTGGAACAGTCGTCGTCGTCCCGTCCAGCTCAATAGCGAACCGCCACACCCTGTCAAAATCATAACGGGCGCGGTCCCGACGCCAAAAACTACCATCAAGGCCAGCCCAAGGGCGATGCTGCGCGTACTCGCCGCCAAAGCTAACATGCCATACAACAATCCGCACGGCAAAAGTCCGGTAAACATACCGGCCAGGAATGCGTTTCCGCCCCCCGGCGCATTCAGAAACGTAGCAAAGATCGAACCAGCCAAGCATGGTCCGTTACTAGTGACCTTCTTTTTGCCGAGCCAACCGATCGATTGTAGACCTTGGTAGACTAAGAACGCTCCGGCCAGAATCGCCAGCAAAGCCGGTAAATTGATAAAGGTCGGCACTAATCGCGCCACGCGCCAGCCGCAAAAGCCGGCCGTCGCGCCCAACGTGCCATAAGTGAATAGTCGGCCAGCCGTGTAAAACAACTGACGATTTAGGTTGGCGGTCCATGATCGCGACGTGCTGCCAATGGCCAAGGCAAAACCGCCGCACATACCCAGGCAGTGGGACGAACCGAGCAAGCCGGCCAGCAGAATCAACGGAAACTCGATCATACGGCTGGCTCTCCGATTTCGAGCGATTCTCGGTCCGACGTGAATTCGGATGACGTTGGATGCTCAATGCGCCCATTACCGCGCGCCAGATGGGTCCCTTGCGTGTGCGAATACGCTCGTGCCTGTGCCTCGTTCGTCGATGAGTTCATTGCTTCGCCTCCTTCAGTGGCCGAGTTGCCCGAAGCCGCTTGGACCACCGCGTTGGGTTCTCCGCCCAACCGTAGCGCGTTGCTCACAACCAACAGGCTGCTCACCACCATTGCGGCCGCCGCAATCATCGGATTCAGCAAGCCGGCCGCTGCAATGATTACTCCGACCGTGTTATAGGCAAATGCCCATAGCAGGTTCCAGCGAATGGTAAGAACCGTCTCGCGAGACAGTTGAATCATCTGCGGAATGCGGGCCAAATCATTGCCTAAGAGACAAACATCCGCCGAATAGCGAGAAACATCGGTGCCGCATCCCATGGCCGCTCCAACATCCGCTGTCGCCAATGCCGGAGCGTCGTTGATTCCATCACCAACCATAAATACAGGACCGAATTGGTCTCGAAGCTGACGCACCGCCTGTTGCTTCTCATCCGGCAGTAAACCGGCTCGCACTGGCACGTCAAGCTCCTCCGCCAATTGACGGCCACGGGCTACATGGTCGCCCGTCAAAACTTCAACGTGCAGCTCGTTGTCACGGCACCAAGCCAACATATCCTTGACGCCCGAACGTAGTTGCTCACGAAAAACGAACAATCCGCGGACTTGCCCACCCCAACCGATGAAGGCCGTCGAGCCCTGAAACGACCGCTCAACACCCAGCATCTTTGCCGCGGCTTCCTCGTCCCACTGGTTTTGCTCGCGCAGGAATCGTTCGCTTCCCAATACGGCTTCCGACCCCAATCCACTTACGTAGCCGCTGACACCACGTCCGGCGAACGTGCGTAGATTATCGACTTCATCGTTGGCGATTGCCGACTTATGAGAAATAAATTCGGCAATTGATGCGGATAGTGTGTGATTTGAGTTTTCCGCCAACGTCGCGGCAACTCGCATGAATTCGTCGGTCGAAACCGACGACGCCACAATCATCGTTTCGACCACCGCTTGCCCCGTGGTAAGTGTCCCGGTTTTGTCGAAACACACGACTTTCACATCGGCCAATCGGGTCAGCGAGTCGCCGTCGCGGAATAGCAACTGTGCCCGTGACGCACGCCCCAAGGCGACCCAAAGGGCCATGGGGGTCGCCAGTCCCAGGGCGCACGGACAGGCAATGAGTACAACGGCTAGCGCGGCCAACATAGCGCCGGGCAGATCGTGCCAGAAATAATGTAGAGCAAACGTGCCTGCAGCAGCGAGCAACACCGCCGGAAGGAACCAGCGGGCGATTCGGTCGGCGAGCCGCTGATAGCGTTCTTGCTGTTGAGCTGCCGCGGCCACGGCGTCGATCATTCGCCGCAGTGTACCCGCACCGCCGGGGGCCGTTGCTTCGATATACAAATCCCCGTCAAGGTTGAGCGTGCCGCTGAACACCTCATCCCCAGTTTGTCTAACAACCGGCTCGCTTTCGCCTGTCACTGCCTGTTGATCGATGGTGGCCGTGTTTCGAACGATCGCCCCATCCACGGGGATCCGTTCGCCAGCGAGAACATGCAACGTATCGCCTGTGTTGACTTCGCCCAAAGTTTGGACAATCTCCTCACCGTCGCGAATCACGCGGACCGTGTCCGGCAGAAGATTCTCGAGCGCGCGTAACGCTTCGGTTGTCTTCAGCTTTCCCGTGGCTTCCAGCCAGCGGCCCAATGTTACGGCAACCAGTACCATGCATGTGACTTCAAAGTACACATGCCCATCGCCATACAATGTCGATGCCAGCGAATAGATAAACGACGCGGCGACGCCGACCAACAACAGCAAATCGGTGGCGGCCGATCGACAGCGCCAATCCGCCAGAATATTGTCCAACAAGGGGCCGCCCAGCAGAAACAGGACGGGGACTGTCAACACTAGCGAGGCGTAGCGAAACAACTCGTGAAACGATCGAGCGTCGCCTCCCAGAGCTGCGTCGACATACACGTCCCGAGACCAGAGCGCCAACGTGAACACCATCACGTTCATCGACAAGAAGATCGCCACGCCCAGGCGAGTTAGGGTCCAGCGGACGTGTCCCGCGTCCCCCTTTTCATTCGCCACGGCCTCGGCAAAACGACACCCGAAACAGCAATAACGTGGCTCACTCGTCTCGCCATTGTTTTCCGAGACGGACTGGTCCTTGGTCGCTCCCGCGTCCAAAGGCAGTCCACAGTAGTGGCATGTCTCGGGGTGACTCAACCCCGCCGACCGTGCCGCGTCGTGCGAAAACATAGATGGCACGCGGGAACTCTCGCCATCACGGTCGGACGCAATGTTCATTGAACGCTTAGCAACTCAACTTGGAGCGCCGGGAACAGAAAGCGAATGGTGTAGTAGACCGTGAACACCCAGAAGCCGATCCAGATAAGTCGCACGTACCAGGGAATTGAGTTCCCCGTGTAATGGTGGTGCTGATGCTCTTGCTGGGCCGACGTGTGTTCTGGAGCGGTCGACGCGTTTTCGGGAGCGGAAGACATGCTTAGTCCTTATCGTGTCGTGCCTGAAAAAGACACTATAAAAGTTCGATTACCATTGATCGTCTAAAAACTGCTCGTTCTGCAACATCCGGTCCTTGGGACGCTCGATGTCGTGGAACATTCCATTCGCCGTGGCCCACAGCAGCAACATGAAAAAGCCGGCACTGGCCAAGATGTAATTTAACATCGGCGTAATGGCGAATACTCCATCCGCCTCGCCTTGAAATACTTGCAGAAACTCCAGCAGTTTCCCAACGAACCCGTACATGCTGGGAATCAAAATCAGGAACGCCAGAATCAGTGTCACTCGGTTTCGGATTTTGGCGGAACGTTCGCGCGAAGCCATGGCTTATTCCTCCGTCATGATCTCGTCAAGCTCTTCGTAGTAAGGATACGTATCCAGCCAAGAGCCGAGCCACTGGACGTAAGTAATCAACGCCAACCCTCGCTTGTTCGGTTTATCGGGAGCGCCGTCGAACAGCCAAGGATAGTCGGGCATGGGCGAATCGGTCGACACCAGCTTCGGGCGATAGAAATGCACCAGATGCCAGTCGTTCGACCGCCGACCGCCCTCGCGGCTGAGGTCCGGTCCAACGCGACGGGTCCCGAACATCACCGGCCGCTGCAACTCGTTTTGATATTCCTCCGTCGTCGAAACCTTGCCGAAACGCAGCGACTCGTTGGAGACGGGCCGCACGAATTGGCTGTGACAGTGCCAGCAAGCTTCGCCGACGTAGATCTGCCGACCCAACCGCAGCGCCTCGGCACAAGTTTCTTCGTTCGCCTCCCCGAACGCCGCCTCGAATTGTTCGGGATAGCGTTCCGCCAGTTGGTTGAACTGGTACATCAAGCGGTCGTTGACGAGTTCCTCGGCCGGTTTCTCGGGAAGATCCTTATACATCAACATCGGCACCAGGGCATTGCCCAGAAAGGCGAGGGCGAAGAACCCGATGCCGCCAATGAAGAAGATACCTGATTTACTCTCAAACATGGTTGATTCGCAGTGTCAAAAAAGTGATGAAGCTACGTTCGTCGACGATGCAAGGCCGAACGATTTTCGTCCGCGTTAAACGCCAGCCGTTGCCGATTCGACCTTTCGCGGGCGAGCGGAGATGTGCGACTCGACAGGAGCGTAGCCTTTCCAGGTCATATACAGGTTATAAAGGAAACACAGCAGACCGCCGAACATGGCCAAGCCGGCAAAAACGCGCGTCATCCAAAACGGCTGGGAACCATCGACCGACACTTCCCACGGTTGTAGCGACGCCCACCAGTAACCTTGAAACACGCCGCACAGAATTAAGTCCGTTGCCATAACCAATACGCCGGCAGCCGAAAGCCAATAGTGATACTCGCACAGCTTGCGACTGTACCAAGGTCGATTCAATAGCCGTGGGAACAGGTACGTCATAATCCCGAACAGCCACATGCTGAACACGCCGAACATCACCAAGTGCGCGTGACCAACAACCCAGTCGGTGAAGTGGATCAACTTTTGGAAAGTCAACGTGACTTGCATCGAACATTGCAAGCAGGTCAGGAAGTAGTAGAACATGCCGGTGAAGAACCAACGCAACGGGATGTTGGTCAACAGAGCACGGCTGTTGCCATACAACGTCATGTGAAAATTGATGACCACCGTCGTCACGACCAATTCAACGGCGATCGTGGAGATGATTGCCTGATATTGCAGGAACATGGGGATCGGTGTGTATAGGAAGTGGTGGATGCCTTGCAGCGGGTAGAAGAAGGCCAAACCCCAGAACCCGACCAACGACAATCCGTGGCTCCAAATTGGCTTCTTCAGCAAGATGGGCACGAAGTAATACATCAAGCCCCAACCGAGCGGCGTGACGAACAAGCCGACCAAGTCGTGAATAAACAGGCCGCCGACCGCTCCGGCGCTCGTTCCTGCGACATAGTATTCCGGTAGCAAATTGCCCATCGCGTAGGTCAAAAACGTCCAAACAAAGGCCGCCATGAAATACCACAGCGTCACGTACATCGGCCCCTTCACACGCAGGATGGGCGTCATGAAATTGACGGCCACCAGAGCCAAGCCGACCAGCGCGATCGGGTCTACCCAGAACGGAGTTTCACCCCATTCCAGCCCTTGGGCTCCCAAATTCATGGGCAGATGCGTGCTCTTGGTCAGATCGGCCACCCAATCCGAAGCTTGCAGCATCGGGCCAAAGATGATGCCCACGGCCGTGCAGAGCACGATGGCTTGCCAGGCACAAAAGATGAACCAGGAGAGCTTGTCGTTGAAGACGCGGTGCATCGTCAAACGGGGCACCGCCCAGTGCAACGTGCCGAGAAACGCGTTGGCCAAAAAGCCATATGCCACGGCATTTGTGTGAATCATTCGCCAGCGACCTGGCGAGAACAACTCGACGCCATTCAATGGATTCCAATGGACCAATTGCAGGGCCATAAGAATCCCAGCGGTCATCGAAATGGTCATGAACGTCAGCGCCGCGAGATAGTACGCGATGACGATCTTCTCGTCGACCAAGTCCTCGTGACGCGGCGCGGGTGCGGCGGCAGTATCCGAACTCATAGTTGCTCCGTTTGCAGGCGATAAGGCGAGTAGGTTCCCAGCGGATAGACAAGCGCCATCGTCCATCCGAATACGAGGTGAGTAAGCAGGCCGACCCACCACGGAATCATTTCCACGATCCAGTTGCCGCCAAACAGCGCCGGCTGCAACCAGCTTAGTATCACATAAAAATTCACAATCCAGATCACCACGCCGAGAACCGTGCCCACGATCAGGCGTTGAGTCAATGTCTCTTGATTTAGACGCGCCATTACAAGCTGGAACGGAATGCCCAACAGCATGCCCGTACCCAAATACAAACAGCAGCCAATGGCTAATGCCAAACCGCCTTGCATTTCGGGCTCAAAGGCTTTCTCACCCAGTGGAAACGTCAGATAGACCTGGATCAGCTTCAATGGGTGCTGGTTGGTCAAAAGCGATCCGACGATGTTAAACATGAGACTGGACAACGCCGCGACCATTCCGAGCATAAAGCCGGTGACCACGTAGTACGCGGTGTAAAATCGTCGGGCTTGCCAGGGCTCGACTTGGCGCGAACGCTCCAACTCAACTTCCAGTTGCGTGACTTTAGCCCGCAAGTCGTTGAGTTGTTCTTCGATTTGATTGGTGTTCGTGGACATAGGTCGTTCCGGTACGAGATGGACGAGACGCGGGAGAAACGGCAGGCGGACGAGTGCGAATCAAGTGGTGATTCGCGATTTACGAAGACTCGCCCGAGTCTGTCGTGCTTTCCTCGGCGGGCGGTGTATCGGCTGGCGGGCTATCGGGATTCGGAGCGTCGGCGGCTTCCGATTCGGCCGGCTCGGTATCCGCGGCGGGTTTCGGCTCGTCCGACTTGGGTTCATCGGCAGGAGCGTCGGAATCGCCATCGGATTTCGATTCCGCCGCGGACGTTTCTTCCGCGGGCTTGTCTTCCGCAGGGCTATCCTCGGCCGGCTTGTCATCCGAAGGCTTATCCTCGGTCGGTTTCTCTTCGGCTGGTTTATCTTCTGTCGAAGGCTTTTCGGCGTCTGGAGAATCGACTGGCTTTTCCTCTGAGTCGTTCGAAGGCTCCGCGGCCGGAGCTTCGGGCTTTGGCGACTCGGAACTGGGGGATTCGGTTGCCGGTTCGGGAGGGCTTGCCGGTTCAGGAGTTGCCGGTTCCGGTTGCGGCTCGTCGGCTGGGGTTTCGGCCGGTGCTTCCGACACCGATTCCAAGGCCGTTTCCTTCAGGCTCTGTTCGTAGTCTTTGATTGCCTGCTCGGGAACTTCATAACCCTCGACCACGGCAGTTACGAAATGCACTAGATGCCACATTGTTTCCGGGTCTTCTTGGAAGGCCGTGGCAAAGCCAGGCATTGGCGTACCGTTGATGCCCGAGTAAATGCGGCGATAAATATCCAGCGGACGACGACCGCCGTGCAACATGCCGGACGTGAGGTCGGCGGCGTAGGCGACTTGCCCCCAATCGTCCTTCGGAACATCCTCGGCGGAAACGCCGGGCCGTCGCCCACCCTTGCCATCCGGGCCGTGACATTTGACGCATCCCAGCTTCGAATTTAGAAACGCCTTCTGCCCCAACGCGACCGAGTCTTGGTCGTAAGGCGGTTCATTCGTCACCGGGCGAACGACTTTGCCCGACGCTTCCTGCCAAGAATCTTGTATCTTCGTGGCATACTCGGCCACGTACTTCGGGTCGTAATCATCCTCTTCGGTCAGCTCGATCTTCGACTCCTGAATCAGCGACTCTTCGAATTCACCGCGCTGAGCCAGCATCTTGACGTGACGAATCACGGCCGCCATCTCATCTTCGGGAAGCCAGCGAAAACTAGGCATCGACGTTCCCTTCGCCCCGCGCAGAATAATGCGGCGCAAATCTTCGTCACGCGGCTTCTCGCCACGCGGCGTCGATGTGAACTTGAACGTCCCTTGGCGATAATCCCGCGGCTTGGGATCGAGATACTCGGCCGCCTCGCCGTTACCGTCGCCGGTGACTCCGTGGCACGGAGCACACTGCTTGGTGTAGACCGCCAAACCGAACTGCAACTCGTGACGAGTCGCCCGTTCGACCAACGGCACTGCCTCGGGACCGGTCGCATCCTCGGGCGCTTCGGCCTCTGGATCGGGAATCATGAAACGCGGTTCGGCGGCGGTGCCGAAGTAGCGGCGCATGTACTCCTCAAGCTGCTCTTGATGCTTCGCTGGCAACTCGGAGACAGCCTCGCGCGAAACATACGTGCCTTGAGGTTTCGTCGAACATCCAGCGATGGTGATTGCGGCGAATAGACAAAGCCAAGGCCCTCGCTGCGAGCCTTTGAGAGAATTCCAATTCATTCGGGGACAACCTTGGGTCGACCGGTGTGGACGGAAGAGGCGGGTAAAACGAACGAGCAATCCGTGCCCACGTTTTGCTCTGTTTTGGACTTGGGGGCCGCGTAATGGCACATCGCGGGCCAAACTGTTTCGGATCGCGTTTTTTGGGAATTGTGCGGGAACGGTACGGGTTTTCTTCAAGTTGGAAATGTGGGCCGAGCGCGCGAGCGCGCGGTTTGACACACGCGGGTGTGCGGCATTCGCCGCGCGACTTCGCACGGCCACCCTTCGACCGTTTACCGCCAGCCGATCGGCAAACTTTTATGGGACAGGAGAAAGCCGCGATCTGGCCGCAGCGAAATGGGAGTTGCCGAAGCCAGCTTGACGGGCGCGCGGAAACGGTTCCACTGCGAGTTCGTCGCAGTGAAACGCTCGAAGTGAAGGAATCGCGGCCGGCTGTTGTTATGATGGAGTCAACTTCATTGGCGGTAGCACAACGACATGCTATCGTCCGTCGAGTCCTCGCTGACACACGCCTCGCCCCTTCCCACCGACGCACGAACTCATGCATCGCTTGCCCCGCTCAATCGCTGCCGTTTGCCTTCTCGCCGCCTCCGTTAACGCGACGGCTCGCGCCGACGAAGCCTCCACATCATCGCCCGACTTCACTCGCGAAGTGCGGCCGATTCTGTCTCGTCACTGCTTCAAATGCCACGGGCCCGACCCCGATACGCGCGAAGCCGGCTTGCGCTTGGACGACCCGACAAGCGCGACCGCGCCGGCCGATTCGGGCGAGACGGCGATTGTGCCCGGCAAGCCCGACGCCAGCGAGTTATTGACGCGCGTGTTCAGCGACGACGAAAGTCTGCTGATGCCGCCGCCCTCGGCCAAGCTGCCGTTGACCGCCGCGCAGAAGGAAACGCTGCGTCGATGGATCGCGGCCGGCGCCGAGTACGAACAGCACTGGGCCTTCCAGCCGCCCGTGCACGGCGAACCGCCGGCGGTGAAGGCCGCCGATTGGCCACATAACGCGATCGACCGGTTCGTGCTGGCGAAGCTCGAGTCGATGGACTTGAAGCCCTCGCCACCAGCCGACCGCGAGACACTGGCTCGCCGCGCGTCGTTCGATTTGATTGGACTGCCGCCGACGCCCGCCGAGCTGGACGCCTTCCTAGCCGACGATGCACCGAACGCCTACGAACGCTACGTCGATCGCCTGCTCGAATCGCCTCGATACGGCGAACGGTGGGCGCGACGCTGGCTCGATCTGGCTCGCTACGCCGATACGAACGGCTACGAAAAGGACCGCCCGCGAAGCATCTGGCCTTATCGCGATTGGGTCATCAATGCCTTGAACGCCGACATGCCGTTCGATCAATTCACGATCGAACAACTGGCGGGCGACATGCTGCCCAACGCCACGATCCAGCAGCGGATCGCCACCGGCTTTCATCGCAACACGATGCTGAACGAAGAGGGCGGCATCGATCCGCTGGAGTTCCGCTTCTATGCGATGACCGACCGAGTGCAGACGACCGGCACCACGTGGCTGGGCCTGACGCTGCAATGTGCCCAATGCCACACGCACAAATACGATCCGCTGCCGCATCGCGAGTATTACGCGATCATGGCGATGCTGAACAACGCCGACGAACCCGAGCTCGATATTCCCACGCCCGAGGTCTCCGCCCAGCGCGAGCAGCGGCAGCAGCAGATCGCCGCGTTGATCGACAAGCTGCTGACGAAGGCGCCGGCCGATGGATTTGCGAAATGGTTGGCGGTCGAGCGCGAGCGAGTCATTCGCTGGCGGCCGCTGCGTCCGGCGACGGCCAAATCGAACTTGCCGCTGCTGACCGTCCAGGACGACGATTCGGTGTTCGTCAGCGGCGACATCACCAAGACGGATACCTACGAATTGACCTTCGCCCCGGGCGCGCAGCCGATCACGGCCGTGCGGTTGGAAGCGATGCCCGACGATCGGCTGCCGGCTCACGGGCCGGGGATGACCTATTACGAAGGTCGCAAAGGGGATTTCTTCCTCGGCGAGTTCCAGCTTGAAGCCGACGGTCAGCCCGTGAAGTTCGCTTCGGCCAATCATTCGTTCGCCAAGCTGAGCATCGGCGGCGGAGCGGTCTCGGCGGCGCTCACGATCGACGGCGATCCAGAAACCGGCTGGTCCACGGCCACGCGCGAAGGCGAGCCGCATCACGCCGTCTATCGCTTGGAGCAACCGTTGACCGAGGCCGGCGAGCTGCGGTTGCGAATGTTGTTCGGTCGGCACTACGCCGCGTCGCTCGGCCGGTTCCGCATCTGGGTAACCGACGATCCTCGCGCGAACGACGCCCGCGAAATGCCGGCCGAGATCGAGTCGCTGCTGTTGTTGGCCGACGCCGATTTGAACCCGTCGCAAGCGCGACCAGCTTCGCCGCTACTACCTGCAAACCTCGGCGGACTTAGCCGACGAGCGAGCCGAATTGATCGCCTGAAAAACTTGCCCGCCTATCCCACGACGTTGGTCATGCACGAGCGTCCGCCGGAAAATCCACGGCCGACGTTCATCCACAAACGGGGCGAGTTCCTGCAGCCGACCGACGAAGTCCAGCCGGGCGTGTTCTCGTCGCTGCACGCGTTGCCGCCGGGCGTCGAGGCGAATCGGTTGGGATTGGCTCGCTGGCTGGTGGCTCGCGACAACCCGCTGACTTCGCGTGTCGTCGTGAACCGAGCCTGGGCGGCGTTCTTCGGGCTGGGCCTGGTTCGCACGGTCGAGGACTTCGGCTTCCAAGGGGCCGCGCCGTCGCATCCCGAGTTGCTCGATTACTTGGCCGTCGAGCTGATGGAGGACGGCTGGTCGATGAAGCGATTGCACAAGCGGATTGTGATGAGTGCCGCGTACCGACAAGCGTCGCGCGTGACGCCCGAGTTGCTCGAACTCGATCCGGAAAACGTCTGGCTGGCCCGCGGGCCGCGAGTGCGTTTGGACGGCGAGATGATCCGCGACGCGGCGCTCCGAGCCAGCGGGCTGTTGTCGCCGAAGCTGGGTGGGCCCAGCGTCTTCCCGCCGCAACCGCCGGGCGTCACGACCGAGGGAACTTACGGCAAGCTGAATTGGAATCCGAGCACCGGCGAGGACCGCTACCGCCGCGGGCTGTACACGTTCAGCAAACGGACGGCGCCTTTCGCGATGTTCACCACGTTCGACGGCCCGACCGGCGAAGCGTGTCTCGCTCGCCGCGATGTGTCGAACACGCCGCTACAAGCGTTGACGTTGATGAACGACGTGGTGTTTCAAGAGGCAGCTCAAGCCCTAGGCCAACGACTTGCCGGGCACAATGCTGGAGGCAATGCCGGGCAGCTTGACGAGGACAACGCCGCGCGGCTCGACGAGCTGTATCGCCGCGTGTTGTCGCGGCGGCCGAACGCAGCCGAACAAGCGACGCTGC
Source organism: Pirellulaceae bacterium (assembly GCA_041399085.1). GTDB lineage: Bacteria > Planctomycetota > Planctomycetia > Pirellulales > Pirellulaceae > JAWKTM01. The sequence goes on from JAWKTM010000011.1 coordinate 40,781, forward strand.
TCGGCTTCTTCGACGCACAGCGCGGCCGTCTCGAAGCGGGCGAACTCGACGCGGCGGCCATCCTCCGCGACGCCCCAAAGATTGCGGAGCTGCCGCAAGTCGACGCGAAAGACGCGGCGGCCTGGACCTTGGTCGCTCGCATCGTGCTGAACTTGGACGAAGCGATCACCAAGCATTAGAGCTGGCGCAACGTGCCTGGGGTCGAGCGAACGTGTGGCACGCCCAGAGTCTTCGATGGGCGTGGCTGGCTCCCAAGGCGAGCGGCGAATGAGAATTTACGGAAATACAAGCACGATGCGCCAGCGAGTGTGTCGGAAACTCACTCACTCACCCACTCACTAGCTTGCGCTGCGTGCTGGTATGGTCTAACGTGCCGCTCGCCTAAACGCCATCGTCGCGCGTCGTGATCCATTCCGACGTATCAGGCGGCGCGCCTTGGCGATTCACTTCGCGAACCGAAAGCACCAGCCCCACAACCAACTGGACGACGCCCACCGCCAGCAAGATCGCCAGAAACCCGGTGGCGACTCGCTCCGCCGTCAGCCAAGCGACCGGCGCGCTGCCGGTGGCCAACCACGCCATTGCTCCGCCGTACAGCACCAACAGCGATTTGAACTCGGTCGGGCCGAAGCTGTTCAGCGTGAACTGGCCGATCATCTTGGCCTTGATGTTGGTCAGCACGGCCGTGGCGAACAGACAGATCACGGCCGCGATCCCCATCTCTAACTGATGGCACGACACAGCCAGGCCAGCCAGCCAATAGGCGAACGACAGCGGATCGAAGAAGTGGTCGAGCAGCTCGCCGCCGTTGCGGCACTGGCCGGTGGCTCGGGCGTGCGTACCGTCGAACACGTCGGCGATATGGTTGCCCGCCACGCCCAACGCGATCAGCAACCCGCCCCACCAATACTGGGTCGAGAACGCGAACCCGACGGCCGCCATGATCGCCAACGCGTGCCCGGTCAGCACGATCGCCTCGGGCGGCAATTGCCGAGGCAACGGCAGCCACGGGTACCAGCGTTTCATCGGCAGGGTCAGAACCGGGTCGAGCAGGCTGTGAGAAATGCGTTGGCTCATGGTCATTCGCAGGGAATCGAGTGCGGGTCAGTCGAGCGTCGTTGGTTTCCACGGAGACGGTCGGGCGTTCGGAATTTGGAGTGCTCCGCCTCGTCGGAGCTTTCTTCGGATGTGCGAGTCGAGGTTCGCGTCTCAGCAGGAGTTTCGCCCTCCCAAACCGCGTCTCAGCAGGAGCTTCGATCTCCCATCACCGCGGCTCAGCAGGAGCTTCGATCTCCCACAACGGCGGCTCAGCAGGAGCTTCGCCCTCCCAGGGCGATAAACGTCACGAGCGGCTGGCTCGCTCCTACTAACGCAAGCGGCCTTCGGCTCCCGACAACTTCCGTCGAGTTCGCGGCAAAATTCGGCCGCCGCACGACCGAGCCCACGTCGGAATCGTTTTGCAGCCTCGCCGAACGGCCGTGCGGCTCAACTAGGCGAGCGGCAGATGAGAATGTACCCACTGGGACGCTGGCAGCGTCCGCCACGTGGCCGATGCTGCCAGCATCGGCAGGTAAAATTTCACTGCCGATCGCCCTAAATGACATTGCAGCCCGTCGGAATGGGTTTGCGCCTTGTCGGAATGACATTGCGCCGCGTCGGAATGACATTGCGCCGCGTCGGAATGACATTGCGCCTCGTCGGAATGACATTGCGCCTCGTCGGAATGACATTGCGCGCTGTCGGAACGGCATTGCGCCTTGTCGGAATGGGTTTGCGCCTCGTCGGAGTGACATGCGCCTCGTCGGGTGACATTGCGCTCGTCGGGGACATGTGCGCTCGTCGGAATCGCTCCGCACGCCTTCTCCAGCCTCTCGGCCGAACCGACTGGCCGGGCCGTCGCGTGGCCGGTGGTCACAGTCGAGTTGCCGAGCTGACTTTGCCGGAGAAACCGACAATTCTGTGAATTCCGCGTGGGATTTCTGCCGCTGGGGATAATATCGTGAACCGCCCGAATCGCATGCAAGCGGCAGGGCGCAAGCCCTCCGGTATCGCGATCGGGTGGCACGCCCATAGCGCAGCGGTGGGCGTGCTCAGGTGAGACGATGCTCAACGAGGCAGGCAACCTTTCGAGCGAAGCAGCCACGCCCATCGAAGACTCTGGGCGTGCCACCCAACCCGAATCACATGTAAGCGGCAGGGCGCAAGCCCTCCGGTATCGCGTAACCGGACGGCTGGCGCCGTTCCGTTTCGCCCCGAAACTCGCCGAGACACCTACCCGCCATGACGCAGCCCGCCGAGCCAACGCCGTCCGCCGAATTCATCGGCCATGTGACGCGAGCCCAGCGGACCTTGTACGCCTTTATCCTGTCGCTGCTGTGCCGGCCCGAGGATGCCGAGGACGTGTTGCAAGAGACAAACGTGGTGCTCTGGACCAAAGCCGGTGAATTCGACGCCAGCCGCGAGTTCCTGCCGTGGGCGTTGCGAATCGCACAGCTTCAGGCGATGGCTCATCGCAAGCGACACGCCCAACGCCGCTGGGTGTTCGACGACACGCTGCTGGCCAGCATCGCCGACCAAGCGGCTCGGCAGGCGGACGCATCGGGCGACGGCCGCCGATCGGCGCTCGTCGGCTGCCTGCGAAAGCTGCCCGACGAACAGCGACAATTGGTGGCTCGCCGTTACGAGCCCGGCGGGTCCGTCAACCAATTGGCCGAGCAGCGGGGCGTATCGCCGAAAGCGTTGTCGGAATCGCTCCGCCGCATCCGCCGCACGCTGCTGCAATGCATCGAACGCACTTTGGCGCGGGAGGCCCAAGCATGACGGACGATCGCCATTTATCCGAGCAACCGCTTACCGGAACGCCCGAGCCGCTGGCTTCCGCCGCCGATTCCGCTTCGCGGGATTTGGCCGAGCTGGAAACGTTGTTGAATGCCTTGGCCGACGACCGGTTGGACGAGGTCGGCCAGCGACGGCTGAACGACATGCTGCGAGCGGACGCGTCGCTGCGCCAGCAGTATCTGGCGTGGATGCAATTGCACGCCGATTTGCATTGGGATTACGCGGCCGCGGCATCGGCGGACGATGAGAGCCGCGAAGAACGGATCGGTTCGCACGGGTCGGACTCGAAAGCGTCGCTGCCGCCATCAACGCCAGCGGAAGCGGGGCGGACTGGAGTTTCCCGCCCGCGGCTTTCCCCACGAAACTCGAATCCCGTGGCCACCAAGAACGAGCGGTTGCTGCGCGGCGTGTTGGTCGGCGTCGCCGTGCTGCTGTTGGCGATCGGCATTTCCTCGCGGTCGACTCCCGTTCGTCGCGAAGCCAAGGACATCGTCACGCTGGAAGCGGCCAGCGGCGCGGTGACGTGGAGTCATCCGGGCGAGGAGACGCGAGCCGGTTTGACGGCCGGCGCCGAATTGCCCGCCGGCACGTTGGTGGTCGAAGGCGAAGCGGCTTCGGCCCAACTTCGATTCGCGGACGGCACGCGGTTGACGTTGTCGGGCGATGCCGAGCTGTCGTTCACCGACGGGAAGCAAAAGCAATTGGTGTTGCGTCGGGGGCTGCTCGCCGCTCAAGTCGAACGGCAGCCGCCGATTCGCCCGCTGGTGGTTCGCACGCCGACCGCGGAAGTTCGCGTGGTCGGCACCGTGTTCTCGGTGTCGGCCGATCAAGACGGCACCGAGCTGATGGTGGAAAGCGGTCGGGTCCGCATGCGGCGACTGGCCGACGGCAAGGAGGTGGAGCTGACGGACCGGCAATCGGCTGTCGCGACGTTCGATACGGCCGAACCGATGAAGCCCGCTCGACCCGCCCCGCCGCCCCCACAATGGACGCAAGACTTCCGCGAGCCGCCGCCACCGAACTGCAAAGGCCACTGGCAACCAGCCCGCGACGGGCAACCGGCGATGGTGACCGCCGTTCCCTGCATCGCCGGCCGCGACGCCGACGACCGCCCAGTGATTCACTATGGCATCACGGCTCGTGCCGCCCCGACCGCCGCCTCGCACGGGCTCGTGACGCTGACTCCCACAAGTCGCCTGCGTGTCCGCTACCGAGTTGCCAGCGACAGCAATGTACGAATCATGTTGGGTCTACAAAAACCCAACGGCGGCTTTGGCGGCAATTTTCAAGTTTGGCTGGCTGCGGACGAAGTCTCGCGGCTGCTGACGACGGAGCCCTCTACTTCCGACGCTTCCTGGCAATCGCTGGACATTCCCATCGCCGAATTCGAGCCGCTGATCGACCACATACCTCGTCCGCCGAACAACGCCCAAGTATCCTTAGTGTTCGTCGCGACCACGTCGATCGAAGCCGGTCTGGAAGTGGCCGAGTTGTCTATCACACCATAATGCTCTCACCGTAACTGCCTCATCTCTTGCATTGTTAAAAGCCCCATGTTGCTCCCACGTCGCACCTTCCTTCGCGGACTTGGCGTCGGTATGGCTTTGCCGTTGCTCGAAGCCATGTCGCCAGCCATTACCAAAGCCGCCGAACCACAATCCGATAGTTCAGCGGACTCGAATACTCCTCGCCGTTTCGCATTTATCTACACGCCGAACGGATACAACCAAGCGACCTTTCTACCAACACGGACCGGCGACGATTGGGACTTGCCACGGGCGTTGGAACCGCTGGCTCCGGTGCGTGAACACGTAACCTTGCTGACCGGCTTGGATCGCACCTTTGTCGGAGGCACCGGCGTTCATGCCCAATGTGGCGCCTGTTGGCTCACAAGCTCCCCGCCCCAAGAGACGCTCGACGGCGGCTTTCCCACCAATATCACGCTCGACCAAATCATCAGTCAGCAAATTGGCCGTGATACGGTGATCCCATCACTTGAACTTAGCTGCAACGACTTCACGGACAACAAAGAGACCAAGTATTTCGAATGTATCTCCTGGTTGTCGCCCGGATGCGCGGCCGGCGTGGAGAAGGATCCCCGAGCGGTCTTCCGTCGATTGTTCGGAAAGCCGGCTAACCGGCACGTGCGGAGCGTATTGGATGCGGTCTTGGCCGACGCTCACTCGCTGCACACCCGACTGGGAACGAACGACCGCCGCAAATTAGACGAATACTTGCAGAGCGTCCGGGAAACCGAACGGCGAATCGAATTGGCCGAACAGTCCGCCGCCCGATTCTCTCAACCCCCATTGCCAGAACCCAAAGGCGTGCCCGAGAATCGCGGCGACTATTTGCGTCTAATGGCGGAATTGTTTGTGCTGGCCTTCCAGCAAGACCTGACTCGCGTCGCGACGCTGGTGATCGACCCCGAACGTTGGGATTCGCCGCGGATGTTTCACGGTGTGTTTGATAAGCCCCAAAATCACCATGTCCTGACACATACCAAGAGTGAGGAAGCGAAGGCGGCTTTGACACAAATTGATCGATTCCACGTCGAGTTCTTTGCCCATGTCGTTCGCCGCCTAGCGGAAATTCAAGACGGCGAACGCTCGCTGCTGGAATCATGTTGCGTGGCGATGGGCAGTGGGATCAGCGATGGCGACTCTCATAACTACGGCGATCTCCAGGTGCTGTTGGCCGGCACGTGTGGCGGCTCGATTCGCCCCGGTCGACATCTTCACTTCGACGGCCAGCGTCCTTTGGCCGACCTGTGGTTGTCATTGGCGCAAACCGCTGGCAGCCAACGAAATCGCTTCGCCGACAGTACCAGCCCGCTCGAACTGGGCTAAACCGTCAACTCTCATCACGGTTCCGGCCCATCAATGGCCAACGAAAGTATGATCTCCATGAATCGCGTCCTACTCGTTGTCGTCACCCAGTTATGCCTCACGTGCAACATCACGTTTGCCGACGAACCAATCCAGGTTTCGGGAATCTACCCCCATCTGGCCATGTTCAACAATGAGAACGAATGCGGCGTCGGCGCTGTTGTGCCGTGGGCGGGACGCCTGTGGGCGATCACATACGGTCCGCACTTACCATTCGGTTCGTCCGACAAGTTATACGAGGTTACAGCCGACTTGGAACAAATCGTGCGGCCGGAAAGCGTGGGAGGCACGCCAGCCAACCGCCTGATCCATCGTGAGACCAACCAGCTCTTGATCGGCCCGTATCTAATTGATGCCGATCGCCAAGTCCGTGTCCTGTCGCCGGACGTGATGCCCGGTCGGCTTACCGGCGTCGCACGGCATCTAACCCAACCGGAACGCCGGGCCTTCTACGCCACGATGGAAGAAGGTTTGTACGACGTGGATTTGGTGACCTTAGAAGTAAAGCGGCTAATTCGGGATGGAAATCAACCGCGAGCGGGTCAAGCGTCGAAGGGAGCATCGTCGAACGAACAAGCCTTTGTGTCCAAACTGCCGGGATATCACGGGAAAGGACTGTACTCCGGTCAAGGCCGGTTGGTCTACGCCAACAATGGCGAACACGGCGCCGCCGCGCTACGCGATCCCACAACTCCATCGGGCGCTTTGGCCGAATGGCGAGGCGATGGTGATTGGCAGTTGGTACGACGCAACCAGTTTACGGAGGTCACTGGGCCGGGCGGAATCTTTGGCAACCCATCGTCCGACACTCCCATTTGGAGCATCGGTTGGGATGCGCGTTCGCTGATTCTAATGTTGCTTGATAAAGGAGAATGGCACGCCTATCGACTGCCCAAGGCTTCGCACTGTTATGATGGCGCTCATGGATGGAATACCGAATGGCCCCGCATTCGGGATATCGGAACGCCGGATTCTCCCGATCTAATGATGACGATGCACGGCACGTTCTGGGAATTCCCACGCACATTCTCGTTATCGAACACGTCCGGGATCAAGCCACGTTCGACCTACCTGAAGGTGGTCGGCGACTTCTGCCGCTGGGGCGATCGAGTCGTGTTGGGATGTGACGACACGGCGAAGAGCGAGTTCCTCAACAAGCGAAAGCTTAAGGGTGAAATCGCTGGTCCCGGCCAATCCCAATCAAACTTATGGTTCGTGTCGCCAGAACGACTGGCTCAACTGGGTCCGGCCATCGGCCGCGGTGCATTGTGGCTAAACGATTCCGTGGAAGCAGGCAGGCCCAGCGAGCCATATTTATTCACGGGCTACGACCGGCGCTGTCTTTTCTTAGAGCACGACGGCGACGGCCCGATTCGCTTTCGACTGGAAGTGGATCACGACGGCAACGGGACATGGAAAACGCTCCGCGAGGTTTCCGTCGCCGCCAAGACATTGCACTGGGCGCCATTTTCCGCGACCGATGTGGGGACATGGATTCGAATTGTGCCGGATGTGTCTTGTCGTGCGACCGCGTTTTTCCACTACAGCGATGAAGATCGTCGCCCCGCCGAGGCCGACTCGATATTCTCCGGCATTGCGAAACCGGATGAAGCTCACGTCAATGGTGGAATCGTCTATGCCCGCGGCGCGAATCTGCGGACGCTACGGTTCGTCGCTGAAAAGCGCAGCGGCGATCGAGTCGAATCGCTTGGCTGTTATGACTTGGATGCGAGTCTGTATCTAGCTCACACCGACGACCCGTCAGGCGAGGCGTGGGCACGGAAGAATTTCTCCATCCCCGAAAATGTGCTCACGGTCGACGCTGCATCGGTGTTGTACGTCGACGAAGATGGCAATCGCTGGCGTCTCCCCAAGGGCGATCCCGCATTCGACGAGGCGGGGCCGTTCGGCCCGGCGCGTATCGATCGCGAAGTCTGCACCGAGCGAGACTTGCTGAACTGCCACGGCACTCTCTATGAGTTGCCGGCTCGAAATGCTGGCGGCTTTGCCAAAGTCCGTCCGATCGCAACTCACAATCGTCGTATCCAAGACTACGCTTCCTATCGTGGTCTGTTGGTGTTGAGCGGCATTTCCGAGGATGCGCCGGAGACGAATTCTCACATCATCCGGTCGACGGACGGGCATTGCGCCTTGTGGGTCGGCGCCGTGGACGATTTGTGGAAGTTCGGCAAGCCACGAGGCGCCGGCGGCCCCTGGTTTCAGTCGGACGTGGTCGCTGGCCAACCGAGCGACCCGTATTTGATGACTGGCTATGACCGCAAACACTTGACGTTGACTCACAGTCACGACACCGCGGTCACTTTCGAGCTGCAGGTGGATTACACCGGCACGGGCCAATGGGCCACTTATCAGACGTTGCACGCGTCGCCCAACGAAAAGACGATGTTTGAATTTCCCGACGCTTTCGCCGCCTACTGGATTCGGCTTGTACCAAGCCACAACTGCCAAGCAACGGCGACGTTCGTCTACGAATAGGTGTGAGACATGGCTCGTTTAACTCTCCTCTTACTATTTGGCGTGGCTGGGCAGCGGTCAATCATGCCCGGGCGGACGATTTAGCAGCCTCCGCAAAGTCGATTCCCGCGGAAGACTTGGCTTATTTTGAGTCGAAGGTTCGGCCTCTGCTGGCGCACCGATGTTATGAATGCCATTCAGAGGGTAAGGGAAAGTCGAAGGGGAATCTCACCTTGGATTCCCGTGATGGCTGGCAGCGCGGCGGCGACACCGGGCCTGCCATCGTCGCCGGTCGCCCCGATGAATCGCTGTTGATTCGAGCCGTGGAACACAGCGAGCCCGGCTATGAAATGCCGCCGTCGGGAAAGTTGCCCGAGAGCGAGTTGCAGGTGTTGCGAGAATGGGTTCGTCGGGGAGCTCCCGATCCTCGCATGGCCGCGGCGGCAGTGTCGCGTCCGCAAGAGATGGATATCGAATCCGGTCGCCAATTTTGGTCGTTTCAGCCGATCGTCGATCTGCCGACTCCTTTGGTAAACGATCCTGAATGGGGCGTCCGAGAGTTGGATCGCTTTGTGTTAGCGAAGCTCGAATCGGCAACTCTAGTCCCCAATTCCGACAATGATGCGGCCAGATTTTTGCGACGCCTATACTACGATCTGACGGGGCTTCCTCCCACCAGCGACGAAGTCCGGGCATTCGTAGAACTGTGGAATGGCAACTCATCCCTTCCAGACGCGATTCCCACGCCCGAGGATCAAGGTGACAGGCCTCTTCTCAACGATCGAGGGGATCGTGCTCGTCAGTCGCTAATCGAGCGAACCGTGGATCGTCTACTAGCCACTCGGCAATTCGGCGAGAAATGGGGAAGGCACTGGCTGGATTTGGCGAGGTATGCGGACAGCAATGGTTCGAGTTTCAACCCGCCATATCCCAACGCGTGGCGCTATCGTAATTGGGTTATCGAAGCACATAACCGTGACTTGCCTTTCGACCGATTCATTGCCAAACAGATCGCGGGCGACCTACTACCATACGAAACTCAGCAGGAGCGAGATGAAAACCTGATCGCCACGGGATATTTGATGCTCGGTTCGAAAGTGCTTGGGCAGTTCGACAAAGAGTTGCTGACGATGGACGTGGTCGACGAGCAGATCGACACGCTCGGCAAATCGCTGCTGGGGCTTACGCTGGGGTGCGCTCGGTGCCATGACCATAAGTTCGACCCAGTTCCACAGCGCGACTATTACGCTCTGGCTGGAATCTTTACGAGTACGGTAACGTTGCAGGATCGTTTGGGCGGCCCCAAAGAAGACGAGAGTGATTGGTCGCGACGTGGATTAGGCCCGGGCGGCGATGAAAAGCTTCAAGCATTTCTGAGCGAGTATCGTTATGAATGGGTAAAGGCGGGGCAAAAGAGATACGAAGCGCACAAGAAGATTGTCACGCTGGAACGACAACCGAACCGCAAGCCGAGTGATTTGTCGTCTTCGGATGCGGGGCCATCTCAGGACGATGAAGCCTGGCGAAGGCACGTCAGGATTTCGCCCATTATTCTGCCCGGTTAGCCGAATTGGAGGCGATGATGCCGCCTTATGCGGAAGCGGTGGCTGAGTCGCAAGACGTAGCCGATACGCAGATTCGCATCCGTGGCATTCCTTCAAGCAAAGGTGACACCGTACCTCGCCGGATTCTTGCAAGTGGTTGCTTACGATGGGCAGCCCGAGGCGCCGGCCGAACAGAGCGGTCGACTGCAACTCGCACAATGGATCGCGTCGCCAAACAACCCGCTTACGGCGCGCGTCTATGTGAATCGTGTGTGGAAACATCTATTCGGTCAAGGCATTGTTCGCAGCGTCGACAACTTCGGTCCTCGAGGCGATGCGCCGTCGCATCCCGAGTTGCTAGACCATTTGGCGACGCGCTTCGCATCCAACGGTTGGCGGCTAAAGCCCTTAGTTCGCGAGATCGTGACCAGTCGGGCTTATCGCATGAGCACGGCTTTTGACGAGCAGGCTGCCCGCGTCGATCCAGAAAACCATCTGTTATGGCGGCAGAATAAACGGCGGCTAGAACCAGAGGAAATTCGGGATACCTTGCTGCAATTAAGCGGGGAACTAGACCGCTCTCAAGCCGAGAGTTTGATCGGCCATTTGCCGCTGAAGGACATCAACGGGGGCGACGCAGCCGCCATTGACATCCGTGACAATCGTCGCACGGTGTATCAGCCAATCATTCGCACGATGGAGGTCGATGTACTCCAGATCTTCGACTTCGCGAACTCGGCCATGACAACGGGAGATCGTCCGCGAACGACGATCGCGCCGCAAGCTCTTTACTTTCTAAACTCGCCCTTCGTGCAACAGTCCGCTCGAAGATTCGCTCAGCGGATTAGCGAGCAACGGATTAGCGAACAATGGAATAGCGGTTCCATTGATTCTGTCGTGCGACTCGCATACCTCGAAGCGGTTTGCCGAGAACCCACCGAACATGAGACGAAGTTGTTGCGGGATTATCTCACAACGCAGTTCGAGGGGCCGCCGGGGCCGACTGTTCACGATCTCAGCAAAATGTGCCAGGCGATTATCGCGACAACCCAGTTTCAGTTTTTGGATTGAGTCGAGTCAGCCGCCCCCAACCCTAATTCTCGCAATCGATTGCCATAAGGATTCTCGAACCATGCTTCCGGCTTCTAGCAACCAACAACAGTGGTCGCGGCGGGCGATGTTGCAGTCGGCCGGTTGTGGTTTCGGGTATCTGGCGATGGCTGGTTTAAACCAGTTGCGCGCGGAGCCTGCCTCAACGCACTTTTTACCGAAAGCTCGCCGGGTCATCTTCCCGTTCATGCATGGCGGTGTCAGCCAGATGGACTCGTTTGATTACAAGCCGCGGCTTGCAAAGGAGCACGGTAAGCCGTTGCCGTTCGACCTGCCGGGTCTTATCCGGCCCGACCGGTTGGGGAAGGTGTTCGCCACGAATTGGAAATGGCAGCGGTATGGTGAGTGTGGCCAATGGGTGAGCGAATTGTTTCCGAACTTGGCGAAACAAGTCGATCGAATGTGCTTCCTCAAGAGTGTGCACACGGAGGGTGAGGCTCATGGCCAAGCCGTGCTGAAACTACACACGGGGGCGGCAGCGTTTGTAAGGCCCAGCATGGGAGCCTGGGTGAGTTACGGATTGGGATCTGATAACGAAAATCTCCCCGGCTTTGTGTGCGTGGATTATCCGGCCATGCATGGCAACGTGCGTTTGTATGGCAGCGCCTTTTTGCCCGCCTATCATCAAGCGACGCCAATTCGGCTGGCGGAGACTCCCAATCGGATGCCGCAGATTCGTTTCTTGGAGGATGGAAGTTTATCGGCGACTCGCCAACGCGAGCAGCTTGATATCATCCAAGCTTTGAATCGCGAACACTTGGCTCAAGCCGAGCACGATGATCGGTTGGAAGGTGTGATTCATAGCTACGAGTTGGCTTTCCGCATGCAGCGGGTCGCACCGGAAGTGTTGGACTTGTCACGGGAAACGGCTGAAACCCAGAGAATGTACGGCATCGGAAGCGAGCCGACGGATACATTTGGCCGGCAATGCCTCTTGGCGCGGCGGTTGGCTGAAGCTGGTGTGAGGTTCATACAAGTTGCCAGTGGCTACCACTGGGATCATCACGGCAACATCGAAAGGGATTTGCCGCAGAGTGCCGCTAAGACCGACCAACCGATTGGGGCTCTATTAACGGATCTGGCTCGTCGCGGATTGTTGGAAGACACGCTGGTTGTCTGTGCTGGGGAATTCGGGCGGACTCCCGTTGCCCAGATTGATCGCGGCGCGCCGGGTCGCGACCATAATCCACACGGCTATACGGTGTGGCTGGCTGGCGGCGGAGTTAAGCCGGGTTTTAGCTACGGCGAGACAGATGAGTTCGGATACCTGGCTGTCGAAAACAAAGTTCACATGCACGATTTGCACGCGACTATGTTGCACTTATTGGGAGTCGACCACGAGCGGCTGACGTACCGGTATGCGGGGCGAGACTTCCGCTTGACCGACATCTACGGTCGTGTTGTGCGCGACATCATTGCATAAGTCGGTATGAGAATCGGTATTTATTGTAAGAGTAGGCAGCAGCGATGAGCGTCCCTATGCGTTATGGTCGATCCGGATTCGTGGTGGCGGTTTGGTTGACGATTGCCGTGCCAGCGTATGGTCGCGATTTTGACAGCGATGTGCTGCCGATATTGCAATCGCACTGCTTTGATTGTCATGCTGATGTGGAGGAGCCGGAGGGCGGCGTTAATCTCGAACGGTTCGGCAGTGAACGACAAGTTATGAGGGAGCGGAGCATCTGGGCAACGGTTTATGAGAAGGTCGAATCGCGTCAGATGCCGCCTCCCAAAGATCACAAGCCGCTATCGCTCGCCCAGCGGCAGGCGGTCATGCAGTGGATTGAATCCATTGCGGCCGCGCCCGATTCGCAGTTGGGTGTTGCCGATCCCGGTAAGCCGATTCTGCGGCGGCTGACTCGATTGGAATATAACAACACGGTCCGCGATCTATTGGATTTGTCGACGGACGTGTTTATGTTCCCGGAGCGTTTGCCAGTTCGCGACAAGGCGTACTTCGCGCCGGAAACTCGCAAAATGGAATCGCCGTTGCGAGTGTCGGTTTTAGAGTATGGGGCCCGGATGCCGGCGCTGTTACCGAACGCTGGGTTGCCAGGCGATAACCGAGCGGAGCATGGGTATCGCAATCGTGGCGACGCGATGAATTTCACGCCGTTGTTGCTGGAAAAGTATGTGGCTTTGGCGGCCGAGATCGCTGGGCACCCGGAACTGCCACGTCGAAGTTCGGTGTTTGCTGAGTTGTTAGGAGTCGATCCCGCAACGCTTCCGGTGGCCAAAGCTAAGACGAAACCCAGTGACGCGGTGCATCCAGTTACCGAAGCCTTGGCCGAGTTTGTTCCGGACGTCGAGAAGCTGAAGAAAGCCGAAGGAGCAGCGAGTGGCCAGCAGTCTTTCGGAATCAAATTCGACAGGCGTTCGAGGAAGGTCGCGGCGGGACAGTCGCTCTTGCGGAAACGCTCGGCAATCACACTGTCGCCGGCAAGGGGGAGTCGCTGAACGTCCGTTTCGGCTCGCGGACGTTGAACATCAATCCGAATGCCGACATCTGGCTCGCCGCATTCGCCACCGCCAAGGCGACCTCGTCGCCCCTGTTGATGACGAACAAGATCAAGGGCGAGAAGCAATTCGAGCTGACGTTTTCCATTCGCGATGAACTTGCCGCAAATGACGACGCCACGGATGACGACGTCTTGCATGGCATCCAGCAACTGGGCGTGTGCGTGCTGGGACGGCGGGGGCAGAGCGGCACGGTGATCGTAACGGCGACATCATCGGATGGAACGGAGAACAGCCTGACAGCCGAGATCGATGCGGGTGATGCGGGCACAACGTTCTTCAGCTTCGCGACCACGCCGGGCGAGACGATTCGGCGGCTGCGCATCGACGGCTCGCGTTTCAGCGGCGACTATGTGCTGATTGACGACATCGGCTTCATCACCAATTTTCCGGCCGATCAAGCAAAGCAGCCCGCGAACAGGCCAACGGGCACGCCGCAGAATCCTTCGCCAGCCGAAGCCACACCCCGTGAGTCTGCCGCCGCGAAGTCGCCGCCGGACGAACCGCTCGTTCGCTTGCGGCATTTCACCGACCGGGCCTTCCGCCGCCCGGTGACCGACGCCGAGTTTGCTCCGCTACGTTCTTTGTACGAATCGTCGATTGCCGCTGGAGCCTCCGAAGCGGACTCGCTGCGAGTCGCCGTCCAAGCGGTACTGGCCTCGCCCTCGTTCCTTTATCTGGTTGAAGCCGACGAAACGCGAGCTGCCGGCGTGCGGCCGCTGAACGACTACGAACTGGCCTCGCGGTTGTCGTACTTTCTATGGGCTTCGCTGCCCGACGAAGAGCTGTGGCAGTGTGCCGAAGACGGCAAGCTCCACGAAACGAAAACGCTCGTCGCTCAAACGGCCCGGATGCTCGACGACCGGCGGTCCCGCGAACTCAGCGAATCGTTCGCCACGCAATGGTTGCGGCTGGACCAGCTCTACACGGCCAAACCCGACCGACAGATGTTCAAGTCGTTTTACGCCGGCCCGCAAGGCAAATCGACATTGCACGCCGAGCTGTTGGTCGAAGCCCTGTTGTTGTTTGAAACCGTGCTGGTCGAGGATCGCGGCATTCTGGATTTCGTCGACGCCGACTACACCTGGCTGAACGCCCGCCTGGCGAATCACTACGGACTTTCTGCCGACCCGGAAAACACCGCCGACCCATCGGCCGCGACCAATCGCGAAGTGAAAACGAACGACAAAAGCTCGGCCAACCTGTGGCGTCGCGTGTCGCTAGATGATCGCCAACGCGGCGGCTATCTCACGATGGCTGGCCCGATGACGGTCACGTCGTTGCCGTTCCGCACCAGCCCGGTCAAACGCGGAGCTTGGTTGCTGGAGACGATCTTCCATCGTCCGCCGACCGAACCGCGAGTCGCCTTCGCCATCGAAAAGGACTCGGCCGACTCCGACACGCCGCGAACCGTTCGGCAAAAGTTCGAGCTTCACCGCAGCAAGGCCGCCTGCTACTCGTGCCACATCCGGCTCGACCCGCCGGGCTTCGCGCTCGAGAACTTCGACCCGATCGGACGCTGGCGGCAGCAGGACAGTGGCCAGCCGGTGGACGCCAGCGGCGAGTGGAACGGCCGGGCCTTCGCGGGGGCGGCGGACTTCAAACAGATTCTGCGCGACGACCCACATGAATTCACGCGTGGCTTTATCGAGCATCTGCTGAGCTACGCATTGGCCCGCGACTTGGAAATCTTCGACATGCCGACCGTCGCGGCGATCCAGCGAACGGCGGGCGAAGACGACTTCCGGCTAAGAACGATCGTGCGAGAGATCGTCACGTCGTATCCATTCCGCCACGTGCGTTGCCAATAGCGGCGCGGAAAATTTACGCGGCCGATTGCAAACTTGACAAAATCTTCCGCCTTGGGCCGCGGCCGCCGCGAGCCGCAAACCCCATGTTTTCCAAGGTTTGCAACTTTCTCGGCGGACGCACGGCGGCGTTGGCACGGTCTTCGCGTTACCAACAAACCATCTCGCCTGTCAATCTCTCTTCAATGGATGGCTCGGTTCCGAGCAAAGGAGTGTCTCATGTTGGTCCTCACGCGCAAGCTGCAAGAACGCGTTCAAATTGGCGATAACATCACGATCTCGATTCTGCGGGTGAAGGGGAATTCGGTGCGGATCGGCATCGAGGCGCCAAAGGATGTTCGCGTGGTGCGAGCCGAGTTGCCTCGCTTCGAGGCCGATGGTTTCGAGCTGGAGATTCCCGAATCGTGCGACCCGGCGCGAGAAGCCACGGCGACCGGCGGGAAGTTCGAGTTGGCCGGCGGCGACGAGGACGAAGCCGAAGCCCGGCCAGCCTCGCGGCCGGCGCGAGTGCTCGGCCTAAAGAACGCGCACGGCGAACGAGGCATGCGTGAGTTCACGCGAGCGGCGCTTCGGCAATCGACATCGCGCGGCGAAGCGACCGGCCGACTGGCTCTCGCCGTCTCGTAGTTCGGCACTTATAAGTGCAAGCTCGGCGCAGGTCTCCCGCGCACCTGCCGAACCACGCCGCAGGTCTCCCACCGCGAGCCGCGGTCGAGCGGCAAGCCAGCGTCAGGCGTTTCCCACGCGTGGCGCAGCGGCCGCTTGCAAGTCGGCTCAAGGGACTCGCCAAGTCACTCTGCACGCACTTGGGCATATGTGACACTCGCCGTCGGATGCTTAGGCATGCTCCCGGTGCATTCGACACGCGCCGTCGGTCGCTGAACCAGCTCCGTCAGCAACTTAGGCGAGCGGCAGATGGGAATGTACCCATTGGGACGCTGGCAGCGTCCACCACGTGGCCGATGCTGCCAGCATCGGCAGGTAAGATTTTCACTGCCGATCGCCTTAAGACGCTCCGCCGGGTGCGAAGGAGCAATCCAAGAATCGGTGCGCGGCCCAGGGGAACGTGCCACGACGCGGGGGATCGTGCCCTGCCGAACGGGCTTTGGATGGGATTTATCCGCGACAGTGGGTCGTGTGCGTCGAGTTGGAAACCTAGGAAGACTTTTCCTGCGGTATCACTTGTTATGGATTTATCGCCCGTGCCGGTCGATCTGATTCTTCAGGCATTCACACATGGGGGGATTTTTCCATGCAAACAAAAACGCTTCTCTCGGTGGCCATGATGGCCGTCCTGCTCGTTGCGGGACATGTTTACGGACAACAGACCAATCCCTACGCGGCGGCCATGTCGGCGCCTGCCGGCGGAAGTCCTCCGGTCTTCATGGGAGCGGACGGACAAGCTTACATGATGGTTCCGGACGGGTCGCCCATCGGAACCGGATACGATTCCAGCGCGGTCCAACTGGCTTCGCATTTGGGCGGCTGCGGTTGTGGCGACAAGGGATGCACGAGCCAAGGTTGCACGGGCAAGGGCTGTGCGGTCGGCTGTGCTGACAAGCCGTGCGGCGGTTGCGGCGTCTGCTCGACTTGTTGCACCGGCGGTTGGTGCCATCGCGTCGCCGTGTTTGGCGACTACATGTATCTGCGGCCTCGCAACGCGGAAGTGCCGTTTGCCGTGGCAATCAACGGCCCAATCGTTCAGCCAGGGAATTCTCGTGTGCAAGTCGGCCCTGTAGCGAACCTTGATCCGAGCTACGACGCCGGGTTCCGAGCGGGCTTCGCGTTCACGCTGGATAACTGCACCGAGGTGCGAGCAACTTACAGTATGTTCGAGACCGATGTGGCTCAAACCGTAACGGCCGCCCCACCCAACGTGGTGTTCTCGCTGGTCGAGCACCCATCGACCACCAGCGCCAATGTCGACGGCCTGCAAATCAACGGCGCTCAAAGCATTGACTTCGACTTGGTCGATGTCGACCTGCGTCGCCTGTTCTCCTATTCCTGCAATCACCAATACGCTTGGCTGGTTGGTGTTCGCTACGGTCACTTGGAGCAGAACTTCCAATCCCAACAGCTTTTGAACAACACGAGCACCGTCATCACCGACATCGAAATGGATGGCGTCGGCTTGCGACTGGGCTTTGATGGCGAGCGTTCGATCTTGGATAACCAACTGTTCGGCTACCTGAAGACCAACGCCAACTTCGTGGCCAGCGAATTCCGAGCGACCTACGCTCAAGGCACGAACTTCGACGCCTCGGTGGTCAATACCGGCTACACCGCGGGCCGCATCGTCACGATGCTGGACTTGGAAATCGGCGGCGGATGGCAGAGCCAATGTGGCAACTGGCGTCTCTCGGCCGGCTACATGTTCAACGGCTGGTTCAACGTGATTAAGACCGACGAATGGATCAATCGCGTCCAAGCCAACGAGTACGAAAACCTCGGCTCGACGCTCACGTTCGACGGCCTGGTCGCTCGCGTCGAAGGCCGCTTCTAAACACCGCAAGATCCCTTAGGTCGACTTCTCCCACTCTTCGACCTGACCGTGTGCGACACCCGAGCCGAGTTGGCTGACCACCAACTTGGCTCGTCGCATTTCTTGATCGCTTCGAGCCCATGCGACCAGCGCGTTGTCATACGGCCGGTTGTGGGCCATCAAAGTGTTGACGGATATCGGGGCGGCGGAGATAGACGTATGAAGTGGCGTAGAACACCAGCTTGACCAGCAACCAGATTCCCGCGACGACCGCCTGGAAAATGACGATCACTTTGGACATGGTCGTCATCATCTGCCCCATGCCGGGCGGCGCGGGGCCCGGCATCGCTCCGGCCATCTGCCCCATGTACTCGTTCATGATCTCATAGGTTTCCATCATCTGGACGCCGGTCAGGTAGCTGCGACACAACTCGAACAAGATCGCCAGCAGGAATGTGGCGACCAGCAGCGTGCGGCCAAACGGCTTTTTCATCAGGCTCATTACGCCGCCAGTCAGCAACAGTCCGGCAACCAGGACGTGGCCGATGCCGAATCCAATCAAAGGCCAAAAGAGCTTGGCGAGCAGCTTGTATTGGGCTCGATTCATATCCAGTTGCAATTGCGTCATGGGATCGATTTGGGCGTTGGCCGGCGGCTGCATCGCGTTTTGTAGATAGGGCGCGGCGATGGTGGTCACGATCCCCATGACCGCGGAGGCAAGGCCGAGTCCGCCGAGCATGATCGTGATGATGGACAGCGCGGTGAGCCAACCGGGGCGCGACGGCCGCTTGAGCGATTCGGTTGCGGGACTGGCTTCGACTCGCGGCGGCGAATACGGATCGAACGGGGCGGCGGATTCAGGCGAATCGGACATGCGGGAACTCCTGGCTCGCGGCGAACGCCGACGGCTGACTCGGCGAAACGTGACGGCGTCATTGTCTCAGTTCTTGGCGTCCCGCCAGCATCGTCGACCGTGGCGCGCGGCGACGAGCGTCGAAGGCGGCGGTCACATCCGGGTCGATCAGCACGAACAAGCCGTAGATCATGAGGGCCAAGGCTGTCGGCAAGCAGAAGATGAAGAAGATTGTCAGCATGCCCAGCGACAAGGCGGCGATGCCGAGATAGCGGTTCTTGAACTGAAAATTCCGTAGCCCCGCGACCAACCGAGTAATCCCGACGGCCAACATCACCACGCCCATGACCACATAGACGCCGATGGCCATCCAACTCATTGCTTCGGGCATCGGCGCGCCAGCTTGGTTGGGCGCTGCCTTCTGCATGGCAAAAAACGCGGGCAGCAGCAGGGCAAAGAAGAAGCAACCGACCGCGGCCAAAATTTCCGCGCCGCCCTGAGCCACGTTCATAATCGACAGCGTTCGCACGTGGCGTACCCAGCGTCCAGGGCCGACCGGCGCGACGGCGATCTTGTCGACGAAACGATCCGTCGCTTCCGCGGAGTCTTGTGGCGGGATGGGCGACGGGTCATCGGAAGGAAACGATTCGCCGAACGGATTAGTCATGGCATGGACGCCCGAAATGGCGCCGGGCGGAGTTGGCCGGACGGAAACGGTTCCGACCGGCATGGACGCGCCGTGGACAGTCACGGCCGTTTGATCTTACGCGCTACGGAGGGCTTCGATCAAACGGTCTAAATCTTGAAGATCATTATAAGCGTGGGCGGCGATGCGGAGCCGACCGGCGCGGCAACTGAGCGCGACGTTGTTCTGCAAACAGTGCCGCCGCACCGCTTGCGGGTCCTTGCCCGGCAATTCAAACAGGACGATGCCCGAGCGATGATCGCCGTCGCGGTTCGTGATGATCTTGGCTCCCAAGTGTTCCAGTTGCAGGCAAGCGGAATCGGTGACCAGCATCACGCGTTGGCCAATGGCCGAGATGGACTTGCCCCAGCCGTAGCGGATCAGCATTTCGGCGCTGGCGCCCAACGCTGCGACGCCGGCCATGTTTTGCGAGCCGCCCTCGTAGCGAGCCGCCTCGCCGCGCAAGGTGAGTTCGATGCGGCTGAAGTCCTGCTGCTGCATCACGCTGTTCCAACCGATCATCAGCGGATCGAGCCGTTCGAGGTGCTCGCGGCGGATGTAAAGAACGCCAGCGCCTTCGGGGCCGAGCAGCCATTTGTGGCCGTCGGCGGCGAGAAAGTCGACTTTGGTTTTCGCCACGTCCAGCGGAAATACGCCCAGCCCCTGGATGGCGTCGACAAACACCAAGATTCCGCGGCGATGAGCCAGGTCGACGATCTCGTTCAGATTCACTCGCCAGCCCGAGGCGTATCCAACCCAACTGATCGCGATGATGCGGGTGTGTTCGTCGCAGGTGGCCAGCAGCTTTTTCAAGTCGACACGGCCGTCCGGCTCGACGGGCGCCATGCGCGTCTCGACGTCGCGCCGTTGCAGATTCAACCAAGGATAAATGTTCGACGGGAATTCGTTTTCCAGCGTGACGATGTTGTCCCCGGCGTTCCAGCGAAAGCCTTCGGCGACGAGCCCGATGCCGGTCGTCGTATTGGGGATGAAGGCGATCTCCTCCGGGCGGGCACCGAGCGCGAGGGCGAAGTTGCGGCGCGTGCGTTCAACTTGCTTCGACCATTCGGGCCAAACCGTGTCGCCTTCCTCGGTCGCTTGGGCCAGCCAACGTTCGATGGCATTTCTGGCTGGCTGTGACAGTGGCGCGACGGCGGCATGATCGAAGTACGCCCACTTTTGCGCGACCGGCATCTCTCGCCGAAACTCTTCCCAATCGTGATTCATGGAACTCAATCTTTCGCACTAAGGCATCGGCGCGGCGGACGAGGGCTCGCCGTCGCGTCGTCGTCGGTTTTTCTCATGGTCGGAGTCGCAATTGCGTGTCCGACCGTCGCGCTCGCCGCCTTATTCGCCATCACCATTTCTGTTCGCCACAGTCGCCCCGATGATATTGTTCGCGAAGGTACTTTCGACACTGGTCGAAGAATTCGTGGTAGGCGGGCTGTTGGTAATCGGGATAGGTCCACGGCCGGGCGCACCAGTTTCCCGCGTGATAATACAGTGTGACTTCGCCAAAGATGCCGTTTCCCAAGTAAAGTCGGTGATCGCGGTCCTTAGTGGTGGCCAGCACCAGTTTCGCTTCGGTGATATAACCCGGATCCAAATTCAGCGGCCGCGATTCAGGCCACTCGTGCTCCCTCTGATATGCCTGTTCCCAATCATTGGTCGCTAATTTAATAGTCGGCAATTCAAGCGGGTCCATTAGCGACTTGAACGCCCATAAAGTCTTTTCTAGGCCGCTTCCCATGCTCCGTTCGTAAAACTTGGTCTGCTCGAACGGCATCCGAGGCGATTCGAGGACCTGCGGTCCGAACTCCGCTGCGGCTCGCGCGCGGCCCCAGTCCAGTGCCTCGGGATAGCGGCTGAACGCGGCCATCACCAGCAAGACCGGTCGATGCGTGCGAATTTCTCCCATCGGTTGTCGATTCCCGTCGCTTGGGGTTCCAAATTCCCGCCAAATTTCCAAACCGCCTGGGCAGGCCGACGTGCGGGCGGTTCGCGGCGAAGTCGCGGCCTGGCGGGCATTAGCATAGCACGCTGACCGCTAGCGAGAGCAGACGCACGGCAGCTTTTACCAAGCGGCCTTCTTGATTCAACTTTTTCGCCCGAGGGCACAATTTTTGTTTGCATCGACGGTTCACGATCCGTTATACTGCCGCGACGCATCAAGGGCCGTCGATGTTTTTTCACATTGGCGATAACACTCGGCCCGCTGATGACCATTGTTTCGACAGACCGGTTTCTCCCTTCATCCCTGCTGACGGAGCTGAATCATGCTGAACTTTCTGGCGAATCGTCGACACACGAACTGCGAAGGAACGTCCCGCCGAGATTTTCTGAAGATTGGCGCGTTGGGAACCGGGATGCTGACGCTGCCCGATTTGCTGCGAGCCCGGGCGGAAGCGCGTGCCGCGGGTCAATCCGTGAAGAACACCTCGGTAATTTGGCTGTGGCTGGGCGGTGGTCCGACGCACGTGGAGACGTTCGACCCGAAAATGACGGCGCCGGCCGAGTACCGTAGCGTGACGGGCGAAGTTGCCACGACGATTCCGGGTGTGACGCTCGGTGGCACTTTTTCCAAGATGGCGTCGGTCGCCGATAAGATGGCGTTCGTTCGTTCGTTCGCTCATACGAACAGCGGTCACGGCGGCGGAACGCATTGGGTCATGACCGGCTATGACGACCGCGGCATCGACAACGGCGGTTTGCCTAGCCGCCCATCGCTCGGTTCGATCGTTTCCCGATCGCGCGGTGCGAACAATCCGTTGACCGGCATGCCGACTTATGTGCGAATGGGCGGCATCACGGCCGACGGTCCGGCGTTCTTGGGGACGGCGTTCGCTCCGTTCGATCCGGCCGGTCAAGCGCGACGCAACATGTCGTTGGTGGTCGACAAAGTGCGATTGGATGATCGTCGCTCGTTGTTGAAGGAGATCGACACGGTCAGTCGCGAAGCGGACCGCTCGCGTTTGATGGAAGGCTTGGATGCGTTTGAACAGCAGGCATTCAATCTGGTGCTGAGCAAGTCGCAGCAAGCGTTCGATCTGAAGTACGAGGATCCTCGCGTTGTCGAGCGTTACGGGCGCGGTTTGGGCGAGCGGTTGCTGACGGCACGGCGACTGTGCGAAGCCGGCTGCGGGTTCGTCACCGTCGAGTACGGCGGCTGGGATATGCACGGCAACATCAAGCAAGGACTTGAGCAACGCGGACCGGAATTGGATCAGGCGGTTGCCGCGTTGGTCGAAGACATGTCGCAACGCGGACAGGACGAAGACATCCTATTGGTCGTTACGGGCGAATTCGGCCGCACGCCAAAGGTGAACGGCGGCGCGGGCCGCGACCACTGGGCGCCTCTAAGCACGCTGGCCTTGGCGGGCGGCGGATTGCAGATGGGCCAAGTGGTCGGCGAATCGGCGGCCAAGGTCGACGTGCCCAAGTCGACGCCGATCGGACCTCAGGATTTGATGGCCACGGTGTTCGATGTGCTCGGTCTGGATCGCCGGATGCAGTTCGTGAACAACTCGGGACGCCCGACATATATGATCGAGAACGGCAAGCCAATCGAAGAGCTTGTTTAGTTACCGCGTCGCGTTGCATGACAGAAACGCGGTAGGTCGGGCTGGAGGCGAGTCTCCGCGGACGTCCGACCTGCCGCGAAGTCAAAAATTGCCGCGGCGACAGGCATTTCGCCTAACCGTGGCACTGCCCTAGTCCTTTGCTGCCCCAGCCTTTTACTGGCCGCTTAATATTCGCCGCTTCCTATTGCCTGCTAGTCTCGCCCGCCCGTCGTCGCCGCTTTGCACTTTTGTCAGTTATTTCGTCCGTCGAAATCGTTCGCCGGCTCGAAGACCAAGGCGACGCCCTTGCCTGATTACACGTTCTCCCAGGAGTTGCCCTGATGACTCGCCGGATGCTCGCCGTCGTTTGGATCTCCTTGCTCTCGTTTGGATGGATCGGAGTCGAGCGAATCGTCGCTCAATCGACCTCGGATGATTTTCCGGGGCTCGGGCCTGCCGGGCCGCTGAACAGTATCGCGTTCGAGCAGTCCGGCGTTGAATCGCTGCAAGGCCCGAACGCTCGACTGCAATTGGTCGTAACCGGCAACTATGCCAGCGGTCAATTGCATGATTTGACGAAACAAGTCAGCTTTCAAACCACGCCGAACGGGATCGTGCAAATCGACGACAACGGATTCGTGTCGCCGGTCGCGAATGGCGAGGTTGTGATCACGGCGCGTGAGGCCAGCGGCAAAACGGCGACGACGAAATTGCTGGTCGAGCAGCTTGATCGTCCGCAGCCAATCAACTTTGCCAATGAGATCGTTCCGATCTTCACCAAGCTCGGATGCAACACGGGCGGCTGTCATGGCAAGTCGGACGGTCAGAACGGATTCAAGCTGTCGCTGTTGGGTTTCTATCCCAACGAAGATTACGAGTATTTGGTCAAGGAGAATCGTGGCCGACGCGTGTTTCCGGCGGCTCCGGAATACAGTCTGTTGTTGTTGAAGCCAGCGAATCAATTGCCGCACGGCGGTGGGCATCGGCTCGATCCCGACTCGTACGAGTGGCGGCTGATTACGCGCTGGATCGAACAAGGGATGCCTTATGGCAGCGAAGATGATCCGGTGGTCGAGCGGATCGAGGTGTTTCCCAAGGCTCGGTCGCTGAACCGCGAGGAAGAGCAACAATTGTCGGTCGTCGCTCATTACAGCGACGGCTCCCGTCGCGATGTGACGCAACTGGCGACCTACGAATCGAATGATCCGCGAATGGCCGATTCAACTCGGCGCGGTCGCGTCACGGTCTACGACTTACCTGGCGACGTCGCCATGATGGTCCGTTTTCAGGGCCATGTGACCGTGTTTCGAGCCAGTATTCCTCAGGGTTTGCCGGTTGATAGCCTGCCGCCCACGCGAACGCTGGTCGATCAACATGTATTTCAAAAACTGAAGTCGCTGGGCATTCCGCCGTCGCCGCTGTGCGATGACTCGACTTTCATCCGCCGAGTCACCGTCGACATCGCCGGTCGCCTGCCGACTGCTGAAGAAGCGCGAGCGTTCGTCGAGAACAAGGATCCAAACAAGCGGGACAAGCTGATCGACTTGCTGCTCGACAGCCCGAACTATGGCGATTACTTCGCCAACAAATGGGCCAGCGTGTTGCGAAACAAACGTCGCCAGGACGTGGATCGCGAGTACACGTTCCGATTCCACAGTTGGATTCGGCAGGCGATGCAATCGAACATGCCATACGACCAATTCGTGCGCAGTGTGTTGGCGGCCTCGGGCGAAGTGGAATCGTATCCGCCGGTCGCTTGGTACAAGGAAGTTAGCACGTCGACGCAGCAGATGGAGGACACGGCCCAACTGTTCCTCGGCCAGCGAATTCAGTGTGCTCACTGCCATCACCATCCGTTCGAGCGTTGGAGCCAGGACGATTACTTCAGCTTCGAGGCGTTCTTCTCGCAAGTCGGTCGTAAGCCAGGACGCGACGGCATGCGCGACTCCCGCGTGTATCACAAGGTAGGCGCGGCCACATCGGAGAATCCGCGCTCGGGCGAGAAGCTTGTGCCGCGCGGGCTCGGCGGCGAGCCGCTGGAAATCCAGCCTTACGAAGACCCGCGGCATCGGCTGGTCGACTGGATGACGGAACCCAACAATCCGTTCTTTGCCAAGGCGTTGGTGAATCGATATTGGAAGCACTTTTTCGGCCGCGGCATTGTCGACCCCGAAGACGATATGCGAATCACCAATCCGCCGTCGAATCCCGAACTGTTAGATGGACTGGCGAAGAGTTTCGTGGACAGCAAATACGATCTGAAAGGTTTGATCCGCACGATTTGCCGGTCCAGCGTGTATCAGTTGAGTTCCGAGCCGACGGATTACAACCGCGACGATCGGTTGAATTTCTCGAGCTTTTATCCGCGACGCTTAAACGCCGAGCCGCTGTACGACGCGGTGAATCAAGTTGCGGGCACTTATGTGAATTTCAACGGAATGCCGCGCGGAACGCGAGCGATTCAGTTGCCGGACAATGGCTTCAACGATTACTTCCTCACGGTGTTCGGCAAGCCCGAAGCGGAAAGCGCTTGTGAATGCGAGCGCAGCTCCGAGGCGAATCTGGCTCAGTCGCTGCACTTGTTGAATTCGACCGACATCCAAGGCAAGCTGGCTTCGGGCGAAGGCCGCGCGGCGGTGTTGGCTCGCGACGCCGAACGCACCGACGCGCAGAAGGTGGAAGAGCTGTACTACTGGGCTTACGCCCGCCCGCCTCGCGCCTCGGAATTGGAAGTCGTATTGCCGTACATCGAAAAGAAGTCGAACAAGCAACAAGCTTACGAAGACTTGATGTGGGCGATGTTCAATACGAAGGAGTTTCTCTTCAACCGCTAAGGATTTGCCATGATTCGGCCAAGTGGTTGCCGCGCCGCGGTGTGGCTCGCCCCCGTTCTGCTAGTCATGGGATTGCTGGCGGTCGCTTGGCCGTCCGCCGCCCTGGCTCAATTGCCCGCGACTCGATTGGCTCAATTGTTTCCGTCGGGATCCCAAGTCGGCGCGTCGACGGAAGTGGTTATCGCCGGTAATGACCTGGACGATGTGAAGGAGCTTCACTTCTCGCATCCCGGCATTACGGCTCAGACGAAAATGGCCGAGCCCGGACCGTTCGATAAGGGCCCTGTTGCCGTGCCGAACACGTTCGTGGTCAGCGTCGCCGGCAACGTGCCGCCCGGCTTGTACGAAGCACGCGCGGTCGGTCGTTACGGGATTTCGAATCCGCGCGCGTTCGTCGTAACGGAGTTGAAGCAGGCGAGCGAAGTCGAGCCGAACAACGAGCCGGAACAGGCGACCGAACTGGCTTGGCCCGGAGAGATTGCCGGACGCGGCGATCAGAATGGCGACGTGGATTACTTCAAGTTCACCGCGAAACCCAACGAGCGAATCATCATCAACTGTTTGGCTCGGCGGATCGATTCGCGAATGGATCCGTTGTTGGTAATCTACGACGCGGCAGGCCGGGAACTGCAAAGCACGCGCGAAGGGATGCGTGGCGATCCGGTGCTGGACTTCATCGTGCCGGCGGCGGGCGATTATTTGTTGAAGGTGTTCGATACTCGATACAACGGCGGTGACGACTACTTCTATCGCCTGCGAGTCGGCACGTTTCCCCATTTGGATTTTGTGTTTCCGCCAGCCGGGCAAGCCGGTGGGAATCGGGCGTTCACGGTGTTCGGTCGCAATCTGCCCGGCGGTCAGCCGGCGGGGCTAACGATCGACGGCCGGCCGCTGCAAAAGCTAAACGTGAACGTCCCGTTACCGACCGGGGCCGCGCTGGACGAACTGAGTTTCAACTCGATTATCGATTCGGAGACCGGGGGTCTGGATGGTCGCGAGTACCGTTTGAATTCGCCGGCTGGTTGGTCCAATCCATTGTTGGTGGGCGTAGCAAGTTCGCCGGTCGTGCTGGAACAAGAACCGAATAACGCGGTCGCCGCCGCTCAGGCAATCCAAACGCCATGCGAAGTTGCCGGTCAGTTCTACCCGGCTCGCGATTTGGACTGGTTTCAGTTCTCGCCCAAAGCCGGTGAGACTTACGTGGTCGAGCTGATCTCGCAGCGACTCGGTCGGCCGACCGATCCCAGCTTGATTGTCGAGCAGGTCGTCACTCCAGCCACGGCCGAGCAGCCTGAAGTGGTTCGGACGCTTGCCAGCGTTGACGATGCCGCTAACTCGGGATCGCCCGAGTTCCGCGCGTCGACGTTCGATCCGGCGGCGAAGTTCACGATCCCTGATGACTTCCCGACCGGCGGCATCGTGCGTGTGTTGGTGCGAGACGGTTACAGCGAGGTCACGGGCGATCCGCGCAATGCGTATCGGCTGGTCGTGCGTCCGCCTCAGCCCGATTTCCGGTTAGTCGCGGCCGCCGGCAGTCCGCAGGCTGCTTCGTTGTTGTTGCGCAAGGGCGGCTGCGTCGAAGTGCGCGTGGTCGCCTTTCGACAAGACGGCTTCGATGGCGAGATCAAGGTGACGGCGAGCGGACTACCCGGCGGCGTTACTTGCGCGCCGGCGGTGATTGGACCTGGCGTCGACTCGACCACCTTGGTTTTGGTAGCGGCGGAGAACGCACCGGCTGGAATTGGATTAGTCTCCGTGACCGGCGAGGCAACTTTGCCGAGCGGTGCGGTGAAGCACACGGCTCGTTTCGGCACGCCGCTGTGGCCTTTCGCGCCTCGGCCGCAGAATAATCCGCAGCCGCCAGGTCCGGCTCGATTGGCCCGGAATCTGGCGGTTTCCGTTTCGGCCGACGAGGTCGCTCCGGTGCTGATCCAGGCGAGCGGAAACCAGCCGCTGGAGGCTTCGCGCGGCGCGATCGTCAAGGTGCCTTACACCGTCACTCGACGCGGCGAATTCAGCGGCAACGTGGCTTGCATCGTCGAGGGTTTGCCTGCCGGAGTGAACGTCCAGCCGTTTACGATCAACGGCAATCAAGCGAACGGCGAGTTTCAACTAACGCTCACCGCCGCCACGCCACCCGGAACCTATTCGATTTGGCTCGCCGGATTGGCGCAGCCGATGCCCTACGAACGCAATCCCGAGGCGGCCAAGCGTGCCGCCGAATGCAAGGCGGAGCTGGACGCCATCGTGGTTGATTTGACCAAGAAGTCGACGGATGCGACAGCGGCCAAAACCGCGGCGGACAAGGTTGCCACGGATGCCATGGCTGCCGTGCAAGCTGCGACGACGGCCAAAGACAATACGGATAAGGCCGCTGCCGAGGCAAAGACCGCAGCCGACGCGGCGGCCGACTCAGCGACCAAGGCCAAAGCCGCAGCGGCGGCCACACCCGGCGATGCGAATCTTGCGGCGGCGGCTACGGCGGCGCAGAAGGCTGCCGATGACGCGGCGACAAAAGCCAAGACGGCGGCTGACGCGGTGGTAACGGCGACCAAGGCTTTGGATGACGCCAATGCCGCGCTCAAAAAGGCCACCGAAGACAAAGCCGTGAAGGACAAGGCGGCCGAGGAAGCCGCCGCGCTGTTGGCCGCTGGCCAAGCCGCAAAGGCCGACGCCGATCGACGGGCGACGGAAACGGCGAACGCCGCGAAGAAGCAGAACTTGAACAACGTCTATGTACCGTCGACCGTCGCGACGCTGAAGATCGCCCCCGCGCCGATCACAATGGCTTTGGCCGCGCCGACGATATCGGTAAAGCAAGGTGCGATGGTCGAGTTGCCGGTGAACATCACGCGTCTGTATTCGTATGCCGATGCCGTGACGATCAGTGCCGTCTTGCCTGGTGGAGTCGGCGGGCTGTCGATTCCGAATGCGGCCATTGCCAACAACCAGACGCAAACGAAGCTGGCCGTCAGCGCCGCGGCAAACGCGACGGACGGCGAACACAAGTTGACGATCCGAGCCACACTCAGTCTGAACGGCCAGCAGTTGCTGGTCGAACAACCATGCCTTTTGAAAGTGGAAAAGGTCGAGGCGACGCCATGAGAGCGCGACACATGTCCACCCGAATCCCGCACGCTTCCGTATGGCTTGTCGGCTGTTGGCTGGCGGTCACGACAACGCACGGCCGAATGGCAATCGCCCAGACGCCGATTCCAATCGCCACGTCGACGCGAACCGACGCGGTCAGCTTCGATCGCGATATCATGCCGATCTTCCGCAAGAAGTGTTTGGCGTGCCACAACTCCAGCGAAGCGTATGGCGATTTAGTGCTGGAGTCACCGGCCGCGATGTTGAAGGGCGGCGACGCGGGGCCGGCGATCGTGCCGAAGCAAGGCGCGGCCAGTTTGCTGTTGAAGCTGGCCTCGCACCAAGCCGAACCTTTCATGCCGCCGCCCGGTAACGATGTGGCGGCGGCGCCGATGACTTCGGCCGAGCTTGGGCTACTGAAACTCTGGATCGATCAAGGCGCGACGAGCGACTCGGGCTCGGCGGCGATTTCGCCCCGCGATTGGCGGCCGCTTCCGCCCGGCATCAATCCGATTTACGCCGTGGCGATCTCGCCCGATGGCCAATACGCGGCTTGTGGCCGAGCCAATCAGATTTTCATTTACCATGTTCCCACCGGCCAGTTGATAACGCGGCTGAACGATCCGGCCGTGCAATTGCGCGGCGATGATTCACGGCCCGGCGTGGCTCATCTCGATATCGTCCAATCGTTGGCGTTCAATCCCGACGGCGATATGTTGGCTTCCGGCGGCTTTCGTACCGTCAAACTATGGCGGCGCCCACGCGATGTGCGAACGCTGAACTTGGCGGCCGCGCAGTCCGTCACGGCCGTGGCGACCAGCCCAAGTGGCGAGATAATCGCCACGGCTTTGGCGGATAATTCCATCAAGTTGTGGAACGCCGCGGACGGCCAACCGCTGGCGACGCTTGTAGGACACGAAGGCCCGATTCACGAAGTTCGTTTTTCGCACGATGGCCAGCGGTTATATTCGGCGTCGGAAGATCGCAGCGTTCGCGTTTGGCAGACGTTGGATGGCCAGATGATCGGGCGCATCGACACGCCGGCGGCGATTCAAGCTTTGACGGTTCTGACCGAAGCGGTTCCGGTCGAGCCAGCGGAGCAAGTCGCCACCGCGGAAGCCAGCACTGTGGATGCCGGCACTGCGGACGCCAGCGCAACTCAGGCTCCCGCACAACCGGCCGCCGAGTCGGCGTCGCCAAGCGATCAAAGTGCCGAGGACGCCGACAAAGCGGGACCGCCTGTCGTCATCACCGAACGCTTGGCAACCGGTGGAGCGGACAACTTGATTCGGTTGTGGCACACGCCGCGGTCGCTACCGATCGCTTTGAAGGACCTGCCCGAAAAAGTCGCGGCGATCATCGTAAGTCCCGATCACCGATTCGTCGCCATCGGCAGTGCGTCGGGCGAAGTCGTGGTGCAGTCGCTGCAGGACGAAACAGTGATCCATCGTTGGGCGGCTCACGAGACGGCGATCGTCGATCTCGCCTTCCGAACGATTCCCGAGGCGACAGATGCCGAGCCTGCAGCGACAACAACGGCGGCTGCCGAGGCGGCCACCGCTACGAACGTTCAACCCAACAACACCACCGCCGAGACCGCGGAGTCTTCGGAGCCCGCCAACGTGCCTTGGCAGCTCGCCACATTAGGCGAAGACCGCATCGTAAAGCTGTGGGACATCGCAACTGGCGAAACGCTCGCGACGCTGAACGGATCCATCGCGCCGATTCGATCGATCGCGGTTCGCCCGGATGGCATGCAGTTGGCAATGGGAATGGAAGACGGCCGCGCGTCGCTGTGGAATCTCGCAGCGGCCCCGTCGACTGCGCTGCGTACGGTCGACGCGACTGATCCGAAAGCGGACGAAGCTGCCACGGCGGAAATAGCGGCGACCGTGCTGGCGGTTAGCCCGGATCGAAAACAATTGGCGATCATCGAATCGTTTGGCGATAGGTCGGAGATTGTGATTCGCCATGTCGAATCGGGCCAAGTGACTCATCGGCTGCTCGGACACGCCGGACGAATCCACCAACTATCGTTCAGCTCCGACGGCAAGCGACTGATCTCCGCCGGCGAGGATGCGACGGCCCGAGTGTGGGATTTGAGCGATGCGAAGTTTGCCGAATTCGCGCGGCTGTCGGGCCACAACGGCGCAGTCAACAGCGCGGCCTTCAGCGCCGATGCGACGCAAGCCGTCACGGGCGGCGCGGACAACTCCGTGCGATTGTGGAACGTCGCTGACCAGGAGCGAGATTATGTCGATGTGCGGCCATGCAATCGCCGACCGTCGCCGTGGCAATGACCGCAGCCAATCAGCCCATTTCGGCCTCTTCGACAGAGATAACTGCCAGTTTGGAATCCCGGCGCCGGCGGAAGCCGATCCGCTCGACGAATCTTACCGACGCCGCGTCGGCCTTGCGCTGACCGCTGATCGTACTCGCATGGCGTTCTGCCTGGCAGAATGGCCCGTCAGTTGTTCGAGTACCAATACAGGCGCTGCCCAACCAGACGCTCGCTGGCCACACCGGCCCGATTCAATTCGCCCCAGCGTTTAGCGGCATTGCGGCCCGGCTGGTATCCGTCGGCACTGACAAAGTCGCGGCGATTTGGAACGCGACCGATGGCGGTTTGTTGGAATTGATGCCGAGCGACTCGTCTTGCAGGCAACCGATTTCGGGCTGACCAACGAAGCGGTGTGGACTGACGACGTCGGCTCGATCAGCTTCGCCCGATGCGATTCGCGTTTAGTCTGCGGGCATGACGCAAGCGGTCACCAAGATAGCGTATCGCCCCGACGGACAGATGGTGCTCACCGCCAGCTTGGACGGTTCGGTTCGCGGCTTCAATCCGGCGAACGGGCAGCAAGCGTTCGCCGCCAATCATGGTTCGCCCGTGCAAACGTTGGCGATCAGCGCCGACGGACAACGGCTCGCTTCGGGCGGCGATGACAAGATCGTCAAGTTCTGGAACGCCGCGAATGGCGGACAGCTCGCGCCGACCGCGCTTCCCGCGGTGGCGACGGCGATCCGGTCGGTGGCGTTCTCGGCCGACAGCGTTCATCTGTTCGTGGCGACGGCGGACTCGCCCGAAGTGACGATGTATGACGCGGCCAGCGGCGCCGTCGAGCAACGCTTCGCCGGGCGCGAAGCCGCCGTAGCGCGAGTGTTGGCTGTCGGTGGCGATCGACAACTCCTGCTCACTTGGTCGCTGGACAATCGGGTGCTGCGGGACGAGGTGTTGGCCGATCGGCAATTGGCCGGACACTCGCAACCGGTGACTTCGCTGGCGACCGTGCCGCGGCCGAAGGACCAACCGGACGCCGCTCGGCGAATCCTCTCGGGCAGCTCGGACGGCACGCTTCGCGAATGGGATTTGAACACGGGACAAGCCACTCGGCAGTTGAATCACGGCGCTCCGATCACCGACGTGGCGGTCAGCGGCGATGGACAGCGGTTCGCTTCGACCAGCGCGAACAACTCGGCCAAGCTGTGGAACGCTGCGAACAATCAGCAGTTGGCCGAGATGCGAGGCGATTTGCGAGCGTTGGCCGAGGTGGCTCGTATCACGCGAGACAAGACGGCGGCGACGGCCAAGCAACAAGCAACCAACACGGCTTTGGCCGAGGCGGAAAAGAATCTGCCGGTGCGAACCGACGCGGCCAAGAAAGCGGCCGACGCTCTGGCCGCGGCCAATCAAGAGGTCACGGCCAAACAAGCGGCGTTAAAAACGGTGGCGGACGGCAAAGCCGCGGCGGAGAAGCTGGCGATCGAAGCGGCAGCGGTCGCTCAAAAGGCGGCACTGGCCAAAGCTGGCGCGGACGAACAAGTCGCCCAAGCCACGCTTGCTAAAAACACTGCCACGGAAACACTGTCGAAAGCTCAATCGGCCGTTCAAGCCGATCCGAACAATGCGGGCCTGGCTCAAGCCGTGACGCGGGCTCAAGCGGCCGTGACCGCGGCGGACGAGAAGCTGAAGACGATGACCGCCGATCAAGCGGCCAAGATGAAAGCGGCGACCGACGCATCGGCCGCGGCCGCCGACGCGGCCAGCAAAGCCGTCGCGATGAACAAACCGTTCCTCGATGCCAACACCGCGTTGCAAACAGCGGAAACGGCTCAGAACGCGGCCGCTCAAGTGGCGGCGATCGCGGATCGCGAACTGGCCGAAGCCACCGCGCTCGTTCCCAGTCTCAAAGCCGAGGTAACGGCGTTGGACCAGCGGCTGGCCAAGCTCGAAACGGAACTTACCGCCGCTCAGCAAGCGGCTCAAGCCGCCGAGCAACCGCTTCGGGCCGTGGCGTTTTCGCCCGACAGTCGACAACTGGCGACCGGCGGCGACATGGGCGTCGTCCACACTTGGGATGCTGAGACGGGCAAGGCCGTGGCGAGTTGCGTCGGGCACGTCGGCCCAATCGTTTCGCTGGCTTTCCGTGATGCCGATACGATCCTGACCGGATCGTCCGACAAGTCCGCCGGCATGTGGAACCTGAATCCAGGGTGGATGCTCGAACGAACGATCGGTTCGATCGACGATCCGGCGACTTTGATCAACCGCGTCCCGGCGTTGGCATTCAGCCCCGACGGCAAGCTGTTAGCGACTGGCGGCGGCGAGCCTTCGCGAACGGGTGAGCTCAAGGTTTGGAACGTCGCCGATGGCAAGGCGGTGATGTCCGTGCCAGAAGCTCACACCGACGCGATCTTCGGCGTTTGCTTCTCGCCCGATTCCACGCGCGTGGCTTCCGGAGGCGCGGACAAATATGTGCGGATGTTCGACATTGCGACCGGCGAACACCGGTGCATTGCGCTTCGAGGGCACACGAACCACGTGCTGGGTGTGAATTGGCGAGCCGACGGTCTGCGGCTGGCCAGTTGCGGGGCCGATAATTCGCTGCGGATTTGGAACGCCGAGAACGGCGACCGGGTTCACATCATCGAGAACTTCGGCAAGCAGGTCAGCAGCGTGCGATTCATCGGCCAAAGCGTCAACACGATTTCATGCTCGGCCGATAAGACGACGCGAATGCACAACAGTGACAACGCCCAAAACTTCCGCAACTTCACCGGCGCGACCGATTTCCTCTACAGCGCCGACGCTTCGCCCGATGGCCAGTTCGTAATCGCCGGCGGCTTTGACAGTGTGCTGCGAGTGTGGAACGGAACGAATTCGCAAGTCATCCACGAGCTCGCGCCACCCAGCGAATCAACGCCGTCCGGCGAAACCGTCGCCACGCAATAACCGCCCGCACCTGCGGCCGGGCAGCCAAAATGTCCGGCCGCATCCCGTTTTTCGTCTCAAAATGATCCCCCGTGTCGTCCCAGCTCCCCGTGTGCGGTTAAGCTCCCCCGTGTGTGCGGACCCAAGCTCCCGTTTGCGGACTCAAGCGCCCCGCCTGCGGTTCCAACCTCGCGGTGAGCCCACCGATGCGCTCGGCGCAGGTCTCCCGACCTCGCCGAAACCGCCGACCGAAGGTCTCCCCGCAGCACCAGGAGACGGAGACCTGCGGTCAGAAATGTGCGGGGTCGGGGAGACCCGCGCACAGCGCAGCGGTGGGCGTGGACGATTCGGGTGATGCTCAACGTATCGTGAAACCACACGTTGATTCAGCCACGCCCATCAGACGCCCATCAGCGCGACTGGGCGTGCCACCCAACTGCTCAATCGTGCTGCGGCAAAGAAAGAGCACGTCGACGGCGGTAAGTCGACCGTCATGCAACGCCGAGGCAACCAACGCTGACTGACAACCGCTGACGACCATTTCGCGCAGGTCTTCGGGCCCGCGTACTCCGCCGCCCGAGATGAGCTCGACGCTTGGATGCTGGCCATGTATCGTCCGGCACAGCTCCAAGGTCGGCACGCCACTTCCCACGCCGACGGCCGCCAAGTCCAGCACGATCAGCGATGCGAATCCGGCCTCGATCGCCAACCGCGCAAGTGCCAGCGGATCGGTTTGACGAATCGCCGGGTCGTCGCTGAGCGGCTCGCCGTGTCGCAGATCCAAGCTGAACACGGCTCGGGCCTGGCCGACCGCTCGGACGAACTGCGGCAAGTCACTCAAGTCGCGAATCGTTTCCAGGCCGACGACGATCCGCGAGGTGAGTTGTATCGGTTGCATGCGCGCGGTGAACTCCGCCGCCTG
This sequence comes from Pirellulaceae bacterium, assembly GCA_041399085.1. Classification (GTDB taxonomy): domain Bacteria; phylum Planctomycetota; class Planctomycetia; order Pirellulales; family Pirellulaceae; genus JAWKTM01. The sequence continues at coordinate 75,599 of JAWKTM010000011.1, forward strand.
TTCGACGCTCCGCAATCCTCCGTCCAAAATCAGCCCGACGCCCGCGGCCGCGATCGCCGAATACGCCTCCCAGTTCGGCTCGCGCGCGGCGATCGCATCCAAATCGGCCACGTACATTTGGCGGCAGGGAAAGCGATCGATCAACGCCCGCGCAACGACGCCCGGCGCACTCCCCGCGCACAGCTTGCTCTGGATCGGCTGATAGCGATGTCGCTCGCCCGCCACTCCCCGCACTACCTGGCCGTGCAGCAAATCGATCACGGGGATTACTTGCATGGCGATCCATCTCCGAATTCGCGGACCTCGCTCTGCCCGCTCGATTCGCGACGCTATTCGCTGCGAAACAATTGGGAATGAAATAGCCCGCGACCGACGCGCACTTCGCCGCCAGGCTTCGCGGTGTCGTCCGCATCGGGTGCGGCGGTTGCATCGGGATTCGGCGACTCACTCGGACCCGATTCCGGAGTATCTGTTTCCGGCCCGCCATCGTCGCACGGCGCCTCGGGCGGCGCGGCTTTCGCGCGATCCACCGGCGGCGTTGAATCCAAATGCACGTCCATCTGTGGAAACGGAATCGAAATCCCAGCTTCGTCCAACGCCATTTTCACCGCCCGAATCGTCGCTTGTTTGACCGCGCCGAAATCGGCCGAGTTGGCCCAGACATGAACCATCCAATCCACGGACGACGCGCCCAAACCCATCAGCAACACGGCCGGCGCCGGATCGCCCAGCCCCAACGGCACGCTGGCAGCCGCCTGTTCCAGGACCGCTCGCGTCGCGTCGATGTCGGCCGAGTAGCACACGCCGACCGGCACCTCCACGCGACGGCGCGGATGGAACGAGATGTTCTCGATCGTCGCGCCGAAGATGGCGCTGTTCGGGATGATGAAGCGGCGGTTGTCGAACGTGTCGAGCGCCGTCGTGAACAATTCAATCTCGTCGATCTTGCCGAGATTCCCGGCCACGTTCACCACGTCGCCGACCTTGAACGGACGAAACACGAGCAACATGACTCCGGCGGCAAAGTTCGACAGCGAGCCTTGAAACGCCAAGCCGATCGCCAAGCTGACCGCGCCAATGACGGCCGCGAAGCTTGTCGTCTCGATGCCGAACGCCCCCAAACACCCCAGCCCGGCCAACAGCAGAATCAGCCATCGCGTGAACCGCGACAGGAACTTGGTCAACGTCATGTCGACTTTGGCCCGAGTCAACGCCGCATGGACAAACCGCGACGCCCACCCCGCCAAAATCCAAGCGACAAACAGCAACAGCAGCGCCCCAATGGCCGACATTGCGAGTCGCGTGAGCGTCTCTTCGCTGATCGCGAATGGCAAGCGAAAATTCGCGGCCAAGAAGCTCTGGATATCATCCCATTTCATATCGAATCCCGTCCCTGATGGCTGAAGGGCGAGCGCTCGTTCGTCGACCCGGGTTGCGATGCCTCGACGCAAGCTCGGCCGGGCAATCTTGGGCAACGTCGTTCGCCACGGCAATCACTACCTCCGAATTGCCGCAAAGAGCGGCCGGATTGTACCGGCGACCCCGCCAAGCTCCCATAGCGATGTCTTCACGGCGGTTCTGGAAGCGATCTTCGCGGGCCGCTACGATGCGACTTTCCTTGGATCCGGCTTCCCTTCGAACGAGAATCATGAACGACCAACAACGCCTGGAACGCTACACATCGGCGCTGGAATTCGCCGAGCAACAAGTCGCCCAGTTGATCGCGGCTCATCCCGATTTCTTTCCGATCTACACGGTCAATGGTCGCTGGCATCACGAGGGAGAATTGTGGACCGATTGGACCGGCGGGTTTCTGGCCGGCATGATGTGGCAGTTTCATTTGCGGACCGGCGATCCGCAGTGGCGTACGAGGGCCGAGCATTACTCGCGGCTGCTGGAACATCGCCAGCACGACCGCAACGTCCACGACCTGGGCTTCATTTTTCTGAACACCTATCGCCCCTGGTATCGGTTGACGAAGGACAAGTCGCTGAACGACGTCCTAATTACCGCTGGCCGAACGCTCGCGAAACGGTATCAGCCGAAGGGGCAGTATCTGTGCAGCTTCGTCGCGCCCAGTTCGCTGTTCATCGACATCATGATGAACGTGCCGATCATTTTTTACGCGTCGATCGAGACGCTGGACCAACAGCTTTCGCGGCTGGCGACCGCTCATTGCCGCACAACGGCGAAATACTTGGTGCGAGAGGATGGCTCGACAGCGCACGAAGGGCTGTTCGATACGGAGACGGGCAAGTTCATCGAGCAGACGACGCATCAAGGGTTGGCGGGCGACAGCGCCTGGGCACGCGGGCTGGCTTGGTCGCTATACGGTTACAGCCAGTGCTACGCGTTGACGGAAGTCCGCGAGTGGCTGAACGTGGCCGAACGGAACGCGGATTATTGGCTAGCCAATTTGCCAGAAGACCGAGTTCCCTATTGGGATTTCCATGCCGACCTGACTCAGCCGCCGCCGCGCGGCGCGCAAAAGGAATCTTCGGCCGGCGCGATCGCTGCCAGCGGCTTGCTGGACTTGGCGAAACAAACCAAATCGCCCGAAAAAGCCGAAGCCTATCAAACAACGGCCATCGCGATGCTCGACGCTCTCACCGACCCCGAGTATCTAGCCATCAACACGCCCGGCTGGGAAGGGATCCTTAAACACGGCGTCTATCACACGGAAAAGAATCTTGGCGTGGACGAGTCGGTCATGTGGGGCGAATTCTTCTTCGTCGAAGCATTAACCAAAGCCGTCGAATCGCTGAAGGGCTAAAGTCGTCCCCGCAAGTTGCTTCCTGCGAACAAACACCGGGCTTCTGGAATAACCAAGCGGATCCCGGCAAACGAGTCGCCGGCGTCGACTATGGCCTCTGCGAAACTACTTGCAGCTCGACCAATTTGCCGCAGCTATTCCGCGTTGACTGCAGTGTTGGTTACTTGTCGATTGCCGTGCGCGAGTCTTCGACTTTGGCAATAACCTCAAAGTGTTGGGCTAGGGCAGTTGCTCTCAACAACGAATGTGTTGCCCAGTGATAATCTTGAAGTCACAACGTCGATCGTCCAGAACACTACTGGAGATCGAACCTTTGTGATGTCGTGGTCCGCACCTATAGAGTCCAGCCGTCGCGGTATTCGCGGCGGATGAGGGCGGAAGCTTCGGGGGCGTTGGTGGCGAGCAACTTTTCCGCGTCCCACTCAAGCCGCTGGCCCGAGCGATAGGCGACGTTGCCAAGCAGCACGCACTCGGTCAGCGCGCCGGCGTAGTCGAAGTTGCAGGTGGTCGGCGTTCCTTCGCGACATGCTTTCAGCCATTCTGCATAGTGCCCGATCGAATTGGGAATCGTGGTCGGCGGTGGCGTGAAATCCTGGAACTGGGATTCGGGATAAAGTTTGTAGCTGCCGTAGTTGGCAAACAATTGGCCCTTGTCGCCGACGAACATTACGCCGGCGCCCGGCACGGGGCGGCCGGCAACTTCCTTCGGAGCTCGATCGCCGTCGTACCAAGTCAACTTTACTGGCGGCAGGCTTTCACGGGCCGGAAACTCCCACCGCACCATCAGGCCGATCGGACAGGTTTCCGCGTGCGGCGGCGGGCCCTCGGCTTCGATCGCGGTCGGATACCGGAGCTTCAACGCCCAGAACGGCAAGTCGATATAGTGACAGCCCATGTCGCCCAGCGTGCCGCCGCCAAAGTCCCACCAACGCCGCCAGTTGATCGGCAAGTAGTCCGAGTGATAATCGCGGCGCGGCGCTGGCCCCAGCCACAAATCCCAATGAAGATTCGACGGCGTTTCCGTCATGTCCGTCGGACGCTCGCCGCCGCCCCAATGATTGGCAACCCAGGCGTGGACTTCTCGCACCGGCCCGAGCACGCCGGCTTGCACGATTTCGACCACGCGGCGGTAGTTGTCGCTGGCGTGAATCTGGGTGCCCATCTGCGTCGCCACTTGATGCGTTTTGGCCGTGTTGGCGACGACGCGGGCTTCATGAACGCTGTGGGTCAGCGGCTTTTCGCAATAACAATGCAGCCCCTGCCGCATCGCCCACACGGCCGCGGGCGCGTGCGTGTGGTCCGTCGTGCTGACGACCACGGCGTCCAGCGTCTTCTCGCGATCCAGCAGCACGCGAAAGTCGTTGTACTTATTGGCCTGCGGGAAGCGTTTGGCGATGCCGGCGAGATAGTGGTCGTCGATGTCGCAGAGAGCCACGATGTTCTGGCTGGCCACGCCGTCGATATTCGCGGCGGCTCGGTTATACACGCCGATACAGGCAATGTTCAGCCGCTCGTTGGGCGAGCGGGACTCTTGGGCGGCCGTTTGTTGAACGAACCCCAGCCCCGCGACGGCGGCGGCCGTGGAGGCTTTCAGCCAGTCGCGGCGATGCGGCAGGAAAGGCGACGGTCGCACGGCCCGCGAGTCGACGGAGCGCGGTTGGGAAGAGGCGGAGTTCGACATATTTCTACTAGCTTGGGAGGCGGATGGTGGCGACGCGGAGCAGCGGTGTCGTGCGGCGTCGTGCGAGGGCGGGAGGCGGGCGAGGTTGCGGAGTCGAGCCGGAGTGGCGGCGACGCTCGGGGCTGTTCAGAATTATCGCCGATGGGTCAAAATCGTGTAAACGTCATTATCCGTTTGTTCGCCCCGATTGTACGATTCGCACCGTCAGTCACGCCGAAACTGACTTGCCGCCCCGAGGTTTCCAAGCACAATGGGCTAGGAATTGGTTAGCCGCAATAATTTGGGCGAACTATACTGAACAACTCTTCGCGAGCCGCGTGTCGCACGTTGGACGATTTTTGGCGCGGCGATCACCTATGGGCGAGTGTTTCGAGATGCATCGTTTTCGTTTTGTCGTGGCGGCGTTAGTAGCCGGGGCTCTGTTCCAATCGCTTGCCGGCCAGGCCGATGCGCAGCAACCGGTGGTCAAACGGCGTTTGGCGGAAGGCGTCGTCACGGTCATTCCGCCCGATCCGCTGGATGGCGAGACTTTTCAGGGGCCGCTGCCGATCGTCGAATTGACCACGGGCCGAGCGAACTTGGATTGGCCGGCCGAGGGTCCGAACTTTACGCCGAAGACGCAGACGCTGAAGGAAATGGCCAGCCGCGCGATTTTGCGGCATCGGATTTGGAATCTGGAATTCGCTTTTAAGCCGATGCGGTTGGTCGAAGTCGACGTGCCTCAGCCGACCGGCAAGATGCAGCGCAAAGCAGTCTGGTACTTGGTCTACAAAGTGACTTACCGCGGCAATGAACTTAGCCCCACCGGTCGCTTGCCCGATTCGCGCGAGTCGATCGACGAGGATTTGGAGGCGTGGAAGTACGAACTGTATTCGGAGATTCAGCCGGTCAACTCGCCCTACAAGCGGTTCTTCCCGCATTTCGTGCTCGCCAATAGGCCTTACGACAAGCAGTATTTGGATCGCGTCATTCCGGCGGCGAAAATGCCGATTTTGATGCGCGAGTTTCCCAGCAAGACGCCGGGCGTGCCCGAGATTCCGCCCGAGCACTTCTATAATTCGGTCGAAATCAGCAAGGTGCCGATTAAGCTGAGCGACGCGCAGACCGACAACGGAGTGTGGGGATTCGTCACTTGGATGGACGTGGATCCGCGGATCGACTACTTCTCGCTGTACGTGCGAGGGCTGACGAACGCGTTTCGATTCGCCGATCCGGCTGGAGCTTATCAGGCGGGCGATCCTCCGGCCACGGGCCGCCAATTCCAGTACAAGACGCTGCAGATGAACTTTTACCGGCCCGGCGACACGGCGTTTGAGCACGAAAAGGAGTTTCGCTTTGGAGTGCCGGTGGTGAGCAGCCCCGGCGACCAGGCCGCGATTTTGGACAAGTATGGCATCCGACAACGGGTTGATTACTTGTGGGTTTACCGCTAAAAATGGTCGTTTCGCCGAATTGCGCAAAATTGAGTTCACGGAAACATCGTTTATAAGAGAGAGCGGAAATGGCTCATAAGAAAGGTCAAGGTTCCAGCCGCAACGGACGCGACTCGAACGCTCAGCGCCGCGGAGTGAAGCGGTTTGGCGGTCAAGCGGTCCAGGCTGGCAGCATTTTGGTTCGCCAATGCGGCACCAAGTTTCACGCTGGCAAGAACGTCGGCACCGGAAACGACTACACGTTGTTCGCCCTGACCGACGGCGTGGTGCAATTCGATCGTCAAGGTCGCCGCGTGAACGTTGTGGCGGCCGGCTAGCAGCAGCCGGTTGGCTTCTTCGCTCAATCGCCCAAGATACAAGATTACGAATGAGGGACGCCGGGCCGTTGCCCGAGTGTCCCTTTTTCTATGAAGTTCGATGGCGATCGTCGAGCGGCGTCTTCCGCCGATGTGGCTCAAATCGCTTAATCTAAACCAAGCCATGTTTGTCGATCGGGTCCAAGTTGAACTGCAAGCCGGCAAGGGAGGCGACGGGTGCGTCAGCTTCCGCCGTGAAAAGTACGTTCCGAACGGCGGACCCGACGGAGGCAACGGCGGTCATGGCGGCAGCATCGTGGTCGTGGCCGAGGAAGGCGTGAACAACCTGTCGCTGCTGGCTCATCGGAAGCGATGGAAAGCGACGCGCGGTCAGCACGGCGAAGGTTCGAATCGGCACGGTCGCCATGCCGAGGATCTGACGATTCGCGTGCCGCCGGGGACGGTGTTGATCGACGCCGATCGCAACTTCATCATCCGCGATTTGGTGCAGGCCGGCGACAGCGTCGTCGCGGCTCGCGGCGGCCGCGGCGGCTGGGGAAACAACCACTACAAATCCAGCACGAATCGCGCGCCGCGGGAATTCACGCGCGGCGAGGACGGCGAGCTGCGAAACATCATCTTTGAACTGAAGGTGATCGCCGACGTCGGATTGGTCGGCAAGCCCAACGCGGGCAAGAGCACGTTGCTTAGTCGGCTGAGCCGGGCGCGTCCCGAGATCGCCGACTACCCGTTTACGACGAAGCACCCGAATCTTGGGCAAGTTCAAATCGACTTCGATCGTGGCTTCGTCATGGCCGACATTCCGGGTTTGATCGAAGGCGCTCATGCTGGCGTCGGGCTGGGCCACGAGTTTCTGCGCCACATCGAACGCGCCGGGATCCTGGTGCATCTGGTCGAGCCCGCGCCGATCGACGGTTCCGATCCGCTTCAAAATTATCGGGCGATTCGCGAAGAGTTGACGCTGTACAACGACAGCCTGGGGCAGCGTCCGGAAATCCTGGCCGTGACCAAGGCCGAGTTGCCTGAGGCGGCTGAGATTCGCGATCAGTTGGGAGCGGAAACGAACGGCGAAGTCTTGTTGATCTCCGCCGTAACGGGTCTGGGTCTGAACGACTTGACGCGCCGCATCGTACAGCTTCTGGAAGCCTCTCCCCGAGAAGCCACGGATTAGCTTCGTGTCGGACCAACCCATTATGCAGGCGATGCCGTTGATCGCCATCGACATTGGCAATACGGCAATTAAGGCCGCGGCCTATTCGCCACAGGCCACCCGCGATGGATCGGTCGCCGCGCCGGAACAATCCGACGGCGCTGACTGTTCGCGAGGCGAGATCCTGCGGCTGCCGGTAACGACCAGCGATTTTAGTCCCTTGATGAGCCTGGCCATGGGCGAAGCCGTGCGGTGGTGGATCGCCAGCGTGCATCGTCCCGCGGCTCAGCGGTTGGCCGACTGGCTCCGCAAACATCGGCCGGCTGACGAAGTGCATCTCGTCACGTTTGGCGACGTGCCGATTGTGGCGTCCGTTCGCTTTCCCGAACGCGTCGGCATCGACCGCCTGCTGTCGGCCGCGGCAGCGAATCAATTGCGTGCCCCAGCTCGCCCCGCGATTGTGGTCGACGCGGGTAGCGCCGTAACGGTGGACGCGGTGGATGCCGACGGCACGTTTCTTGGAGGAGCCATTTTCCCCGGCGCCAGCTTGATGGCCAAGTCGCTGGCCGTGCATACCGACCAACTGCCGCTGATCGCCACCGAGATCGTGAACGCTCCGTCGTCGATCGGCAAGGCAACCGATGAAGCAATCGCGGCTGGCGTTTGTTGGGCGCTGCTGGGCGGGATTCGTGAAATTGTCGAGCGCACGAGCCAGTCACTTTCCCCGACGCCCGAACTGTTTTTGACCGGCGGTGATGCCGTGTGGCTGAACGAACACTTGGCCGGTGACTATCGTTACGTTCCCGATTTAGTGCTTCGGGGCGTGCTGCACGCCGCGCGGCGTGCGGATCAGCCAGCATGAATCGAACTGGCCAACAGGACGAGTCGCGGGTCTGCCTTGCTGCGTGTTTGACTCCGTCCGGACGCGGTGCGATCGCCACCGTGGTCGTCTGGGGTGTGGATGCCCGCCAATGCGTCAGCCGCTTTTTTCAGCCGGCTGGCAAACGGCCGCTGAGCGAACGGCCGCCGCGAGAAATCGCGTTCGGCGTGTGGGGAACGGACGATTGCCGCGGAGAAGAACTGGTCGTCTGTTGTCGAGACGACGCGACGGTCGAAGTGCAGTGTCACGGCGGTCGAGCGGCCGTTGAGCGAATTTTGGCGGACTTGGCCTCGCAGGGTTGCCGAGTGGTTCCGTCGTCGGAATGGATTACTTCGCGGTATGCGGATGCGGTTGAAGCCGCGGCGCGCGGCGCACTTTCGCAGGCAACGACCGAGCGTACGGCCGCGATCTTGCTGGACCAATTGCGAGGTGCGTGGCGACGCGAGTTGACGCGGATCGCTGAGCTAGTCGAAGCGGCAAACCAGACAGGACGCGAGCCGATCGAGGCGCGCGAGCGGCTTCGTTCGCTCGAATTGCGTTCCGACATTGGGCGACATTTGACGTCGCCCTGGAAGGTCGTGCTGGCTGGTTTTCCCAATGTGGGCAAGAGCCTGCTGATGAATCGGCTGCTGGGATACGAGCGGTCGATTGTGTTCGACCAAGCCGGGACGACTCGCGATGTCTTGAGCGGCCGAACGGCGTTCGATGGTTGGCCGGTCGAATTGCTCGACACGGCCGGGCTCCGCATCAGTGATGACTCGATTGAATTGGCCGGGGTCGAACGGGCTCGCCGCCAACTAATGGCCGCCGACTTGATTGTGCTTGTCGCCGACGCCCGAGATCCGATGACGGAGGCTCGGTTGCGCGATGAACTAGGGCTCGAACCGCTATCGCTTCGACAACCTTTCCTATTCGTCGCGAACAAATCCGATCTGCTTGCCGGGACACCGCCTGTTCCCAACAGCGTCGCGGATGACGTTCTGCTGGTCAGCGCGCTGACCGGTGAGGGCGTTTCGCAACTCATGGCCGCGATCGTCCGCCGGCTCGTTCCCGTTCAACTCGCCGCGGGCGACGCGGTTCCGTTCACACCGGCGCAAGGCCATCAGTTGGCGGAGTGGATTGGCAACCCCAGCTTGTTATGCCAACGCGGCGATTCAACCCGCGACATCGGTTTGGCCCCGAATTGACACAGCCCGCGACCGCTCTACACTCGCCAGACGTCGCCTCCCGTTTCACTTGGTCAATACGATCGTCAAACGTTATGGACGATTTGCAGAATCCGTCGTTCCATCTGCGAAGAGCGCTCGCTCAGCATCTGCGCGGGCTGCAGCAGGCTGGCGTGGCCCAATTGCCGAAGCCCAACGCCGAATTCGTCGCCAAGCTGGAGGCGGCGGCGGCGCGGAATCCGGCCACGGAATTAGGGAGTCGGCCAAGTAGCCAGCCCGTCTCGCATACACCGACCGCATCGTCTCAGGAGGAATCGATGGCCCGCAAACGTTCGACTGCCGCTAAGGAGGCGACGCCCGCGGCTTCGTCCACTGCTCCGCAAGGATTATTGGCGCCGCCGATTCACAGCTTACCGGTGCTGAGCGAATCGCAACGTTCGTCGAAAATGAAAGCGATGGCCAAGGAGGTCGCCGGTTGCACTCGCTGTGCGCAGTTGGCCTCGACCCGAACGCAGACGGTGTTCGGCGTCGGCAACCTTCAGCCGAAGCTCTGTTTTCTCGGCGAAGCGCCGGGCGCGGACGAAGACAAGCAAGGCATTCCGTTTGTCGGCCGTGCCGGTCGACTGCTGACCGACATCATTGAAAAGGGCATGAAGATCTCGCGCGAGGACGTTTATATCTTGAACGTGCTGAAGTGCCGGCCACCCGGCAATCGCAACCCGCTGCCAGATGAAGCAGCCAACTGTCGCGGCTATTTGGAACGCCAACTGGAGATTCTGCAGCCCAAGTTTATCTGCTGTCTCGGAACCGTCGCGGCTCAGAACCTGCTGGAAACGACGGTTGCCGTCGGCAAGTTACGCGGCGAGGTCCACGATTGGCGTGGTATCAAAGTTGTCGTGACTTATCACCCGTCGTACCTGCTGCGCAATCCGGCCGCAAAGAAATACACCTGGGAAGACATCCAGTTGTTGATGAAGCAGATGGACGCGTAAGTGTTTTGTGCTTCTGCTTTCCGACTACGATGCATCTAACGAGCTAGATCGCATTCCTGCGGCGCATGGCTTGCCGCTACAATGCCGGGAACTTGGAACGCTTGACGTTCGTCTATTGGCGGACTGGCTGCCGTTTCTTGTCGGCCGGTTTGCGCAACATCCGCTCGCGCTCGTCGGCCGAACCAGTACGCATGCAGCCCGGCCACAAAGCTGATTCACGGTTCTCCTCAAAGGTCTTTCCCATGAAATCTCGGAAGACGTTCGGATTGTCTCTGGTTCTCATCACGTTGTTCGCCGGAGTTGTCATGTCGCAATCCCAACCCGTGGCACAGCAGCGCGAGCAAGCCGCGCAAGCGATGAAAAACGGCAATTTCAAAGATGCTTACGAAGCATACCGCCGACTGGCCCTCGATCCAGAAAACCAGGGCTCGGCCGTGGCCAACGATCTAACCAACGGCATCCAATGCCTGATTCAATTGGGCCGTGTCAGCGAATTCGATGAGTTCGTGGAATCGGCCGTCGACGCTCACAAAGAGGATTGGCGTCTACTCCAAGCGGCCGCTTTGCAATATGTGCGGCAAGATTGGAATCTGAATCATGGTTATATCATCGCTGGCGATTTCCAACGGGGACCGCATCGCGGTGGCGGCAACCTTGTCAACTCGATCGAGCGTGACCGAGTTCGCGCCTTGCAGTTGATGATGCAAGCCATGCCGCTGGCCCCAAAAGATGACCAGAAGAATGAAGTCGCCAATTTCTACTTGCAACTGGCCAATGTGTTGCTGAACAACCGCGGCTACAACGAAGCTTGGCGGCTGCAATATCTAACCGATATCGACGAGCTGCCCGACTACGACGAAGGCTGGCCGCAGTACCGCCAGTTCACCGGCGCGGCTGTCGATAAGGACGGCAATGTGGTGTTTCACCATTTGCCGGAAAATTGGGAAGCGGCCGAATCCGATGGCGAGCGCTGGCGCTGGGCGTTGGAACAAGCCGTCGAGAACGCGCCGTCACGCAAAAGCGATGTGCGTTGGCAGCAGGCCGAGTTCTATGAGATGTTGTACGGCGTCGTTTCCATGCAACGCGATCCGTTTGGCTGGCGCTACTTCGGCCGCCCGGCCGCGGATGATGGCGACGTCAACGAAAGCGGAACATACGCCCTCCACACGCTGGGCGAAGACGAGACAATCGCCAAGTTGGCGACCGGCATCAAGCGATTTAAGTTGCCGGACGAGTTCAACCACATCCGTCTTTTGCAAGCGATTGTCGAAGACGCCAACAATGGCGGCGGTCGTGGTGAGAATGCGTTACACAAGCTCGCACAAGTTTTTGAGAACCGTCGTCAATATCCCAAGGCCGCCGAATACTGGAATAGGTCCATCGACAAGTTTGGCAAGGGAACGAACAACTGGAAGCAACAGCGGCTGGACCAAATCGTCGGAAATTGGGGCCAGTTTGAACCGGTCAGTTCACAACCCGCCGGCGAAGGCGCCACGGTTGAATTCCGATTTCGCAATGCCCAGCGAGTGCGTTTCTCCGCTAGCCCAATCGACACGGAGCTGTTGCTCAGTGATGTCAAGGCATACCTAAAATCAGATCCCAACCAAATCGACTGGAACCAAATCAATATCGGGAATCTGGGCTACCGTTTGGTCCATGAGAATCAGACCAAGTATGTGAAAGAGAAGGCGGCGGAGTGGTCGCTGGATCTGGAGCCGCGCGAACGTCACTTCGACAAACGTATTACGGTTACCACACCACTGCAAAAGGGTGGCGCGTATCTGCTAACCGCCAGCGTCGATGGTGGCAACGTCAGCAAGATCGTGTTGTGGGTAGCGGACACTGCAATCGTCCGCAAACAGTTGTCCGAGAAGAGCCTGTACTTCGTGGCGGACGCCGCCAACGGTCAGCCGATCCCCAATGCGAATCTGGAGTTCTTTGGATACCAACAAAAGCATCTCGGCGGCAATCGCTTCCGAGTGCTCACGACGAACTTCGCCGAATCGACCGACACGGATGGTTTAGTAACGCCCGATCCTCGCGATCTCAAGACCGACTACCAATGGTTGGTGATTGCGCGCACGCCTGGCGAGCAAGGACGTTTCGCGTACCTCGGATTCCAAGGCGTTTGGAGCGGTCGCTACTACGATGCGCAGTACAACCAGGTGAAGCTGTTTGGCATCACCGATCGACCGGTGTATCGACCGAACCACGAGGTGAACTACAAGTTCTGGATTGCTCAAGCCCAGTACGACGCGCCCAACGAGTCACGATTCGCGAACCGCTCGTTTACGGTGCAAATCAATGATCCGAAAGGCGAAAAATTCAAGGAACTGACGCTGGAGACGGACGAGTACGGCGGCGCCGAAGGTAAGTTGAGTTTGCCTGCCGACGCGACATTGGGCATGTATAACATCAGCGCCCTCATCGATCACAATGGGCAACGCTACGGTGGGAATGTCACCTTCCGCGTGGAAGAGTATAAGAAGCCCGAGTTTGAAGTCACCGTGGACGCCCCCAGCGAACCAGTGATGCTGGGCGAAAAAATCACCGCCAAAATCAAAGCGAAATACTATTTTGGCGCACCGGTGGTCAATGCCACGGTTAAATACAAGGTCCAGCGAGTCGACTATTCGCAGGATTGGTATCCTCACGCCCCGTGGGATTGGTGTTATGGCCGTGGATACTGGTGGTTCGCCTACGATTATCCGTGGTATCCCGGTTGGAATAAATGGGCTGGCTGTTTGCGACCTTTGCCTCCCTGGATTTGGCGAGGTCCCACACAACCGCCGGAACTGGTCGCGGAGCAGGAAGTTCAAATCAATGCGGATGGTACGGTCGACGTCGAGATCGACACGGCCGTGGCCAAAGCCATGCACGGTGATACGAACCACAAATACACAATCACCGCCGAAGTTCGGGACGAGTCTCGCCGCACGATTGTGGGTGAAGGCAATGTGCTCGTAGCTCGTGAACCGTTCAAAGTCTTCTCTTGGCTTGACCGCGGTTTCTATCGAACGGGAGATACGATCCACGCCCACTTCCTGGCACAAACGCTCGACAGCAAGGGAGTGCAGGGGAAAGGCGAGTTGACGTTGCTCAAGATCACTTACGATCCCGATCAGAAGCCCATTGAAACGCCCGTGCAGTCGTGGCCGTTGAACACGGACGATGAAGGTCGTGCCGATATTCAAATCGAAGCCGCCGCGGCGGGACAGTATCGCCTGTCCATGAAAGTCACGGATCCCCAAGGTCACACGATCGAAGGCGGTTATATTTTCACGATTGTCGGCAGCGGTTTCGATGGTGGCGAAGACTTTCGTTTTGACCCCATCGAACTCATCCCCGACAAGCAAGAATACGCGCCGGGAGAAACGGTTAACATTCAAATCAACACGGATCGCGCGGGTGCGACGGTGATGTTGTTCATGCGCCCAGCAAACGGCGTGTATCTGCCACCCAAAATATTGCGATTGGACGGCAAGAGCACCGTGGGACGTCTTACGGTGACACAGAAGGACATGCCGAACTTCTTCATCGAGGCCGTAACCATTGCCGGAAGCGAAGTACATACCACCGTGCGCGAGATCGTTGTTCCACCGGAAAAACGAATATTGAATGTCGAAGTCACACCGTCCCAGCAAGAGTATTTGCCCGGCGAGAAGGCCACGGTAAAGCTTCGACTAACGGAATTGAACGGCGAGAACTTTGTCGGCAACACCGCCGTCGCCATCTATGACAAAGCGCTTGAGTATATCTCGGGCGGTTCCAACGTCGGCGATATTAAAGAATTCTTCTGGAAGTGGCGTCGGCAACATCAGCCGTCCGAACAGTCCAGTCTGGAAGTGTATTCACAAAACGTCACGCTCCCCAACAAGCCAGGGATGCAGTCGATTGGTGCGTTTGGAGCCACAGTGGCCGACGACTTGGATTCGATGGCACGTGACAAAGAGTCCGCCAAGCGACTGGACCAGCGTGCGGAGACGCGTAGCATGGCGCGCGGTGGCATGCCGGGCATGGCTGGCGATCGCATGCTGCGCAAGGGGGCGGTCGAGGCGAATGGTTTAGCGATGGCGGCCTCGGCGCCCATGATGGCTGATGCCGCGCCGGCTAGTGGAGAAATGATGCTGCAAGACGCTCAGGCGGGCGGAGCCGCGCCGGACGGCGGGCTCGTGGAGGCCACGGTCCGAACGAACTTTGCTGACACAGCCCTATGGGTTGGCAGTGTGACTACCAACGAGCAAGGCGAGGCGGAAGTCACTTTGGACATGCCTGAGAATCTCTCCACCTGGAACATTAGAGTCTGGGGGATGGGACATGGCACGCGCGTGGGCGAGGGCTCGGCGGAAGTCATCACGCGTAAGAACCTCATTGTGCGGCTGCAATCGCCTCGGTTCTTTGTTCAGAAGGACGAAGTGGTATTAACGGCCAACGTTCATAATTATCTGGCCGAAGCCAAGGATGTGACGGTTTCCCTGGAAGTCCCTGGCGGACTGTTACAGCCGATTGATGGAACGGAGCTGACCGTTCAGGTCAACGTTCCCGCGGACGGCGAGCAGCGCGTGGATTGGCGCGTTAAGGTTGTCGAGGAAGGTACGGCCATCGTCCGCATGAAGGCGTTGACCGACGAAGAATCCGACGCCACGGAAATGGAGTTGCCGTGCTACGTTCATGGAATGCTGAAGACGGAATCGTGGGCCGGCACCGTGCGTCCCGATAAGGAGTCGGCAAAGCTCACCGTTTCGGTTCCCGCCGAACGTCGAGTGGAACAATCTCTGTTGGAAGTGCGCTACTCGCCCACATTGGCTGGTGCGATGGTAGATGCATTGCCATATATGGCCGATTATCCCTACGGCTGTACTGAGCAGACGCTGAATCGCTTTCTGCCTACGGTCGTGACTCAACAGGTGTTGATGGAAATGAACCTGGATTTGGCGGCGATCCAAGAGAAACGCACGAATCTGAATGCTCAAGAAATCGGCGACGACCGCGAGCGGGCCAAGCAATGGAAGCGGTTTGATCGCAATCCGGTGTTTGATCGCGACGAACTGGATCGGATGGTCAAAGAGGGTCTGAAGCGGTTGACCTCCATGCAAAACAGCGACGGCGGCTGGGGCTGGTTCAGTGGATATGCCGAACGGAGTTGGCCCCACACAACCGCGCTGATCGTGCATGGATTGCAGGTCGCGAAGCAGAACGATGTGGCCTTGGTTCCGGGAACTTTAGAACGGGGCGAACAATGGTTGCGTCAATATCAGCAACAAGAGATCCAAAAACTAAAAAATGCCGAAGGTAAGATAACTCCATTTAAGACGCGAGCCGATGATTTGGATGCGTTCGTCTATATGGTTCTGGTCGATGCCGGTTCTGACAACCAGGAGATGCGAGAGTTTCTTTACCGTGACCGCGTCCAGCTTTCTGTCTACGCGAAGGCCATGTTTGGATTGGCCTTGGAAAAGGTCGGGGATCGCGAAAAGCTGGATATGATCTTGGAAAACATATCGCAGTTCGTGGTTCAAGACGATGAAAATGACACGGCGTGGTTGAAGCTGCCGAATGAAGGCTATTGGTGGTACTGGTACGGCAGCGAAGTCGAGGCGAACGCCTACTACTTGCGGCTGTTGGCGCGGACCGACGCCAAGGGGCAAACCGCCCCGCGTCTAGTGAAGTATCTGTTGAACAATCGCAAGCACGCTACCTATTGGGATAGCACGCGCGACACGGCAATCGTCGTCGAGTCGTTTGCGGATTATTTACGTGCCAGTGGGGAATTGTCGCCCGATATGGTTGTGGAAGTGTGGGTTGACGGTGAGAAGAAACAAGAGGCCGCGATCAACCGAGACAATCTCTTTACATTCGACAACAAATTCGTATTGGCCGGCAAGGAACTCACGGACGGCAGCCACGAGGTCGAAATTCGGCGGCGTGGCCAAGGTCCGGTGTACTTCAACGCCTATCTCACTAATTTCACCTTGGAAGACGATATCGCGCGAGCGGGCTTGGAAATCAAGGTCCAGCGCGCCTATTACCGACTCGTGCGTGAAGAAAAGTCGATCAAGGTCGAAGGGGAGCGCGGTCAACCGGTCGATCAGCGAGTCGAGAAGTACCGGCGCGAAAAGCTCGATAACTTGGATATGTTAAAGAGCGGCGAGCTGGTCGAGATCGAATTGGAGATCGATAGCAAGAATGACTACGAGTACATCATGTTCGAGGATATGAAGGCGGCGGGCTTCGAACCGGTCGAACTGCGTAGCGGTTACTCAAACAACGGGCTCGGCGCTTATATGGAGTTACGCGATAACCGCGTGACGTTCTTTGTCCGTTGGCTCGCACGCGGCAAGCACAGCATTGCGTATCGAATGCGAGCCGAGATTCCCGGCAAGTTTAGCGCGCTACCCACGAAGGCCGAGGCGATGTACGCCCCGGAACTGAAAGCCAACTCGGACGAGATCAAACTGCGAATTGAAGATTAGCGCAAGTTGCGCACGGGATTTTGTTTTGTCCAAAGGGCCGCCCGACATGTCGCGGGCGGCGCCGCCTCGACGTTTGCCGGCGTCAAACGAACGGCGACGCTTCCCTGCTCCAGACCTATAATGTTCTGGCCGCCCGCGAGAGGCGGTTGGCACATGTTTCCTAGGGCAGGACGGTCGGAGGCTGGGCATGAATGGAGTAGCGAGATGGTTGACTCGTCCGAGTCGTAAGTCGGTGTGCGGCGCGACGCCCATTCGGCTCGGGCGACGTGACGTGCGATACATCGCGTTGTTGCTGCTCGGCGGTTGGTTGTGGGTCGCGACGGGAGAGCCTGAAGATCCGTTTGGCAATAGCGCGGTTGCCATCCGTCTAGCAAAGGCCGATGAGCAACCGGTTGATAAACAACCATCCGACAAGCGCATCATATCGGATGCGGGTGTCCATCGAGCCGCCTATTTATTGCCAGTTCCCCTGCCAATATCGGGCGATGTCGACGAACAGCTTCGCAAACAGATCGAACAAGTCGTCAACCGAGTGAACGAACGTCGTGCCGCGTTGACGGACGACGAGGCGAGAGACAGCCGTCCGATTCTCGTGCTTGAATTTGGCGGCGATCGGCCAGCTTTCGATGCGGACTCGGAAAATGCCGAGGACTCCGACCGGGACGGACTCGGCAGCCAATTTGAACGCTCGCTCGCTTTGGCTCGTTATCTGACCAGCCCCGAGTTGAGTGGCGTCAACACCGTTGCTTGGCTTCGGTCTGACGTGCGGGGGCACGCCGTTCTGCCCGTGATCGCTTGTGAATCGATCATCACGCACCCCGACGCGGTTCTTGGCGAAGCTGGCGTGGATGAACCGTTTATCGACGATACGATTCGCCAGGGATACGAGGAGATTGCAACGCGGCGCAATACGGTTCCCGCACCAGTCGTGATTGGAATGCTGGACCGGCCCGCGTCGATTGTCCAAGTGATCATGGTCGATGGCGGGACCGAGTATGTGTCGGCCGAGGAATCGGCTCGCCTGGAGAAGGACGGTCTCACGGTGAAGACCAAACAATTGGCCGCGGCGGGCGACCTCGCCAGCTTCACCGGTCGAGCCATGCGGTTGGAATATCAATGGGCCAGCCACATGGTCGAGGACCAGGCCGGGCTGTCAAAAGCACTCCGCATTCCGCCCGGCTCGCTGATATCGGGACGGATGGTCGCCGACGGGTGGAAAGCCGTCGAGGCCAAGCTGCAAGGTCGGCTGCAGGCTCGGACGATCAATCGCCTTCAACGCAGCATTGAAGCCGCTCGGCAATCCGGCGCCGCGAATCTGTTGTTGCTGGAAATTGATTGTCCCGGCGGCGACTTAAGCGAGGCGATGCGGATGCTCCAATACCTGGATGGATTGGTTGGCACGGAGTTTCACACGGTGGCTTTCGTGCCCGAGCGAGCGTTGGGCGATGCCGCGCTGGTTGCACTCGCATGCGACGAATTGGTCGTGGGCGAAGACGCAGTGATTGGCGGACCCGGCGAAGGAACGGTGCGAGCCAGTGAACTCGAAGCTTTGAAAGAGTCGCTGCGTCATTGGGGCGCTGCCGCCGGGCGAACTTGGTCGCTGCCGCAAGCGTTAGTGCAACCGCGTTTGAATGTAGAGCTGTTTGAACATCGCGAAACGGGCGAGCAGCGTGTCTTCGGACAAGAGGAACTGACCGAACAGCTCGACGCCGAACAATGGCAGCCGGTGGCAAAGCTCGACACCAACGAGGGACTTACCGGCAGCCAGTTGATCGAGCTCAACGTCGCCGATCACGCCGCGGCGAGTCAAGCGGAACTGTTGCGGTTATATGGTCTGCAAGCGGATCAAGTCGTCGCGCTGTCCGATCGGTGGGCCGTCACTTCCGTCGAACGGTTGGCTTCACAAACATGGTTCGCCCGCACGTTGCTGTTCATCGCTTTCTTTGCCCTGATGAGCGAAGCCAGTTCACCAGGTCTCGGAGTGCCGGGATTCATCTCACTAATTTGCTTCCTATTGTTCTTCTGGAGTCAGTTTCTAAACGGTACGGCCGAATGGTTGGAAGTGCTGTTGTTCGCTGGTGGCGTGGCCGCTTTGGTGGTGGAAATCTTTGTGGTGCCTGGATTCGGGGTATTTGGTGTTGGCGGCGTCTTAATGATTATCCTTTCGATTGTGTTAGCCAGCCAAACGTTTGTGATACCCCGCACGGTCTATCAAGTAGAGCAGCTTACTGGCTCATTACTCACAGTGCTGGTCGCTTGTGCGGGAGTCGCGTCGGCCATGATTGTGATGCGTCACGCGTTGGCACATGCGCCGTTTCTGAACCGAATGATGCTGGCTCCACCTGATGAGACGGAAGCCGAACAGCTTGACCGCCGCGAATCGCTCGCCGAACGCGACTATTTGGTTGGACAGCAAGGGCGATCAAAAACGCCGCTCGTTCCCGCCGGCAAAGCCCAATTCGGGCACGAAGTGGTGGATGTGGTCAGTGATGGGGAGCTGATCGAAGCCAATCAACCGGTCGAAGTGGTTCAGGCTCGTGGCAACCGCGTTGTTGTGCGGTTGTCGCAGCGAACATAACGGGGCTAACTAGCGAGGCGTCGATGCACTTTCCGGTTTCGCCTCATTTCATCCCGCGCACGTTCACATAGGTGAACTGACCGCCTGTGGCGTCGGCCAAGCGTCGTAGAAAAGGGCTCGTGTCTTGCAGCGGCCCAAAGCCGAATTGGATGCAGTGAATGGCCGTGCGATTTCCGCCTGCTCGGCGAACGGCCAGGATTTGGGCGTCGGTTAAATGAGGATCGCCGCCATCGCTGAGCAGGAAGATCACATCGGGCCTCAGCCTGGCCACGCTGTGCAGTGCGAGATCGTGATCGGTTTTTCCGTGTGCGGCGAGCTGGCTGTAGAAAGACAGCGCCGCTTGTTTGTTGTCCGAGGTTGCCGGCAACAATTGACGTTCCTTGACGTAATGGCAACGTTGATCGTAGGCGACAAGCTGAAATTGATGTTCGGGTTGCAGGATGTCGAGGGCCGCGCGAAGATGCGGCTCGGCGGCCGCCAAAGCGTTCAGCCCGTCGCCACCCATGCTCTTGCTGCGGTCGATCAGAAACACGAACGTGCGCCCCGAAGCGGCGGGCGAACCGAACAGCGAGACTCGCGTTGGCGAACCCGCTGGCTGACCGGCTGCTAAGCGAGCCGCGTCTTCGGCCAGCACGGCGGCGATGTCCGTGCCGTTGGGCAACTGAGGCCGCCCGCCGGTCGTCAACGATGGAGACTGAAACAGGCCGTCCGTCGTGGCGGGCAAGTCAGCCAATGCGGGCAACACGGCGTCGCCCGCCAATAACGGCGGTAAGTCGGCGGCGTCGGGCAAGGCAGCCGCGGAACTCGCGGCGGAAGCAGCGGACTCGGCCGAACTGGCCGCGGAAGCCGATTCGCTCGCGTCTACCGGCGGCTGGTCCGGCTCATGAAAATACTTCGCCTCGACATCGCCTTGCTGCTCGACCAGTACGATTCCGCCGGTTCGGTCCGGTTCCTCGCGCGGCGCAATGGTCGGCGTTTGCCAGACTAGCGCGAGCAGGATCGCGAAGACCACGTGAGTCGCCAGCGACAGGACCCAAGCGGGCGCAGCTCGACGTTCACCACCGGAGGCATGAGGCGAATCGGATTGCGGCGGCGGCAGACATCGTGGCGGCAGGCATTGTGCAGGCTTCGGTCGGAGGAACACGTCTCATTGTACGTGAGTCGGCTCGGCGGCGACGACACGTGCCGCGCGACTTCCCGCACCGACGGCCACATAACGGATCAACAGTCCGGTAAGAATGAATGCGCCGCCCACGACCGTCCACCAAGCAGGCAATTGGCGGTAAGCGATCCAGACCCACAGCGGCACCAGCAGCGGTTCGAGCAACACGATGCCCGAGGCTTCATGCCCGCTGAGCGATCGCAGTCCCAGCGCGAACAGCACATAGGGCAATCCCATTTGAAAGATGCCGAAGGCCGCCAAGTACACCCACTGCATTCCCTGGGGCCATACACCGGTGGTGAGAAGCAGCGGCGATATGGCGAGCGCCGTTCCCACGTGATTTACCACGGCCAACCAAGCGGCGTCGTGCCCTCGCAATTGCCGCAGACAAAGCACGACGGCGGCATAGGTCGCTCCCGAAAGCAAGCCACAAATCACACCGACGGGCGACTTGCCCCCCATCTCATACCACAGGATGAAACCGACTCCCGCGGCACAGCAGCCAATCAACCAGTAATCGGCTCGTCGCGCGACTTCGCCCAAACCAAACACTCCAACGAAGAACACCCACATCGGCGCGGTGTTCTGTAGCCAAATGGCGTTGGCCGATGTGGTACGCACCAAAGCCGTCAAGAAAGTGATGTTCATCAACACAAAGATCACGACCATAACCGGCATCAACGGCGACCAACTGCGCCGCCGAGTCATGGGGATCAGCACCGAGCTGGCGAAGGTCGCTCGCCAAAACGCCAGCAACAATCCACGTTCGGATTCGGGCCAGTCGGAAAAGACCGGCGATTGCGCAAAGAACCCACTGGTGCTCCACATGATGGCCGCCGCCAACACGCACAAACGCCCACGCATGATTCGCTGGCGTTGCTGCGTCTCGTCGCCGAATTCATTAGGGGCGTCGGGCATCGAACGGTTCTTTGCCAAGGTTCACGTGGCGCCGTCCACTAAATTTCCAACACCGCGCGGGCCTGAGCTACCACATCGGTCAGGCAGCCTTCGTCGAAGGGACTTACCAAGCCAGCCGATCGAGCCAACTCTTGGAACGGCGCCTCACCGCCACGCCGGCACAGAGCGACATAGTCTTGCATCGCTTGGCCAAAGTCTTGCCGGCTGCGCACCCAAAATTGCAGGGCGCAGGTTTGGGCCAATGTGTAGTCGATATAGTAGAACGGATTCAAATAGATATGACGTTGAAGTTGCCACATGCCGCCGTCGCCGACGTGTGGCAAATCTCCGTAGGATCGGTGCGGCAGATAGGTGCGTTCCATTTCTTGCCACATCGCCCGGCGTTCCGCGGGAGTAGCGTTTGGTTGCGCATAGACGAGATGTTGGAAATGATCGACCGCCACGCCATAGGGCAGAAATAACAACGACTGTATCAGATGGATTCGTCGAAACCGTTCGGCGCCGTCGCCAAAGAAGCGTTCCATTTCCGGCCAGGTCAAGAATTCGAGACTCATGGAATGAATCTCACACGACTCATACGTGGGGAACAAATAATCGCATAGCGGCTGATGACGGCTGCAGTAGCTTTGGAACGCGTGCCCGATCTCATGGGTGAAAACTTCCACGTCGCCTTTCGTGCCATTAAAGTTGGCATAGATATAAGGCACGCCGAATGCCGGGAAATCGGTGCAGAAGCCGCCGCCCGCCTTGGTCGGACGGTTCTTCAGATCCATCAAATGGCAGCGATCCATCATGTGAAAGAATTCGCCCAGCCCGCCGCCCATCGCGTCGAACATTTCCTTCGCGCGGTCGATCATCCAATCGTGATCGCCTTGAGGTTTGGGGTTTCCCGTCGGATCATGGATCCCTTCATCCCAGAACATGAGCTGGTCCACGCCCAGTTGCTGGGCTTGCCGATTGCGAAGCTCGGTCGCCAGCGGCACCACTTGGTCGCGCACGGCCGCTCGATAACGTTCGACATCATGCAAGTCATAGTCGACTCGATTCATCCGCTTGTAGCCGAGCCCAATGAAGTTCTCGAAGCCGAGCGTGCGAGCCATTGAATCGCGCAGCTTGACTTGTTCGTCGTACAACGTGTCGAGCGGTTCGCGTTGGCTGGCGAACCAAGACCAAAGCATCTCCGCCGCATCGTGCCGCGTCTGCCGATCGGCGTCGACCAAGTACTTGCGGATGCCTTCGATGTTCGTCGTTTCGCCGCGAAACTCGAAGGACGCCGAGGCCAGCAGTTCGGTGTAGTCGTTGCCGATCTTCGCTTCGCGAACCATTGCTTGTTCGATTGCCGGTTCGTAGGTCAGCACGTGGGACTGCCACAGCGCGATCACTTGGTCGCCAAAGCGTTGGCGAATTTCGCCGAGCCACGGTCCGTCCAACAGGCGGCGCTTCATGGCCACTTCCAGCTCGGTGAGCTTCGGTCGCAGCTCGTCGCAATACTCCAAAGCCGCCTTCGCATCAGCGTCTCGCGTATCGCGCGAGAACTGCAGGTGTGTGAGGTTTTGCCAAGTATCAAGGCGCCGTCGCAGTTGATCCCAATCGGCGACAACGGCCATCGCCGTGTTGGCGTCAGTGGCGATGGCAAGCTGCTGGTTTAACGCCTCATATTGTTGCCGCACATCTTCTGGCGTGGGCGTCGGCACTTGGATTTCGGAAAAATCTACGGCGTCCATCACAGATCTCCTGATTGGGGAACGTGCCCGATGTCACGAAGCGTCCGCTGCGAGAGCGAGCAGGCGGCAACAAGAAACGACGGACGAATTCTGGCGCATTTCGCCGCGCCCGTCGAGGGAGTGAAGATTTCCGACGCTAGTCGTGACGCCCGGTCGTCTACTTCGACGTCGCCAATCGTCGAGCGGCGGTGTAGGCCGACTGCACGACGTTCTTCTCGTCGGCGCTCAGCAACTCGGCCACCAGCACCACGCCCCAAGGTCCGTCGGGCAAATCGGCCGGGACGATCAAATTCAGATCGGCGTTCGTTGCATCGGCGGCCAGCACCGGCTCGGACTCCAACCGCAACGTTCGCTCCACGTCGTCGACTTCGACTTCCTTATTGTCTTTCTTCTCTTTCTTTTTCGGTGGGATTTGCGTGGTCAACAAACGGAGCCGAATCTTGCCGGTGACTTGCTCGCCGCGAACAAGTTCGAGCTTCACGGGCAGCTTGCCACCGAGCGGCAACGAATCGGTGTCCGCGGCGTTGCTCCAGTTCACCGTCAAAGTCGCCGGAGAGGCCGCGACGCCGACAGCCAGCTCGCTTCGCAACCATGGCTGGGCACTGTAAGCGGCTTGGTCCGCGGCCAACGCGTTGCGACGCAGCCCGCGAGAGCTATCGCCTTCGCCAACCGTGGCCATACCGACAACATGCGTGACACCCGAGTGTGCGGGGCCTGTAGCCGACAGCGTTACCAGCGCCTTCGTTTGACCGGCCGAAATTGCGTTGCCGGCGACTTGCACATCCGAGGGCAAGCCGGGAAAAGTCAGTTCGACCGGCCCTTCATAGCCGCGGCGGTCGATGTTGAGATTCAGCAACTGACGACCGCTGGTAGCGACGTTGACGCGATCCGCATCCATCGTCAATCCGTAGTCGCCGTGCGAGATGTCAGTCACTTCGAGACGATAGTAGAAATCATCACCGCCGCGATTGATGAGATCCTTGACCGCCAGAACCACGTGTTCCACCTTGTCCGGAATCGTGTACTCAACCATTGGATCGGCCGTGCCATTTTGATCGTCGCCGCGAGCGAGCTGACCGCCTTTTTCATTGCGAACCATCAACACGCCATCCAGCGCCGAGCCAACTCGATCGGCCAGCACTTCAATTCGCAGCTTCGCGCCGGGCGTGACCGGCAATGTGTAACGGTCTTCTTCGCCAGCCGATGACAGGCGGCCGCTCACGGCGACCGGAGCCGGGGAAAGCGTTTGCGCCCCTTCACTGGGCGTTTGCTCGACCAACTCGGCATGATCGCTTACCACCACGCGAGGCCGCCCGCCCGTCCAAGTTGCTCCGCCGTTCGGCAAGGCCACGGGAGACAACGTTGCGGCGGAGGCTGTCACGTCGACCGAGGCCATTGGCGTTGTGGCCGAGTCGGTCGCCGCGGAGGCCACGACATCGACGGCCACCTTCGCTTGCTCGCCGCGCGTGACTCCCAAGGGAAAGGCGTAATCGGCGGTTTGCAAATCGCCAACCTTCAGTCGAAAGAATCCGGGATTCGCACCCCGATAAACTACATCGTGTAATTCAATGGTGTAGTTGCCGTCGGTCGGTAACACGGTTTCCACGCGGGCGTCGTCCTGCAATTCGCGCCGCCGACCGCTCCAAGCGACTTGCGCTCCGCGTGCGTCGTACAGCCGAATCACCGGCCGAAGCTGCGCGCCCAGTCGTCGGCTTTCCAAGTCGATCACCAGCCGCTCGCCTGCTTTGCCGGTCAACTTAGTGCGCAGAATTTGAGCTCCCGCCAAGTTGCCGCTGAACGCCGCCGGCCGCTCGCCGATCTCTTCGCCGAACATTCGTTGCGGCAATGAATCGACACCGATCGCCAACACATTGGAGATGCCTCGATCATTGGTCACTCGCAGAGCGTAGATGCCCGCGCTGGCTTCATTGGCAACGGTCACTTCCACCTGCAATTGATTGCCCGCCGCTTGCTTGACCACTTGAGCGGCCAGTGGTGCGTCGAGCGTCACTTGCGAACCTTCGCCAAGATCGCCGCCGGTGATGGTCAGCAAGGTCGGCTGGCCGATTTGCAGCCCGCGGGGCGAAACATTCTGGATCGACGGCGCGGCGGTCGCGAACTGGGCGGAAGCGAGGACGACGGCGACGCAAGCGAGCGGGCGGGGTAGGCGAAACATGGCAAGTTTGACTTGGTGGGCGAATGGGGAGGGAAGCCGAAACAAACTCTTAGGATGGATCGAGGCAGGACAAAAGGCAATCTTCTTCGACCGACATGAAACGACACCGCGACTCGTCGAGCAGCGGTGTCGTGCGTTGGTTGCAATGGCCAATGAAAGCGTCTAGCGGCAGGCCGCCGAGTCGTTCTCGGACGGTCGCGAGCGACATTAGTTGGCGAACGGGTCGCCGAATGGATCATCGGCCGGCATGGCTTCGCCGGCCGGAGCCGCTGCGGGAGCCGGAGCAGGCGCCGGCGCTGGAGCCGCCGCGCCCGCATCATCATCCGCGAACGGATTGCCGAGCAAGTCGCTGTCGTCGTTCTCAGGCATCGGTTGTCCGGCCGGAGCGACGGCGTTGTCATCGCTGAAGGGATCACTGTCCCCGGCCGGAGCTACGGGCATTGGGGCGCCAAATGGATCGGGCTCGGTAGCCGGCGCCGGTGCGGGCGCTCCGAATGGATCGGGTTCGGCGGCAGGTTCGGTTGCCGGAGTGCCAAACGGATCAGCGGCTGGCGCCGGAGCGGGCGCCCCAAAAGGATCCGCAGCGGGCGCGGGCGAACCAAACGGATCCGAGGCGGGAGCCGGCGCGGGTGTCGTCGCGGGCGGAGTCGCCGGTACGGGTACCGGTTCGTTTCCAGCTCCGGGGAACGGCGCCAATTCATCGGGCACATTCGCGGCGGGCAGATTCGGCACGGGCAAGTTGCGGGCATTCGGATCGCGCCGCATATCGGATTCATTGCGTTCCAGCTCTTCGTATCGAGCCCGCTCGACAGCCATTTGTTGGGATCGCGCGGCCAGCTTGGCTTCGCGACGATAGCCTTCCAACATCAGACGCGTCGAACCTTGGACGCGTTGCAACGAATGGCCGATCGGCACCGGCGAAATTGTGGTCAACTCGAGCTGAGCTCCCTGACGAAAATCATCGCGAGCTTCGTCGGGCCGTCCCAGCATCTGGTAAGTCAAACCGCGGAAGTAAAACACGCGCGGATCTTGGCTGCCTTGCTCGACGGCCGAAGTGAGCAGCTCGTGCGCACGGAAATAGTCGTTCGAGTAATAGGCGTGAACGCCCAATCCATAGAGGTCGTTCAACAAAGCATCCTGCGCCCTTGTGTTGCCGGCCAGTGACCAAGCCACCGCACAGGCACACAACATCATCCACATCCCGCGCCGCATCGTGAATAACTCCCTCGATTGAAATTTCAATCCGCGTTTCCCGAACCTGTCCCGCAAAAGCGTCATGGTAATTAGCCGACCCAGGACTGACAAGCAAATCCTCGGCTCAAGCCGGACAACCAAACCGAAGTCGCCGATTCCCGCCGCGCGTCGAAACTTGTCGTCACGCCTAACCGCTCTGCCTTGTTGCACGGCACGTCGCGACCCAGTAAAATGAGCCCTTTCCCGCCCGCCTCCACCTCTCTGAACTACTCTACATATCCGGGGATTGCCATGCCTGCGGCCGACTCGATGACGACGCTCCACCATCGTGTTGATTGGATACTTCGTGCTGATGATCGGCATCGGCGTCTACGTCGCGCAGTTGCAAGCAGGAAGGTACTTTCTGGGCGGGCGATCGTTCGGCAAGCTGCTGCAAACCTTTGCCGCTTTCGGCGGCAGGACTGGCTCCAGCGATCCTGTGCAAACCGGCCGCACCACGTTTACCAGCGGCATAGGCGGCATGTGGAGCGTAGGCTGGCTGTTCGTCACGCCCTTTTATTGGATCACGGGCGTTTGGTAATGACGGATGCGTCACTTGACGCTCACGGCGACTGGTTCGTCGAACGTTACGAATCGAAGGCCATCGGCGTGGCCTACACGATTTTCGGCCTGCTGTTCTTCATGGTTTACGGCTCGATGTTCTTCTCCGGCAATCGGCAAAGTCACTTGCGCTTCGATGGTGAGCTACGATGAAATCACGATCGGTGGCGAAGCGTATCCATCGAGTACATCCTGGTGCCCGCCATCGGATTCGTGGTGTTGATTTATGGCATCGCGGGTGGATTGGAAGCCGCCTGCTACACCGATTTGATTCGGGGCTCTGCATCATTTTTGCTGTCGGTGCTGTTGGTGCCGTTTGGCTTGAACAAGCTGGTCGAGCAGTTCGGCACGCCGGGGCAAGACGGCATCTTGGATGGCTTTCGGATCATGCACGAGCAATTGCCCGGCGAGTTCTTCACGATCGTGGGAGCCAGCGGGGCCAGCGAGTTTCCGCTGCATCGAATCATCGCGGTCGTGATTATTAGTCTGGTTGGCATCGTGGTCCAACCTCACTTTATCGCCACCGGCGGCAGTTCCGGCTAAGACGGAAACGAACGCCCGCGTTGATCTACCAGTCACCGGTAATTTTCTGAAGCGGTTCTGCACGATTGGCTGGGTGCTGACTGGCTTGATCGCGTTGGCCTTGTACTCGAATAACCAAGAGCTGATTGCCGACCCCGACAAGACTTGGGGCGTCGCTTCGCGCGATCTGTTGCCGTCGGGCTTCACCGGTTTGATGCTCGCCTGTTTGCTGGCCGCTTTGATGAGCAGCGTGGATGCCTACATGGTGGTTGGCTCGGCGCTAGTCGTGCGAAACATCTACGCCGCCTACATCAACAACGAAGCGAGGCGAAGACCTACATCCGGCTAGGGCGATCACGGGCGCATCGTCGTCGCCGGCGGTGATTATCTCGCTGTTCATGATGAATGTGTTTGCCCAGTTGCAATTGACTTGGGTGTTCGGTGTGTTGTTCGCCGCGCCGTTCTGGATCGGCATGTATTGGCGCCGCGCCACGACCGGCGCCGCTTGGATCACGGTTGCCTACTGCACGCTGATGTTCTTCGTCGTTCCGTTTCTGGCTCCGCGACTGGTCCCCAGTTTGCGTAACGACTGTTGAAACCAACGAACTGGTGCGTGACGGAAACTCGCGCGGCTTCGCCATCGGACGTGGCTCGGCGGCAAGCGGAGATCGACCAGTGGACGGCGGCCGAGCAAGCCGCGTTGGCGATCGACGGCGCCACGCGCAGCCAGGAAGCCCTTGAGCAACTCGGCCCCGCATGGAGAACCGTTGGCCGTGGGCGAGCGGTTCCTCGACGACCAGCGTTCGCGGTGGACAAAGCGTGTTCTGGGGCGACGGAGTGAAGCCGGTCGACGACGAAGGAAACGTGCTCGGCGGTGTGAAACCGAAACCGATCGGCGAGCCAGTCGTGGTGGACGAAAACATCACTCGCCAGCGACTGGCTTACGACGAGTCGGTAAGCTCTCAAGGCTTCCGGCAATTTCAAACTCGACTTTTTGCTCTATCAATTGGCCGGCATGGACTTCTCGACCAAGACCGACGCCACGCTCTCGACTCTGGAGTTGCCGGCCAAGATCGTCTCGCCGTTCTTAGTGATGATCGTGTGCAGTCTGTTCACGCCGCGCAACAGCCAAGAGGCGTTGGACCGCTATTACTCGAAGATGAAAACGCCGGTCGATCCCGATCCGGCGAAGGATAACGAGAAGCTGGCTTTGGCTTACCGATCGCCGGAAGAGATGGAACGCCGCAAGCTGTTCCCTGGCAGCAGCCTGGAATTCCAAAAGCCACGGGCCGTCGACATCATCGGTTTCATCGTCTGCTTCGCGATTTGCTTTGCGATCATTGGGCTGGCGATGTTAGTCGGCACCATCGGTTCGTAGCAAGAACGCCCGCACTGCTCGACGCGCGCCGGTCGGCGGAGCGGCAGGCTCCGGCCCGATCGGCGAACGGCAAGCAGTGAAGCGGCAAACAGTGAGTTTTCCTGTCAGCTCCTAACGGCCGCGAGCCCCAGGCCGGGCCGCGGCGGAACGAGTCGCTTGTCCGCCTCGGTTCGGGGCGTTTCCGCTCCTTTGAGCATTGCCGCCTTTGGGAGCGTTGTTTCCTTTCTGAACATTGCCACGCGGGCCGTTGTTCGGCCGCTGTTGCGAAGCTCGCGGTTGCGGACGCGAGCTTTGCTCACCGCCCGTCGCTTGGCTCGGCCGCTGACGATTCTCGCCCCGCTGTTGTTGAGCGTGATCGCGCAGCTTTTCGTTCAACTGACGCTCGCGAGGTCCGACGCGACCGTCGTCGTTGCGGTCGGCTCGGTCGCGAAGCTGTTCGCGATGCTGCTGCATTTTTTCGTGAGCGAGATTTTTCTCACGCGGACCAACGTTGCCGTCGTCGTTCAAATCAGCGCGATCGCGAAACTGTTCGCGATGTTGTTGCAGTTTGTCTTGCATCCACTCACGCTCGCGCGGGCCGATTTCTCCATCGCCGTTGCGGTCGGCATGCTCGCGTCGCTGTTGCAGCTTTTCCTGCATCAACTCGCGTTCGCGCGGGCCGACTTGGCCGTCGCCGTTTAGATCGGCCCGTTCGCGAAGCTGACTCATCTTCTCTCGTGCCCATTGCCATTCCCGCGCGTTGATCTTGCCATCGCCGTTGCGGTCCGCTCGCTGCCGAGCTTGTTCGACATGGCTCCGCAGCTTGTTCTGCATCATTTCGCGTTCGCGTGGCCCAATCTCTCCGTCGCCGTTGTGATCGGCGTGTTCTTTTAGCCAGTCGCGAATCTGATCGAACTTGGCCGGCATCGGTTCCACGCTACTCGCTTCGGGGCGACTCGCTTCTGGACGTTGGCCTTCATGACGGCGGGCTTCCGGTCGATTGCCTTCGGACCGCCGCGCCGCCGGGCGCTGGCCGCGAGCTTCGGGCGAGGCGGCTTTGTCCTGAGCCGTCGCGGAATAAGAACTGGAAAACCCTACGGCGACGAGGGCGATGGCAAGACACGTAGCACGCATGCGAACACTCCCCTGGCTCGGCGGCATGGGTCGTTCGTCTCGCGACACGAGATCGAACGCGACCGCGCGAGCTGCTGCATAAACACGAAAAGAAACAGACAAGACGTGAGTGGGCGGCGCGTCGTGCGAATGACGAATGGAATGCCCCGCCAAAGGGAAACATAGCTCGCTGGCTTTTGGCCAAATGAATTTCGGCCCAGATAGTTCGTCAGCCGAGACGACTCGTCGCGCCATCGGGCGATCCCCAGGGAAGTCGCACGATCGCTGAGGAAACCGAACGAATCACCGGGCCTCTATCGGCCGCTCTCCAGAAAGTGCTCGGACCGCATCGGACGCGGGTCGACCACGCGCGGCATAAAATCCATCCGATTCAGAATGTGGCGTTGGAAATCAACGCCCGGAGCCACTTCGATCAGCTCCAATCCGTCTTCGCCCAATCGAAACACGGCTCGCTCGGTGACGTACAGCACCGGCTGGCCACGGCGGCGAGCTTCCGCCGCGCTGAAGCTGACTTGCTCGACATGTCGCGGGAATTTGGTCGTCGCTCCGTCGCGCACAATCTTGAGCCGGCCTTCCGCGATTTCGTATTCGGCATCGCCCGCCGTAAAGCCGCCGCAGAAGACCAGTCGCTTCGCCCCTTGCGTAATGTTGACGAATCCGCCGACGCCCGCCACACGCTCGCCGAATCGCGAGACGTTCACGTTTCCCGCCGAGTCGACTTGAGCCGCTCCGACCGCTGCGAAATCCAGCCCGCCGCCATCGTAGAAATCGAACTGAGCCGGTTGGTCGATGATCGCCTGCGGGTGCAGCGACGCTCCGAAACTCAGCCCGCCAGCCGGCACACCACCGATCGGGCCGCTCTCCACGGTCAACGTCACTTGATCCAACATCCCGCGCTCGGCGGCCACGCGAGCGATGCCTTCCGGCAGCCCGATTCCTAGGTTGGCGATGTCGCCGGGTCGCAACTCATCACAAGCTCGCGAGGCAATCACGCGGCGGACACTTTGCGGCATGGCCGTCAACGTCACGGCCGGTTCGCCCGCGCGGCAATAATCCGGATTGTCCCGCTCGGCGAACGTCTGATCGTGCTCGTCGGCTTCGGCCACCACAATGCGATCGACCAACATGCCGGGCACGCGCACTTGATGCGGCGGAGCGGCATCGTCGCGCAGCTCGGCCACCTGAGCGATCACCGTGCCGCCACAATTGTGAACCGCCTGAGCGATCGGCAGCACTTCGCCCACAACGGCTTCGCGATCCATCAACAGATTGCCAAACCGGTCGGCCGCCGTGGCTCGAATCAGTCCCACGTGAACCGGAAACGCCTTGTACCACAGGAACGTTTCGCCGCCGAGCGTCACGCGTTCCACCAAGCCGGTTGGCGTGGATTCGTTCAATCGTCCGCCGCGCACCGCCGGGTCGATGAACGTGTTCAAGCCGACTCGGGTAATGCAGCCGGGCCGACCGGCCGCGATATCGCGCAGCAGATGACAGACGACGCCCTGTGGAAAGTTATACGCTTCGATCCGTTCGTGAATGGCCAGTCGCCCCAGATTCGGCGCCAACCCCCAATGGCCACCGATCACGCGCCGCACCAGCCCATCGTGCGCCAGATGGTTCAAGCCACGCGTCCGTCCGTCACCTTGGCCAGCCGCATAAACCAGCGTCAAACCACGTGGCTGGCCTTCGCGATGAAACCGACGTTCGATGGCCGCCGTCAACGACTCGGGATGAGCCGCCCCAACGAAGCCGCCGGAGACCACGGTCTGGCCGCTTTCGATCAGCCGAGCCGCATCGTCCGCCGAACACAGTTTCTGTTGCAGTCGCCAAGTCATGGACGCCCGCCCGATCGCGCGGCCCGTTAGGGAAGCGTTAGGAAATGCCCCGCATTTTAAGCGGCAGGGCGCGAGCCCTCTGGTTTCGCTTCGCCGTAGGACTCGTGCCCTACCGCTACAAAGCGATCCATTGTCCTGGTTTCCGAACGACTTCTTAGTTGGATTCGTCGGACTCGGCGGAATCGCTCGCTTGGGCCTCGGTCACGGTCTCCATCGCATCCGCCAACTTGCGTCGCTCGGCGGCCAGCGCCAAATCCCGGTCATCGCCGCGGAGCCAGCGCACCAGCATGTCCATTTCGTGCGGCGAAAGCAAGTTCAGCGATGGTGTCTCGGGATGCTCGGCGAACAACGGCATGCGGTCGTTGCTGTCGCCATAGAACCGTTCGTGAGCCGGATTCGCAATCAGCCCGTACAGCCATTCATACGAACCGTAACCCGTGAGGTCGGGACCGTATCCAAGTTCGCCTTCATCGTGGAATTTATGACAGTCGGTACAAGCCTGCGAATCGATCGCTTCGGCGACTGCCGCGCGGCCTTGCTCAAGCGTGCCATCGGCCAACGCCTTCGCATCGTCGTCGATTTGGCTGGCCAAACTGGCTTCGGCTGACAACGCGGCGACGATCTGCTCCAGCTTGCGTTGTTGATCGGGATTCAGACCATCCAATTCGTCCTTGACGAACGCAGCCATGTCGCCTTCGGCATGGGAGGTGGAACCAAACATGTCATGGTCGGCAACCTTCTTGGGGTCCAAGATGTCAACGAACCATTGGCGGGTCGCAAAGCCATACAAATTCGGAGCGGCGTAAGCTTCCGGCGATTCAACCAGATTCCCTTCGTCGTCGCGCGGAGCTCGGGGACCAGCGATGCCTTCTCCTTCTTCGTTCAGATAGCTGTGGCAACTAGCACAATTGCGTTTGAAGATGCGCGGGCCTTGGATCTCCGGATCATCATGCACAATGCTGCTGGCAGCGCCCTGCTTGGGAATCCCGTAGAACGATACCAGTTCGCGAGTTCGTTCGTATTCGTGTTCGGCCAAATGACGAGCCTCTTGATATTCGCGCGAGGCGTTGACGCGTTCCAAGTGCCGCAATCTCGCTTTTGTGTCCGACGGTTCTTCAATATCTAGCGTTGCGTATTGGTCGTGATAGATGGCCTCATACGTGAGATAACCGGCGCCAATGATAAGCGTGATAATGACAACGACATTCACCACGTGGCCATACTTAATCCGCGCGACAACCGGCAAAGCGAATAAGAATCCCATTACCAAGCCGGGCACCACAATTGCGCCGACGAACTCATTATGGAACTTCTTCAGCAATTGAAATAGGAACAAGTAATACCATTCCGGTCGAGCCGCGCCATAAGCCTCGGTCGGTTCGGCGGGCGGTCCCAGTTCCGCGCCATGATGGTCGATGGTGATATACAGCACGACGCCCAGAAGAGCCAAGCAACCGACCGCGTCTTTGAAAACTTGTCCAGGCCAGAAGTATTCGTCGTCACGCCATTTCTGCGGCAGCGTCGTGACGCCGTGCCGACGAAAGAGCGTCAAGTGCAAACCCAGCACCGCGACTAACAAAGCAGGCAACACGCCCGCATGCATGGCGAAGAATCGCGTCAGGGTGAAGTGCCCGTAGTTCTCGCCACCCACGACCAGCTTCTGAATGTACGCTCCGCCTGGCGGCAACGACATCAGTTCCGTCGCGACTTTCGTGGCCCAGTATCCTTTCTGATCCCAAGGGAGCAAGTACCCGGTAAGGCCCAACCCGAGTGTGATCAACATCAACACCAAGCCGGTCCAATAATTCATTTCGCGCGGCCCGGAATAGGCGCGATATAACACGACTTGCAATAAATGCACGGGCAACAATACCACCATGGCTTGAGCCATATAGTGATGCACGCCGCGCAGCAGCCAGCCGCCCTGCATTTCATTCTGAATGTAGTAGACGCTTTCCCAAGCGTTCTGGCTGCCGGCGCTGTAGCTCATCCAGAGAAAGATGCCGGTCACCGCCTGTGTCACAAAGGCGAACACCAACATACTGCCC
Source organism: Pirellulaceae bacterium (assembly GCA_041399085.1). Classification (GTDB taxonomy): domain Bacteria; phylum Planctomycetota; class Planctomycetia; order Pirellulales; family Pirellulaceae; genus JAWKTM01. The sequence goes on from JAWKTM010000011.1 coordinate 109,712, forward strand.
CAGATATACATCCAACTGGAGCCGCCCGGCACGTGTTCGTACAGAGCCTCGTGCATCATCTGCCGATAGCCTGTACGGTGATCCAGCCAATTCGTAAATCCGGCGATGACGACTTTCATGATTTTGGAATCTGCTCTTCGCGACCCGTGTAAAAATTCTGATACTTCACCCACACTTCGCCGTCCGACAGCTTATCCGCATCGACTTCCAATTCATCCAACGGTCGCGGGCTGGGATTCTCGCGGCCCGTGGTGCTTTGCAACTTCGTGCCGTCCAAATTGAAGGCGCTATTGTGGCACGGGCAGTGATAGGCGCTGCCGGTAAAGGCGACGCTGCACCCGGCATGCGGGCAGGTTGTATTGAACACGCGGACGTCGGAATTTCCCGTTCGCTGAACGTAGACCGAGCCGACCGCTTGAGCCGGCGTGAAATTCCACGCGTCCGTCTGATTGTCGATTACCGCGAAACGCTGGGGGCTGCCATCAACGGCCAGCGCCTCCAGCGAGCAGACTTTGACGAATCCTTCGCGACCGCCGCTGGCCGCCGCGTAGGCTCCTGGCACTTTGCGTTTTCGGCTGAGCGGATCCAAGAAGGCGATCAAACCGGTGAAAACCGGGATCAGCCCGACGGCCGCTCCGACAACGGTCGCGGACAGCGACATCAGGAAATTGCGGCGCGGTTCGCCGCCGTTCGTTTCGGCTGAGCTCACGGCCGGAGTGGTTTTCGTTTCCGACATAAGACAACGACTCCTTGGCTCGCGCGGAGCAAACGGAGGAGAAAGCAGGCGGGATTAGCGGAAGGCGGGACGATCGGGTGGGCACTGTGCGGCTGAGGCAAATTATCGCATGGCAGCGCGCACAGCGTCAAGCACACGCGTCTGAACGTCTTGCAAAGATCCCTCTAAGAACGCTCCAGCAGCCGCTTTATGTCCGCCGCCACCAAACTGTGCGGCGACTTCGCTGCAGTTCATCTCGCATCGGCTGCGAAAGCTGATCTTGAAACCGCCGCGAGGCTGTTCGATCACGATCACGGCCGCTTGAGTTCCAGCGATCGCCAAGCCCATATTGATGGCGTCCTCCGTGTCGCTCGGCAATGCGCCAGTCTTCTCAAAGTCGCCGCGGACCACGTAGCTATGCACCAAGCGTCCGTCCAGCTCCGAGCAAAAACGCTCGAGGATGACGCCCCGCAGCCGCACGCGAGCCAGCGTCTCGGTTTCGTAGAGGTCCGCATAGATCGCCGCCGGTTTAGCTCCGGCCTCTGTCAATTTCGCGGCGATGCGGTAAGTCGTGGCGGTCGTCGATCCGAACCTAAACCAGCCGGTGTCGGTCGACAAAGCGGCGAACAACGGCGTGGCAATCGCCTCGGTCAGCTCCACGCCGAGCGCCTCGGCCGCCTCGACAACCAACCGCCCGGCAGCTTCGGCCGTCGTGTTCTTGAACATCTCGGCGCCCAAGTCGTCTTCGGCCACGTGGTGGTCGAGCACGATCTTTTTGGCCTGCGTAGCCCTCAAAACATCGCCCATCGGCCCGAGCTGCGCCCAGGCGCTGGTGTCGAGCACCATCATCAAGTCGATGTCCTGCAACTCGTTGGGTTGCACATCTTCGTGCAACGCCCGAATTTTTCGGTCCGGATCAATGAACGCCAAATTCGGCGGCGTCGCTTGGCCATTCACAATCACAACCTGTTTACCAAGCGACTCCAGAATGCCAGCCATTCCGAGCTCGCTGCCCAACGCATCACAATCCGGGCGGATGTGACTGGTCAAGAGAATGCGTTGGTGTTGCGAAATGACTTCGGCGAACCGAGACCAATTGACCGACATTCGAGGCTCCTAGAATCAAAACAAAATCAAGTGGCGTTTGCCGCGATGACGCGCGTTTCGCCAACGTCGTGTTGAAGCTGCTGGACCAAAGCATCGACCGAAGCAAACGGGCGAGTGTCTCGCAGCCGCGCGAGAAAATCAACTTCCAGCGTCCGACCGTACAGCGACCCACTATAGTCCAGCAAGTGCGCCTCGACCTTGAGCTGCTGTTCGGAAAACGTGGGATTCGGACCGATGTTGATCGCCGCCGGAATCACGGCTTCATCCACGTAGGCGCGACCGGCGTAGACACCTTCGCCGGGCAACAGCGTGTCGACCGCAGCGATGTTCGCCGTGGGAAATCCAATCGTGTTGCCGCGCCGAGCTCCGTGCGTCACGAGCCCGCGAATGCGATACGGCCGCGTCAGCAACCGGCGAGCTTCGTCGACATCGCCGCGCGCCACGCAATCGCGAATGCGGCTGCTGGAAATGAACGACTCGCCCGCGACAATCGGCGTGACAATATCTAGCGCGACATCCGCGTCTTGGCAGAACTGCCGCAGCGTCTCGGTGTTTCCTTGGCGATCACGGCCGAAGTAAAAGTTGGGACCTTCCACAACGGCTCGGGCCGCGAGCGCATCGCGAACAATCCGCTGAAAGAACTCCGCGGCGGTTAAAGCCAACAACGCTCGATCCGTGGGATAGGCGATCACCGCGTCGACGCCCAGCTCGGCCAACAACTCCGCTTTCCGGTCGGTCCACGTCAGCGGCGGCGGAGCGGCTTCGGGCCGCAGCAGCCGCACGGGATGCGGATCAAACGTGAAGACCACGGCCGGACCACCGACCTTCGCGGACTGCGCCTTCAGCCGCTCGATGATCGCGGCGTGGCCTCGATGAACGCCGTCGAAGTTACCGATCGTCAACGCGCCGCCACGAACGTCGGCATCCAATGTTTCGAGACTGTGGAGAAGAATCACGGGCGCTCGGATGTGCGAGGAAGGTTCTAACGCGGCGGAACGCCCAGCGACTTGCCGCCGTCGATGGCGACGCAGGTGCCCGTCACCATCATGGCGGCGTCGCTTGCCAAGTAAATGACTGACATGGCGACTTCCTCGGGCGAAATCATCCGTTGATAGGCGTCGGCCAACGGGCTGGCCGAAAGCATCTTGTCCACGAACGCCTCGCGATCCGCAGCCGCATCCAAATCCGAATTCATCATCCGCGTGTCGCCCACCGGTCCGGGACAAACGGCGTTGATCCGAATGCGGTCCCGACCGTGACAGAGCGCCAAGCTCTTGGTCAACGCGACCAGCGCGTGCTTGCTGATCGAATACACCGGATCGTGAGCTCGCGGCAGCAAGCCGGCGTTGCTCGCCACATTCACGATCGCTCCGCGGCCGGACCGAATCAGAAGCGGAATCGCGTGTTTGCAGGCGAAGAACGCCCCCTTCAAATTCGTGTCCATGCACGCATCCCAGTCGGCCTCGGTCACCTCCGTGATCTGCTTGACCATGCCGATGCCGGCGTTGTTCACCAGGATGTCCAAACCGCCGCCAAGCTCGTTGGCTCGACCGATCAACCCCGCCACGTCCGACTCGCGTCGCACATCGCAGCCGATTTGGTCGATACCAAGCCGCACGTCCTCGGCCGACAACTCCGGCACGAAATTAAAGTCGCCCACGAACACCCGCGCGCCGCACTGGTTCAGCAATCGCGCCGTTGCGCGGCCGATCCCCGTCGCTCCGCCGGTTACCACAGCCACTCGACCAGACAAATCGGGCAACGGCATCCCGCCGCTGATTGGCTCGTCGCTCATCAAACTCACTCAGATGATCTCGGGGATGATTCGGCCGTCCTCCAGAATCGGCCGCGGGCGATCGAAAATGTCCTGGACAAAGCCCGTATGGTCAATCCCCAAGGCGGAATAGATCGTGGCCGTGACATCCGACGGCGAGTACGGCGTGGTGATCGGTCGCGAGGCGGTGGCGTCGCTCTCGCCGATAACTTGGCCGGCTTTCGTTCCGCCGCCGGCGAAGAATAGCGATCCGCACCGGCCCCAGTGATCGCGTCCACCGCGAGCGTTGATCTTCGGCGTGCGTCCGAATTCGGTAATGAAGACCACCAAAGTCGAATCGAGCAAACCACGCTGTTCGAGATCACCGACCAAAGCGGCAAAGGCCCGGTCCATTCCAGCCAAATGATAGCCGCGTTTCACCATCTGCTGGATCGGCGGATGGTTCTGGCTCGGCGCGTTATGATTGTCCCACACATTGCCGTAGTCCGGATCGTAACCGTAGTCGACCATCACGAACTGAGCGCCGGCTTCGACCAATCGACGGGCCATCAGACAGCGGCCGCCGATCTTTGTCCGGCCGTAAAGCTCGCGCGTCGCGGCCGATTCCTCGGACAACTCGAACGCTTGGCGAATCGCCGGCGTTCCCAGCAACCGCAAAGCCTTCTGATACTTCGCCTCGACACTGGCCAGCGTTTGATCGTTCTCCAACGTGCGAAGCGCGCCGTCCAATTGGTCGCGCAATTGAACCCGTCCATCCAACCGCTGACGCGTGAGCGCGGCGTCTAGCGCCAAAGACTTCGGCACCAAGTCCTCTTCGTACTGAGCCGGCGGATCGTCCAGTTGCGGATTGGCCGTGAAGTCGGGCTGCTCGGGCACACCGCCCAAACAGTACGGTGCATGATGGCTGCCCAACCAACCCGGCAGAAAGAAATTGTGCGGCGGCGGGCCGGGCCGCGTGATGCCTGGCACGGCGATATACGGAGGCAGGCTGCCGCGCGAACCTTGCAGGAACGAAACCATCGAGCCGATATTCGGTTCCGAAAACAACCGATTGCGATCCACTTTGCGGCCCGACAGCGTGTAGACCTGGCTGAGCAGATGATCGTCGCTATCGTGCGAGAAGCTGCGGAGCACGGCCAGGCGGTCGGCGATTTTCGCCAGCTCGGGAATCGTCTCGCAAAATTGCACGCCGGGCAGCGAGGTCGAAATCGTCTCCAGCGTCCCGCGAACTTCGATCGGAGCATTCGGCTTCGGATCGAACGAATCAATATGCGTGACGCCGCCGGCCATCCACAGAAAGATGACCGACTGAGCCTTCGAGCGACCACGTTGTTCCGCGGCTGTTGCCGCAGTGGTGGAAGTCATCATCGCCGGAAGAGCCGACGCCGCGATGCTGAGCGAACCGATCCGAAGCAAATCGCGGCGATCCAGCCACGGGCCCAAAGCAGCCGGTCCAGATAGAGACGGCGAAGTTCCGCCATTGGTTTCTGTTTCGGCGGCTTTCGTCGCGCCAGTTTCACTGTGATCAGAATCGGCCGATTCAAGCGACCGTGCATTGGCGATGTTGGTGCGGCAAGGTCGTGGCATGGCGGCGGCTCCCGGCGGGCAACGGAGACGGTGGGACGACAACCGCCCATTATGCAGGTTGAGCCGAAGGATGCAACAATATCAATGCGTCCGCCGCTCCCACCGCTAGCGGAGCCGTATAGAAGTTGCAGGGTCCCTTGGGCCGTGCGCCGGTCTTGGAGCTGATCCAGAGTCCTGGGGTACGGTCGTGACCGTATCGCGCCCGCTATGGAGAAGCGGTCTCGGACCCACTGCGACGCATCTTGGCGCGGGCCCGACTTAGCATCGGGCCGACGCTGTTTTCCGGCATTCCGACCTGAGCGCTGATTTCGTGATAGCTCTTGCCTTCCAGGTGGTAGAGCCGCACGACATCCGCCTCGGCGCCTTCGAGCGATCGCATCAACCGTTCGACTTCCTCGCGATCCACGATCCGGTCTTCCGCCGAGTGATTGCCGTTTCCCGCGTGATGGCCGTTGCCCTCGCGGAATTCCGTCAAGCTGACCGCGTTCGACTTTCGCTTCAACAGCTCGCGAACGACGATGCGGCGCGACACGACGGTCAAGTAAGTTGCCAAGCTACTTTCGCCGCGGAAACGCCGCAGCAGCTTGAAGTCGTCGTCGATCAACGCCAGCATGACTTCGGCGACCAAGTCGTCGCGGTCCGCAGCCGAAAGTTTGATTGCCCGGGCTTGGCAGGTGTGGTTGATCACATGAACCACCAACCCCAAAAAGCGATCGACGAAATCCTCCCACGACCGCGGTTGGCGGTCGAGGCATCGACGCAACAGATTTCGATCAACTTCCGAAAGCACCACGCTGTGGCCACCTATTTGAGTAGTCGGGCCCGTCGGGGACGAGCAAAGTGTGCGATCCGTCGCCTTGAATTCCGAGCCACCTTTGCCAACAAATCCATTTCAGTTTTGATTTTACGTAGCTGTCACGCGCGAAGCAAGACGAACGTGGGGTACGGACGGCTAGCAGGCAATTTTCGCTGGCTTGACAATCGTTACGAGCAGTTCTATCATGCCCGGCAGTTGGGGCCTTCGAAGCGACTGAAGTTTTGTGCCACTAACGACTTGGCACGATTTCACCGTTCCCCGAACGGGGTCTAAGTCGCGGTTTGCGAAGGTAAGCGAACTGGCGATGCCGCACATTACCGCCGCTAGCTCGTTTTTCGGTCACGACAGCTCGACACGATTGCCGAAACAGTTGCTACAGTCGGCGAATCCAGGTTTACAAACAACTTCCCAGGTCAAGCGACAAGGAGATATCCAGCGATGGCTCACGTAGTCTGCCAGCCGTGCTTTGGCTGCAAGTACACTGATTGTGTTGTGGTCTGCCCGGTCGAGTGCTTCTACGAAGGCGACCAGATGCTTTACATCCATCCGGACGAATGCATCGACTGCGAAGCCTGCGTGCCGGAATGCCCCGTGGAAGCGATCTTCCACGAAGACAACGTTCCCGAAGAATGGAAGCCGTTCGTCGAATTGAACGCCGAATTGGCGCCCCAATGCCCGGTGCTGACCGAGAAGAAAGAGCCGTTGGCTGGCGATTAAGTTCCGCCTGCCGAAAAATTCTCCGCCGTCTTGCTGATTCGACGTGTTGACGTGTTAAGGCCGACGCTGATTCGGTTCGGCAGTTGGTCCCGCTCGGGTAGAGTGGTCTTCGGCAAGTGTGGAATACGGATGACTCGATGAAGCTCGTGTTGTGAACGCAACACGAGCTTCTGCTGTTTCTTACCCCCATGCTCTTCTCCCGCACGATGCGTCTCGTCCGGCAAGCGAGGACAATCGAGCTTTAGCGAGGACAATCGAGCGGCAACCGGCAGCACCTTGATGGTCGCAGCCTTTCAATTGCCCATCCGCTCGCTTCCTGCGCGCTGTGCGAATGCAGGCAAGTCTCCTGCACAATGCGGCCTGGGGACACGTATCGACAAGGAAAGTTGTGCCTATTTGCACACGTCAAGTTGGCTCCGACAATTGCCGATGAATGGTTTGGATGTCGGTCCGTCGCACTCCGCATTGTCATAAACCGCGCGACCGGATCGACACGAGACCCACTTCATTCCCACACCACGCACGGACGTCCCGACTGCCGTCCGGCGTCCGCTCCTTCCCGCGGCTCCCGTTCGCGGTGCGCGGAATCCCACCAGTCATCACGCATCAAGGAGGATCGTATCATGAAGGCTGTATCAGCCTGGTCCATGTTCTTTGCAACGCTGCTTGCCGTAGGATTCGGCAGCGCCGCGCAAGCCGAGAGCTATTTGCTCACGGACTATTTCCAAGACTCGGCCGTAAGGCCCGTCGGCTGCACCACGGCCTGCGGCTGTGAGGACACTGGCTGCACGGGCGGCTGTACCGATGGATGTTGTACCGCCGGCGGCGGCTGTTGCGACAGCGCGCTCGGATGCGATTCGTGCGTCAGCGACTTGTGCTGCGATGATTGCGGCGACGCTTGTGGTTGCTGCGACGATCTGCTGTTGGGGTTATTTACGCACAGCGATCACTGCGCCTGCGACTTCATCAGCCCCATGACCAATCCCGTGTTCTTCGAGGATCCGCGCACGCTGACCGAAGTCCGCGCGATCTTCGTCCACCACGTAGTTCCCGGCGGGGCCACGGGTGGCGGCAATGTCCGCGTCATCGCCGCACAAGTTCGCGCGGCGTTGACCGATCGCTTGTCGATCATTGCCACTAAGGACGGTTTCATCTCGGCCAGCAATCCGTTGATTCAAGACGGTTGGGCGGATATCTCGTTGGGTTTGAAGTAACAACCTGTACGCCGATTACTGCACCGGTACGTTGCTCAGCGCCGGAGCAACCTACGAAATGCCTGTTGGCAGCACGCAAGCCCTGCAAGGCAACGGCGACGGCGAATTCCACGTGTTCTTAACCGGCGGTCAACGCTTGGGCTGCCGAGGCCACTGGATCAGCGGCGCCGGCTTCCGGTTGCCAGCCGACCCGAACGATGAGAGCACGATGTTCTACTGGTCGAATCACTGGGATTACTTGATCACGAACAAGGTCTACTTCCTGACGGAAGTGAACTGGTTCAACTGGACTCGCAGCGGAGCTGGCGGTATTCCGGGCATTGAAGGCGGCGACTTCTTCAACTTCGGTTCGACCGGCGTGGCTGGCAACGATATCGTCACGGGCGCGTTCGGCTTCAAATACAAGCCGAGCTGCAACATGGAACTCGGTATCGCATGGGAAGTGCCGCTGACCGAGCGTCGCGACGTGTTGGATAACCGTTTGACGGTCGATGCGATCTTCCGCTACTAATCCACGGGTTAGATCAAGCATCAGGCAAGAGCATCCGTGGCTCGCGGCAATACAAACGCGTGCCGCGGAAGACAACAGGACCTTGAACAGGATTGCAACGCGAATCATCGGCGACAAGGAGTGTCGCCAGAGTGGCTGAGGAGAGACGGCCACGCGGTGATTCGCTTGAGTGATAATCCGTCTGTTCGCGATTGGGGGCGAAGCGCCGAGTGCGTTTTCGCCCCTCGTCGTTTTCTTGATCGAGTCCAAGACCGAAATAAAGGGCACCACCGACGACTACTCGACTCCGACCTCCAACAACTCCTCGACTCGTCCGCCTGTTCGTTCGTGCCACCATATCGCGGCGTGCTCCGCCGACCACTCGCCGGCGACGGAACATTCATCCAGAGCCGCCGCCAACTCCTCGGCCGTTTGAAAACGATCCTCGGGACGCTTGGCCAAGCAACGCAGAATCAGTCGTTCGACATCGGCCGGAACATCCGCTTGCCAGTGGCTAGGCGGAGTGACTTCGGTCGAAACATGTGCCAACAACACTTTCAACGGACGCGAATCGTCGAACGGCGGCCGGCCGGTGACGAGATAGTACGCCACCGCGCCGAGCGAATAGATATCGCTGCGCCCGTCCGGCTCGATGTCCCCCGTGGCTTGTTCCGGCGACATATAAAGCGGCGAGCCGGTGATCGAACCCTCTTGCGTGATGTCGACGGCGGTGGTCGACGTGATCGGCTTTGCCAGACCGAAATCCAGCAACTTTGCAACGTCGTACATGCGGCCGCGTTCCGCTGCAAACAAGTTGGCCGGTTTGATGTCGCGATGGACGAGGCCGATTTCGTGCGCTTCGCGAAGCGCGTCGCAAGCTTGGCGAATCAGATAGACGGCGCGAGCCGCCGACTGGGGACCATGCAGACGCACCAAATCCTGCAAGTTCATGCCGGGCAGGAATTCCATCACATAGTAAAACGTGCCGTCGTCAGCGTGGCCGTAGTCAAAGATGTCGATGTTGTTCCAATGCGATAGCTGAGCGCTCGTGCGCACTTCGCGTTCGAAACGCGCCAACACATTCGGATCGCCAGCCTTTTCGGGACGGATCACCTTGATCGCACATGGTCGCTTCATCATCTGATGCTCGGCCAAGTAGACTTCGCCCATGCCTCCCGAGCCGATCATTTGCTTCAGCTTGTATTGGCCGAGCTGCCGCGCCTCGAACGCCTCGCGCCGCAACGTGTTGATCGTGTGAACGCCATAGACCGATGTTCCGGCCGCGAAGGCCGTGGTCAGCATCAAGTCGATCAAGTAGGTCGGGTCGCCTCCCAGCAGCAGCGCGCAAGCATTTTCGCTGGTCCACAGAACGACGGTCATCAGCACTGGCGCGGCGGCCATCGAAGCGACCACCGCCGCCGCTCGCTTCCAATGGTTGGGAATGAAGACCGCATAGGTGAACATCAAGAACACCCACGGTACGGCGACGTTCGGAAAAATCTGGTCTTCCGTCGCACAGCGGACGGAATGCGAGTACTGCATGATGAGAAAGTACAAGCCCGGCAGGCCGAAGATCAGCAACTCCTTCATCCGCAAAATGCCGACCGATATTTGGCAGCGGCGGCAAAGCGAACCAACGCACACGGCCAAAAACAACACGACCAGCAAATGGATGCGGGCCGTGGCGTCGAACGGAATGACGCCGCGCATCATCTCGACGACGCGCCATACAAAGAACAATGTGAAGCCAGAAAACAAAATGATCGCCGCGGAGCGCAAACGGGATCGCAGCAACGTTTGCGTCTCGCCGGTGATAGCCGGTCCAGTACCTTCGACTAAATGAACTTGCACGCAACGGGGCGCGGACAGCGCGTGGTGCAGCCCCGCCGCGACATCAGCCGGTGCGTCCCAAGTAATATCGTTCGGCCCCGATTCGGGAGCGGAGTGCTTTCGGCGTTTCATCCGGCAAGCTCGGCAGGCGAGTGCAGCTTCATCCAACAAGGCGAGTTTGGCGGCATTCTATACAACTCGACAGACTGGGTCTAACTGCCAGTTGGTGAGCCCGGTAAGGTCACAAACGCCACGATGTTTGCTTGACCCCACCAAAACAGTCGGAGACAATGCGGAAACGTTCAAAATTGTTCGCGATTTGCTCCAGCCCCAGGGAAGATCCGATGAGTCCCATCGACGACAAGTCGTTCTCGCCCGCTGCCGCGCGCGAAGACGAACCGATCGAACGAGCCGGGACTTTGAGCCTCCGACGATTTCTGGCCAAGACGCCGGGTTGGCTAATCAGCACGGTCGTGCATCTGGTGTTGTTCCTGCTGCTGGCGATTTGCACGTTCGCAACCGTGGACGATTCGGCCAAGGTATTCGTTCTGGGCGGAGTCGCTGACGAACCGGTCGAGGAGCTGATGGAGCTCGAGCCCGTGATGTTGGACGCCGAGCCCGTTGAAATGGAATCGATCTCGACGGAGGCGATCGCGGTGGTCGATCCGGGGATGGCAAATCTAGGCGAGATGGCGTCGTTCACTCCGGTCGCCGACGGTGGCCTATCGCTGGATAACTTCGATAGCACGACCAGCGAAATTGGCCTGATGATGGGAGAATCCGGTCAAGGCATGACGGACTTCGCGAAAGGAGCGGGCGGCGCGGAGTTCTTTGGCGTGAAAGCCGGTGGCCGGAAGTTTATCTTTATCGTCGATAGCTCGAAGAGCATGAACGGCGGCAAGTTCGACGCCGCCTGCGAAGAATTGATGTATGCCATTCGGCGGCTAAGCAACGAGCAGTTCTTCTATATCATTTTCTTCGATCGCGATGCCGCTCGGATGACTTTTCTTCCGAATAAGGAACCCGAACCTCGCCCGGTGCGCGCGACCGCCGCGAACATTCGCCTTGCCGAACAGTGGGTGCGAACCATCGAATTGGAATTACGCACGGACCCGTTTGATGCCGTCGAGTTCGCCGTGAAGGCGCTGCCCGATGCGATTTACATCCTGACGGATGGCAAGTTTACGGACCGTGGCATGACCGAGCGGTGGTTAAAGAAAAACAACAAACTGGAAGACCCGATCGACGGGATTTACCCGAAGGTCGTGATTCATACCATTGGATTTTGGCAACCAGACGGCGAGCCAACGTTGACCGCCATTGCCAAGGAGTACGGCGGCACTTATCGGTTTGTTCCGAGGCCGAAAAAGTAGCCGTTGCGGCGGGGGCGCTTCTTCATGGACATTACTTTTTCGACAGCGACGGAACATCGCGAAGCCGAGACTGGTGTTCACGACGCCGCGATCAGCGACGAACGGATCGAGCGGCAATTGGGCGCGAGCTTTCTGTCGCTGGCGGTACCGAGTTGGCCCGCGAAACGAACCATTTTGCGTTCGCCAATTCCCGAGCCGATTCGAGTTGACCAGCCGCTGCTGCCTATGATCCTGTACGGCGGCAACCGACCGGCGACCTGGAGCGACTTCTTCCGCTCGGCATATCCATACCTGATTTTCAGCGGGTTATTGCACATTGCCTGCTTGCTCTGGCTGGCATCGGTTCTTGTGCAACCAGAAGCCGAAGAGGAACAGTTCTATCTGCAGGCTATTCCCGACAAGCCAATGCCCGAGCCGATCGAGCCGCCGCCGTTGATCGTGGCGTTGCCAAGTGTCGTGGATGGCGGCGATCAAGTCGTCAGCTTTCATGTTTCGTCCGTAGTGGCTCCGCCCGATTTAGGTGGAGCTCAACCATCCGTGGCGCCGTCGGCTCCGTCGAGCACGATCAACTCGGGCCCCATTGGCGACGTGAAAAACTTGGCGGGCAATCTCGGACAAGAGTTGTCCGCCGCTGGCGGCGAAGGGCGGGGCGCCGAGTTTTTCGGCATCCGAGCCGGCGGCGAAAAGTTCGTGTTCGTCGTCGACAGTTCGCGAAGCATGACGGGCCAGCGATGGCAACAAGCCTCGCGCGAACTGTTGGCCTCGATCCAACGGTTGGACGAAGACATGCTCTTCTACGTCATCTTCTTCGACGAGACGGCGCATCCGATGTTCGATCGTGATTTGCCCGAAGAAGCGATGCTGGCCGCCACGCCGGCCAACATCGAACGCCTCAGAGAATGGATCGCGTCGATGCCGTTCGGCCAAGACACAAAACCATTGAAAAGCATGCGTCTGGCCCTGGACCTGCGCCCCGACGCCATCTACTTGCTCTCCGATGGCGAGTTCGCGGACCAAACCGCGACGTATCTGCGCCACAACAACATGGTGAACGAGAACGACCGGTTAAAGATGCCGGGCGTTGTCGTTCACACCATTGGCTTCCAAGCCGCCGAAGGCCAAGCCGTTTTGAAACGCATCGCCAGCGAAAACGGCGGCCTGTGTCAAATGGTGACGAACGACGAAACATGACTGGCGTGCCTGAGCACGCCAGCCGAGTCTTGAATAGTGGTTTGAGCAATGGCGCGGGAAGAAGTCCGACAAGTCGGGAATGCCGAATCGCCGGGAAAGACGCGGACGATGTGGCATCCTCTATTTGTGAGACTGCTTGAGTATGTGCTTTCATCGGGTTTTACTGTTGTCGACGAAGTGCTAGTGGGCAAGATGCCGCTTCGGATCGACGTCTTGCTAGTTCGCCGAACTGAACCCCCTGAAATTACTCGACACGGCTTGGATGAATTGTTGCCGCTACTCAACAAGTTCACATTGTTGGAATTCAAGGGCCCGACTGACTCGTTAGAGTCTGGTGATCTTGGGCAGTTATTGGGATGTAGCTACTTGTGGCAGAGTCAGCAGCCCGACCCGCTATCGAGTTCGGATATTTCGCTTTTGGTCGTAGCTCCACGGCTGACAACAGCGTTCGCCCACGAAATCAGCCGACTCGGCGGTAGTCTGGCTAAGATTTCGGAAGGCATTCACCAGCTAAATGGACTGCCATTCACCGCTCACGCGGTTGAGTCAGATGCCATGGGCGCTACGCGGACAGCCAGTCCTATCGCTCTGTTAGCGGCGTTTTTCTAAATAGTCGCGACCGTATAATGGAGCTGATTGCCAAGCCCCGACAACGGCGAATTATGTGGTACGCGCTGCAACAGATTCATCAATTCGAGCTGCTAGGCGAGGTTTTTGCAATGCAACACGCCGGATCCGAGGAATTCTCCACACTTCACGAGGACGCAATCGGCGCCTTAGCGAACTCTTTGCAAGCAAGGAATTTGCTCACGAGCTGTCGGTTGAAGACCGCTTACGCGGCGTTACCGCTGAGAGAATCTTACGTGAACTTCCGATCGAAGAAATCCTTCGGGGGTTGCCGCCGGAAGATCGGTTGCGAGGGCTATCGGTCGACGAACGTAGGGAACCGTGAACTACTGGAGCGAGAGGCATCCGACACGGATTCCTAAAGTACCGCTTGGCGAGCGCGATCACTGCACGCGCTTCACACAATTAACGCCACATGTCATCGTCCGCGAAGGGGTGCGTGGGCCCTAGCAGCTTTGGCTTGGGCAACGCTTTCAGCGCTTGGGAGGCCAAACGCATGTCTTCTTTCGTCGTGATCTTGAGATTGATCGGCGAACCGGGCACGACCTTCACCGAATGACCGAATTGTTCCACGACCTGCGAGTCGTCCGTGACAGGGCCGGACAGCTTCGCGTAAGCGTCCATCAACAATTGACGGCGAAACACTTGTGGCGTTTGAGCTTCCCACAATCCTGTCCGAGACACGGTGGCGTCGATCGAATGACCATCGCCGACCCGCTTGAGCGTTCCCGATACGGGAATCGCGAGTATGGCGGCCGAGTGTTTTTCGGCCGCGGCGAAAACCGCATCGATCCATTCGTTGGCAATGCACGGCCGCGCCGCGTCGTGGATCGCGACAAATTCCACGTCCGGCTTGACACGCGCGAGCGCGTTCCGCACGGAATCCGAACGCTCCTCGCCACCGTCCACGACGGTAATGCCCAGAATCGCGACATTGGCCCCAAACTTGGACATAAACTCCTCGCGATCCTGGGGTGAAATCACCATGATCACTTGGGCCACATCCTCTCGATTCAGAAACCGTTCGGCGGAATGCAACCACACGGCCCGATTATCGAGCGGTGCGAAGACCTTTTTATAGTGCGCGTCCTGAAACCGACTGCTCTTCCCCGCCGCTGGCAGAATGACCGCGAATTTTGCCACGAGTACCGCCCTTCCTGCAAGCTAACAATTCGTTCCGCTCGATGACCCACTAATCCGCGCCGCCCGAAACACGCCAACGCGAATTAAACAGCCACATCATGGCAAACACCAATAGGATATCCAGCGCGACCGTGAACAAGGTGTAAACCAACACCAACATCCAATTGCCCATCGCCGCGCGTTCGGCGTCGCTGAGCGTAAAGTCCACATCCAATGGCACGGCGAAAGCCGCCGCGAACGGACTCGACGCCCCCAACCACTTGAGATCTTGCGTGATCTCGGCTTGGCGGAAAAATTCGTCCGCGAAAAAATTGACCGCCAATGGCACGCAGAACAGCACAATGATGATCAAGTAGGAGGTCATCAAGCTGATCGACGTTTTACGAAACACAACCGAGCAAAACAAGGCGATGGTCGAAGTGGTCACGCACGTCAACAAGACAATCCCCACATAAGATCCCACGCTGGGAAGATTCACCCAATACGAAGACACCATCACACACGCCAACAAGACGGGCCACAATAGGAACATTGTTAGTACACTAGAAACGCGTAGCCCCACGATCAGCTTGCCCCACAGGATTTGCCAGGGCGTTATAACCGTGGTCAGCAGCAGGTCCAGTGTCTGGCGTTCGCGTTCGCTGGTAATACTGCCGGCACAAAAAACAGGGCCGACCAACATGTTGAATATTAACACATAACCGATATACCATGGGGCGTACTCTGGCTTGATATAAAGGCATACAGCCATCAATGGAATCGCCAACAACATACTGACTTGAATCACAAGCCGCAGCATCAGCGTCCCCTGGCTGAAGATTTCGCTGCGTATTTCCTTGTCGTAGACAGGATTTGCTCCGTCTTCCATGAGCGTTACACGCTTGGCGGGCGCGAACAATCGATCGGGAAATTGATCGCGCTGGATTACCAGTCCAACAGCCGTTTCCGCCTCCTGTTCCAGGTCGACCACTTCCTTGCCTTCACTGCCGACGTCGGGCGGATGCAACAGCCGAATGCAGGTGTTCACGAACAGGGCGATGCAGATCGCAATGCAGAACGCAGGCAACACGGTCAGCGTCAACAACAGTCGGAACTGGCCCATATCGCTGAGCGCCCGCCATAGCAACGCGCCGATCATTGCCAGCGGCAAGATCAATAGGTAGGACACGACCAACGACGCGGCGGTGCGTTTAAAGTAACTGCTGCAAGCGACGCCGATCATGCCAAACATCAACACGGACATCAGCAGCGCGAAGTACGCCGCCAGCATCTCGGAAAAGTGAATTCCGCCCAGCGGCAAACACAACATGATGATCGGCAACGACGCGAAGATCAGCACCGCCAAGTGAGCCAGCGATGCGATCATCTTGCCCAACACAATCGCCGCGGGACGCAACGGGGTGGCCAGCAGCAGTTCGTAGGTCTTTCGCTCCTTCTCGCCGGTAATCGTGCCGGCGGCAAAGCTGGGAGCCATCATCGAGGCCAAAATGTACTGGCCGAGAAAAAACAGGTCGGCCAAGTTCCGGGCGCTTGTGGGGTTGTCCGTCACATCCAACCGCGTTTCCTGCGGCCAAGCGAAATAGACCACGGTGGCCAACAACGCCTGGTAAACCAGCAGCAAGATGAAAGCTCGGGGCGTCCGCAAGTTGACGAGCAACTCGCGCTGCAGCACGGGATTTTCAACCAGATACATCGAAGCGGCCATGTTTCGGGGACGGAACGATTCGCCCGTTCGGCACGGCTCGCCGGCGGGACGCGTGTGGCGACTCATTGTAGCCCACGTCGTTTCGTTCCACAGCAGCCAATCTTGCCCCAAGCCATCGTCGAAATCCTCGTGAACTGGAGACTTACCGTCGCTCTAATTCCAACTCCCTGCTACCGATTCAAGGCATCATGTGGCACACTGGACCGTCGACGCCGCTGGCGTCCGTTTCCTCCGCTGTTTCCCACCTCTCGACCCATTAGATTCGTCCGACATGGCCTCGCAACCTTCTTCCGCCGCCCGACTCGTTCCCGGCACGCGGCCTCGCTGTTTTGTTTTCGATACGGGCGCGCCGCTGGCTCGCCACGTGGCCCAAATCATGGCGGGCGTCATTCGCGAACGAAACGCGTTGGGGCAGAAAGCCGTGTTGGGGCTGGCAACCGGTTCAACGCCAGTCGGCGTTTACCGGGAACTGATTCGGATGCATCGCGAGGAACAACTGGACCTCTCGAACGTCGTGGCGTTTTGCTTGGACGAGTATTACGGCCTAGCGCCCGATCAGTTGCAGAGTCACCACCGTTGGATGCGCGAGCAGTTGTTCGATCACGTCAACATTCCGGAACAGCAGATCCACATCCCCGATGGCTCGGTTCCGCCCGATCAGGTCGATGCGTATTGCCGGGATTTCGAACGACGAATCGAACAATCCGGGCGAATTGACATTTTGTTGCTGGGCATCGGACGCAACGGACACATCGGCTTCAATGAACCGTTTACGATTCGCAACAGCCGCACTCGTCTCTGTACGCTCGACCCCGTGACGCGGCGCGGAATGGCCAGCGATTTCTTTGGCGAAGAGAACGTGCCGACGCAAGCGATCACGATGGGGCTGGGGACGTTGCTGGAAGCTCGCAAGGTGCTGCTGCTGGCCCTGGGCGAACACAAATCGTCGATCATTCGCGAAACGGCTGAAGGCCCGCTGACCGATCGTGTGCCGGCGTCGCTGCTGCAAGATCACAACGACGCGACAATCATCGTCGACGCCGCGGCGGCGAAAGACCTTACCGGTTGTGCGACCCCGTGGCTGCTGGGCAACGTGGATTGGACCGACTCGCTGATTAAGCGAGCCGTGCTGTGGCTGTGTCAGCAAACGGGCAAGGCGCTGCTGAAGTTGGACGACGATGATTTTCGCCAGCACAACTTGCATCAGTTGCTGCGCCATCACGGGCCTGCTCAAACGATCGCCCATCGCGTGTTTCGTTGGATGATGAACACGATTGAATACCATCCGGCCGGGCGCGAGCGACAAACGGTGCTGTGTTTCAGCCCACACCCGGACGACGACGTGATCAGCATGGGCGGCACGTTGATCCGCTTGGTCGAAGACGGTCACGAGACGCATATCGCCTACATGACCAGCGGCAACATCGCAGTGTTTGATCACGACGCGCAGCGCGTGGCCGACTTGGTGACCGAATACAACCGGCTATTCGGTATCGATCAGGAACGATCGCAGGCGGTGGAAAAGGAGGTAGCCGACTCGTTTGTAACCAAGAAGTCGGGACAGCCGGATACCGACGCGGTGTTGAAGATCAAGGCATTGATTCGTTGGAGCGAAGCCAA
Source organism: Pirellulaceae bacterium (assembly GCA_041399085.1). Lineage (GTDB taxonomy): Bacteria > Planctomycetota > Planctomycetia > Pirellulales > Pirellulaceae > JAWKTM01. Next base: position 127,622 of record JAWKTM010000011.1, read on the forward strand.
GGCGGGCGCGATCGAAGTCGGCTGCCGAGAGGAGCATCTGCACTTCCTGGATTTGCCGTTCTATCGAACCGGCACGATCGCCAAGCGGCCGATTGGCGACGAGGACGTGGCGATTATTCGCGAGTTGGTCGAGCGTGTCCGGCCGGCGCAGGTTTACGTGGCGGGCGATCTGTCCGACCCGCACGGCACGCATCGGATGTGCGCCGAAGCGATCTTCCGCGCCTTGAACGAAATCGAACGCGACACCGGCTCGCGGCCGGAAGTGCTGCTGTATCGCGGTGCTTGGCAGGAATACGAAGCGCACGAAATCGAGATCGCCGTGCCGCTCAGCCCGAACGACTTGCTCAAGAAACGCCAAGCGATTTTCATGCACGAGAGCCAGAAGGACGAAGCGTTGTTTCCGGGTTCGGATCCTCGCGAATTTTGGCAGCGGGCCGAGGACCGGAACAAAGGGACCGCCGACCGCTTCAATCAGATCGGCTTGCCCGAGTTCTTCGCGATCGAAGCGTTCGTGCGTTGGAACGGCGTGCCAATTTAACGTTCGTCGGCTTGCTGGACTCGTTCGAGAGAGACTTTGCGTAGTCAGTTTGAACGCTGCGCAATCCGCGGCTAAATCCTCGGGCGAGTGCGTTTCAGCCACCCTCCGCATGGATTTATGTAATCGTTCGTTGACAGTAAATTTACGTTTGTGTTACCGTAGGACCTCGCCGAATTACTTTTCTTTATTGTCTCATCCTAAATGCGAGGTTGGTTATGAACTTTCGGAAACGTCAGCACGCGTTCACTCTGGTCGAGTTGCTGGTTGTCATCGCCATTATTGGCGTCTTAGTCGCGATGTTGTTGCCGGCTGTCCAAGCGGCCCGCGAAGCGGCTCGCCGATCTTCGTGCTCGAACAACATGAAGCAACTCGGTTTGGCATTGCACAATTACCACGACACGTACAAGGCGTTGCCAGCGGGCGCGTGGATGTTCAACGCCGCGGGAGCGGGTAGCACCAGTTGCACGACAGGCAACGGCCGTCGCGCGCCTTGGACCGTTTCGATTCTGCCGTTTATCGAACAGCAGAACCTTTACGACCAGGGAAATCCAGCCGCGACATTCATCTGTTCGCGCACCGAAGGACCAACGTCGGGAGCGAACTGGAACGTTTGGCGAACGTCGTTGGATGCGTATCAGTGCCCGTCATTCCCGGCGCGATCGACCGAAGATAACCACTCAAACTATTACGGCGTGATGGGTGGCGGACCGCATGCCATGGGTTATTGCCAGTCGAGCAATAGTGGCCGGCGCTTTTACAACAACGGAATGCTCTACCAAAACTCCGACACGCGTTTTGCGGATGTGATCGACGGACTGTCGGGAACGTTCATGGTTGGCGAGCAGCGTTATCAGTTGTTGGACGGCGGCCGGCCGGACGGTCACTGGCTGGGCTGGGCATCGACGAATCGCGGCGGCGGTTCCGCGGTGACGGGAGTTCTGGCGGCTGGCCAGATCGAAATCAACGCCTGCAACTGCAACGGCGATACGCATGACACGACGTTTGCTTCGGCGGGTCAGCTTCCGCCGCAAGGCCAGGGACTGCACCAGCGAACGTTCGGCAGCTATCACCCGGGTGGTTGCCAGTTCACACTCGGCGACGCTTCCGTTCGCTTCGTGGCTGAAACGATCAACCTGTCCGTCTATCACTATCTGTGCATCCGCAACGATCAGCAGCCGGTTCAAGTGCCGTAGCGGATAGCTGGCCGTTCATTTCTCGATGAGCGACGCGTGGTCGTTTCGCCCCGCGTCGCCTTCTTTTTCCAACGGTTCCGAGCTTGTTTGTCGGGACCGAAGGCTCAGTCTCTGCGTTACTAAATTTCTCTGGGAGTTTTCCGCTGATGGTTTCATCGCGAGTGGTTGTTAGCTGCGTATTGACGATTGGATTGTTGGCCTGCGTTGGTTGCGGTGGTCCGACGGGTCCCGAAACGTATCCGTTAACGGGAACAGTCAACTTCAACGGCAAACCCGTGCCGGTCGGGACAGTGACTCTTTCGCCCGATTCGTCGAAGGGAAACGAGGGACCGGGCGCCTCGGCCGGGATTAAGGACGGAGCGTTCGCGACCGAAGACGGACGCGGCCATGTGGGCGGCGCCTACGTGATTCGCGTCACCGGATTCGACGGCATTCCGGTGGAAGGTGGCGAAGGCTCGATGGACAACACGGGAACCGAATTGTTTCCGGTCTACGAAATGACGGTCGATCTGCCGAAGAGCGAGCACAACTTGGCGATCGAAGTGCCGGGCGGCGGCTAGACGCCCGCGTCATCCGAGTCACGTCTCGCGCGACAGTTCGCGCAGATGGACTTCCACACATTCGCTCAAGGCGGCCGGGTTGTAGCCGCCTTCAAGCACACTAACCAGCCGCCCCGCACAATGCGTGGCGGCAATCTCGCGGACGGCTCGCGTCAACGGCTCGAAATCTTCACTTTCCAAGCCCAGCGATCCAACCGGGTCTTGGCGATGGGCGTCGAAGCCCGCGGAGACGATCACCAGTTGCGGACGAAGCCGTTCGGCGAACGCTTCGAGTTCCGTCGTGAATCGGCTCACGATCTCTTCGCGAGCCGTACCGAACGCGATCGGCAAATTCCTCGTTGTCCCCAATCCCTTTCCCGATCCGGTCTCGTGCGAGTCTCCCGTACCGGGATAGAACGGCCAACGATGACTGGAGAAAAAGCCAACTTGCGGATCGGTCCAAAAAATGTCTTGCGTTCCGTTGCCGTGATGCACGTCCCAATCGACGATCAGCACCCGATCAAGACTCAGTTCGTCGATCGCCAAACGAGCCGCCCAGAGCCACGTTGTTCAGCAGACAAAAGCCCATCGGGCGTTCGGGCAACGCATGATGCCCCGGCGGACGTACCAAGCAAAACGCCTTCGTCGCTTCGCCTTCTACGACCCGCCGCACGGCGTCGCCAACCGCCCCGGCAGCTTTCATCGCGGCATCCAACGAGCGGGCGGAAACCACGGTGTCTTGTTCGATATAGCCTCCGCCACGCCCAATGAGCTCGCGAATCCCATCCAGGTGCTCCGCCTTGTGAACTCGCACGATCTGTTCGGCCGACATCGGTTGCCATTCGCGCCACTCCAGCTTCGCTCGCCATTCTTCGCGGCCAAGTTGTTCGAGCACGGGCCGCAGTCGACCCGCGTTTTCGGGATGGCGGCCGGTGTTATGTTCCAGGAACACTGAGTCGTAATAGATCGAGATCATGTCAGCCTCTGAAACCTGCATTGTCTTCGCCGTTGTTGGTCGTCTTATGGACCGCGCATTCTAGTACTCGGCTAGTGCTCGGCCACGGCCGATTCGGAGTGACGCGGCCGCCGTTGGCCACCGTATACGCCATCGCGAGTCTTGCGGCTCGCTCACCGCTGCTCGTTGACCCCATAGTGCGACAGTCTTAAGATGAGTCGTTTGCTTCCCGAGACGGTGCAACCAGTTGACTCGCCCCGTCGCCTGCTCCATTCCGCTGTCTTTGTACGCGAGCAACTTCATGCCGATCCCCGATGCTTGGCACCTCTGCGTCGCCTTCGGTCCGCTCGGCATTTACTTTCTGTTGCTCGGCCTGCTGAATCTATCGCGACGGCCGTTCATCACCACGGGCGCACGGGACGCCGCGGCGCTCGGAGTTGCCGTGGCGGGATTCGTCGTGATCGGGCCGATGGAACTGTTCATGCCGTTGTCGGCGCTGGATCGTTTCGGCGGCTACGTCTGGTTGCTCTTGTTGACGTTCTACGCCCTGTGTCTGTCGCTAACCGTGTTGACGATGCGACCGCGATTGGTGATTTACAACACGGATCTCGATTCTTTGCGACCGATCCTCTCGCACGTGGCCGCCTCGCTCGATTCGGAAGTTCGCTGGGCGGGCGACAGCCTGGTAATGCCGCGAATGGGCGTGCGGCTCAATATCGAAGCTCATCCGGCCGCCCGCAACGTGCAACTGGTCTCCGCCGGGATGCGGCAAGACTATCTCGGCTGGCGGCAGCTTGAATTCGCGCTGGCCGAATCGCTTCGCGAAGCGCCCGCCGGTCGCAGCTACTACGGCGCGACGCTCGCAATGCTCGGCGTCTTAATGTTGGGCTGCATCGCTTGGTGGATGGCGTCGTCTCCGGCCGAAGTCGCCCAGGGCTTGGACCAAATGCTGCATCCGTAGCAAACGGGGCCCAGCGGATTCGCGGGTTTTCGACCGCGAAATTGTACTTGTCCGGCATCCATCGGATTTGATAAGTTCCCGCCGCGAAATGACTGCCCCAGCTTGTGACACGGAGGAATCGGAATATGCGCGCGACATGGATGACCGGATGTGCGGCCCTTTTGGCGATGACGGTTTTGGTGGGATGTGGTTCGTCGACGGACAGCGGCGCCACGGCAAACGGAACGACTGTCCCTGCGACGGCTCCCGCGGTGGACGCTTCCCAGCGGCTGGTCGGTCAATGGCATGGCGAAGTTTGGCTAGACGAAGCGGAAGTGGCGGAGTCGGGAGCACTGACCGAAGAGCAAGTCGCCGCATTAAAAGCCACGACGATGGACGTGCATTTCGAGTCGGGCGGCAAGATGTTGCTGTCGGGCGTGAACGGCGACCAGCCATACACGACCGAAGGCCAATGGCAGGTGGTTCAGCAAGAGGGCCCGCGCGTTGTGATTAAGTCGGTCGAAGCAGAAGGCGCCGAAAAGGAGATCCTTGTTCGTTTCGACAGCGACGATCAATTCTCGATGTCGTTGCCCGAACCGGTCGCTCGGATGGGAGCGATGCAGTTCAAACGGCTGCGGTAAAGACCGCGTCGTCGCTGGGGCTCGCTTCGCTCAGGCACACAGCACGATGCGTCATTCGTCCCAACTTCTCGTGCGGTTCCGGGTGGCACGCCCAGAGTCTTCGATGGGCGTGGCGGGAACGGCTCGGTGGTTACCTAGCGTTGGGCATCGCGCAACCGTCCCGCCCAGCAGCACGCTTATGGGTATACCGCAATGGCTTTCTGATTCGCTCCATGTATTGCCGTCCGCTGGTCGACGGTAAATGGCAAGCTTCGCAGCACAGTGTTTGCGATTTATTGCTCCCAGTCAGCCCAACGCCCCGGGAGGCGACTGGCAAATTTGGAACGGAGGCCAAGCTCGCAGGAACGGCGAGCCAACGGTCTGCAACAGCATGACTGGGGGAATTTTGTATGTTGACGCAACACTGGATGAAGACGGGCAGTCTGATCGCCGCAATGGGACTGTTCGCCGGTACGGCCGTCGCGCAGGTGCGGGTGGATGTCGATGCCGAGCGGCAACCGGCAAGGCAGGAAGTTCGGCAGCAGGACGATGTTCGCGCGAACCAAACCGCGCGTCGAATGATGGCGCACCACCTTCAGGCCGACAAGATTATCGGCATGGAAGTCAAAGACGCGGACGGCAAGTCGATTGGCGAGATCGAGGACTTGGTGGTTCGTACCGACAGCGGCGACATCGCTTATGCCGCGCTTTCCTTCGGCGGCTTTCTGGACATCGGCGACAAGCTGTTTGCCGTGCCGTGGAAGTCGCTGCATGTGAAAGCTCGCGGCGAAAACAATGATGACACGTACTTGGTGTTCAACATTGACAAAACGCGGCTGGAAAACGCGCCGGGCTTTGACCAAAGCGATTGGCCGGACGTGGCTAATTCGGCGTGGCAAAAGTCGATCGACGACTTCTATCAAGACGACGTGCCAGCGATCAACAATCGTTCCGACAACGATCGCCCGCGAGCCACGGACCGCAACACCGATGATCGCGGCGTGGAAGTGGACGTGAATCGCAATGGCATCTCGGTTCGCACGAATGGCGCCAACGAGACGATTCGCGACGATCAACCGAATCGGTTGCGCGAAGGCAAACTGGCCACCAACCCGCACGCGATGCGAGTGAGCGAGTTGGATGACCTCGACATTCAGAACGCCGCTCAGAAGGAACTGGGTTCGATCGACGATGTCGTGATCGACACACTGGCCTGGGCGGATCGTCTCGTTCGGCGGATTTCTGGGATTTGGCGACAAGCTAGTTGCCGTGCCTTGGAAGTCGATGATGGTCAAGCAACGCGACGACGATCACGTGCTGGTGTTGAACATTGAGGAGCCGCTGTTGAAGAAGGCTCCGACGTTGAACGACGACGGCTATGCCAGCTTCAATAACAAGGCGTATGTTGACAGAGTATGAATCAGTTCTTCGCCCAAGTGAATACGCGACGCGGCGCCGATGTGGATGTCGATGTGAACACCACGCAACGCCCCGAGACTCGCGATGACATTCGTCGCTAAGTTCAAAGTCTGAACTTGCCCGAGAGTCGGCTTCATGACGACTCTTGTCAATCCAACGACGGGCGGCCGAGCGATCGGCCGCCCGTTGCTTTTGCGCGCCGACTTCGCGCACGGTCGACCACGTCCGCTGCCTGCTCCTCTGCGTCCGATCGGCCGTGGCCGTGGCCGTGCCGTGCCGTTGACCGCTTCAACCAGCCACGAAAAAAGTCTCGACTCGGCCCGATTTTCCGACGAATCTGTCCGCGGGTTGCGTTTAACATTGAATACTGGCAGGCGACCTGATTCGCGATCAACCATTCGAGATTGACGCAGTGGGTACAATTGCCGCACTCATCCCAAGATCGCGTTCGGCGATCGCTCACAAGCTGACGTTCACCACCAGCCGATGGTCTTCGCGCGCATGTCAAGTCCGCCCGTTGAAACATGGATCGCCGAAGCTCGTGACGGGGCCGCTGAACCGCTCGGCCAACTGTTGCAGCTTTATCGCAACTATCTCACCGTGCTGGCGACCACGCAATTCGACGCTCGTCTCCAACGGCGATTGAATCCGTCCGATTTGGTGCAAGAGGCGATGCTGTCCGCGCATCGCGACTTCCGCCAATTCCGCGGCGGAACCGAACGCGAGCTGCTTGGATGGCTACGACAAGTGCTGATCAATTGCCTGCATCACGCGATCGAAACGCACGTCAAGGCTCGCAAACGCGATGTGCGTTGCGAGGTGTCGCTGGAACAATTGAACAACCGGATGGATCAGTCGGCGATGCGGATGGGGCAAGTGCTGGCCGATGCTGGATCATCCCCCAGTGCTCGTTCGCACCAGCGCGAGCGATCCGTGGCGTTGGCCGACCAACTGGCAAAACTTCGTCCGCAGTATCGCGACGTGATCGTGCTGAGGAACCTGCAAGGCTTGTCGTTCGAGGAAATCGCCGCTCGCATGGACCGCAAGCCCGGAGCCGTGCGGATGTTGTGGCTGCGGGCGATCGAGAAGCTCAAGCAAGTGTACGAACCGACCGAGTGACGCCGCGCACCCAGGAATAAGGCATGTCAGCCGATTCGGCCATCGCCACCGATATTTCCCGCGACGAGCCGTCCGCATTCGATGGTCTCACGGTCGAACAGCAACAGCGTTTGACGGCCGTGTTGGATGCGTACCTTACATCGCTCGAACGCAATGCTCCGCTGCGGCTTGAGTCGCTGGTCGCCGAGCATCCGGATTTGGCCGAGCCGCTGGCGTTCTACGTTCATAGCTTGGTCGAGCTTCACGATGCGGCGGCCGGTTTTCAAGCCCCGCAGCCGACGCCCGACACACCCGACGGCGAGGAAGACACCGCTCGGCGACTGGGCGACTTCGAGCTGATCCGCGAAGTCGGCCGCGGAGGAATGGGCGTTGTGTACGAAGCGCGCCAGATTTCATTGAGCCGGCGGGTGGCGTTGAAAGTGCTGCCATTCGCCGCCGTGTTGGACTCGCGCCCCGTCGCGCCGATTCAGGAACGAAGCGACGGCGGCGGCCCAGCTTCATCATCCGCACATCGCGCCGGTGTTCGCCGTCGGCTCCGAGCGAGGCGTCTACTACTACGCCATGCAGTTCATCGACGGCCAACCGCTGGACCGCGCAATCGCGGAACTGCGACAGCGCCAATCGGCACGCGGTTCCACGTTTGGCTCGGAAGCCAAGCCTGTCGGCGGCTCGTCGGAACCTCGGAATTCGGACACGGCGAATCAGGCGACGTTGGTCGACAAGTGGACCAGCCGCCAAGCATATTTCCGGGCCGTCGCACGACTCGGCATTCAAGCCGCTCAGGCGCTGCATGCCGCGCACGAAGAAGGCGTGGTGCATCGCGACATCAAGCCATCGAACTTGATGCTCGATGGTGATGGCAAACTTTGGGTAACCGATTTCGGTCTGGCTCGCTGCCACACAAACGCCACGCTCACGCGGACCGGGGACATGGTCGGCACGATGCGATACATGAGTCCCGAACAAGCGACGGGCGACGCCGCGCTGGTCGATGCCCGAAGCGATGTCTATTCGCTGGGCGTCACGCTCTACGAATTGCTCACGTTGCAGCCGGCGTTTCGGGCGGAAGAGGGCGGCAGCAACTGCGAGATCGATCGCCACCAACCGCTGCGACCCAGCAAACTCCAGCCGCACTTGCCGCCGGATTTGGAAACCGTCGTCCTCAAAGCGATGGCTCATGCGCGCGACGATCGCTATCGCACGGCCCAGACCTTGGCCGACGATCTGCAACGCGTTTTGGACGGCCGGCCGACTCAGGCACGGCCGCCCTCGCTGGCTGATCGCTGGACCAGTTGGAGTCGCCGCCACCGTCGCGTGGTGATGTCGCTCGCAGCCGTCGGCTTGTTCGCCCTAGTCGGACTAGCGATTGGCGCCGCACTCGTGGGCCGCGAACGAGCGAATACGCAACGAAATTACGAACGCGCCGAACAGAACCGCCGCGACGCGCAAGACGTGCTGGATCGATTCGGCACGCGGCTGGCCGAGCGGCTGGCGGACGTGCCGGGCGCCGCGGTGGTTCGACAAGAGTTGCTGCACGAGACGTTGCGTTACTACCACAAATTCGTCGAACAGGCGGGCGACGATCCCGCGCTGCGAGCCGAACTGGCGACGACCTATGGCAAGATTGGTTCGCTGCAAGCCGAACTCGGAAACTGGGACCAGGCCGAGTCGGCTCAGCGGCAAGCCGTCTCGTTGTTTCAACGCTTGGCCGACGAGTCGCACGACATTCGGTATCGGCGGCAAGCGGCCGTGTGTCAGTCGAATCTGGCCGCGGTGGTCGCGCACGATGGTCGTCCGGCCGAGGCCCTGGCGCTCTACGGTGAAGCAATCGAGCGGCAATCGCAATGCGTTGCCGAGGCGGCCGACCAGAGCGAATGTCAGAGCGAATTAGCCTTGTCGCTGAATAACTTGGGGTTGCTTCACAGCGAACTCGGCGACACGGAGGAAGCTGCCGCCGCGTTCCGTCGAGCGATCGAGCTTCAGGAGTTTGTCCGCGCTCAGTCGCCCGATTCGGTCGATTCGCTGCGCGTGCTGGCGGCGTCTTACAACAATCTCGGCGGTCTCTTGGTCGAAGCCAACGCGAAACAAGCGGCGGATTGGTACCGAGAGGCGTTGGAGTGCCAGACACGGGCCGCGTTGATCGATCCGACCGACCTTCGCCTTCAGTCGGACGTGGCCTTGTCGTTGAATAACTTGGCCGGCGCTCAGTCTCGGCTGGGCGATTTGGAGGCGGCGGCTAAGTCCTACGGTCGCGCGATCGAGATTCAGCGGCAACTGGTCGACGACGCGCCAGCTCACCCAGCGTATCGACGCGACTTGTCCGTCAGCCACAACAATCTGGGACTAGTGCGAAACCGGCAACGTCGCTCTGACGAAGCCGCCGCCGCGTTCCACGAGGCCTTGAAGATCCTGCAACCGCTGGCGGAAGACAATCCGGAAGATGTCGACGCGCGGAGCAGCATCGGCGGCATTCACAATAATCTGGGCATGATGCTGGAATCCCAGGGCGAGCTGACGGCGGCGGCCGAACAGTTCGCGTTGGCAATTCGCCACCAAACGGCCGCGTTCGATCGAGCCCGTTCCGTGGTTCGGCTGCGGCAGTTCCTGAATACGCACCATGCGAATCTCGCGCGGGTGCTTGCCGAGCTCGAACGATTCAGCGCGACCGCGAGCGAATCCCCGGCGAGCCGCGACGATGATGGGTACGAATCTTTTGTCGCCGATTTGCTGGCGAATTATCCTGAAATTCGCCGGCCGAATTATGCGAGCGACTCACCGTGACGATTCACGCTCGCCATGTAGCGAACGTTTACCTTGAGGATTTCGAGTGCCATGCCAGCCCATCGTAAGCCACGACGTTCGACACGCACGCGACGATTGTTGATCGAGATGCTGGAGACGCGGGCCATGTTGTCCGCCTCGCCGTTGCATCTGGACGACGATTCTCGGCTTTGGGACGCCCGCGCGATGTTCGACAGCGAGGGGGCGGCCGAGCTGCACGGGCGACATGTTTCGCGTGGCGAATATGGCGACGACGATGACCGGTGGCTTGGCGGTCGTTCGTTCGAGTCCGCGATGCGCGACGATGATCGGTCACGATACTTTTCGACCCGCGACCATGACGGCGAGTGGCATCGCGACGAGTTCGAACCGTGGGATTGGGAGCACGCGGAGCGTTCGACTTGGACGCCTCTGTTCCCGATTGCTCCCCAAGTGACAGTCGTGATCGTCGATTCGTTTTACACGCCGGTCGCCGCTTCTCCCATCTCGCAACGGCCCGACGCCGACCTGTTCCAACCCGTGTCGAGTGGCAGTGATCTCGGCGACCTGTTGGCCAGACAGCGAGATACGTCGCCCGTGAGTCGCGGGTTTTCGGCGACGCCGCCAAGTGCTTCTCAAGCCGAAGCCAGCGTCCGCCCGTCGACATCGACTCCGCCGCTGGGGACGTCGTCGCTTGTCAGCACCGTCGACTTATCGTGGCTCGATCAACCAGCGTCGGACGACAACGATGAGTCGCCGAACGACGAGCGGAACTGGTCGACGTCGGTCGATGCTTGGGATGATTCTCTTGCCGACGATCTGGCCGATAGCGACTCGGGTTTGTCGGAATCGACGCGACGCGATCGGCGCGACAAGCGTGCGATTAGCGGCGCGGATGACGAACCGCTCGCGCTGGACGATTGGCTGGCGGCGAGCGACGAGTCGCTGAACGAGTTGCTGGCCCAAGACCGACTGGCCGCCGGTAAGTTTCGAGACCGAGGCTGGGTAGCGATCGAGCGACATGTTTCGCACGACCGACGTGAAGATTCCGAACGGTCGCGTCCCCGGCCGGAGACGGCGGAACGCGAACGTCGCAACGTGGCGTTAATGGAAGCCGTGTGGGACGAGTTGCATTTGGCTCGCAAAACGTCGCTCGGCGATGCGGCGTTGCCTTCCGGGCAGGCGTTGGCCGAGCAAGTTCGCCAGCATCTCGCCTCGCGAAGCATCGGCCCGGACGGGACGGGCGGCATGATCGAATTGGTGGTTGGCGGCGTTCATCGGACAACGGGCGCGCCGGCTCCCACCGCCTCGTCCGGCCTGCTGGTCGACCAAGACGTTTGGTTGCGAGGCGAGGCGGCCATGTTTCGGGCGTTCGAGTTGTCGACGCCGGACCGTAACGCCACCGCATCAAACCAGCCGACGCCACCCGCCGGGCCCCAATCAGCGAAGCTGGACGCCGAACGCGAACAAGCCGAACTCTAAGGCGACCGGCAGTCGAGAATACCCCCAAATCCAACCACGAAGCGCCAGCAAGCGAACCGACGAATTCACTTGCTCGCACCGCGTGCTGATATTTTTCCATCGGCCGCTCGCCTCGAATCGCGAGGCGTCTAGGCGGTCACTCGGCACATCTACCGCACAAGCTTCGGCGGCTATCGGTTGCGAGCCTCCGCCTATCGGCCAAAATGGCAGTCCGCGTGCCTTCTTCAGCATCCGAAGCGACATTTCGTCTGGATCGAACGCCTAATTCGTCTCATTTCGAGATAGACGAGCACTCTCACGCGATAAATGTGCGGTCTCAAGCCGTAGACGGTGGGTCTCACGAGGTAAACGACCAGGCCCAAGCTGTAAACACGCGGCGTCACGCGATAGCTCGGCACTGTCACGCGATCGACATGCGGTTCCGCGACCTCAACCCCGAGTCCCGACAAAAAAGTGTGACACTCGGCGACTCCGTTCGTCCTTTAAGTGCAGCGGCAAATCTCAACCGCCGCAACAGCAGGGACAAGTCACGGGGCAATCGCCCGGTCCACTCGGAACACCCATAGAGCAGAGGAGGAAGGCCCATGTCAGGCAGCAAATGGTTAGTACTGATCGCGTTCGCAGGTTTCTCGCTGGCCGCCGATTCGGCGTCGGCTGAATGCAATCGAGGCGGGCAGCAGAGCGGAAGACAATTTCGCCAACAGGGTGGACCGCCTTGCTCGTCGTCCGTCGTAACCTCGGTCCCCGCCATGTCGAATCCCGCCACGTCGTCCAGCATCAATCCGTTGATGTACCGCTTGATCCAGCAGCAACAGACGGCCATGGCCATGCAACAGCAACAGTGGATGCAGTCGATGATGCAGCAGCAAGCGGCCATGCAGCAGCAACGAATGATGATGCTGGCCAGACAACAGCAACAAATGCAACAAGAAAAGTCGCAGCGAATGGAAGCCGCGCGAGCCCGCCGCGAAGCGGAACTTGCCCGTCGCGAACGATTGCGAGCTTGGCGGACGAGCGAGACCTATGTCTCATCGACCGCCCCCAAGTCGCTAACCAGCCGCTAGTCGCCGTTAGTCAGCCTTCGCTCCCGTTAGTCAGCTTTCGCTCCCGTTAGTCGCCTTTTGCTCCGCAAAAGTAGCGCAACGCTCCCACACAGCAATCGCGTTCGCTCAAAGAGCAGAAGCCGACGTCGTCCACATTGACTGAGCCGTAGCGTGATCCACTCGCCTCCAGCACCCTCGGCAATCACCCCACGGCCAATCGGACCAGTCTCACGGCACTTCGCAAAGTCTTACATATGCCTTGCTCACAACATCCTTCCCCACAATTCCTCTGCCCCACAATTCCTTTGCCCCAAAACTCCCCTGCCCCAAAACTCGATGACTCCCAGTACTTTGCATCATACCCCTCAGCCAGAAACCACAAAACCTCACGCAACCTAACCACACATAACAACCATGAAGAAAAGACACGCACGACGCCTCTTTGCCGAAAACCTCGAACCTCGCCTGTGTTTGGCCGCCAGCATCGGATGGGATGGCCCAGGCTTTGGAAGCGCGGCACTTACCTATAACATCAGCGGCGCCCCCACTGGGCTTGACACACAATCGGTTCAATCCGCGTTGGAAACGGCCTTCGCCGCATGGTCGAACGTCGCGGACATCTCATTCCAACCAACGAGTGTCGCGGGGCAACGCGATTCGATCGACATCCGGTTTCGCAATCTGGATGGCCCGGGCGGTGTGTTGGCGCAAGCTTATTTTCCCGATGACGTGAATCCGGCTCGCATCGCTGGAGACATCGAATTCGATGCCAGCGAAAATTGGGAAGTGGGCAATGCGGCTGGTTCGGCGGCATTTGATCTTGTGATGGTGGCCGTACATGAAATCGGCCATGCCTTGGGGCTGGATCACTCCAACATATTGGGATCGGTAATGTATCCCTCCGTGTCGCCGCTACAACAATTCTCGAATCTGGCTGCCACCGACGTCGATGCCGTGCTGGCCCTATATGCTCCGGCGGCGAGCAACAATGCAGGCGATCCGAACGGCACGAATGATTCCGGCAACGCCAACGACCCAGCGGACAACGGGGGCTCGGACAACACGCCGACCGATCAAGATGACACGCCTACTCGTAACGAACGGCGATTTCGCAATCCGTGGCGATCCGGCCGACATTGGGGTGGTCGGTCTGGACGGGTCGAAGCCGAAGTGTTGGTAGCGGCTGAGCCAACCGCTTCGGCTTCGACCGGCCGCCACAATGCGACGCTGCCACCCGACGTAAACCGCGACGGGCAAGTCTCTCCGTTGGATGCTTTGCTGGTCATCAATCAACTCAACTCGGCGAGTGCGAATGGTGATTCCGTTATGTGTGACGTGAATGGCGATGGCGAGCTTTCGCCGGTCGACGCCCTCATGGTCATCAATCGCCTGAACGGCGGCCAAGTGGACACGGCGGTGGCGGGCGAATCGGCAAGTGATTCGACGAGCGACTCGGAGTCAACCGACATAACACCCGATCCGAAAGACAACACCACACCGACAACCGACAACGAGTTCACACCCGCGGAAGACACGGGGGACGATGACTCGAATGGCGACGACACTGGGGCCGATGATACGGGAACCGACGACACACACGACTGCCCGAATCGCGACGTGCCGAACGACAACCTGGATGTCGAGCAGCGGCGGGCGGCAAGATTCGGCGCCTTGGACACCAACGACGACGGGCTGCTAACAGAAGACGAAGTGCCCACCGAGTTGTGGCAACGTCTTTCCCAATTCGACGCGGATGAGGACGGCGCGGTGTCGCTGGCCGAGCTGCCAACGCATCCAGTGGAAGGCCATGCTCATGGCCACGGCCGAGGTTTCGCACCCAGACGCGATGGACGCCGACATTAACCCGGAGGCTCATATCCCAGGCACGAACGGCTCCGCCGGATCCAAAGAGTGGACGTGACACTGGCGGCAATTCGCGCGTTCGGCGTGCGTGCAGCGAATCTCGGGGCGAGCGGCCGGGCCGCTGTGACAGGCGTCGCAGTTCTCTCGCATTTGAACCGCGTGCGGTATCGTTGGCGGAGCGGCCGGGTGCTGTCGTTCGCCTCGCCGCGGTTCCCGCACGAGACGGACGAACGAGCTGTCGGCGAACAACTCCGCGTCGCCGGCAAAGACATGGCATTGCTTGCAATTCGCGACGCGGTTGCCAGCGGGAGTATCGCCATGCGGATTGGCGGGCGCGAATCCCATGCCGGGTAATTCGCGGCCCGTTTCGTTGTGACAGGAGACACACTTCGCGGTTTGCAGCGGGTGTGGGATGACCGGCGGAGCGCCGTCGAACGCGCGCCGCGCCGCCCGCACACTGGATGGAGTCACCGCGACCGCCGAGCCGCGGTCGCTCGCCCTCTCACAGCCGATTGTCGTGAGTGCGAAAACGATCAACCAAATCGACGATTTAACTCGGGCCGTCATATCACGCCCTTTCCACATTGACCGCGCACTTTTTGAAATCGGGTTCCTTGCTGATATTGTCCAATGCATCCAACGTCAGCCGATTGACCAACCGGCCTTCATCGAAGAACGGGACAAACACCGAGCCGCGCGGCGGACGGCCGCGTCCGTCCACTTTGGCGGTCAACACCACTTCGCCTCGGCGGCTGAACAGACGCACGCGGCTGCCGTCGGAGATCCCGAGTTGCACGGCGTCGGCCCGATTCAATTCCACATAAGCCGCCGGAACCGCTTGATGCAGTTGTTTGACTCGGCGTGTCATCGAGCCGGTATGCCAATGCTCCAGAACGCGGCCCGTCGTCAACCAGAATGGATACTGTTCGTCGGGAAGCTCCGCCGGTGGATGATAAGGTCGCAACCACACAGCCGCCTTCTCACCGAACTTCTTGGCCTTATAAAAATGGACTCCCTGCTCTTTCTTCACATAAGGGTCGTGGCCCGCCGCATAGCGGTACATGGTTTCCTTGCCATCGACCACCGGCCACCGCATTCCGCGCGATTCACGCAGTTGATCATAAGAAGCGAGGTCCTTGCCAACGCCCAACGTGAACTGACGATACTCTTCGTACATGGCCTCATGCCAATTGTCCTCGGGCCAAGGGAATAGGTGCCCCATGCCCATGCGTTTGGCAACCTCCATGATTTGCCAGGCGTCCTCTTTCGCTTCACCCGGCGGATCAATCATCTTGTTCCAATGCTGGGTGCGCCGTTCCGTGTTGCCAAACACCCCTTCGCGTTCGACCCATCCAGCCGACGGCAAGATCAAGTCCGCGGCGCGCGTGGTGGGCGTCGGATAAATGTCGCTGACGACCACAAAGCGACCGTCACCCGGCTGTCGCTCGAAACGATTCAAGTGGGGCAACGTCACCCAGGGATTCGTCACCTGAATCCACATCGCCTTCACATCGCCGCGAACCAACGCGCGAAACATGTCGACCGTATGATAGCCGGGTTTGGCGGGAATCGTCCCCGGTTCCAAACCCCAGAGCTTTTCGGCCTTCTCCCGATGTTCGGGGATCGTCACCAACATATCGGCGGGCAAGCGGTTGGATAGCGTGCCCACTTCGCGAGCCGTCCCACATGCCGATGGTTGTCCGGTCAGGCTCAGCGGATTATTGCCGGGACGACTGATCTTGCCGGTCAGCAGATGGAGATCGTTAATCAGATTGTTCATCCACGTTCCGCGCACGTGCTGATTAACACCCATGCACCATAGCGACACCGTGTTGCGGTCACGATCGCCATACATGTCGGCCAATAGACGAAGCTGCTTCTCCGAGATGCCGGAAATCTCACAGACTCGCTCGGGCGTATATTCCGCCAGGAACTGACGCATGTCGTCCAGCGAACTTTCCACCGCCGTGTCGTTAAAGCCATAGCGATCGCTGGGCTCGCCTTCGTTCGTCCCCAAACCATCCGCGCCCCAGCAGCCGTATCCGATCTCTTCCAAATTCTCCACGCCGCGCCGAAACACGACGTTCTCTTCAATGAACCGCTCGTCCAGCTTGTTGTTCGCAAACAGCAGATGCAAAATCCCGTTCGCAATCGCTAAATCCGCGCCCGGCTTGAATTCGATATACTCGTCCGCGAAATCGGACGTGGGTGTCCAGCGCGTGGCCAAGTCGACAATCCGCACATGGGGATTCTGTCGCTTGTTTTCGAGAATGCGGCTGAACAACACCGGATGCATTTCCGCCATGTTGTTACCCCAGAGGATGAAGTCGTGCCCGGCTTCGAAATCCTCATAACACCCCATCGGCTCGTCGCTTTGGAACTGTGTCATGAATCCCATCACGGCGCTGGCCATGCACAGCCGCGCGTTCGGGTCGAGGTTATTACTCCGCATCCCGGCCTTAACCCACTTCAAGGCCGCGTAGCCATCAAACACGGTCCATTGGCCGGACCCATAGACGGCAACCGAGTCTGGCCCGTGTTGCTTCAGCGCGTCGCCGAACTTCTCGGCGATCAAATCCAAAGCTTCGTCCCAACTAATCTGCTCAAATCCTTTGCCGTCCGCCTTGCGTTTCAGCGGATGCGTCAGGCTATCCTTGCCATACAACATGCCCGGCAGATGATAGCCTTTGGCACACAACAAACCTCGATTAACTGGGCTCTGCTCGTCGCCTCGGACGGCCACGATCCGGTTGTCTTTTACTCCGACCTCGACGCCGCACCCCGTGCCGCAATAGCGGCAAGGCGCCTTATCCCAAGCCACATTGGGATCGCCCACCACGTCCGCGGCCGTGCCCGGTTCGCTGGTCGCCATCTCGTTGCGACACCCGAGGGCCGAAGCCGTGGCCGCCAATGCCGAAGATGCAATGAAATGTCTGCGGTCGATCGTCATGACTTCACTCGCCAGAAGTGGATTGTGAGTTGGGCTGCTCGGCGCTTGAATCCGACTTGCCTTCGGATTCGGGCGCGTCGTCGGGGTTGGACTCGCCGGTAGACTTGGCTTCGTTAGATTCGGAAGTCGAAGCGTCCGTGTCCGTGGGGTTTTCACTTGCGGATGCGTCGGACGCGTTCGGTTCCGCTGCCGGCGCTGTGTCGCCATCGGTCGGCTTGGCCGATTGCGGATTGTCTGGCTGCGATTCGGTGGCCTCCGGGTTTCCGCCAGCACGCTGTTTGGCGGCTCGTTCCGCCTCCAAGGCTCGCTTGCTTTCCTCGAACCAAGTATGTTCCGGGCGAGCCAAGATATCGTCGATCACCTTCAACACCGCCTCGGCCTCCTCGGCCAAACCCTCGTCGCGAGCGTGTTCGGCGATTTCGCGAGCTTGCGGAATCAGTTCCTGATAGAACCGTTCGGCCACCTCATACATGCCGTGCCAATGAGCGTAGTCGGGCGCCATCATGGATGCTCCGTGGCGAGCGCGCCGACCTTCGTGATGCCAGAGATAGAACCAAGTCCATTCGATCTCCTCATCAAAGTCGGATTTCGTAATCAAGTTGCCGGCCCGCAGCGCCTTCATGATGGCTTCGCCGGGCTTGGCGAACTTTTCGTTGTAGTTGATGACGAAATCGTCGTACTGCTTATAGAACGCGGTAATGTAATTCGACGTATGGCAGTTCGCGCACACGTTCTGCATTTCCTTACGGTTGTCCTCCCAGTTATCCAACAGCCGACTTACCGGGGGTCGATTGGTCCACGAGAGTCGCTTACCCGGATCGTGTGTCACCACCGGCGTGCCCTGTTTCGAATGCGCCGACATATGACACGTGGCGCAAGTTGGCGCCTGGGTGTAAGTTTCTCCCAGGATCCACTTGTGCGCGTCCAGGTTCATGTGGTCCTTCAGATCCCGGAAGGCCACCCCGTGCTTGGATTCCTCATAAATTTCCTTCTGGGGATGGTCGGGGCCAAGATGACACTTGCCACAGTTCTCTGGCTGGCGAGCGCGACGGGGCGAGAAATCGTGACGTGAATGGCAGGCCGAACAAGAACCGAGCGAGCCGTCCAGATTCAGCCGACCGATTCCCGTATTGGGCCAGCTTGCCTCATCAAAAATTGGCTGACCGCTAGGAGACTTCTTGATCCGAGCCACTGCGTCCAGGTTCGTTGGTTTTCCATCCGGTCCTGGCTTCAAATCGTCCAGTGTGATCGGTTCGCCCGAGGTAGCTTGCAATGCCACCTTGCTGCCATGGCATTGTTTACAGCCCACATTGGCGCTGGCCATGCCGTTCACTTCGGTCACGCCCATGGTCGGCGAGTGCGGATTGAAGGGCTTAAACGGCTCGCGTGAACCTTCGACGGTTTCGGCCAGGAAATTGTCCAGCGACGCGAGGATATTGCCGCCCTTCGCATGGTGGCTTTGCTCGAACTCTTCGTACTCTTTCTTATGACATTTCGAACAATCACGAGGCGTCACGATCGTGGCGACCCAATGGCCCTCGTGATTGAAAGCGTCCGCGTCACTCTTGTCGGCTTTGTGACATTCCAAACACCCCACGCCCTTTTCCGCGTGCGTACTGCCGGTCCAATGGTCGATAATGCCGGGCGTCAACTTCTGGTGGCACGCCACACAGGATTGCGACGCCGCGGGAATCGACACTGGTTTGACCTTCAGTCCCGCTTCCACCTGTTTTCGCGCGACTTCCATCCACTGAACAAATATCAGGGACACCAAAAACACCAACGACAATGTCGCGATAATGACTTGCTTCGCTCTCAAACTCATAATGCCCACGATCCTTTCCGAATCGGCTTGGTTATTTGTCCCATTCTCGATCACCATCGCCTAGACTTGACTCTCGCATCGCGAAACAACGGCGAACAATCACGCTTACCGGGCGTGGCTTCCAAATTTCGCCCAGCCCCACATGAGGCACGGCCCATCGCGACTCGCGCGGGTCAATGCGCCGCGACGGCCTCCCACACGGTCAGTCCGATCAACAACAGCGTCGCGACGATCCCCACATAAACACTGATATCCTCATTGCGGGTTACGCGTCGGAGCACTTTGTCAATCCACGGCCAGAGAAACATCGCGCCCACGATCAACCCGGTACTTAGCACGGCAAATGTCAACGAAAACAACTTCAGCCAGCGAAACGACACATAAAACCACCACTCGGGCTTAATTTCTCGGGCGTCGTCAGCGGATCGGCTTGCGGCCCCATCGTGGCGTGGGCAGAACGGTCGCCATAGCGCTGAGCGGTAATCATCAACGTCGGCCCCATGATAATTTCCGTATACAAGTGATCCGGAAAGAAATTGAAGTGACGCGGCTGATCGTCCGCCGCATTGGGATCGGGAAACTCCGTCACCCCATGCAACCGAATTAATAATATGTGAACACCAATCAACAAGATCATGGTCGTCGGCAACACGGCCGCATGGAGGATATAGAACCGTGACAGAGTGCGATCGTTATATGAGTCGCCAGCCAGCAAGAATCGCTTGCCTAAGTCACCTAGTACGGGCACTGCTTCGCTAATGTTGGCCGCGACCGTCGCCCCCCAGTAACTAAGCTGTTCGAATACCAAGCTGTATCCCGTAAAGCCGATCAGTAGCGTACACATCAGCAGCGCCATTCCGATCAGCCAGTTCACTTCGCGCGGGCGGCGATACGCGGCCGTGAAGTAGACTCGCATCTGGTGCAAAATCACGGCGGCGATCATGAACGTGGCCGCCCACTTATGGACGCTGCGAATGTACCAGCCGAACGTCGCTTCCTCCGTGATGTATCGCACCGACTCATACGCGGTCGAAGGAGCAGGCTGATAATAAAAGGCCAACAAGATCCCGGTTATGATTTGTACCACGAATAGATACGCGGGCGTGCCTCCCAGACAAAACCACCAATGCTTGAGGTGATTGGGCACTGGCTCATTCGTCAACTCGCGTAGCTCGACCCCGCTAATGGGAATCCGTTCGCTAACCCACGCTCCGATTCGACTCACGCCATGTCTCCTTGTTGCGGCGGTAGCGTGGCGCCGTTCGCCGCCTGCTTCACCAGGGTTCCGGTGTCGTCCACGCATTCCGCGTTCGCCAAAGCAACTAGCGGCACCTGGATGTAGAGCAAGCCGTTCTCGACTTTCAATGGAAACTCGAGCAATCGTTGTTTCGCTTTGGCCGGAGGCCCCTCCGTCGCCACGCCTTGCCGGTCGAACACACCGTTGTGACAGGGGCAAAAGAAGCGGTCGTTCTGCGGCTCCCAATGCACCGCGCAACCCAAATGCGGACATACGCTCGACAATGCGACGAAATCCTCGGCCGAAGTCCCCGCCCCTTGCCGAGCGATTACCACCTTCGCTCCATTGGGTGCGGCGTAGGTGAGCGAGTCACCTGGCTTCAATTCGTCGACGGTTGTCAGATACTGCCAACCCATGGGCTGGCCTGGAGCATCAAGAAATCGGGCCGCGATCACTCCGAAAGTGCCATACCCGGCGACAAGCCCGCCGCCCATGCCCACAGCCGCCGCAACCGAAAGAAAATCGCGACGCTCCACATCCGACGCGTCGCCGGACGGCAGGCGCGGAGATTCCCGCAGCACGTCTTCGCATTCCCTGCGAACGTCTGTCATAGCGTATCCACCAAGTTGTCATGGGAGAGTAAGTTGACTCTCCGCCCACTTCGCAACGCGCGCGCCGCAGTTCTCGAAAAACCGCGCAAGCCATCGCTGTCGAGCTTTTGCCGTGTTTCCGCCAAGCTGCGAAGGGGGACTGCGCATTCCGCGAGTGTGCGTGTTCGTCACCGGTGTGCCTATTCGCACGGTCGCAGGTGTGAACCAGCACAGATTTCGGCGCGAGCGGAACGCACGCACGCGATCAGAACGCGTGATAAACGACTGCGGGCAATACGAGCTATCCGCATGGGCAACTGCGGATACTACGAGACGGAAACACTCGCCGAGAGAACGAGGAACAGCCTTAGAAATTCAGCACCCATTGGACATACGTAAAGTCAGCGTCCCGTGGGTTGTTGATCTTGCTGCCTCGCCATAAATGCGACCAACCGAACTGTAGGTCGCTGCGAGGAGAGATTTTATACGTGGCGAGGATGTCTAATTCCTGGCCAAAGTTGCGTCCCGCATTCTGCGACGGTGTGCCGCCGACCGACGGAACCGGCGCCGTCGTATCCGACTGGAACACGTAGTACCAAAACAGCAGATTCCATTTCTCCGTTGGATTCATTGTCAACAGTAGATTCGGGCTTTGGATATTGCTCCGTTGCACCGCGTCGATAAAGCCGAGGTACTTGTGGGCCAACGGGAACAGATGGTTGAAGCCCGTGAAGTCGCCTCCAGGCACGTCGCCGGATGCGTAGTCAAAATATCCCCACAGGGTCATGTCCCACGGCATTCGCTTCAACTTGCGACCGAGGCCCACGGTGACGAATCCTGCCGACTGATCCACGTTCGCGCCGGCGGCGTCTCCGCCTTGATACGCACCCTCGACTTCGTACAACCACTCGTCCTGCGATCCGTTCAACCGCGCGCCGAACGTGTGTATCGAGAATAGTAGATCGTGATTGTCGTAGCCCAAGTAGTAAAGGTCCAACGCATCCTTGTCCGTGAGATTGTAGACCGCGTACATTCCATAGAACTGCTGTTTCCAATCCGCTTGATCCAACTCGAACGGCCGTGTGTCGACGAGCGAGGTCCAGAATGCGTCGACCCGCAGGTCGTCATGTTTCCAAATCCCCTTGACGCCCTCGAACGTACGCCGAGTGTTCGCCCAGTCCAGCGGAGATACCAACCGCTGGTTTCCGTAGATCAACTCCTGGCGGCCGACCCGCATGGTCAGCTCTTGCGTCACGTCGACATCCAGAAACAGATTCAGAAAATCCCCGTGATTTCGGTCGATCCCGCGGGGCGGAAGCGAATGAAAGCTGGAATCGGCGAAGATGCCTTCCACGAACACGCGATAAAAGTCTCGCCGATAGTTCGCGTACAATCGCAGTCGTTCCAGCAAGAAGTCGTCGGTCGTCGGCTGAAATCGCTCGGCGGCGCCTTTATTCATGCCCTCTTCGTGATGATACCGCAACCGAAATTGGCCACCCACGTCGAGCTTACCGCAATGAACGTCGAGTTGTTTGAAGCGATCCCCGAGCAGACATTCGTTCCAGCAAGGATCGTTCAAGTAGCTGAAATCATTGTCGTAGAAGACGGGCCGATGCGAAGTGGCGGCTTTCTTTTTCAAAGCCGCCATCTTCGCCTTGTCGCATTTCGCACAACGGCAACCGGACGCACAGGCGACATTGCCCGTGGATTCCGCGGAAAGCTCTAGCAGTCCGCCGGATGTCGTCGCCCGCGGGACTTCAAAGCCGGCCTCTGACTCCGACTCGACAGTCGGAATTGACTGGTAGTACTCGGTTGTCTCACGCGACGTTCCCAGTTGTGGTTCGGCAATGCGAAATCCCGAGATCGGCTCTTCCGCCGAACCGATCGTGCCGCACGCGACAGTCGCGCTAACCGCGGCGGCAAGCCACATCATTCGGATTGGACTCGTACGCATGAACCACGTGGGCCGCAATTTTCGACTAGTCATTGAAATCATCCATCGAGCGGGAGATAGCGATCAGATACTGCCGATCCGGGGCTTTCCCGCGACAAAGCGGTCGCGTCGCACCCAAGCGGTTTGATAAGTGATCGTTCGATAAAGTTATTCTCGTACCGCACGGCTAGGACAATGAGTCGTTTTGGCGCGAGCCGCAATGTTTACCTAAGCGACAGACGCTGTAAAAGTCGACAAGCCACGTCCCTTTGCGTATAAGCGTTCGGGCCGAATCCATATTCGGGCTGCGTCGATGCGACCGTCCAATAGTCAAGGCCGCCGCAACAAGTTGAACGGCGGCGAGCCACTTATCGTTGAAGCAGACCGGCCAAATCAATTGCGGCCAGCATGAATCAACAGCGGCCAAGGAACGTGAATTTCATGAAACGAGTGCGAACGTGGTTGGTGATGGCGTGGCTCGCGATTTCCTTTCGATTCGCGAACGCCGACGATTGGCAACACTGGCGCGGACCAAATCGCAACGGGATCACCAGCGAAACCTCGGGTTGGGCGCATGGAACGTGGTTGTCGGCCGAACCGCGTTGGCGAGCTCAATGGCGAAGGTTCGACATCTCCGCTGGTCGTCGGCGATCGTGTGTTCGTGATGGGATGGAGTGATCAAAAAGACACGGTACGCTGCTTGGACGCCAATACGGGCCGCGAGTTGTGGCTGACCAGTTACGCGTCCGCGATGTTAGCAAGCGACCGGCGACGAGGGATTCTACGCCGGGCCCACATCCAGCGCCGGAATATGATCCAAGCAGCGGCTTGTTATACACCTGAGCTGCGATGGAGATCTTCAGGCCTGGGATACTCGCGATGACGGCTGCGGAGTATGGCAACGCAATCTGTACGACTCGTTCTCCATCCTGGCAGCGGCCGCGCGTGGGCCGATCAGGACGACGTGATTATGGCTACACCACAGCCGCCGCTCATATACAAAGATTGGGTGTTGGTGGAAGTTGGGGCGGAGACGGGCACGATCATGGCTTTTCCAAAGCGCGACCGGAGAACTTGCATGGCAGTCCGCGGCAAAAGGCTCCGCCGGCCATACCGGTGGTCTTGTCCTCATGCAAGCTGGAAGTGGATTCCCTGCGTCGCGGCTCTCACATTCAACGGCTTGCTCATAACTCGCCTCGATCCGAATGGGCCGGAGAAACCGTTGCCGAGTACGAATGGATTACGAACTTCGCGAACAACATCGCCACGCCCGCCGTGTCTAACAACCAAGTGCTCATAACATCGGGCTACAATCACAACACGATCTGCAAACTCGAAGTGTCGCTATCCGGAGTCCGGAAATTATGGGAGCAGCCGGTCGCCTCGAAAGTTTGCAGTCCCATTATTCACGACGGCCGTGTTTATTGGGCATGGCAGCGGATGCGTTGCCTCGACTTTGAGACTGGACAGGCAATTTGGGAAGGGGGCAACTTTGGCGACGCCGGATCGTGCATTTTTGACGGCCGACGATCGGCTCGTCGTGTGGGGCGGACGAGGCCGCCTGGCGCTGGTGGAAACGGCCAAACGTTCCCCGCGCGAGTACCGTGAGTTATTCGCGATTGACCGAGTCGTAGAAGATGTCTGGCCGCACGTCGTACTTTCCGGCGGACAATTGTTCTGCAAGGATCGCCACGGCAATCTGCTCTGCTTCAAGTAATTCGCGACCGTCGTGCGTTGATTCGGTCGTAATGCGATACGAATCGTTTAGCCGCGGGAAATGGCCGAATTGGGGATCCGCGAATTTTCCTCTTCCCAATCTATCTTGACGCTGCTGGGTAGGTATCGCGTTCTCCGCCGCTCCGGAAATCGGCACGGCCGGCCGCAAGATGCTGCGCGCGGCGAGTTTCGCAGCGGGCAATCAACAGCAATAGCGGCACTGCTGTAGGCAGTCGGCCGCGAACAGCAGACACTCGTCAACAAGTCAACAGCGGCAATCGTCGCCCTTCGCAAGGTTGCGCGCGAATGCATCGTTCCGCCCGAACGATACCTGCTCGGTTCCTAATACTGTGGATTGTCGTGGTCGTCGCCGCGGCGAACACGGGCTGCTCTACAACGCGCTATATCACCGCGCGGAAGGAACCCTACAACCCGCTCACGAAACCCCTCAGATTGGTCTCGCACGATGGTCCGCAGCCCAGCGATCGAACCAATCGGTTGCTGCGCCGCTTTGATCTGTTGGATCAATATGAAAGTGATCCTGATAAGGCGTTAGACCGCCTGCAAGACGAAATCGAGAGCGAGCCGACCGACGAGAAAATCCACGCGTTCGCTGAATTGGCTTACATTCGCGGTCGTCAGCTTCAATCGAAAAAACAGGACGGCGCGGCGCTTGACCGCTATGGAGCGGCGGTCGCCTACGCGTACCGATACCTGTTTGACGAGAAGTTTGATCGCATTCGCAATCCCTACGATCCCAATTTTCGCACGGCTTGCGACTTGTATAACGAGTCGCTCGAATCGGCCTTGCGAATTGTCAAGCAACGGAATCAACTTCACCCTGGCACGACGCATCGCGTGTCCACGGCCAAACAAGAGTACGTGGTCGATATCGTGGTGCGAGGCCGTTGGAGCGGCGAAGAGATCGAGCGACTGGAATTCGTAAGCGACTTTGACTTGGAGGATGGCCTCAGTAATCGGCACCACACCTATGGCCTGGGCGTTCCACTGATCGCCGTCCGAAAGCAACGAGAAGTTGTTGAAGGTACGCCCGAAGAGTTTTATCCACCCGCATTGAGTCTGCCGATGACGGCGTTCATGCGTGTGTTGCCCGCGCCGCCTGGTCAGAAACCCGACGCGCCGTGCGTCCACGCCTGTGTACTGGAGTTATATGACCCGCTGGCGAACCGCAACATTGAAGTGGCCAATCGGCTCGTGCCGTTGGAGACGGATCTCACAACTCCATTGGCCTACTTTCTCGACAATCCACAGTTCGAGGATCGAAAAAACATTGCCACGGCCGGCCTATTGGATGCCAACGCGGCGGAGTCGATCAAGGGACTATTTATGTTGGAGCCTTATGATCCGAACAAGCTGCCGGTGGTCATGGTCCACGGTCTGTGGTCCAGCCCCGTCACGTGGATGGAAATGTTCAACGATCTACGGAGCTTCCCGGAGATACGCGAGCGATATCAGTTTTGGTTCTACTTATATCCTTCGGGACAGCCGTTTTGGGTGAGCGCCACGCAGATGCGAGCCGATTTGGCTCACGCCCGGCAGGTGCTCGATCCCCAGCATCAGACACCCGCCTTGGATCAGATGACTCTGGTCGGCCACAGCATGGGCGGCCTAGTTTCCTTGATGCAAGTTATTGAGAGCCGTGATGATTTCTGGAAAGCGCTCTCGGACAAGCCGTTTGAAGAACTCAAGGCTTCGCCCGAAGATCGCGAACAACTGGCGAACATGCTGTTCTTTCACGCCAACCCATCCATCAAACGTGTCATCACGATCGGCACTCCACATCGGGGCAGCGAATTCGCCAATGACTATACGCGCTGGCTGGGCCGGGCCGTCATCAAATTGCCTAGCTTCGTGACGAATTTGACACAGCGAGTGATTCGTGAGAATCCCGGCTACTTTCACAACACGGAAATGCTGACCATTTCTACTAGTATCGATTCGCTGGCTCCCGATTCGCCGTTGTTGCCCGTGCTGTTACGCGGCGAGATACCGCCTTGGGTCCAGCATCATAATGTGGTGGGCTTGGTTCCGGGCAACGGATTGGTTAGTCGCCTATCCGGAAACAGTGATGGAATCGTATCCTTTGAAAGCGCTCATCTCGACAAAGCCACGTCGGAAATCACCGTTCCGTCCGATCACATGACCGTCCATCGCCACCCCGCGCTACGTTGGAAGTGCGACGAGTGTTGTTAGATCAACTGGCGGTCTTAAACCAACGAAGCACTGCCCTCGCCGACGCACGAAGTTACCAGCCATCCGGGCAGCCGCTCGCCGCCGACAGAGTTCCGCCCAGGCGGAACGTGGAGGTCCAACGACCCGAGTGGGGCGAACCTGAGCAATCCGGCGTGGCCAGCGCCAACAGCCATGTTCGCGAACCCTTGGGCTAACGCGCCAGTAGCGCCGGAGGCATTGCCACTTCAAGTCGATTAGTCACGTTGACCGTCATGCGACGAGCGGCGCGTTCTACAGGATGAACTTACTAAGATCCTCGTCATCCGCCACCTCTTGGAGGCGTTGGCGGACGTAGGCGGCGTTTACTTCGACTTTGCCCCGTTTCATGTCGGGGGCCTCGAAGCTGAGTTCTTCCAGCAGACGTTCCATGATCGTGTACAAGCGTCGGGCGCCGATGTTTTGGGTGGACTGGTTCACTTGGAAAGCGAACGAAGCCAACTCCTCGATGGCGTCGTCACCGAACTGTAATTCGACGCCTTCGGTTTCCATCAACGCCGCGTACTGGCGAGTCAACGAGTTTTTCGGCTCGTGCAGGATTCGCATGAAGTCTTCTTTCGTCAAGTCCTGCAACTCGACACGAATCGGAAAGCGTCCCTGCAATTCCGGCATCAATTCGCTGGGCCGCGCATTGTGGAACGCACCCGCGGCGATGAACAGAATGTGGTCGGTATTCACATAGCCATACCGTGTCTGCACCGTGGTGCCTTCCACAATTGGCAATAGATCGCGCTGAACGCCTTGTCGGGAAACATCGGCCGACTTAAAGCCGCTGGCGACCACCTTATCAATTTCGTCGACGAAAATGATGCCCAGATTCTCGGCCAACTCGATCGCCGCCGCGTTAATCTTCTCGGGATCCAGCAGCGCGTCACATTCTTGCTCGAACAGTACGTCGCGAGCCTGAGCCACGGACATCTCGCGAGACGTTGTCTTAGAGGGCAGTATCTTCTCAAACATACCTTGCAGGTCGACGTCCATATTCTCCAAGCCCATTCCGCCAATCATCATGGGTTGGGCTTTGTGTTCCGTGGTAACGGACACCGTTTGTTCGTCGAGCTCGCCGTTGTTCAACATCTTACGCATTTTTTCGCGAGTACGTTGATAACGTTCGGCCGCTTCGGACTCTTGTTCCGATCCGTAGGTGACCGTGCGCGGCACCAGCAAATCCAGCAATCGCTCTTCCGTTCGCTTACGAGCCTCCTCCTCGACCGTGATACGTTCCCGTTCGCGCACAATCCCAATGGCATTTTCTACCAGTTCGCGGACCATGCTTTCCACATCTCGGCCGTAGTATCCGACCTCGGTATACTTCGTGGCTTCGACTTTGATAAACGGAGCTCCGGTCAGCTTCGCTAGACGGCGAGCGATTTCTGTTTTCCCGACGCCAGTTGGGCCGATCATAAGAATGTTTTTGGGAGCGACCTCAAATCGAATGTCTTCGGGCAATTGTTGCCGTCGCCAACGATTGCGAATGGCCACCGCCACGGCTCGCTTGGCATCATGCTGGCCTACGATATAACGATCCAGTTCGGCCACGATTTCGCGCGGCGTCATCGCCTCGCGCGGTTCATTCACGGCCGAAGTTCCCCGCGTTAGCTTTCGCACGCCATTTCCTCCACCACAATATTGCCGTTGGTGTAAATATCGATATCCGATGCGATCTGTAATGAGTTTCGCACGATCTCGGCGGCTGGCAATGCGGAATGAGCCACCAGTGCCCGTGCCGCCGCGACGGCGTAATTTCCGCCGGAGCCAATTCCGATGATGCCATCGGTTGGTTGGATCACATCGCCGGTGCCGCTCACTAATAGCAAACAGCGAGCATCGGCCACGGTCAACAATGCTTCTAGTCGCCGCAGGGCCCGATCGGTTCGCCACTCCTTGGCCAATTCCGTGGCGGCGCGAGGCACATTGGACGGATAATCCTTCAGCTTGGCCTCGAACCGTTCCAGCAGCGCGAACGCATCCGCGCTGCCGCCAGCGAATCCGCACAGCACCGATCCGCCCAACAGTTTACGAATCTTCACCGCATCGGATTTCATAATCGTGCTGCCCAAGGTGACTTGGCCATCGCCGCCCATGGCCAACTTGCCTTGATGTCGCACGGTCAAAATGGTTGTCGCGTGTAGTTGCATCTCCATACCTTTCCGGGGAAAGCAAGTTTCGGACCCGGCCAAGCGGGCGCGCGGAAAGCGATCGACGGGAAAAGGCCCGCGAAACGAGCTAGCCGCAGGTGCGAGCCACCTCGCGCGATTCACGCGACTCGTAGGTGCGGCCTTCGCTTGTGCCCACATTCGACAGGGCGATTTCGTACAGCCGCTGGCCGTACTCCGTCGGATACTTGCCCGTGATACAAGCCTGACACAGCCGATCGTGATCGAGCCCGATGGCTCGCGCGATTGATTCCACGGGCAGATAACGCAGCGAGTCGCAGCCCAACGCGGAGGCCATTTCCTGTTGCACTTCGTCCGTCAGCTCGCCACCTTGCAGAAACCGGGGAGCGAACAATTCGTCCACCGTGGACATATCAATCCCATAAAAACAGGGCGCGATGATCGGCGGGCAGGCCACGCGGACATGAATCTCGCGGGCTCCGCCCAACTCGCGAATTCGTCCCAACAGGACCTTCATCGTCGTGCTGCGGACAATCGAATCTTCGACCAGAAACACACGCTTTCCACCCAGCACTTCGCGCAGCGGCGTGTATTTCATCTCGGCTTTCTTGCGGCGACCGCTGCCGCCTTCGATGAATGTTCGACCGCTGTAGCGGTTGCGGATCAAGCCTTCGCGGGAAGGAATCCGCAGGCGGTAAGCCATCGAGTCCGCCGCCGCCTTGCTGGTATCGGGGACCGGCACCACGATCGTGTCGTCGTCGATCGGCACGCGAGCCTCCAACAACTCCAGCCGCGCCAACTCCTCGCCCAATTTCGTCCGCGTCAGATAGACGCTGCGTTCGTCCAGCGTGCTAGCCACGTTCGCAAAATAAATCCACTCGAAGAAGCAGTGCGCCACTTTGGGCCGAGCCTCTTCGGGATGTTCGTAGTAACGGTGAATCTCGAAACGCCCATCGACGATTGAGATCATGTGGCCCGGTTCAAGCGAATGAATCGACTCGGGCGCGAACCCTAGATTCAGCAGCGCCACGCTTTCGCTGGCCGCCGCGAACAACGCCCCTTCTTTGGCATAACACAACGGTTTGATCCCTAGCGGATCGCGGACCAGGATCATGTCGCCGCAGGCGTTGAGAAACACCAAGCTGTATGCGCCGTCGAACAGTCGGCTCAGATTGCCGACGATCTTGCGATAATCGGGCGAGCCACCAGCCGCGGACAACTCGCGGCTGATCTCGTGCATGATGATTTCGGTGTCGTTCTCGCGAGCCAAATGATGATCGGCGTCGCTTAGCAGTCGGTCACGCAGTTGCTCGTAGTTCGCCAACTGGCCGTTGAACCCGAACGCAAACCACTTGTGTTTCTGGATATGATGCCGCTCGAACGGCTGGGCGTAGCTGCGATCGTCCTTGCCGCAAGTGGCGTAACGGACATGGCCGATTGCGGCTCGGCCGGCGTAGCGTTCCATGATGTTTTCATGCTTCGCGCGATGAGACAAGCGGAACACTTCGCTGACGGTGCCGATGTCCTTGTGCGTATCGATCAACTGATCGCGATCGGGATCGAACGAAGTCATTCCGGCCGCTAATTGGCCGCGATTCTGGATGTCCAACAACATCCGCGGCAGCAATCGCGACGCGCTGTTGGGCGAGGAATCGGGGCAGAGAGGACTCGTTTGATCGCTGGGCAGGTGATACACCGCGGCGATGCCGCACTCGTGGTGGATTTCGCTCATCGAAGCTCGCGTGGCGACGTCGAGTCGGCCGAAGAGAACGGAAAAGAGGGGCGTCGGGCGTGTCGTCGGGGCCGGTTTGTCTCAGCCCGAGCCATTCTAGGGCTGACCTATCGAAACCTCAAGCGTGCCGCGTATGATGATCGACGCTCGCAAATGAAGTTCCAGGGACAACCCGATATTCTGTATCGTCAAAAAACGCCCACCGTCCTTTCATCATCCCGCCGCCCGCGCTTCCATGACCGACTTGCTTCGCCAAGAAGTTACCTCCGCCGCCGATACGCTGGTCGTCAAAGTTGGCACGCGAGTTCTGACGCACGCGGGCGGCAAACTCAACCTGGAACGCATCGCCGCCTTCGCCGAACAGATTTCCGCGTTGGTAGCGGGAGGCCGGCAAGTGGTGCTGGTCAGCTCGGGAGCGGTCGGAGCCGGTATGAGTCAACTCGGGCTCACGAAACGCCCGACCGATATCGCGCGGCTGCAGGCCGTGGCGGCCGTCGGTCAGACGAACTTGATCGAGTCCTATGACAAAGTCTTTCGGCAGCACGGACGACACGCCGCTCAGATTCTGCTGACCGCCGAAGACCTTGATCACCGCACTCGCTATCTGAATGTTCGCAACACGATTTTGTCGCTGCTGGAATTCGGGGCGGTGCCGATTATCAACGAAAACGACACGGTCGCCGTCGACGAACTGTTGACGACGTTTGGCGACAACGATCGGCTGGCCGCGCTGGTGACGAATCTGCTGCGAGCTCCGCTGTTGGTGATCTTGTCCGATGTGGCGGGGCTGTACAACGGCGATCCATCGCTGCCCGATTCGATGTTGCTGCACACGGTCACCGATTGGCAAGGCGTCGAAGGCTACGTCCGCGATCGGCTAACGGGAATGAGCAAAGGGGGCATGGCCAGCAAACTCAAGGCGGCCCGGATGGTCACCGCGGCTGGCGAGAACATGATTATCGCCAGCGGCAACGAACCGAACGTGCTGGCTCGATTGATGGCTGGCGAAACGATCGGCACGCTGTTCACCGCCCAAGGCAAAACGATTCCGCCGCGGAAACGCTGGATCGGCTTTTCGGCGCAGCCGTGCGGCCGGCTGATTCTGGATGCCGGAGCCGCTCAAGCCGTCCGTAGCAACGGCCGCAGCCTGCTGGCCATCGGCATCACGGCGGTCGAAGGCCGTTTCGAGAAGGGCGATATCGTCTCGATCGCGGACTTGGCCGGACAAGAGATCGCCCGCGGGCTGAGCAACTACAGCGCGGACGACCTCGTTCGCATTCGTGGGCTGAACTCGACCAAGATCGCCGAAGTCCTTGGCCATCAGCCTTACGAAGAAGTTGTGCATCGCAACAACATGACATTGGTTTGAACCCGCCGCCGGCCGATTGCAACGGTATTGCGGCCGGTGCCATCGCGCTGATTCGCCTGAGCAAGCTGTGCGGACTACGCACGTCGCTCGCATCGTCCGCATCAAACCGCCGCGCCTCGGGAAATTGAAAATCGCGCGGCATCTCGTCCGATGAAAGCTTCACCGCACGGATGGCAATTCACGAGGACGGAGCCCCTCGCCCGCAGCCGCGAAGGAGCCGCCATGCCGGTCGAACTGATCCACCCCGTTATCAGTTTTTTGTTCTTAGCACTTTGGGCCATGATTGGCCAATTGAGCGTCAAGCGATAATCGCGGACGCCGCTCGCCGCCGAGATTTCGATTCCCGTAAAACGTCACAATAAAACGTGACGCTAAGTTGAACGAATCAGCCGCAGTTGATACGATGCTCGCCTGGTGGCAGTGCTGTTGATACGCGGAATTCGACTACGGGAGAACCACGGATGCTCGGTTTGCTTGGCAAAGGCTCGACGTATTGTGATGGCGTTTCGCGACGGAACTTCCTCGGCGCTGGCGTGCTCGGGCTGTCGGGCCTGACGCTGGCCGAAGTGCTGCGTGGTCGAGCGCTGGCCGGCGAAAATCGCCAAGCCAACACGTCGGTGATCTTTGTCGAGTTGGCGGGCGGGCCGACGCAGTTCGAAACTTACGATCCCAAGCCGACCGCTCCCGCCGAATATCGCGGCCCGCTGTCGGCGATCGCCACGAATTTGCCTGGCGTGATGTTCAGCCAATACATGGCCGAGCAAGCCAAAATCGCCGACCGGCTAACGGTCGTGCGATCGATTCGCCACAACAGCAGCAGCCATGATCCGTCGAGCCACTTGACGCAAACCGGCTACTACAAGACCGGGCAAAAGGGCGGCGAGAATCAGATGCCGAGCATCGGCGCGGTTGCGGCCAAATTCCGCGGGCCGAATCATGTGGCCATGCCGGCTTACGTGGCGGTGCCGCAAGTGATGCGGAACGGCGGCGCGGCTCAATTGGGTTTGGCTTGTGCTCCGTTCCAAACGGGCGGCGATCCGAACTCCAACAAGTTTCAAGTCATGAATCTCGGCACGCTCGAATCGCTGACGGCCGATCGCTTGGGAAATCGGAGCCAACTGCTGGCTCAGCTCGACGCCCGTCGCGAGCTGAACGATCTCAACGGTTCGGCAACTGCCGTGGATCAATTCACGCAAAAGGCGTTCGACCTGGTGACCGGTTCGCAAGCTCGCCTTGCGTTCGACATCGCCGAGGAATCGGACTCGATCCGCGACGCATACGGCCGCACGACGGTCGGACAAAGTATGTTGCTGGCTCGGCGGTTGGTCGAAGCCGGAGTAACGTGCGTCACCGTGCGAGTGACCGGTTGGGACGATCACAGCAATATTGCCAAGGCGATGGCGACGAAGGGCCCGGCCTACGATCAAGGCTTGGCCGCGTTGGTGCGAGACCTGGGCGACCGCGGCCTGGAGCAAGATGTGTTGGTCGTCGCCATGGGCGAATTCGGCCGCACGCCGAAAATCAATAAGAACGCTGGCCGCGATCACTGGGGTTCGTTGATGAGCGTGCTGCTGGCGGGCGGCCGACTGCAACGCGGCGTGTTCGGCGAATCCAACTCGAAGGGCGAAGTTCCCGCGAACATGCCTTATCGTCCCGAGAACGTGCTGGCCACAATCTATCACCACTTGGGCATCGATCCGTCACAAACCTTCACCGATCTCTCGGGCCGCCCACGCTATGTGTTGGAAGAGCGGGAAGTGATTCGAGAAATCATGGCTTAAGCGTCTCCGCTTGCCCGACATCCGCGCCGTCGCATTCAACGACGGCGGCCGCCCCACTCAAAAATTCTTCTGCACGCGATGCGTTTGTGAGATGGCTGCGCGCTTTCCGGCCCTTCGACTGTGCCCGTATCGGGTAAATCGTGCCGAAACGTCGCGTGGAGTCGAAGCATCGGACGAACTAATCTGGAACGGCACGCGGTGGCTGACTTGTGGCGAAGCTCTGATACCGCGACTAGCTGCAGTGTGTCATTGCTCGCTATCGCGGCATATCCCGAATCACGCACTTTCCAATCAATTCCGGTTAGGCAGGCAATCTTATGGATGGGGAATTCGGCGATTCCGACTTCGAGTCAGCGGCGTGAAACCGCAAAGGGAGAGGGCTTCAGAGATGCTTTTCTGGGTAACTCTTCCAGATGGGCTTTCGGGACGAAGTTGTCTATTCCTCCTTGAACAGACTGCGGTCGCCGACTCGAACTCGCAACGAGATGACTTGTCCGCCTCGGAAGACCTGGACGGCGACTTCTTTGCCTACCGGCGTCAGGGCGACGCGATTTATCAGGTGATCATCGTCCTCGATTCGCGAGCCGTCGAATCGCAGTATCACGTCGCCCTCGCGAAATTCGGCCGAGTCCGCCGGGCTGCCGGGCGTGATTCCCTTGACGTAGGCGCCGTCCGCACGTGGAAGCCCCAGCCGAGTCGCCATCTCCACATC
The DNA here is from genome assembly GCA_041399085.1 of Pirellulaceae bacterium. Taxonomy (GTDB): domain Bacteria; phylum Planctomycetota; class Planctomycetia; order Pirellulales; family Pirellulaceae; genus JAWKTM01. The sequence goes on from JAWKTM010000011.1 coordinate 162,305, forward strand.
AAACTTGTGGTCCAGCAGCACGCCCAGAAACGCTCGCGAAACGGTACCATTTTCGATCAACTGCGAGGCGACCATCATCGCCAAATTGATGGGAATCGTGAATCCGATTCCTTCGCTGCCGCCCGAACTGCTGGCGATCGCCGTGTTGATTCCAATCACTTCGCCTCGCAAATTCAACAGCGGGCCGCCGCTGTTGCCGGGATTGATCGCCGCGTCGGTTTGCATGAAGTCCTGCAAACGCACGTCCTCGGTTCCAAGCTGCAAATCGCGCCGTCCTTTGGCGCTGATAATGCCATAGGTCACCGAGTGGCTCAAACCGAACGGGCTGCCGACCGCCAACACGAAATCGCCAATTTCCGTGCGATCGCTGTCGGCCATGCGAGCCGCAATGAGATCATTCTCGGCGACAGCCATCACCGCCACATCGGTGCCGGGATCCGACCACACGGTTGTCGGATGGAGCAGCCGATCGTCCGACGTTCGAATGTCGATCTGATGCAGCGGCGCTTCGTGAATGACGTGGCGGTTGGTGAGGATGTAGAAGCGATCTTTCTTGACGATAACAACGCCGGATCCGGCCTCGTCGACAATCTTCGAACGACCGCCGGAAGCACTCTTCTTCGCTTCGATATGCACGACGGTCGGCGTTACCAGTCGCACGACCTTCTTCAGCAGATTGCCTTGTCGCTCCAAGGCCGCCACTTCCTCGGCCACTTCCGCGAACATCCGCTCGCGTTGTTCGGCTGTTGGCAAGTCGGACAGCGACGTGAGCTGCGCGGCGGCTGGAGTGGCGGGCCAAGCGGTCAAGCAGAACAACGCGATTGCGACGAACGCCGTCGCGCTATTGCTGTCCGGACGGTTACGCTTCATGGCGTTCACCTTACGTCGCGATCGGGGACGGCCATTCGTGCTTATGGAACAGCCGTCAACCAAGAACGAGAAAGGGCGCGCGGTCGCGCCCCCCAAACGCTGCATCTTGAAGAGAAGATGGATTGCCGAATCAATGCTTGATTCGCGGTGGCTGAGCCCGCTTCGCGAATGGCGATACCGGCAACCCAGTCGGCGCGTCTACGAAACGTCCAACTCGATGTCGCTCAGCACGACTTCATTGTCCGACGGCGAATCGACCAGTCGTCCCCAATCGGCCGAACGTCCGCCGGTGTAACCGGCCTTCTCCGCTTCGCGCTGGCATTCGATACACAGCGTCGCATAAGGCAACGCTTGCAGTCGAGCCATCGGGATGCCCTTGTCGCAGCCTTCGCAAATGCCGTAACGACCTTCGCGCATCTGTTCCAGCGCGCGGTCGATGTTGGCCAACTCGCGGCTTTCCACTTCGGCGATTTGCGAATTGATTTCGTCCTGAGCCGAGTCGAGAGCGAAGTCAATCACATCGCCAGTCGTCTGCTCGCGCAGTTCCTTCAACATACTCAAGTCGCCCGCCAGCGCCTTTCGCAGCGCGTCGCGACGCTTCACGAGGATGTTTCGCAGGTTCAGAATCGCCTCTTTACGTGCCATAATGTTCACCTTACCGGTTCCTCGCGAATCATCCGGCTGCCTACGCCGACCGTCGCCGCGAACCTTTGCTCTGGATGCCTCGAACTCGGTTCTCTCTGTTGGATCCCCGCGGCCCAAAGGCTTCGGGGCAACCAAACTATAGTACGAGTTCCGTCTATTGCGAGGCTTCCGATTTAACGAAAAACCGCCACCCTAAACGACGCCTAAAAACTCCCTAACCTGTTTTCAAGCTAAGGTTTGCGACACTTCTCGCGTGCGCTCATCACGGTTCGATAAATCCGCCGGAAACCACATTCGGTGGGAAATCGGACACTTTTGTTTGGTGTCACGTCTAGCCTGCGTCGTGGTTTTGGCGAACGCTCGTCTCCGCGTCGTTCACGCTGATTTCGTCGCTTTCGGATAATCGACAAATCCCGCGCGAAGATGCAACGATTTCCTCCGATCTTGCCAATTTTGCGGACGGCGACCATCGCCGTGTTGTCAAATTGCCTCCTGCGTTTTGACGTCGCGCTGCCCGTAGGCTACATCTCCCTGGGCGAACTGTTGATCCAAATTACCTGCTTCCCCAAGGCGGCAGGGCCGACACCCACGGCGACGCTCACGTGTCGCTCCACTAACCCGCACCGTCGCTCACTGGAATCACTCCGCAACACGACGCTTCAGCAACGACGGACGAAGCACGCACGAGGAACGCATCCATGGTCGGTCAGCTCGATACCCACGCCACTTCTCGCGGACGCCGTTCCTTGCTAGGCAGCGAGGATGGCGAATTGGCCTTTCGGATTCACGCGCCCGACCACGAGCAAGCCACGGTCACGGTTCGTTCGCCCAAGTGCTCGATCGGCTCGCACGAGAGCTGCACCCTGCGATTGAAAGCCGCGGACTTGCGGCCCGTTCATTGCTGGGTCATGCGAGGCGCGAATGGCGCCTGGGTGCGACGGTGGAGTCAACAGACACTGCTGAACGACCAAGGGTTCGAGGCATCGCCGCTGCGCATCGGCGATCGGCTCAAATTCGGTTCGATCGAACTCGAACTGATCAATATCCGCCCCGCACCGCCGGCTCCGGCGTCCCACGAGTCTTCGGCCGAGCCGAACAAGGCGCCGGCGGTCGAAGCCAGCGGCGTTCCCAATGAATCCGCCGACGCTGCCATCGAAACGTCGGACGCCGCGGAACCTTCGGCCTCCGAAGAGCCGACTCGCTCGTTGGCCAATCGGCTGAACGAATTGGAATCGCTGCTGGACGACTACGCCGGTCAACGCGAGCGCGAAGCCGAGCAGCAGCACGCCGTGCAGGACGAGCTGCGACGGTTGCGAGCCGTGGTCGCGGATCGCGAGCGTCAGTTGGGCGACGCGCGTCGGTTGGCCAGCCAGTACGAACTGGAACTGCAATCGGCCCACGAACATTGGCTGGCCGAGCGAGCCGCGTTAGAACGGCAGATCGACGAGCTTCGCGAACGGATCGAGCGGCTGGCCGAGCCGAACGCGGAGAACACGACCGACGAAGACTCGACCGACGGCGACTCCGCCACCGCACGAGCGGCGATTGCTCTCGCGACGGAATCCGCGTCAGAATCGGCAGCGGAAGACGCAACCGTTGATGTCGAGATCAACGCCGAACTTCGCGCCGAGCATGAGCGCACGACCGCGCGATTGGCGGAACTACAGCAGCAGCTTGACCAGCGCGAACGGGAACACGCGGAGCAAGCGGCCCGCCTGACGGAACAGCGGGACGAGTTGTTGAGCCGCGTCGATGAACTGCAATCGTCGCTCGATCACATTCAGCCGGCGCATGATACCGCGCTGGCCACGGCGGAACGCGTCGAGCGGCAATTGACGAGCGAGCGAGAATCGTGGCTATCCACGCACGAGTCGCTGGCTCGCGAGATCGCCGATCTCCATCTGGGGCTCGAGCAGACTCAGGCCGCGCTCGACGTGACCCAAGTAGCACTCGACGAATCCCAGCAAGCGCTGGTCGAAGCCCACACGGCACTCGACGAATCGCAGACGGCGCTGATCGCCTCGGAAGCTTCACTCGACAATTCCCGTGGCGAACTGAATCAACTGCACGAACAACTTCGCACCGCGGAACAACTGTCCGAGCGGCTCACGCAACTGGAAGCCGAGTTGTCGGCGGCCCGTGCGGAGAATGCCGCGTCGGCCAACGCGAGTTCGGCCGACGTCGCCGAGCTGACGGCCACGGTCGCCGAATTGCGCGAGCGGCTGGAGCAGGCCGAATCGGAGCGGGAGCAGTTGTCGTCGGAGCTGCAAGCCACGCGCGAGCAGTCACAGCACGAGCGCGAGATGACCTCTCGCGAACGCGAAGATTGGAATGCGTCGCGGCAGGAGTGGTGGTCCGAAAAGGAAGGTTGGGAAACCGAACGGACGCATCTGGCCGAACAGTCCGAGCGGAACGAGTCGGCATGGGAAGAAGAGCGGGCCGAGTTGCGGAGCAAGATCGACGAGCTGCAAGCCGACCGCGATTCGCTGGAGCAGCAGTTGTCGCGGACACACGTTCCGACCGCTGCCAACGCTTCAACGTTCGACCACGTTTCGCCGGATGCCTTCCCCTCCGACGATGCGGGCTTCAGCGACGCGGCCGATGAGGTTGCGACTGAAGACAGTACGTGCTTGCGGGACGAAGACTCGAGCGACATCGACAACGAGCATCGCGCTTCGTCGCGGACGTCGAACGCTCGCTTCGATGCCATTATGCAAACCGCCAAACGCAAGCGGCCGCTGATCCCCGACGCCAAAGACGAGGCGACCGACGAGCCGACATCGGAGGACGACGCGACCGACGCGATGGAACATCTGCGACGCATGGGACTGTTGCGGGGCGACCTGGACCGCGAAGATTCCGCCGCCGAACAAGCCCCCAAAACGCCAAAGCGGGGCGACGAATCGCAGTCACAGGCACAGCCACAGTCACAGTCGAAGCTGACATTCGACGCTGCGAGTTTCGGAGTCAGCGAGGCGGAAGGCGAGAACGTCGACGAAACGTACACCGAGGAGTGGCGGAACGAAATCGAAGACGAATGGGACGACGACGATAGTGATTCGCTGGTGATGGAAGAACCCGCGCTGAAGCAGTTGGGAATTCACGACGAGCCGCGCGATGCGGCCGCGTCCTCGTATGCAAGTGGTCAGCTCGGCCCATCGACGATCGCGGACCAAGATGGTGACGAAGAAGAAGAGGATCACGATGAGTCGATTCAGGCTTACATGAACCGGTTGCTGAATCGCGTCCGGGACGATCGGACCGACCCCGCTCCCGCGCCGCTGCCCAAGTCCGTGTCTGCTCCAGCGCCATTGCCGGTGACCGAAGAGCCGACCTATGTCGAGCCGAAGGAGTACATTCCTCGCAGCCAAGCGCCCGAGCGCGGCGTGAATATGGCGGCAATTCGCGAAGTCGCCAACGAATCGGCTCGCAACGCCATCTCGAAATCGACTCGCAGCCAATGGGTCACCACCGCGACGCTCAGCTACATCCTCGCGTTCTTCTCGTTCGCCGTGGCGTTGTTACTGTTCTTCTATCTCGACCAACGCGTACTCGGCATCCTCGGCGGACTAGCGTTGCTGGTCGTATCCGGAGCGTTCGCGTTTCGGGCCACGATGATCTTGCGACACGTATCGCAAGCGAATCTGACAGACGACTCGACGGACGCTCGAGACGGCTTGGGCTTCCGCGAGGGCGGCGCTCGCAATTTCGACGATGAATTCGAGCAGGATTCGATGACCGACGAACAATTGCTGGCGGCCGCCGCGGAGCTGAATGCCGAGTCGTTCGACGGCACTCCGAATCTGGCCGACCTTGTTTCCATGCCTCGC